>NZ_JBDOQS010000001.1:0-972697 GCF_039839285.1 Mucilaginibacter sp. CAU 1740 | reverse complement strand
AAGGCCACATCAGGGGATTAATGGTAAAAAGCCCATTGATATGGCTACCCTAAACAACAAAAATAATCCCTAATTCTGTTACCGAATTATCTAACCTTTACAATTGCGAGGTACGAAGCAATCCCCGACTATGCAGGGCGAACTTGCTTGGTTTCTCTGCCTCTTGGGGATTGCTTCGTACCTCGCAATGACGTGATGGAGAAGTTAAAACCATAAAGGCGATGTTTTCACATCGCCTTTATGGTTTTAATGATTAATCCAGCGCATCCGCTGTATCCTTCTCTCCTATCTGCTGCCTCCACATGGCGTAATACAAACCTTTTTGAGCGATCAGATCGGCATGCTTGCCCGATTCAATAATACGGCCTTTTTCAAGCACGTAAATGCTATCGGCATGCATAATGGTTGATAAGCGGTGAGCTATCAGTATGGTAATATGATTTTCTGTTTCGGATACATTACGGATGGTTTCGGTGATCTCCTCTTCGGTGATCGAATCCAAAGCTGAGGTAGCCTCATCAAACACCAATATATCCGGGCGACGCAGTAAGGCGCGGGCTATAGATAAACGTTGCTTTTCACCACCCGATACTTTCACACCACCTTCACCAATAACGGTGCTTAAACCTTTATCGGCACGGGCCAGTAAGGTTTGGCAGGCGGCGCGTTGCAGTACATCCATACATTCCTCGTCAGTAGCATCGGGACGAACAAATTGCAGGTTTTCGCGGATGGTACCCGAAAACAGTTGTGTATCCTGGGTTACAAAACCTATTTTCTCGCGCAGCTGATCAAGGTCGATTTCCTTGCTTAACGTGCCGTTATATAAAACATCCCCGCCAAGTGGTTGATACAAGCCTACCAGCAATTTAACCAGAGTAGTTTTACCCGAACCTGAAGGGCCAACAAAAGCGATGGTCTGACCAGATTTTGTTTCGAAGTTGATATGATTTAAAGCGTTACGTGTAGCTGTTAAGTGTTTAAAGCTTACATCGCTAAAGGTTAAAGTATCAACTTTTTCAAGCAATACAGGCTTTTCTGGCTTTTTATCAATCGGGATACTCAAAATCCTGTTGAAGTTACCTAACGAAACCTCAGCCTCGCGCCATGATAATATCACGTTACCAAGTTCCTGTAACGGGTTAAATAAAAAGAACGAGTAAAATAAAAAGCTGAAATATTGACCAGGAGAGATAGTGCCTTTAAAAATCAGCATCAATAAAACCACCACCATTACGCTGCGCACAAAGTTTACTGTAGTGCCCTGTACAAAGCTCATGCTACGCACATACTTCACTTTTTTCAGTTCCAGATCGAGGATCTTGTAGGTGGTATTGTTTAAGCGCTTAATTTCCTGCTGGGCCAGGCCAAGGCTTTTTACCAGTTCGATATTCCTTAACGATT
Organism: Mucilaginibacter sp. CAU 1740; assembly: GCF_039839285.1. Lineage (NCBI taxonomy): Bacteria > Pseudomonadati > Bacteroidota > Sphingobacteriia > Sphingobacteriales > Sphingobacteriaceae > Mucilaginibacter > Mucilaginibacter sp. CAU 1740. The sequence continues at coordinate 971,293 of NZ_JBDOQS010000001.1, read as the reverse complement.
CGGTAGTTGAACCGGCCAGCGCTGTAGTTTCGGCAACAATGGTTTTCTGGATCTTTTTTATCCTGCGGCTCATGGCCATGCTCACAAAGGTGATTACAGGAATAGCAGCGAAATACACCAGGGTAACCTTATAGCTTACGCTAACCGAGTAAACAATAACAAATACCATCCCGATAAGCGATACAAAAAGGATACTGATAAACGAGGTGATAAACTTTTCACAATCCAAACGTACCTTTTGCAGTATTCCCAGGGTTTCGCCGCTGCGCTGATCCTCAAAAACCTGGTAAGGCAGCTCAAGGGAGTGTTTCAAACCATCGGCATACATTTCGGCACCTACCTTTTGGGTAATAATATTGGTAAAATAATCCTGGAAGTTTTTGGCTATACGCGATACCATGGCAACGCCAATGGCCGCCCCAACCAGTACCAATACCTGGTTAAGATAAGCGTCGTAATTAAGGCTGCTGCGTTTTTCAATAACCCGGTCAACAATACGACCGGTTATCCACGGGTCCAACAGCGAAAAACCTATATTCATGGCCGCAAGGAATAGCGCGAATACAACTATCCAGCGGTGTTTTTTTAAGTAAGAAATTAGTACATTCATGTTTCGGCAGCAAACATAAAAAAAGGGAATGGCTAAGTAGCTCATTCCCTTTTAATTTGACACAAGGTTAATATTAAACCGTCATGATATCTTTTTCTTTAGCTTCTGAAAGTACATCTACTTTAGCGATGTAAGCATCGGTAAGTTTTTGTACTTCAGCTTCGCCTACTTTTATTTCATCTTCAGAAACCCCTTCCGGTTTTAATTTTTTGATCTTTTCGTTAGCATCTTTACGGATGTTACGAATAGCAATTTTACCGTTTTCGGCCTCGCCTTTGGCTTTTTTAACCAAGTCGCGACGACGCTCTTCGGTAAGTGGCGGTACATTGATGCGGATAATGATACCGTCATTTTGTGGGTTAAGGCCTAAATTAGCTTCTTTGATAGCTTTTTCAATTGCGCCCAGTAATGATTTTTCCCATGGCTGAACAACAATAGTACGGGCATCAGGAGTATTTACACTACCAATCTGGCTAAGCGGTGTAGGTGTACCGTAGTAATCAACCTTAACATCATCCAATAAAGATGGGCTTGCTTTGCCAGCACGTATTTTATTTAATTCGTTGTCCGCATGCTCAATGGCCCTTTCCATGTTGGCCTTTGCATCGTTCACTTGTTTTTTAATGAGTTCGCTCATCGGTTTTCTAATTTTCAACAAAAGTAATAAAATCTGTGGTTTTACAGCCGGGGTAATCCTCAACAATTAAAAACCCTTTAACAATAAATAACATTATTTAACATTTATATATTATTGCAGGTTAGCTATCTTCGTATATAAAGCATCAAAACCATGAAAAAAGCCTTATTGTTTATCATATTGGTAGCGGCAACCGCGCAGCTTAATGCGCAAAACGTCAAAAAAACACCATCTACTCCTTTAGATCAGTTTTTAAAACTAAAACCAGCCGATACAAGTTTATCAAGGTTTATCCCGATACTACCGCAAAAAGGGCAATCAAATAATTTTAACGGGGCTACTTTAAATACCAGGGAGATAATAAGTAATACAACTGTTTACACCATGCCAATCGTTAAAACTTACTCAAACGATAGGATGCCGATTGTTAAAACAGATGAGCCGGGGATGAGATATCATATGCTGGTTAAAAAATTGGGCAATGAAAATCCGGATACTTCGGGCATAAAGAAAAACATTGTTACTCCGTAGCGCCCGCAGTTTTGAAACCCAGATCGTAGTACCATATTGCAGCTACAACAACTAAAGGATAAGAAAGGTAACCTATAAAACCTTTTTCGCTAAAAAACGAGATTGACCTAAACAGAATCAGAAAAGGAAGAAACGTAAGTAAAACACCAACGCCGCATACAAGCGACTTCAATAACCTTTGGTTAGAGATTAGTTTGCTGGAAAATTTCAAGGTGAGATAAAAGATCAACAGACCGGGGGCAGACAGCAAAGATCCAAAAAATGCCATATATAAAATGTACGACGAAAGTTGTAACGCCGCCCAAAAAACGTTGGTTGAAAAACTAAGTTGAGTATTTAAAAAACATTGCATTAGCAATAACACAATCGGGCCAACCAACACAGCTGTAATCCATACGCGAAAACAATAACGCCACAAAAATATCATATATCGTTGGTTGAATACAGCTCTCGGGGTAACTCCCTGTTGTACACCTTGCTATTTGCAATCCTTTTATCCATTACCTGCTCAAAGCTTTTTTCGTAATCGGGATGGTTGGTACCCATAAGCCTGTCCCAAATGTTAAAATACAAACCATAATTACATTTTACCAAACGGTGATGCATATTGTGGTGGGTTGAAGTATTATGCCACTTAAATAATTTATGGCTTGCAAACCCTTTCGGAAAAAGTTCATACCCCAAATGCCCGGTAACATTAAGGAGTAGCGAGTAAAGCGAAAAAATAGTTAGTGCGGTTCCGTGATACGGGATAGTAAAAGCTATGAGCGGCACAATGCCAATCTCTACCACTGCTTCCAGGGGATGAAAGGCATAAGCGGCAAAGGGTGTGGGATTTGTTGATAAATGGTGTGCTTTATGCATCAGCTTAAACAACGGCTTCCAATGCATAGCGCGGTGTGTCCAATAAAAATAGGTATCGTGCATAAAAATCATCAGCACAATGCTAAAAACGTAATATGCGTAGCCATACTCGCTAATATTAGAGTAGATCCTTGTCCAGCCATGTTTACCCGAGTAGATCACCAGCATGATCACGGCGCCAAATATCAATATGGTAATGAATGAATATGCTATCTCCCTCAGGATATGTTTATTTTCGGGATAGCGCTGTTGGATCTTGGCCTGCCAGTAAGCCCGTTTTCTCCAAACGTAAAAAAACAAATAGAACGCACCCGCAAACAGCAAGTAGCGACCTGCTATCGAGAGTAAAACCCTGGTGGTTTCTATGAGTTTATCGATGGAGATCTGTAATAGCATTACATTTAATCCCTTGTTAGTTAAATCGTACTTAAAAATCCTTATTCAAAACTTTTTCCAGCTCGGCAAAGCTGATATTCATCTTAACCCTGCCCTGCTTAGCGTACGAGATCTCGCCGGTTTCTTCAGATACGATAATGGCTGTAGCCTCATTTGCTTCTGTTACGCCAATACCTGCGCGGTGACGCAAACCGAACTGCGCCGGCAGGTCAGTTTTTTCGGTAAGCGGCAAAATACAACTGGCCGATTTAATTTTATTTTCAGATATCACTACCGCCCCATCATGCAGGGGACTTGTTTTCTGAAAAATACTTTCAAGCAAACGTTTCGAAATTTTAGCTTCTACAACTTCGCAACTGTTTTGATAAAATTGCTCATCGTAATATTTGGCAAACACTATAAGTGCCCCGGTTTTGGTTTGCTTTAAACTTTTGCAGGCATCAATAATAGGCTTGATGCGGGCGTAATTATTTTTCTCAACTTCGGCACGGCCGAAAAAATATTTCCACCAGGCTTTGTTGCGCTGCAACGATGCGTTTTTACCAACCAACAGCAGAAACCGCCTCACCTCCTGCTGAAATACAACAATTATAGCAATGATCCCCACGTCAACAAACTTGCCCAATATAATGGTAAGCAATTTCATGTCCAGTGCCTTTACCACAAAATTAAGGGCGAAGATCACCGCGAAACCGATAAATATATTTGCTGCTATAGTGCCCCTGATAAGGTTATATAACTGGTAAATGATCAACGCTACCAGCAATACATCAAGAATAGAAAAGAAACCTATTTTGGGAAAGAGGGATTGTAAAGACTGCATTTACGAAGTTAGTAAAGTTTACCCGAACATAAATGCATCGGGCTTTCTAATTACCAAACGCCAATATTCAATCAGCTGCTTTACTTCCTAAGTTAGTGTAGAGGTAAGCTATTTATTGCGCTCGGTGGTAAACCGCACCAATTGCTCCAAACCGCGGTGCGATTCGCTATCCGGGAAAGTATTTAAAATTTCGAAAGCTTCATCCTGAAAACGCTTCATCTGTGTTTCGGCATATTGAAGGCCACCGGTTTCTTTTACAAAACGGATGATCTCGGCAATCTTTTTAGGGTCTTCATTATGGTTTTTCACCAGGTTGATAACCCTTTTTTTATCAGATGATGAACAGTTGGCCAGCGCGTAAATAAGTGGCAGGGTAACTTTTTTCTCCTTGATATCGATGCCGAGAGGTTTGCCAACATCATCGGTGCCAAAATCAAACATATCATCCTTAATTTGGAAAGCGATACCTATTTTCTCGCCAAACAACCGCATTTTCTCCACGACCTCATCACTTGCCCCTGCCGATGCAGCGCCGCAGGCACAGCACGATGCTATAAGCGAAGCCGTTTTTTGCCTGATCACATCATAATAAACAGGCTCGCCAATATCCATGCGCCGGGCCTTTTCCATCTGCATCAGTTCACCTTCGCTCATTTGCTTTACGGCGTCTGATACTATCCGAAGCAGCTGAAAATCATTATTATCAATAGAAAGCAACAACCCTTTTGATAGCAGGTAATCACCTACCAAAACAGCTATTTTATTTTTCCAAAGGGCGTTAATAGAGAAAAAACCGCGACGTTGATACGAGTTATCAACCACATCATCATGTACTAACGATGCTGTATGCAAGAGTTCTACCAGTGCGGCACCACGATGTGTAGATTCGTTAATCCCGCCACAAATGCTGGCCGAAAAAAACACGAACATAGGGCGGATCTGTTTGCCTTTACGCTTAACTATGTAATGGGTAATGCGGTCAAGCAACGGAACAGAACTTTTCATTGAGGCCTTAAACTTCTCCTCAAATACATCTATATCGGCCGCAATAGGTTTCTTAATATCGTTGATGCTCAGCATTACAAGCAAAACAGGATTTTACGTTAACTAACCGCCATTTGGCGATACGGGGCAAACATAAGCTAAAAATATCTATCTGCATTAAAGCCAACTATTTTTTACCTAAATTAAACCTAAGCCCCTAATATCCGTCATACTAATGTGAGTGCAATTTTTTATAAGTAGAGTTAAGTTTTTGTGAGAGCGGGGCCCCAAAACGAGGCTTCGCTTTTTTATTGTTAGTAAGGGCAATTATTTTACCTTTGCAATCCACATTTAAACGGAGAGGTGTCTGAGTGGTCGAAAGAGCACGCCTGGAAAGTGTGTATACTCCAAAAGGGTATCGAGGGTTCGAATCCCTCCCTCTCCGCTTTTATCATTAACAAAATATCAAAAATCCCTTTAATTGTGAATTAAAGGGATTTTTCTATTTTCCGACCTACCAAAAATCGCATAAAAACGCAAAGGTATGTCATTCGTGGCGTCTTTTTAAATCGCAAAAGGGCGCTACAATTAACAGATTAACCATATGTATTACAACATATTTATTGTTCCAAATTAGCTTTGACAAAGTTTAACCACTCTGCATCCGGGATACTACGATCGATATAAAAATCCGGTTGGATACCTATGTTATCAATCTTCATATCCGGTATCCTTAAGCTTTTGGAAAGGCAATAACCAAGATGAAATTGCTTATCCGGTGAATCCACAAAATACATATTGGAAATATCAAGCACGCCCATGGTAGTTTTGCCGAAAAGTTTAACCTTTTTGCTTTGTTTGGCCATCAGCAGAAATTCTTCTGCAGTGCTGCCGTTTGCTTCATTGATGATCACCGCTACGTTTTTAGGGTTAGGAAGTACGGCATCCATTTTTTGAATAGAAACAACAGTGCCGTTAAGATTAACAAACTGCCCCAAATGGCTATTAAGCTGCTCCAAGGCCGCGTTAACCTGGTTCCGGCTTCTTTCGGAGAGGTCTAATTTTAAATAATCTGCCATGCGCTGGTTATTAAGTGGTGTGGAAAACAGCTCAACATTAGTACTACGGATGGGGTTGGTATAAAGCAGAGGGGTGATCTTGCTATAGCTGATATCCGAGCCGCCCCCGTTATTGCGAATATCAATGATCAGGTTCTTTTTGGTGGTCAGTAAAGTATAGTTAGATGCGATCAGGCTATCGATCAAAGGGCGCTGACCTTCGTCGAAGGAAGGGACACGCAGAAGAACTGTCTCTTTTGAAAGTTCCTGCAAAAAAGGTGTGTCCGTGGAAATCTCCCGTGCATACAGTGCAACTGATTCACTCTCCGGTATTACGGGATAGATCCTGGACAGGTAAACATATCCCAGTTTAACGGTATTCTTGCCGATCAATAGGGGCTGGTCAAATTTGACGGTGGAATAATTTCCCATATAAAACTTGCCCGAACCGTTGGCTGAGATCTCCAGCTTTACCTGGCCCGGTTTCCATTTTCCGGTTCCTGCGCTTAAAATAACACCTTTATAACCTTCTGCGTTTTTTACGATAGCGATCCGGTAAGCTCCAGTCCCCCAGATACCGGTATAGTCCGAAGGGTTTCCTTGCTCTGCGCTTTTCCGCACCTCTTCTTCTGTTAGCTTTATCTCAGGCCAGGCTCCGGTATGGTCAGCGCCTGTAACTTCGGGATTATTGGCTGACATGGAATAATGCGCTTTCCTGAAAAAACTTAAATACTCGGTTAAAATATCGACACATGCTGATTGACTGGTCGATTGAGTTATTTTCTTTTGAAGAGTTGCTACCTGCTTGTCATAGGCCGCCTGTCCTTTTTGCTGTATGGCATAGGCAAAGCCGGCATCGTTTTTTTCGAAGGTCTCTTTAACCCATTTAAAATTGGCAGCGCAATTGCATTTAGTTTGCGCATACGCGGCTGTTACGCTCATTAAACCTGTAAGAGCGAATATAAAAGTCCTGATTGTTCTCATAAATATATTTTCGGAAGGAATAGTGTCATTATAAGGTGTTAGGTCAAAAAAATTAGCGGCGAAATCGATTAAACGCTACAGGTAGACGATTTTCTATTGAAAACGTTACAGGTTATTTATTAAAAACAAACCGTATATAACCTTTTTTCTAACTTCTGCTCGCCTCAAAAATTATTTTATCCGTTTCTTAATCATTGTGCATTTCATTGTGCCCATAACTGATCACACGTGCCAGTTTCCAAAGCCCATCCTTAAACTGCCATACCTGCACAAACTTATAGGTACCACTCACCTTCTCCTGTGTCTGCCCTTTATTGGTATGATAAAAAGTATGAACACCGATCTCAACAGCACCATAATCTTTTATCGGGTAAACCTCTAAAGTACTCTTGATCAACTCCCTGCGGATATGGTTTCCTCTCTGGCACATCTCCCTAAAAGCGCGCATTTCGTAATCAACACCAACGTTCAAACCACCAAGATCATGATAAAACTCAAAGTCATCTTTAAGAAATTTCCTATAGGTTACGCTATCGCAGTTATTGAAGGCACTAAATAACAAGCTGTCGGCCCTGGCCACATCTTTGTAAAGTTGATCCGGCACTGCCGGCGCTTTTTTTTGCGCTGAGGCTACCGTTGTAAAAAGACACAGCATTAGTGTAAGGCGAATTAGTTTACCTGGCATTTTATATAGTTTATGAATAAATATACTTGGTTTTGAAAGCGCAATGATATCGTAAATATCTCACCAATAAATCGCGATAGCATTAAGTATCTGTTATTATAACGCATTAAAATAAAAAGCCGGGGAGATGATTAATCTATCCGGCTTTTTATTTTACGAGTATCGTCTCCCTTAACTCTGCTCAATCTCCTTCAAGCTATCCATCTTTTTATACGCCAAAAACCCTTTAATATCTTCAAAGTGCTCGCGTACACGCTTATTACCAAACTCAAATACTTTTTTCACCAGGCCATCCAGGAAGTCCCTATCGTGCGATACAAGGATGAGCGTACCGTCAAAATCACGAAGGGCATCTTTAATGATATCCTTGGTTTTCATATCCAGGTGGTTGGTTGGCTCATCCAGTATCAGTACGTTTACCGGCTCCAGCAACAGCTTGATCATGGCCAAACGTGTTTTTTCACCACCCGAAAGTACTTTTACTTTCTTGGTGGTATCATCGCCGCTAAACATAAATGCGCCTAACAGGTCTTTGATCTTTACCGAACCATCACTTAACGGGATCTGATCGATAGTTTCAAATACCGTTAAGTTCTCATCCAGTAATGCTGCCTGGTTTTGGGCAAAGTAACCGATCTTGGCATTGTGGCCTACTTTTAAGCTTCCTTCAAAATCTATCTCCCCCATAATGGCTTTGATCATGGTTGATTTACCTTCGCCGTTTTTACCAACAAAGGCTATTTTTTCGCCCCGCTCAATTACCATGGCGGCATTCTGAAACACAACATGGTCACCATATTTTTTGGTCAGGTCTTCAACCATTACCGGATACTGGCCCGAACGTGGCGACGGTGGGAATTTTAATCGCAAGGCCGAAGTATCTACCTCATCTATCTCAATAACCTCCAACTTTTCGAGCATTTTTACACGCGATTGTACCTGCAAAGTTTTAGAGTAGGTACCCCTAAACCTGTCAATAAATTCCTGGTTATCGGCAATAAAGCGTTGCTGCTCTTCGTAAGCTTTCAATTGGTGTACCCTGCGGTCGGCACGCAATTGCAGGTAATGGGTATATTTGGCCTTATAATCATAAATCCGGCCCATGGTAACCTCAATGGTTCGGTTGGTGATGTTATCAACAAAAGTACGATCGTGCGAGATCACCATTACTGCCTTTGCCGAGTTTACCAGGAAATCTTCCAGCCATTGGATACTTTCAATATCCATGTGGTTGGTAGGCTCATCCAGTAATATCAAGTCGGGTTTCTTTAACAAGATCTTGGCCAGTTCGATCCGCATGCGCCAGCCGCCCGAAAACTCGGAGGTTTGGCGGGTGAAATCTTTACGCTCAAAACCCAGACCTTTTAACACCTTTTCAACCTCGGCATCATAATTCACTTCCTCTTGCGAATAAACTTTTTCACTCAGTTCAGACACGCGCTCAATCAGCTTCATGTAATCATCGCTATCGTAATCAGTGCGGATAGTAAGCTGCTCGTTCACTTCATCAAGCTCCTTTTGCATTTGGTTGGCCTCATCAAACGCTTTCATCGTTTCCTCAAAAACGGTAACGTTATCCTGGGTAAGCAAATGCTGTGGCAAATAAGCTATTACCGCATCCTTAGGACCTGTTACGTTACCGGTAGTTGGTTTAGCCGCGCCTGCAATAATTTTAAGGATGGTTGATTTGCCCGCACCGTTTTTACCCATCAGGGCTATTTTATCGTTCTCGTTTATAGAGAAGGTTACGTCGCTGAATAAGGTGGTTCCGCCAAATGAAACGGAAATATTATTAACATTGATCACTGTATGGAATATTGAATTTGGCGCAAAGATACATGAAAGACACAGAATTACGGCAGGGTTACACGCGATCTGGTATCTTTACCCCCAAAGCTTTTACAGTTTTATCTACAGCACAATTTTACTCAGTGCGATTGCCAGTAATAGTAACCCGTAAGTACACAGTTGTACCTTCATTGTTTTCGAAGGTAGCTTCGCCATTTATTTCCACCATCCGCTTGCTGATATTTTTCAAACCATTTCCAAACGAATTACCTTTTGATAAACCGCCGCCGTCATCCTTAACCGTCACAGTTAGGGTGCTATCTACCATGCTGATTTCAATCCAGGCATTTTTGGCACCCGAATGCTTATAAATATTGTTAAGCGCTTCCTTTACACATAAAAAAACATTTTTACGCTGCAGCCCGCTTAGTTGCACGTGAACAGCCTCGGCAGGTAAATTACTATTGAATTTAATTGGGCTGTTTTCAAAAAATGTAAACCCGTATGCCCGGATGTATTCGATAAGGCTTTGCAGTGTATCGTTTTCTGCATTCAATGCCCACACAATAACGTTCATTCGTTGTGTTACCTCTTTGGTTATTCCTGATATTTTCTGAGCGTATTGATTTAGTTGCTCAGCCTGTTCGTTTTGTTCGGCTATGAGGTCGCTTACCATCCTTATGGTGCTTAAGCCGCCACCTACGTCGTCGTGCAGGTCGGCAATAATACGTTTACGCTCATCCTCTTTAGCATCGGATATTGCTTGTTGCAGTTCCCGTTCATTTTCGGCCAAAATTTCCTTAATCTTTTGCTTTTGTTTTTGTTTCCGTTGTCTTAGTATTACCACACCCAAAGCAGATAATAATACCAACAAACCGGTTATTCCATAAATAAGATATTGCTTCCTGTTCAGATCATATTTTTGGCGGATGATGGTATTTTCGTTTTTCTGTACATCATATTTGGTTTGCAGCTCAACTACTGCTTCGGCGGTATTTTCCTTGTAGATCGAATCGCGTAGTTTCAATTTTTCGCTTTGAACCTCGCTTAGCCGCTTATAATCATGGGCCGCTAAAAAGGCTTCGCTCATGGCATCATAAACCGATGCTTTTGATAAAATGTCCCCCCCGTTTTGGTTTACAAGTTGCAGCGCCTGCTGGTTTAACTCAATAGCTTTGGCACTGTTATTATTATTTTTATAAAACGTGGCCAGCGTGGTAAGGTCGGCAATAAGATAGTGCACATCACCTATCTTTTTTCTCACTTCAACAGCTTCATCAAGGGCCGCTTTAGCGGGGTTCATCTTACCATATTCGGCCAGCGTTTGGCCGTACATGGTTAAGCCGTTGGCAAGGTTAGTAAGGTTATTGTTTTTACGGGCGTAATAAATGGATTTTTGCAAATACGTTTCTATCGAGTCTTCATTAGCCTTGGTATCATTCAATGTAGCAATGTGGTAATAAACTATAGCAAGGTTTGTAAAAACAAAACTGCATTTGGCTTTAAGTTTTTCGGTAGGCATCAACTTAAGCGCGGTGTAGTGCCATTTCAAGGCATCTTTTAATTTTTTTAGCCGTGCGTAAGCATTCCCAATACCCGAATTAAATCTAATAAGCCCAACAGTATCTTTATATTTTTCGGCAATTGGAATAAGCCTGAAATTTTGTTTAAGCACCTCATCATAATGCAGCCCTCGCATCAGTATGTTTACTCTTAATCCATAATATACCGGGTAACGGCTATCATAAGGAGAGCTGGCTGTAAGTCGCCTGATCACGTTATCGATGGCAGCAGATGCTGAGTCTAACTTATTTTTTTGAAATAAACAAACAACGGTATAATAATCGCACTGCAACCGGGCATTGTTATTTTTGGTTTCAATGGCAATTTTATCGGCTATTTTAGTAAATTTGGATAAGGTATCTGGCGTCATCGATTCCCATTCATCGCAAAATTTAAACAAAGCCTGCAGTTTCAATTGCGGCGTTTGCATAGTGCCGATCTTGTTTTTCAGGCTATCCAGCCTGGTGGTTTGTGCCAAACAGGCTATATGCATTAATGCAATTACGTAAATAACTAAAACTGTTTTTTTTACCATTGATCTTATCACTTAAAAACAAACATGTTGCCTATTTTGCATATCATAAAAACCTAAAGCAAGTTCGCATCGCCATTCCCCACTTAACCTGCTTCGCCAAACAATTTATCTTTTCAGGTATAAATTCACCGCTTCAACCCTTGTGTTTACCTGTAGTTTTTCGTAGATATTTTGTATGTGCGTGCGTACCGTAGCCGGGCTGATATAAAGCTTATCAGCTACTTCTTTATTCATTAAACCAGTTGCCAATAGGTCGAGTACGGCTTTTTCGCGCTCTGTAAGTGCCAGTATCAATTCGTTTTGGACTTCGTGCTGCTTAAAACTGCTAACTACCTTGCGTGCTATGCTGCTGCTCATGGGGCTGCCACCGGCAAGCATATCCGCCAAAGCTTCTATCATTTTAGCAGGGCCTTCGCTTTTCAATATATATCCACTTGCTCCTGCTTTAAGTGAATTGAATATTTTATCGCTGTCTTCATAAGCTGTACACATCAAAAAAAGCATTTTCGGAAACTGATTTTTTAATGCTGCAACACAGGCAATTCCGCTTATACCCGGCAGGTTAATATCCATCATCACAGCATCGGGCTTCAACTTCATTATAGCAGGAGTAGCTTCTTCGGCGCTCGCGTAACTACCCGCCGCAATTAACCCGTTGGTCAGTTGTACCATAGTAGTCATGGCATCACGCAACTCGTGTTTATCCTCTACTATGCAAATAGTTTTTTTGTTCAACATCCTGCAAAATTAAGTGCTGTTCAGGTCAATCAATCTACGTAAAAGATATGATATAACAGTACTCGGTCTGTTGCCGAATTTGGTACACTATACGATGAATTGCGTATTGTACAGCATCCGATCCCCTCACATCTTTGCTTTGTAAATATTTGTAAATCAACCACAAAAAACTCATTCAATCCACAACCCAAACATGAAAAAATCATTCAAACACATCATTATCACATCAATCGTTTGCATTGCTGTATGTTCAACACTATCCGTGAAGGCGCAATTCTCTCCGGGGATACGGGCAGGGGCAAATTTTGCTACCGAACCTGTTAACGGCTTTTATCACGTGTTTTTAGCCCGGCCTTATGTCGGCGTTTTCGGTCAGTATAATTTGGGTAGTTCCGTAGGCGTGCAACTCGGCGTTAACTACTCGGGCGAAGGTGCCAATTATAAAGACCTAAGCAATAACGACGTATATCACGTAAGGCATTCATTCATTACAATCCCGCTGTTGGTACAGTATAAGTTTGGCTTTGGCGGCTACATTGAAGCCGGTCCCCAATTGGGCTTTTTAATAGCGGCAAGTGCAAAGTACAACGACCAAGCCAGTCAAAATACTAAAGACTATTACAAAGGCACAGACATGAGCGTTGGCGGAGGTATAGGTTATGACTTTAAAAAATCATTACAGGGCTGGGGCCTTAGCTTAAGGTATATGCGTGGGGTTACTAACCTTAACAAAACAGCGGTAGATGCGGATAACCAGGCTATCAGATCGCGTGTGTTAAGTGCCGGTATTACTTACAAATTACCTGTAAGCGGCAAGTAACGTATTGAATAAATACCAATCAACTAAAATATTATGAAAGCAATAAAACTATTACCCCTACTGCTTTTACTTGCTGTTATTTTTAATTCGTGTAGTAAAAGCAATGTAAAGCCAAATACGCCGAAAACAACGGATACCACCGGCCCCGGCACTACTACTGGAATTGTAACCGGTGGGCCAGGTGTTTATGTATCAGGCTACGATGCCGCGAAAGCAAATTCAAACAGCCTGCCCCGCGTAGCTACCTTATGGAAAGATGGTAAAGCCTATAAGCTAAGTGATGGTACTTTTAATGCAGGCGCAAGTTCAGTATATGCCGACGGCACAAATGTGTATGTGGCTGGCTTTGAAAGTACCAAAAGCGGTATAGGAATAGCCAAACTTTGGGTTAACGGGGTTGCCACCAACCTTACTGATGGCAAATACGACGCCAAAGCTTTTTCTGTATTTGTAAGCAATGGTAAGGTGTATGTGGCAGGTTACGAATCATCAAAAGTGCTGGCTGGCGCTGGCTCGTACCTTCCGGTAGCTAAGCTTTGGGTAAACAATGTAGCTACCACTCTTAGCAGCGGAGCCTATGCTACCTCGGTATATGTATCTGCAAGTGATGTATATGTTACCGGCAGCAGTGAGATTGCCAATGCCATGATCTGGAAAAACGGCGTTGCCACTACGCTAACAGGCAGCGGGGCACAAGACTATCCGCCGACATCGATTTTTGTGTATAATAAAGACGTATATGTAGCAGGTGAGGGTTATCCCACCAATACGTTAGATCATAAGTGGTTTATGAAACTTGATTCTGTTACTAAAAATTATCTTAAAAGTGATCTTTTTGTTAATGGCAGTTACGTTTACGGCTTTCCATATCACATTGGCGTAATATGGAAAAACGGTATAGCTGATAACCCTGTATTGAGCGAAGACTACCAGGCGCTCACTTATGCAAAATCTGTTTTTGTGAGTGGTGGCGATGTGTACATAGCCGGGGGGCAGCAAGCGGGAATGGCTACCATTTGGAAAAACGGAGTGAATACCAACCTAAGCAAGCCTAACGATATAGCGGCAGTTTACTCGGTATTTGTAAGCGGAACGGATGTGTACGTGGCCGGCATGGCAACCAATGCCAGCGGTAAGCGGGTAGCTACTTTATGGAAAAATGGGGTAGCTACAAACATAGGCAACAGCGATAACGACACAAGCACAATAAACCTGATAGGCGGCGGACAAGCAAGTTCGGTTTTCGTGGTGAAAAAGCCAGCCTAACCTTTAAAACCTAATGCCAAGTCAAAACGTGTGAGTAAACAAGTTCATTTAAAATTTCAACAATAGGTAAAACGATGAAACAGATACTAAACCTTATCACTATATTTTTCATTGCCGCAATAGCATTGTCGGCCTGTTCAAAAAAAAGCAGCGATACTGTAAAACCTACCGATAATACCGGTTCCGTTTTTTATCACGGAAATATTATGGGATCGCCAAATACAATTGTAGGGCCTGGCAATGCAATTTTATTAAGGAGCAATGGAACCATGAGAGAATACGCCAATGATTATTATTCGTTAGGTACAAGCATGGCGGGGAAGGACACAGCCAGCGCGAAGATAAAACTTGAGGGTACCTACATAACCAAAACTGATAAGAATGGCCTTACTACCATTACGGCAACATGGCGCCAAACAAATGGCTCGCCGGTGTTAACTTATACCCTGATAGGAGAACAGGGCAATACAACTTTAAATGGTACACTTACAAGCGCAGGAACAGGAATTGGTACAGTTGCCGAATTTCAATTCACCAAAACTCCTTAATACAAAGAATCAGGCCGATAAAATCGGCCTGATTCTTTGTATTAAGGTTAAAAGATGCGAACCTAATAGCATCACCTGTTTTGATTAATTATTTTAGTAAGGTCAGTCTATTTACGCGTTAGCCTGGTTAACGTAAACCGCAGGGTAAAGCTTGCGGAACATAATGTAAGTTACGCTTACCATAATAAAAGCAACAATGGCATCTATTGTAGCCGGGAAACTAAGCACCGCAATTTTTGATAAAAAGGCAAAGATGATATCGAAAAAGATGCCCGCAAATACCCATTCTTTTAACCTGAGTAATCTGTTAGGGGTTAAAAGCACCGCTACTCCAGATAGTTTGGCCACACCCAAAATGTAGATAAAGTGTGGCGGGTAACCCAATTTTACAGTTATTCCCCAAACCAGGGGGTTATTTGTAAGTTCGCCTAAACCACTTGCGGTAAACCATGCTGCTGTAAGTACTGCGCCTATCCAATAGATTGTTTTTACTGTTTTTGTTTTCATGACTTTTAGTTTTTGAGTTGTTTGTTTGAGTTGTTTGATGGCTCAAAATTGCCCCAAAAACCATCATTCTCTAAGCTGTTTCAACCCGAAGCAGACAAATTGAACCCTGACCCGGACAATGCTTTGCCCGATGTAGCAGCATTGCATAATAAAAGCGTAAACAAAATGAATTTTAGGAATTATAGACTGCGTTATTACACGGAAAGCTTAACAGCGATAGGGGCTTCACTTCACACTGGGGGTATATCTTTACAAGATGTCATTGATCTCTCCTGAAGATTTTGCCCGGGCAACCGGCACATCGCCCTACCCCAAACTGGCTTTGCTGTTAATGAAGCTCATGAAAATTGACGCTTTTAACCAGATGATGAACCAGGCCGGAGAGTTAGAGGGCGTAGAGTTCTGCAAGTTTGTGCTTGATTTTTTAGGGATAAATATCAAGGTTGATGAGCAGCAGCTGGCAAACATCCCCGAAAGCGGGCCTTTTATAGCTGTATGTAACCACCCCTATGGCGGGATAGAATCACTGGCACTTTTAATTCTATTGGTAAGTAAACGACCAGATACCCTCTTTATGGGAAACTTCCTGCTAAAAAAGGTGCCCAACCTTGCTGACTATATCATAGCGGTAAACCCCTTCGAAAAAATAAAAGATAGTTCGAGCATTACGGGGCTTAAGCTAACCATGGCCAAGCTTAAGGAAGGCGTACCCGTGGCGATATTTCCGGCGGGCGAAGTTTCGGCCTACAATTTTAACCGGTTTAAAATAACCGATAGGGATTGGCATCCCGTTGTAGGTAAACTAATAACCAAAGCCGCTGTACCGGTTATTCCCATCTATTTTCATGGCGATAATGGTTTAGCCTTCGGCCTGTTACGGCACATTCATCCCGGTCTACAAACTGCTATGCTACCGGCACAGCTTTTCAATAAAAAAGGATTGGAATTGCGGGTTTGTATCGGGAAGGCGGTATTGCCCGCAAAGCCAGGAACTACCCCCAATGAAAGGTTGAATGACTTAACCGATCTTCGGAAAATAACTTACGCACTGGCCGATTAAAAGATGAGTATCTACTCTATCGTTCATAAACAAGTCATAAATCAATCCAATTAGTTGTTATTACCGCACTACATTGGCTCACTGCTATCATTCCCCTTTGATTTGTTTAACTTAGAGCAATGGAAGCAATTGAAGTTTCAACGATCACCAATAGTTATCTCGACAATATTCACACCGATAAAGCACAATTCAGGGTAGCTACCACCTGTACAGCCAACTGCGATTTGACGGCCTACATGAGGCGCGGATTTTATAAAATTACCCTATCAATGAAAGGCTACACCAAGCTGTTTTATGCCAACCGGGGTATAGTTATTGATAAGCCCGCCCTGATATTTACCAATCCACAGATCCCCTATGCCTGGGAAGATACGCATGACGAAAGTGAGCGCTATTTTTGTGTGTTCACCAACCAATTTTTGCATGGCGCCAACCGCATGGAAAGCCTTGATGACCTCAACCTGTTTAAACCCGGCGGTACCCCTGTTTATTTTTTAAACGATGAACAGGCTGCCTACCTCTACAGCATTTTCACCCGCATGCTGCAAGAGGCTGAAACAGACTACATTTACAAGTACGATCTGATGCGTAACCAGCTTAACCTCATCATACATGAGGCCATAAAAATGCAGCCTGCAATAGCGTATTTCAACCCGCAAAACGCGGCATCGCGCATAGCTAAATTATTTTCAACGCTGTTGGAAAAACAGTTCCCTGTTGACTCAGGGCAGTTTTCGCTGAAGCTGAAAAAAGCAGGTGATTATGCTGATAAACTGGCCATACATGTTAATCATTTGAACGCCGCCGTACGCGAGGTTACCGGAAAATCTACAACCACACATATTAACGACAGGATACTGGCCGAAGCTCGTTCGCTGCTTACCCACACCGATTGGACCATAGCCGATATTGCCAGCAGCCTGGGTTTTGATTACGCGTCGTACTTTAATAACTTTTTCAAAAAGCATACCGGGCATACCCCATTAGCCATGCGAAAAACGCTTTGAAAAGTATAATTATTACTTTGAAACCTTTATTGCTATTTGGCTTAATCGGGGTTAACTTTGTTGTACATAAAACATAAAATCTTAACTATGATACAAGCAAAAGCGTACGCGGCCCAAAGCCCCGAAACAGATCTTGCGCCCTGGGATTTTGAACGTCGTGAGGTTGGGCCTCATGATATTCAAATAGAGATCCAATACTGCGGCGTTTGTCACTCAGATCTTCACCAAATTAAAAACGACTGGTTCCCGGGTGTATTCCCAATGGTACCAGGCCACGAAATTGTTGGCAAAATTGTTAAAGTTGGTGATCACGTTAAAAACTTTAAAGTAGGTGAACTTGCCGGTGTTGGCTGTATGGTTGACTCATGCCAGGTTTGCGAAAACTGCAAAGACGATTTGGAGCAATACTGCCTTGAAGGTAGCACTCAAACCTATAACAACCTTGACAGACAAGGCGTACCAACTTACGGCGGTTACTCAAGCGCTATTGTTGTTCGCGAAGAGTTTGTACTGCACGTATCTGACAAATTGCCACTTGCGGCTACAGCACCTTTACTTTGCGCAGGCATCACTACCTACTCGCCACTGCGCCACTGGAAAGTTGGTAAAGGCCACAAACTTGCCGTATTAGGCTTAGGTGGTTTAGGCCACATGGGCGTTAAATTTGGCGTTGCTTTTGGTGCCGACGTTACTGTGTTGAGTACTTCTGCCTCGAAAGAGCAAGCAGCTAAAGATCTGGGCGCTCACCACTTTGTGGTAACATCAGATCCGGCACAGGTTGAAGCGGTAAAAGGATCGTTCGATTTTATCCTCGATACCGTTTCTGCCGAGCATGATATGGATATGTACCTTTCGTTATTACGTACCAATGGTACTTTGATAGGTGTAGGTGTTCCATCGCAGCCTTACTCAATCCGTCCGTTCTCATTATTAGGCGGCCGTAAAAGCATGGCAGGTTCGGGCATCGGTGGTATCCGCGAAACTCAGGAAATGCTTGATTTTTGCGCAGAGCATAACATCGTATCAGATATCGAACTGATCGATATTAAAGATATCACTGCAAGCTACGCAAGGATGGAAAAAGGCGATGTGCGTTACAGGTTTGTAATTGACATGGCTACTTTGTAAGCCTCTCTTAGACTTTTAATGATGAAGGCGGCAACGAAAGTGCCGCCTTTGTTGTTATTTATCAGCCACGCACCTAAACCCCAGATGTTCCAACCCACTATCTTCCGTACTTTTCATCCTCCGGGCTACTCTAAAGCCTGAGCAATAGCTATCATTACATAAAAACGAACCACCACGGATCACACGTTTGGCGGCATTAGGCTCATCTGGGTCATAGCTTTTGTTGGGGCCGTGTGGGTTATTGCTGATGTTGTTATCTTTTAAATAGGCGTAGTATTGATTATAGTACAGATCTTCGCACCATTCCCAAACATTGCCGGCCATATCGTAAAGGCCATAACCGTTTGGCTGAAACGAGCGTACCGGGGCGCTGTAGTAATACATATCGCGCGTAGTGTTATTATATGGAAAATCGCCCTCCCAAATATTGGTTTTGGTTTTGCCTTCGGTAACGGGTTGGTTTCCCCAGGGATAGATAGCATTATCAAGCCCTCCCCTTGCGGCCCATTCCCATTCGGCTTCGTAGGGTAGGCGTTTACCGGCCCATTTACAGTAGGCCTGGGCATCGTACCATGATATTTGTACTACAGGGTAATTTTCTTTTCCGTTGATGTTACTGCCGGGGCCGTGCGGGTGCTTCCAGTCGGCACCTTTTTTCCATTCCCACCATTGGCTGTAATCGTTGAGGGATATTTTACTTTTCGCAGGTTTAAATACCAGCGAGGCTGCAACCATCAGGCTATCGGGCGGTGAAGGCGTGCCGGGAGGGAGTTGTTTTTTGAGTTCGTTCCAGTCGGGTTTCTTTTCGGCGGTGGTGATGTAACCGGTGGCTTTTACAAATTGAGCGAATTGTTTATTGGTAACCTCGTTCACATCCATCCAAAAGCCGTTAACGGTAACCTGGTGTTTAGGATACTCGTCGGCTTCGGCTTGTTGGTTGTCGCCGCCCATCATAAAGGTGCCGCCTTTTATAAAAACCATGCCTTCGTGGCTGATGGATTTGCCGGGCGTTAACGCATTGATACCTTTATTTGACAAGCCGGGGAAGCGTGATGGTACCCCGGTTTCGCAATTAACCTTGCTTTTTAAAGTATCGGCAACAGCTATATGCTTTTCTTTATTCGCTTGTTTACATCCAGCAAAAACAACAAACGCTATCGCAACCGCAGCTTTAATTCTACTCATCTTTCCTAAAAACCCCTTGCTCAAATTTATTCCTCCTCCTTCGTTTCCTGTAGTTCGTCTTCTTTTTTGCCTTTACCCAGATGGATGATCGGCTTATCCTGTGTACCTGTAATAGTCATCGGGATACCAAAAATACCAAACGGCGGCAGACCAAGCCTGAATTTCAGGTTCAATTTACCATCCAAGCCTACCTGGCCTTCAAACCTCGGTCTGAAACCGGCTATTCGCATTTTAGTACGCTCGATAGTGATGATGTTATTGGCAACTGTAGTTTTGATATCTACCTTTTTCACATCTCCCTTACCTAAACTATCGTGCCCGGTTTGTTTACCAACTGAACTCAGCAATTTTAAACCGTAAACTTTAACCTGCTTAACGGATAGTACACCGCCACCTTTTAACGATGGGTAAATAGGTTTCATATCGCCATTAAGCTTACCTGCCAGTTTATAATCTAAAGAAACCGTGCCCTGCACATGCTCGGCCGATGAGGCCATATCATGAAACAGTTTGATCTCTTTATAAGCTCTTTGAATATCAAATTCTTTAGCGCTGATGTGATAATCAAAAAACGCTTTCTGCGGGGTAACGCTGCCATAGGTGGCATCCATCACTACCGGGGCGCCTATCATGCTGAAACCTGCCTGTTTTAAAATGATCTGCCCGTTGGTTATGCTCATGGCGCCTTTGGCATCGTTTATATCCAGCCCATTGTATTTTACTTTTTTAACATCGGCAGCAAAATTAAGGTCGAGGTTCGACGGCACCAGGATAACGCCCGATGATTTGGTAGGTTTAGCAGATGGCGCTGAACCTGCAAAGGCCATAAAATCATCAGCAATGATCTGATCGCTGGTTAAACTAAACTCACCTTTCAGCGGGGAATTTTTCTGCGTGGCGTAGCCGATAACGTTGGATAATGCACCGTTCAGCACCACCTTGTTTTTACCGTAATTAGCCGAAAACTGGTCGAAATTCATTTTATCCTGGTTAAAGCTGAAGACGCCTGTGCGGATAAAGAATGGTTTCGGGAACAGCTCTGAACTCAGTTTGATGTTCTTAACCTTCATGCTACCCGAGTTAGCCAGCTTATCATAATGGCCTGCAACCGCATCGCTTTGCTTCCCTTTTAAGGAGAAGTTGGTAGTTACCAAGCCTTTTACATCGTAACCCTTAATGGCAAACACTTTATAAATTTTGCCAATATCCAAACTACCATGCGATGCCAGGCTGTAATCCAGATCGTCAAAGTTGCGCAGGTTAGCTTTTAGCAAAAATGGTTGCCCTTCAAAATTGAACGATACCGGTTTGATGTTGACCTTCAAGCCTTTCATCGATCCGGTGTTGTTGAATATATCCACATTAACCTGCATGTTTTGTACAGGGTGCGGATAGTACTTGGTTTGGATATAGCCGTTGGTCAGGTTGATTTGCGCATTGGTAACCGGGAAAATCCTTTTCGCGGGGATATACCGGCCCTTGGTTTGCAGGTTGGCATCCAGATCGCCTTTTAGCGTGATGCTATCTGCGGGTACAAACTGCGTGATGTCATCCAGTTTAAATTTCGCGTTCAATCCGGCATCTATTAAAGCACCTGCTTTATTACTCATTTTAAGGTAGCCTTTAATGTAGTTGTTCAGGGCGTTGAGGTTAAGGTTCCGCAGATCCATAGTAGCGTTGGCTACGTTGTGATCGGGACAGGCGGCATTCAGATCAAAGCTGATATTGGTGATGGCTTGCGGCAGTTTGGTGTATTTGAAATACCCATTCCTGAAGCTTGAATGCACATTAAATTTAGGCACGCTGGTTATTACGGTATCAATTTTACCCCTTAAGCCAGTACGTTTAATACCTGTGGTGTATCGTCCGTCCGTTTCCATGTGTAAGGTATAGCGTCCTTTTACCTGGAACGGTTTAACACCAAACACCTTGTACCATTGCTCCAGATCAATCTCGGTATTTACCTTAGCGTACACGTACGGCGATTTGATTCCTCTCACTTTAATCACCGAACCAAAGTAATCCTTCCCAATATTAAAATACACCGAATCGATATTCACATTCAGGCTATCAGGGTTCAGGCCGGGCAGCTTCGCATCCATATTGAGGTAAAGGTTTTTTACCGGGGCGGGAGTGTTTTTATTGGCGATATAACCATCGCGCAGTTTGGCGCTGATGCTCAGATCGGGCATAATGTTTTTGGATGCGATGTATTTGCCTGTGAGGTTTAACTGAATAACACCGTTTCCGTTGATATCCATATCATCAACATATTTGGCGTACTCATCCGGAATGGCGGTGAAGATATCGCCCAGATCGTTTTGATCACTGCGGATCTTGAAATCCATATCATACCCATCTTTCAAAAACTCAAACCTGCCTTTAAAATTAACCGGAAGCTGATTGATAAGCAGGTCGTTTTTCTGGAACGCGAATGCCAATGATTTGGTGTTGATGCTGGTAACCAGATCGGCATTAACTTTTTTGTGTACTACATAAGGTTTACCACCATAACTAAAATCAACCGATGTAGCATCGATATGGCTAAACAGGTCGAACACATCTTTGCTCAAATCGCCACTGCCTTTGTAGTTAAAATTGCGGGCGGCTATCTGCATCGGCATCGACCGGTCGTTGTAAGCAAGGTTACTTTTTTCGATCAGGATCTGCTCAATACCTAATGAGGCACTTGCGGTGTCGGCCTTATCAGCCTGCTTTTGTGCGGTAGATTTATAAACGTTGTAGTTAGCCTTACCCGCGCTATCAACCTGGATATTGATTAAAGCCTGGTTCAGGTAGATCTTGTTTACGTTGATCTTACTCTTAAATACCGACGAAAGATCAATCGCCAACGAGATCTCCTTAGCCGAAACCAGCGTATCGTTTTGAAAAGGCTGGCTGCCATTCAGCACAAAATCATCCAGCGTTAAAGTAAGCGAAGGGAATTTTTTAAAGAAAGATAGGTGCGTACCCGTGAATGATAACTTACTGGTTACGCTCCCCGCAGCCCATTGTTTTATTTTTTCTGTTACCGTTTGCGGAAAAAGCATTGGCAACAGAAACATCAGCAGCAATAAGCTAACTATGGTAATACCGCTTATTTTAAGCGTTTTAAATATGATTTTTTTAATCGGGACCGGCATAGGATATCAGTATAGCTAACAAAGGTTGAAAATACTGATAAATGCCTTTATTTGGGTATCAAATTATTGTGAAGTTTTGGGAGGTGTAGAGCGGTTGAGTTTTTAATTCCCTCCCTTGGGAGGGGTGCGGTTGGGTTGCGTGGTGGCAGGGAGGGGTTTCTACACCCTGCTCGCTGATATGCAAGGTGGCGAAACCCCTCCCTACACCCTCCCAGGAGAAGGGAATCGCACGGGCCCTCGCTTTTTTATATCGTACTATCAGCTCTTCTTCATAAACAAAAAAAAGGGATACCGCTTCGCGGCATCCCTTTTCATATCAAGATCAAACTACGCTACTTATTTCTTAGCAGCCAATTTATCCCTCAAAGTTTTCATATAATAACCACCAATAACACTACGTGCCTGGAAGCCTACCATTTTACCGTTGGTAGTTTCGTGCCAGTCGCTTAGTGGTACGCGCGATGATGTCTCGGTAGCGAATTTGTAAACAGGGGCTACCAGGGCATTGAAATCGGCTTTGTTATCGGCCATTGCGGCAGTCCAAAGGATCCAGTCGCTTTTTGTGTAGGTTTTACGACTGTCAAGCGGTAAGCCGAACTCGTTTTGGTGCGCTAAGTAGAATTTAAACTCCTTATCGTACACTTTTTGCGGAAACAGGTTTAAGCCTAACACTTTATCCCAAACCATGTTGTATTTCTGGCTCCAGGTATCTTTACTGTCGAATACTAAACCATAGTGGTCGCCTGCATCCGCTTTATCCTGCCATTTTTTAGCCATATCCTTAGCCATAGCTTTGTATTTTTTAGCAGCTGCGGCATCGCCTAACATACCTGCTAATTCGCCATAGGCATCAATAGCTACAATAGCTTTTACCGATAGGTTGGCATTATGTGCCAGGTGACCGGCAAAATCATCAGTACATAACTGGTTACCCGGATCAAAACCTGCTTTTGCAAGGTAATCAGTCCAGATGGTTAAAGTTTTCCAGTGCTTTTTGGCGTAGTTGGCGTTACCTTCCACTTTAGCCAAAGCTTCGGCCAGGATGATCATGTTACCGCTTTCTTCAACCGGCATATCTTCGCCATAAGTTTGACCGTTAGCTAATGGGTATGTACCCAAATCGTGCGATGAATATGGTTTATTCCATTTACCGCTTTCGCTGAAATAGAAGATACCGCTCATCATACCTTTTAACAATTCGGGATTGTAAAGTAGGTACATTGGTGCTGATGGATAGGTAATATCTACAGTGTTGATAGATCCATTGCTGAAGTTCTCTTTCGATAAGAACAACAACTCGCCCTGAGGGCTTTTTACCACGTGGTGCGCAGCAATGCTTTGGCGATAAGCCATTACACAAAGCTTAGCATATTTTTCACCGCCTGCTTTAATAGCGTCGGCCCAGATCTTAGCATCAGTTTTGGCACACGCGCCTAACACTTTAGCATAACCTTTAGTAGCATCGCTCAATACGCCTTCGATGGTAGCGCCCGGGGTATTTCTCCACCATGGCCTTAAGTTGGTTTTAAAGTATTGGATGGCATAGATATCATCATAACCAACCGAAATAAATTTAGATACCGGCGTAGCGCTTACTTTACCAAACGGAATTACAGTGCTTAACATTAACTGTTTGCCGGTTGCTGAAGCTTCGCCGCTTTTGCCGCCTACAAATGATGATACAGCATCACCTTCGGGAGTGATATATTGTTTAGCGCCCGCGGTTGATGAAGATACATAAGCGTAGCCCCAGTCAATACGTACGTTATCGCCTTTTTTCTGCAAAACAGGTTGTTCAACAGTACCTACTTTTAACAATTTCAAGCCATTGGCGGTGTACCTTGAAGCGGTAACTTCTTGCGAAGGTGTGTTTACAGCCAAATTGCTTGATACCCCTTGATAGATCTCCACATCATGCGCTTTACCATCAATTGCTTTTAGCTGGTAAGTGATGTACGATACCGGAGTGGTCAGCAATTTCAAATCGTTAATTACCAATGGCGAGGTGAAGGTAACTTTCAGGTTAACATCGCCTGCTTTAAAGTTATATACTGTTTGGGTAGCGGTAACTTTAACGCTGGTTTGCTCGGCAAGTTTAACTGCTTCGTCGTCTTTGCTTAAAACCTCTTCGGTAAGGCCTGCATCAATGAATGAGCCACCGCCTGTGTTTTTACAGTGGATAGCCAAAACGTTCTCTCCTACCTTTAAATTCGATTTAGCACTTGCCGGTAAAGCAAAAGTTTCAAAATCGCCGTTGGCACCACCTTCGGCAGCAATTTGCACGCCATTCAGGTACACTTCGGCTTCATCGTCATGATAAAGTTTCACCATTAAACGACCTTTAGGCAATTCAGATACGGTGAATTTACGACGCACCCAGATATCCTTTCCTCTCCAGTCGGTACCTTTAATGGCGCGTTCATCGCCATAAGGGGCGGTAGCAGTTTTCCAGCTTTGATCGTTAAAGCCTGGTTTTGCCCAATCTTCGGCAGGGGCGGTTTCGGCTACGTACTGACTGGTGTATGATTTCTCGTCGGTTGCGGCTAAAATAGTTTTATAGTTAACGGCCGATGCCCCCATAAAACGGTAGTAATTGCCATCAACTTTAACCAGGCCTAATAGCGATTGATCTTTACCTGTCCAGTGTTTGGTGGTCGATTCGTTCAGTTTATCAGTATTGCTCCAAACGCAGAAATAGGTATTGTGCGTAATGAGCGGGTACGACGGCATCTTATCCTGAGCCGATGCTGTTTGTGCAATAAACGATGCTGCCAATCCGGAAACAAGCAGGTACGTTTTTTTGAAAATGCGATTCATAAACTACGTTTTACTTTTTGGTTTTAATTTATTGTTGGGGAATTATTATTTACTGTTTTTGCCCGGCTTCGGGAACACTTTATGCGTATCGGCCCAAATGTGCCATAAGCTATCCAACTGGTGCACTTTTGCCGGGTATTTGGTTTTTAAATCGGTTGTTTCGGTTTTATCGTTAGCCATATCAAACAAATGCCAGGTGGTATCATTACTTAACGATACCAGTTTCCAGTTACCTAAACGCGCGTAGCGGGCACCAAAGTGTTCGTTAAATAAATCCTCATGACCGCCGGTTTGCTTGCCGCTAAAGGTTGGCACTAAACTGATACCTGTGGTTGGTTGAATAGTATGGCCTTTATAAGTGGTAGGATATTTAGCCCCTGACAGTTCAACAAAGGTGCTCATGAAATCCATCACATGCCCCATGTGGCTATTGAAACCTCCTTTTGGTGCCGAAATTCCTTTTGGCCAGTAAGCTATCATGGGGGTATGTACCCCACCCTCGTATGATTCGGCTTTCCAGTATTCGTAAGGCGTATTGGCTACATTAGCCCAACGCTGCCCTATAGATGAATAAGTAGTTTCGGGGCCGGGCATAGCCTGCTTTTCGGTAGCGTAAATTACTTTACGCCCGTCGCGGGTTTCGTTAGGGCGATCAAAGCCAGGGCCATAAGCGGCGCAATTTTCGGCGCTTGCACCATTATCCGACAGGAAAACAATCAGCGTATTATCCAGCTGACCGGTTTGTTTAAGCGCGTTAATGATGCGCCCAATGCCCTGATCCATCCTATCAATCATGGCGGCGTGTACGGCCATGGCCATAGCGTCCCACTCTTTGGCTGGGTTTTTATCCCAATCCAGGTCGCCTTTCCAGCGGTCGGATAGTTTGGTTTTTGTTGGGTCGATCAAACCTAAACGCACCATTTTTTTGTATCTCGCTTCGCGGATAGCTTGCCAGCCTGCTTTGTAGGTGTCTTTGTATTTGGCGATATCTTCTGGCTTAGCCTGAAGCGGCCAGTGCGGGGCATTTTCCGCTACATATAAAAAGAATGGCTTGGATGATTTTGCGTAGCCCTTAATGTAAGCCACAGCCGTATCGTTAATGGCATCGGTATGGTAATAGTTTTTCGGAACAGTTTTAATTGGCGTAGTACCACTCACCAAACTAAATGGATCATAAAAATCAACCACGCCCCAAATGGTACCAAAAAACTTTTCAAAGCCGCGACTGGTTGGATACTGGCTTATAGGTGAAAACTCGGGGTAATCTTTATGGTGGTTCAGCCAATCCAACTGGTCTTTAGCATTGGGCTGCCCGTTGGTATTAGATACATGCCACTTGCCACTCATGGCGGTATGATACCCTGCCGATCTCAAAACCTCGGCAATAGTTACCGCATTATCGGTAATATGGCCAAGATATCCCGGCTCATCCTCGGCATCGGTCATTTTGCCTATGCCGGCTTGCTGGTTATATAAACCTGTAAGTAACGAAGCCCTTGTTGGGCAGCAACGCGAAGTGTTATAAAACTGCGTATAGCGGATTCCGTTTTGGGCAAGATAATCCAGATTAGGCGTTTTAACCTCTCCCCCATAACAACCAATATCCGAAAAGCCGAGGTCATCGGCCAGGATCACGATGATGTTCGGTCGTTTTTTGGGAGGGGCCGGTTGTTTGCTTTTCGGTACCACTTGCCAGGCTACAGAAGCCAAAGCAGCAGTGCCAATTAAAAACAGGCCTGTAAATAATTTACGTTTACTCATAGGTGTTAAGGTGCTGTACGGCGCAGGTTTATAAATTATCTACCTTCAAAAAACCGAAGATAAACAAAATCAATATTTGCATGCACGAACATGCTACGCAGTAAACAGTTTCTCTCGGCCCAAATTAAAACAATCCTTTTACACAAAACGGTTCAATAGTTGGTAAAATCGTATCAATTTTGTGAGGAAAGGGGCTAAGAGGGGATTTTTTGCACGCGAAGGCGCTAAAACGCAACGATTTTTGGAGGATTAAATATAACGACACGTCATTGCGAGTAAGTAAAAGCAGTCGCCTCCGAAGGATTATATGACATTATGGGTCGGCCTGTCACCCTGAGCTTGTCGAAGGGTCGCGAGCAGAGGCCCTGCCCACCATGCTTCGACAAGCTCAGCATGACACCCATTTTTAAACATGTCATGGGTAGGCACGAAGCAATCGCACGGAAGCAGGGCGGCCCTGTATAGTTCGCGATTGCTCCTTACCTGATATCACATGATGGATAATACTTTTAACTTCTCATTAATGCACATTATATCGGTAAACTTGCCTACCTAAATTACCATTTTCATCTATCCCCTCAATAACCACTCGATATGGACCAGGCCCATCAGCATTAAAATAACTTAATGAGGCATGGCCGTCCTTATCCGTAATTAATTCAGGCTGCCAATAAATGGTGCTGCGCAAATCGGGCCGGCTACCGTTTTCTTCCAGGCTTTCATATTTTGGCGAATAAAATACCCGTGCTTTATAAAAACCGGGCACTGTTATGGGGAGGATACCCGTTGATGAAATATCTTTAGGCTGCAAACCGCCCCCTGCTTTAGTGTTTATCACAATTACACCCTGGCCTCCGCGCATTCCATATAGCGCCGCGCTCGGTCCGTAAAAAAGCTCAACCGTTTCAACATCTGATGCACTTATTATATCAACCGGGCTATTAAAGCCCAGGCTGCCATTTATCTGTACACCATCCATAAGTATTAAAGCATGATCATTTTGCAGCAAACTACGTGCCCTGTCTCCGTGTACCCTTGGCGCAAGCATCTGACTTAGCGACCCCGAAACAGGAAGCTCACCTATATGTATCACCTGGTCAGCGCTTCCCGGCCCACCTAATGCCGACGACCGATAATTATCATTCCGCTTAACGGCCTTGATATTAACCTGTTTAAGTAATTTAACTTTATTGTACCTGAGGTAATCATCATATTTAAGCCTGCTATTTTCAAGATAGTCACTCATAGATAAATTAACATCCTGTATCATACTGCTGTTTAAAGTAGGGATCAAAGGTGTAGCATCTTTTTTATAAGTAAGCATGGTAGTATTCGCACCCTTTCCATTAACAGCCTGTAGTATAAACTTGCACGAATCGGTAAAAAGCAGATCGCTGAATTTAAAGCTGCCATCGCTGCTTATTGCCCGGGTTAACAGCTGTGTTTCAGGAAATGATCTTATTAATGATACCGTTCCGCTGTTTAACATTTTGCCACCGAGAGTTTTCGCGTTACCACTAATGCTAAGTCCTTTTTCAGGTTGAAAAGCGATAGCAGGGTAAGCATCGGTTACCAGCGGCCTCCACTCAAACCCGCGGTAACCATTGGTGAGCATTACCAGGTCGAGGTTGTGCTGGGTTTCGTCGTTAATATTGGCAAAATAGTAATTAGGCTGCTCAACGGTACCTTTTAAATCGGAGGTTAGTAACAGGTTGGTTAATATGGTGTGTTCGTCGTTCTCGTTAACGGGCACTTTGCCTTCGTCAATTACTGATATCGAAAAATGGCCAGCGGCCGGGCTGTCTGCCCGGTTTTTAACGTCCAGGTTTAGATTAATTAGTTCCCGCCTTCTGTACCCTGTTTTATCGCTGCTTACTGTTAAACTCAACTGATCGTAATTCTGTACAAATATCAAGCGTTCGCAAAGCGGCTCATTGTTATCGTTAAATAGGGCGATCCTGGTTATCCCGGTTTTTAGGCGGCGTTTTAAAATATCAAGCGCGATACTTTGACTATCCAGTTTACATGATACAGTAACTGCCGTGCCACCCGAATAGATAATCAGCGTCAAAGTTTTATCTTTATTTTCATGATAAAAAATATCGCTGGCATTTATTTTAATCGATGCCTTCGCTACGTCATCATTATCAACCGCTAACGCGATGCCTTCATTAACAGGTTTGGGCAGTTTGACGTTTTGTTCAATGCCCGTGGTATCAGTAAATATCGCCCGGTAAGTCTTACCAGGTTCGGGGCTCAACATAAAATAGCCCATCCCCAAATGGGTTGATACGAATGAGGTAATCTGCCTGTTATCGCTATCAAAAACAACGCCTTTAATATCGATTCCTTTTCCATCAGCAGCAACAGCCTTAAAAGCTATTTTATTGCTAAGTGCGGTAATCAGGGTGCCCCCTTCGGCAAAAAATTGCAGGTCGGTTTTGTTATCTGCCAGGGATGGTTGTTTTTTAGCGCTTTCGGGTACTTTATCAACTCCTAAGGCACCCACCCTTATTTCCCGTTCAAAAAAGTTATTGCTGTTGCGCATCCATTGCGTGTAAGCGCGAACCCGATAATTACCTTTTGGCAAGGTATCGTGCAATGCAAAATCGCCCCAGGCAATACCATTGTTTAACTGAAGTGCTATCTCCTGCTTTATATTACCAGCGGCATTAATCAGGTTTACATGCAAAACCCCACTAATGGTTGATAGCTCGTGCTCCTGGCCTTCGGTTAGGTAGGCTTTAAAGTATATCGTATCGCCGGCTGCATAATATGGCTTATCAAAGTGCAGGTATGCTTTTTCGATGGTATGGGTTTCGTTATAAGTTTTAAGTTTTTGTACAATGTTTGCTGCTTGCTCTACCGTATCAGTATGTTTTTGGGTATCATTCTGTAGCAAAGGTTTGGCTACTACACAAAACGGCAGCAGACACAAACAAAATATAGCGTTTTTCAATAAGCTTTGCATAGCGGATGTGTTCGGTAAATAGGTTTAAAACGTCACTTATCTTTCAGGCAGACAGCAACTTTACATGGTTTATAATCAATGTAAATCTATCTAATATTGTCATCTTAAACAATTTATCCGTACATATTAACTGTCCACTTTGGTATCCGCACCGTTACCCTGTTCGCCATATTCCAATCTACAAATAGCCCCCAACAAAAAAAGGCAGCCTGTTTTGCAGGCTGCCTTTGTATTATTAAAAAGGAGCTTAATTATTATTCAGCTACCTTAACTTCAACGCGGCGGTTTAATACGCGGCCTTCTTCGGTGCTGTTATCGGCAATTGGTTTGCTTTCGCCCCAACCTTTAACTGTAAGGTTATCGGCTTTAACACCACTGTTTATCAGGTAAAGTTTTACCGAGTTTGCCCTATCTGTAGATAACGACAAGTTGTGCTCGGCAGTACCTTCGGCAGATGCGTTACCGTTAAGGATAAACTTAACCGATTGATCTTTTTTCAGTTCGGCTGCAATATGATCCAAAGTTTGGTACGAGGCGGTTTTTAACACTGCCGAGTTAAATTCAAACTGGATATTGGTAAAATTATAGTCGGGTTTAGCCGGGGCCGGTGGCGGAGTTGGTGCTGGCGGCGGTGGCGGAGTTGGTTGCGGTGGCGGCGGAGTTTGCTGAACAGGAGCAGCTGGCGGCGGTGTTTGCACAACAGCTTTTTTGGTTTTACAGGCCTGTGTAGTAATAGCTAAAACTGCTACGGAAAGGGCAAATAAGGATGTTTTTAGAGTTTTCATTTTCTAAGTATTTGTGTAAACATAAAAAACGTTGGCATATTGTTTATAGTGCACAACCATATTTTTATAGCTGAACAACGCTTTTTACGTTACGGTGTGGATTATTTAATCAATAGTTATGCCAATGAGGGTTATGAAGCTTAGCTTCGGGTTATTTAAAGCACGCAAAGCCGCGAAGACGCTAAGGTTTTTATAGCCAAACTTTGCGACTTAGCTTTGCGTACTTAAAATTCTCAAACTATTCACCTTAAAAAACTTAGCGTCTTCGCGCCTTTGCGTGCTTAAATTCTCGAACTATTCAACTTAAAAACCTTAGCGAAAAATACTTCTCGCCCCTTCAAATCCCCTACAAGCCAAAAACATCAACCCGGTTTCTTAGCGTATCCTTATCTTGGCGCACCATATATAACCATCGCCATGAAAAACCTATTAGCTGTTATTTTAATTGCAGTAAGCTGCGCGTTTACCAATAAACCATCGCAACCCGATCAATCTCCCATAGAAAAAGCTGCTGAAGCTCTGCTTAAAAAACAAGTTTTAGCCGAAGCTGCCTGGGCCATGCAGCAACAACCAATTACCATAACCGCCTCATCGTCTCCCCGAAGCGCAGGCGGCAAGCACGATTTCTTTTCGGAAGCCGATTATTTTTGGCCCAACCCGCAAAACCCGGATGGCCCCTACATTAACCGCGACGGCATGACCAACCCCGATAATTTTGTAGAACATCGCAAAGCCATGATCCGCTTTAGCAAAATTATCGGCGCGCTGGCATCAGCCTATAAAATAACCGGCGATGTTAAATATGTTAATCAGGCGGTAGTACACCTTAAAGCCTGGTTTATTGATGAGCAAACCTTGATGAACCCAAGTCTGTGGTTTGCACAAGCTGTTAAAGGGCAATTTACCGGCAGGAATTACGGCATTATAGATACCATCCACCTGATGGAAGTTGCCCAGGGTGTTATAGTGATGGAGAAAGCTATAGATGCTAAAACCGTTAAATACATTAAACAATGGTTTGCCATGTACACCGAATGGCTCACAACCAGCAAGCCTGGCATTCAGGAAAAAGAAGTTAAAAACAACCACGCCACCTGTTGGGCCATGCAGGTAGCCTCATTTGCCAAACTTTGCAATAACGAGGCTGTGCTTGATTCATTAAGAGCGAGATACAAAACCATCCTGCTGCCAAGGCAAATGGGTACCGATGGTAGTTTTCCCTTAGAGATTGAGCGCACCAAACCTTATGGCTATTCCATATTTAATTTAGATGCCATGACCATGCTTTGCCAGATCTTATCCACCCCAAAAGATAACCTCTGGAACTTTGAAACCACCGATGGTAAATCCATTAAAAAAGGCATCAGCTATTTATATCCTTTTGTAGCCGATAAAAGCAAATGGGCATTAAAACCCGATGTAATGTATTGGGATAACTGGCCTGTAGCACAACCCTTTTTACTGTTTGGTGCCGATACCTATCACGAAAACAACTGGTTCAACACCTGGAAAAACCTCGACCATAACCCTAAGGTTGAGGAAGTTATCCGCAATTTACCTATCCGCCATCCGCTTATATGGTTTTAACAGCATGGTTAAACCTATATCAAAATGCCATATTTCAATCAAAAACAATAAATAAACTGTGAGTTAAGCGTATCGGCCTAAAAAAAATTAATGGCAAAAGCTGCGTTTACGGGCCGGTTTCACACTACAAAAGCACTACTACGCTTGTGATTGAGCCGTATTGGGCCTATTATAAGGTATTTATAATAAGATGTTTATATAATTTTACTCATACCAAAACATCTATAAAGCCTATTAACGCCCTATAATGGATATTAGTATCAGATATTCATAAGTATTATAAAAATGAGTTAACAGGCGATGTTTTTATTACCAGGCCAATTATAAACCTATACATAAATACATCAAACACCACTTAACAATTAACTTATGAGATCAAAAATTAACTCTTATCTCCTCGGCCTCACGCTGGCTGTGCTGGCGGCATTCTCATCCTGTAAAAAGGATAACATGAACCAGTTTAAAACCGGCGATGCCCCTACCCCAAGTGGCGACAGTAAAGCCGTATCGCCAAACAATGCCGTACCTATTGCCTCGTTTAAAGTGATAGGTTATTTACCAAGCTGGCAGGGCGATGTTAATACGGTTCAGTACAGCAAACTAACCCACATTAATTACGCTTTCCTTACGCCAACCAACTCCGGTGGGCTAAATCCACTGGATAACCTATCTAAGTTTACCAGCCTGGTTACTAACGCGCACAACAACAATGTAAAAGTGATCATATCTGTTGGCGGCGGTGGTGGTGGCGATGCCTTCCACTCTATTGTAGCTAACTCAGGCTATCGTACCACATTTGTTAACAACATGGTTAACTTCTGTAATCAGTACGGTATTGACGGCGTGGATATCGACTGGGAATTTCCATCTGCAGGTACCGAAACCACCAACTTTTACACCTTGCTGCAACAGCTTTCAACCGCTATGCACAATGGCGGCAGGGTTTGTACCATCGCCTCTATTTCGGTTGGCGCATCGTACGTAACCAATAACATGTTTACCATATTGGATTGGATAAACATTATGGATTATGATGATAACAACTTCCAGCACTCTACCTATCAATCGGCTGTTGATTGTTTGAATTACTGGGCTGGTCGTGGTTTACCTGCTGCCAAAACCATACTGGGCGTTCCGTTTTATGCAAGGGATAACCGTTATGATTATATGACCAAAAACTACGTAGATGTTTTGGCTATAGGCGGTAGTCCCAACTCTGATACTTTTCAAAACTACGGTTACAACGGCATCCCAACCATTAAAAGTAAAACCACGCTGGCACTTAACCAGGCCGGCGGTATGATGATCTGGGATCTGGGTGGCGATGCCTCGGGGGCTAACTCTCTGCTTTCGGCCATCAACTCGGTAATTACCGGTGGTACAACCACTCCGCCTACGGGCACCAACCCGCCTATTGGCACCGTAATTACCCTTAAAGGTTTCAACGGTAAGTATGTAAGTGGCGAAAACGGCACCCAGGCCATGACCTGCACCCGTACTACGGCCGGCGATTGGGAAAAATTCACCGTACTTGACGCCGGTGCCGGTAAAGTTTACCTGCGCAGCATGAGCAAATATGTATCATCAGAAAACGGCACGCAAGCCATCACCTGCAATCGCACCACACCAAGCGATTGGGAAAAATTTGACTGGATAGTTACCGCCGATGGCAAGATCACCCTACGCGGCAACAACGGCAAATTCATCTCGAGCGAGAACGGCACCCAAGCCATGACCTGTACCCGTGCAACAGCATCGGGCTGGGAAGCTTTTGGGTTGAAACCAGTAACATTATAGTTTTTCCTCAAAAGCACGGGAATGTGCGATTCCCTCCCCTGGGAGGGTGTAGGGAGGGGTTTCATCGCCATGAATATCGAAGAAGCCTGGCGTATAAACCCCTCCCTGCCACCGCACACCCTATCGCCCCCCTCCCAAGGGAGGGAATCGCACAATTCCACCGCTCTTTTAACACCCTGCATACCACATCCATCCACCAATAAAACAACCTATTATGAAAAAAACTTTAAACTCCCGCCTGCTATGGTACATAGCAGTAGTGTTCTTTGCATTCTCATCTTGTCGTAAAGACAGTTTTTCACCAAATCAGCCAAATAGCCCGCTTGACAACGCGCCTCAAAAGGCTGTTAATGTTGATGCTGTTCCCGGCTTTAAAGTAGTGGGCTACCTGCCAAGCTGGGCAGGGGCCGTTAGCGCCACCCAGATCTCGAAATTAACCCACGTAAATTATGCCTTTGTTGCGCCTACGGCCTCGGGCGGTATAGGTCCGGTAGATAACGTATCCAAACTGCAAAGCCTTGTTTCAACTGCCCATGCCAACGGCGTGAAAGTATTGGTATCATTTGGCGGCTGGAATGATGGTAACGATAGCGCCTTCGAAACGTTGGCTGCCAACTCAACATCGCGCAATAACTTTGTAACCAACCTGGTAAACTTTGCCAACCAATACAATCTGGACGGTATCGATATAGACTGGGAATATCCTGATGACGGTGCATCGGCCAATAACTATGCTACGCTGATGTCGTCACTAAGCACAGCGCTGCATAACCAGGGCAAATTGCTTACCGCAGCAGTGATATCAAACGATGGCTCAAGCGTATTGAACAGCGTTTTCGGCGTTGTTGATTTCCTTAACCTCATGGCTTACGATGGCGACGGACCAAACCACTCTACTTATGCTTTAGCCCAAACTTCATTAAACTATTGGATAGGCAGGGGCTTGCCTAAAGCAAAGGCTATTTTAGGTGTTCCATTTTATGGCAGGGAGCCATATACCTCATATGCCGATATTTTGGCAGGTGGCGGTAGCCCTAATTCTGATACATGGAATGGTATTGGCTACAACGGTATCCCAACCATTAAAAGCAAAACCACGCTGGCCATTAACCAAGGCGGCGGTATCATGATGTGGGAACTATCGCAGGATGTTTCGGGCGCTAACTCGCTGTTATCGGCAATTAGTTCGGTTATTAACGGTACTTCAACCCCGCCAACAAGCAGTAACCCGCCTATCGGCACGGTGATCTCACTTAAGGGTTTCAATAATAAATATGTAAGCGGCGAAAACGGCACGCAAGCCATGACCTGCACCCGTACCACAGCAGGCGATTGGGAGCACTTCACTGTACTTGATGCCGGGGCAGGTAAAATTTACCTGCGCAGCATGGGCAAATACGTATCATCAGAAAACGGAACCCAAGCTATCACTTGTAACCGCACCACACCAGGCGACTGGGAAAAATTTGACTGGATAGTAGCTGCCGACGGTAAGATCACCCTACGCGGCAACAACGGCAAATTTATCTCGAGCGAGAACGGAACCCAAGCCATGACCTGTACCCGCGCAACAGCATCGGGCTGGGAAGCTTTCGGGCTAAATCAATAGCAAACTATTAACTGATCTATAATGAGGCCGGGACTATGATTTGACTATCATAGCCCCGGCTGTTTTTTATGGGATATATTTTACTTCACAAACCTCGGCAATAAATTAACCGCCGCCCCCATCATTTTAACTTTATATCTATACCCTCCACCAAAAGCATCTTCCTCTTTTAAAAATTCATGGTTCTTTTTGCTGATCCAATAGGTTTCGGTAAAGTGGCGACCATTATAATCGCTTTCGTTATACAGTTTCCAGCAATCAACTTTGTTACCATCCAATGTGGTAATTACCTCACTGCCGGTTACTTTGTACAATACATAAAGCGGTGCAGGCATACCTGCTTCAAAAAACGGAATGGCGAAGCTTTTACCTTGTGCAAGGGGCAACATCTCGAAAGTTTCGATATCCAGGTTCCAGTTAAAATTGGCGAAGGGAAAATCGTACTTAAAATCCTTGGCCTCGTTGTTGGTTACGGTATCGGCGCTCAGTATCTTATCTGAAAACCAGTTAAAGGCTTTTGTTTTTTTCCCGATGGTTTCTGAATGATAAACCGGAGTAAAATCGGCTGCTTTATTTATTGAATAGATAGAGCGATATGAAGTACTGTCGTTTCCGTACCAATGCTGGGTAACGGTGAAAACTTTTTCGCCGTTCCTATTCTCCAGCCTGATATCGCGCAGCCAAAGCCAGAATTTAAGGCTTCGGCTATCTTTCGAGTTTTGAAAGTACACCAGGTATTGGTTTAAACCGGGTTTAAGGTTTGCGGTGATAAGGCGTTTATCTTTTACGCGTATGGTATCTGTCTGGGCAAATACTTTAGGAGCATGCGAGAGCAGTAATAAAAGGGTTAAACCAAGGGCTGCTATTTTTTCGGCTAATTGTTCAGTTTTCATAATGGTTGTGTTTGATAAGGATATTTCGCTGTTAATAGCTCAAAACTGCCTTTTATTAAACATGCCGTAAAGCCGTTTAAACCAACATTGCTTTCTTTTTAGTAATCAACCATAATTATTCAACAACATGCCTGTAGGCCCATTTATTTAAAATTAGAGGCTAATTATTGAATAAATACCGGCATCTATTTAAAACCCATATCAACCCGCCAAAAGCTTTGTAATTTTAAACATGCAACTTTTTAAAAGCAAGCTTACGCTTATTCAACTTCAGCTTTTGGTATGGCTGTCGGTGGCATTGCTGCTGTTTTTTTCATATTTACCGATGGATGGGCCGGGGCAGTCGGCAGTTTACACTATTGTGAACACGGCTTTTTATGCTATTATCATTTACGGTAACATCTCGTTCCTGTTCCCGGTATTTTATCAAAAAGGCAGGTACGTTTGGTATATTTTACTGGTTATTATTTTTATAGCGATAACGGGGGTAGTTCGAGGGTATTTAACACTTTGGATTTATAACACATGTTTTGCTAAAACGCCTGAATCCATTACAGAAGAGGCGATAATCAAATATGCTTCGGGCGGGATACTCATCTTTGTAATGAGCCTGATATTCCGCATCGCGATAGCCTATTTTAAGCTAAAGCAGCAAACCGAAGAGATCATGGTACAAAAAAGCCAGGCCGAGCTGAATTTGCTAAAATCGCAGGTGCAACCGCACTTTTTGTTCAACACCCTCAACAATATTTATTACGAAGCATACCGTGAGGCCCCCAGAACGGCCGGACTAATTGAGCGCCTAAGCGATATTATGCGCTATTTTGTTGACGAAAGCCCTAAAGACGATGTAGCCATTGGCACTGAAGTACAGTTTATTGAAAATTATATAGCTTTAGAAAAAATAAGGATCAGGCATGAGGTGGTGGTATTTTTTGAGAAGAGCTTCAATTCAGACCTCCGCATCCCGCCCATGCTGCTCATGACTTTTGTTGAAAATATTTTTAAGCATGGCATCGATAAAACGAGCGAGCAAAACCTCATCGGTATATCGCTGGTGCAACAGGATGGCTACCTGTTTTTTAAAACCAATAACGCCATCCATGCCGAAACAACAGGCAACCGGTCTACAGGGTTTGGCATTGTTAATTTAACCAAAAGGCTGAGCATGCTTTACGGGGAAAACTTTGAGCTAAAAATTGATAAAAGCAACAATACTTTTGCAGCGTACCTAAAAATTCCGGTATCATGAATTTAAGCTGCATTATAATTGATGATGAGCCCAACGCGGTTAACCTGCTCGAAATGCTGGTACAGCAAAGTACCCAATGGCAGCTTAAAGCCAAATGCTATAATGCCCTCGAAGCGC
Source organism: Mucilaginibacter sp. CAU 1740 (assembly GCF_039839285.1). Lineage (NCBI taxonomy): Bacteria > Pseudomonadati > Bacteroidota > Sphingobacteriia > Sphingobacteriales > Sphingobacteriaceae > Mucilaginibacter > Mucilaginibacter sp. CAU 1740. The sequence goes on along the minus strand of NZ_JBDOQS010000001.1, from coordinate 932,844 downwards.
TTGCTTTTTTAAAAACCAACAAGGTTGATTTCATTTTTCTGGATATCAACATGCCCCAACTCACCGGCATGGAACTGGCGGGCCTATTGCCGCCCCAAACCAAAATTGTATTTACTACGGCTTACTCGGAATACGCCGCCGAAAGCTATACCTATCAAACTATCGATTACCTGCTGAAACCCATCACCCTGAAACGTTTTTTGGCAGCACAGCAAAAAATTGAAGCTTACTTTGGCAAACCGGAACCTATTGCACAAAAAGCGGATGCAGTGGATGAGGGTTATTTCTTCGTAAAATCGGGCAAGGTGCTGCGCCGGATCCTGTTAGATGAGATCTTATATTTTGAGGGTGAGAAAGAATATGTGCGCCTGGTTACCCGGCAGGAGCAATTATTGATCTATCGCAGATTAAAAGACATTGAAGAGCAACTTTCTGCCCCCTTTGTGCGGGTACATAACTCCTACATTGTAAATACCAAACAACTGATAAAAATTCAGGACAATCATATTTATATTGCCGATAAACATATCCCGGTAAGCGAAAAATTTAAAGAGGGTTTTATGGCGATAATTAATAAAAGGATATTTTAGCGGATAGATAAGGCAACCTAAAGCCCCGTCTAAAAATACAAAAGTCATCATTGCGAGGCACGAAGCAATCCCCGAGAGGCAGATCGGCCAAGCAAATTCGCCCTATACAGTTGGGGATTGCTTCGTACCCCGCAATGACGTGCAGTATAATGTTTAATAGTTTTAGTTAGCCTCTCCTTAGTGTCTCTGCGTCTTCGCGTGCTTAACATCTTCAACATACATATTTAAACCCCAAAAGGTCTTCTCTCCTTTGTGCGCTCGTCCAATTGTCATAATTTCAAAAAACATTGTAAGTAAATAAACATTTACTTACAATTGTATCGAATTTTAATTCAACAGCTTATGCGCCCTAAAAACTTAGAGAAAGAACAAGCTATTCGCACCATAGCATTGGAGATCATCGCTACCGAAGGCCTTGAAAACCTCAGCATGCAAAAGTTGGCCAAGGCAGCCGGGGTATCTCCGCGTACCATCTACATTAAGTATGAGGACAAGGAAGATCTGCTGATCAAGCTTTTCATCACCGAGGTTTTAGGCGCTTATGAAGCTGCTATCCTTAAAGATTTTGATGAGCAGATGAAATTTACCGAGGGTGTTAAAAAACTATGGTTCAACGCCTTCGAATATCTAAAAAACAACAAACCGCATTTCTCGCTGATGCTGTACGGCAAATCATCTCCCCTGCTTAACAAAGCTTATCAACGGGAAAATATTCAGCAAGGGCAGTTTTTTGCACCCATTCACCGGTTTACGGAAGCAAATGTAAAAGCGGGTGTGATTCGCGACCTGCCTTTTGATGTGCAGCGGGCATTGTTGTTTTCACCACTGCTTGAATTAGTAAACGAATACTTTGATCATGCCGACAGGCCAAAGCAGATCATTACCAACGAGGTTGTAGCCGAATGTTGCGACATCGTAATAAAAGGTCTTTTAAAACAATAACAAGATGAAAGCAATTAAAAACAAAAATATAGCCATTGTAGGCGGCGGTCCCGGTGGCTTAACCCTTGCCCGCCTTTTGCAAATGAATGGTGCCAACGTAAAAGTTTACGAACGCGACGTTAATAAAGATGTAAGGGTACAAGGTGCCACACTCGACCTGCATGAAGAATCGGGCTTGAAGGCCCTGGAAGCGGCCGGACTAATGGATGCCTTCAATGCCAACTATCGTCCCGGAGCAGATAGGCTTAGGGTGACCGATAAAAGCGGTGCAATTATTTTAGATGAACATGGTGCAGAAGGTGGCCCATACAATCGCCCCGAAATTGATCGCGGGCCGCTAAGAAAAATCCTCCTCGAATCTCTTCAGCCGGATACAGTAGTTTGGGATAGCCAATTTGTATCCCTCGGCGAGCAGGATGGCGTAACTAAACTGGAGTTTAAAAATGGCACAACAGCTTATGCCGATATAGTGATAGCCGCAGATGGCGCTAACTCTAAAATCCGCCCGTACATAACTGATATCAAACCTTTTTACGTAGACGTCAGCGTGATTGAAGGTGCGGTTTATAACTCAGAGAAGAATAGCCCCAAAGTTCATCAGCTATTAAATGGCGGTAAAATATTTGCCTTGGATGATGCAAAAACACTGATAGTAAGCTCGAAAGGCGATGGCAGCCTGGTATTTTACGCGGGACTAAAAACCACCGAAACATGGCTGCAGGATAGCCGTATCGATTTTAAAAATAAAGCGCAAGTGTTTGCCTGGTTTAAACAGGAGTTTGCCGGATGGGGTGAAATTTGGGATGAGCTTTTTGAAAACACTGAGCCGGTGTTTATTCCCCGACCACAATACTGTATGCCCTTAGATCAAACCTGGCAGGCCCTGCCAAACCTAACCATGCTTGGCGATGCCGCCCACCTGATGCCTCCCTATGCTGGTGAAGGTGTGAATATGGCCATGCTGGATGCATTGGAATTAGCCGAATGCTTATTAAGCGAGAATTTTTCCAATACACATGATGCTATTGCAGCTTACGAAACGCAGATGCGCAAAAGGGCATCAGAAACCGCTGCTGTTACACTGGAACAGACGGACTCACTGCATTCTGTGGATGGATTGAAAAATTTGGTGGCGATGTTCAGGCCGGAGGAATAAAAAAGACGTCATTGCGAGGTACGAAGCAATCGCGAGCTATACAGGGCGGACCTGCTAATCGGGGATTGCCTCGTTCCTCGCAATGACGTTTGGTTATATCTCTCTAAACTACGATACCGTAATCTCTCCCCTCAAATCAGTCTCCAACCATTCTTTCACCTGCAATGGGTCATCACTTTGGCCAAGCAGGTACATCATTTTGGTAACAGCCGATTCGAAGGTCATATCATAGCCGTTGGCTACGCCTATTTCTTTAAGGTCTTTACTGGTTTCGTAGCGGCCAAGTTCAACTGTGCCAACTTTACATTGCGAAATATCCAGGATCACTTTGCCGCTGTTGATAGCATTTTTAAGCAGATCGATAAACCAGCTATCGGTTGTGGTATTACCTGCACCAAATGTCTCCATCACTATGCCGCGCACATCGGCACTTAAAATATTCTCAACCACTTTAGGGCTGATGCCCGGATATAATTTCAATACACCAACGTCGGCCACTAAATTATTGTGGATGATCAATGCGCTCTCTTCTTCCGGGTGCCTGATATCATTGGCACTGAAGCGTAGGTGCACGCCCGACTCGGCCAGGATTGGATAGTTTGGCGAGCGGAAGGCCTCAAACTTTGATGAGTTATATTTAAAAGCCCTGTTACCACGGAAAAGTTTGTAATCAAAATAGATACAAACTTCCGGCACACGGGCACGGTCGTTCTTTTTGGCTTTAGCTATTTCAATAGCTGTCATCAGGTTCTCCTTCGCATCAGTACGGATAGCGCTGATAGGTAATTGCGAACCTGTGAAAATGATGGGCTTGCCTAAGTTCTCTAACATAAAACTTAATGCTGATGCAGTGTACGCCATCGTATCAGATCCGTGCAGAATCACAAAGCCATCATTGTCATGATAATTAGCCTGGATCAAACCGGCAAGTTCGCTCCAGATCTGCGGGTTCATGTTTGATGAATCGATGATCTCATCAAACGAGTGTACTTTGATACGGCAATTAAGCTTTTCAAGCTCGGGCACATTATCCATTATTTGCTCAAAGTTAATAGGCTTGAGCACCTTTGTAACCGGATCACTCATCATACCTATTGTCCCTCCGGTATAGATGATTAAAATTTGGCTCATTAATTAAGTTATATGCTGTTTTAAATATTAAACAATTTTAAATTCCGAACACAAGCCTGGAATTTTCGGTAGTGACCTCGGCCACTTTTTCAATGCTTGTTTGGTGAAGCTCGGCTACCTTTTGGGCAATATACACCAGGTACGAACTTTCATTAGGTTTACCCCTGAACGGAACGGGGGTAAGGTACGGAGAATCTGTTTCTAAAACGATATGTTTTAAGTCAATTTCCTGTACAACTTTATCAAGGCCTGAGTTTTTGTAGGTAACAACGCCTCCTATCCCCAGGTAAAAATTAAGGTCGATCACTTTTTGGGCCTGTTCAACTGTACCGCCAAAGCAGTGGAAAATTCCGCGCAGTTTATCGTCGGCTTCCTGTTGCAGTACTTCGTACACTTCATTAAAAGCATCGCGGCAATGAATCACTATAGGCAGATCGAGGCTTTTTGCCCAGTTTATCTGCTTTACAAAAGCATCAACCTGCTCTTTTAAATGGGTTTTATCCCAATACAGGTCGATACCTATCTCGCCAATAGCGTAGATCTTATTTTGCTGATGGGCATTCATAATGGCCGTTAGTTCGGCCTCCCAATTTTCCTTTACATCGCATGGGTGAAGGCCCAGCATGGGGTAACAATATTGCGGATACTCTTCAACCAGGCCGTATATCAACGCCGTAGAAGCGGCATCAACGTTAGGTAAAAACAAACGGGTAATTTGATTATCAATACAGCGCTGCATTAATGCTTTGCGCTTTTCAGGAATGGTTTCGTAGTATAAATGGGTGTGCGTGTCGGTTAAAACCATGCTGCAAAAATAAACCTTTGAACTATGTAATAACGAATTTATTGCCGTAAAGTATCATCCGGCTTAATTAAAGCCAGGTGATATTAAACAAAAAACCTCCTGGTTTTTGCAGGAGGTTTTTCTATTTAGCTTTTCTTTTTAGCTACAGGCTTTTTCGCACCGGCCTTTCTAACCGGAGTTTTGCCGACAGCTGGCTTGGGTGCTACGTGCTTGCCTGGTTTCACTTTTACCAATTCCAGATCAAACAACAAGGTGCTATAGCCCGGAATGGATGGCCCGTTTCCACGGTCGCCGTAACCTATTGATGATGGGATGATGAACGTTGCTTTCGAACCTTCGTTCAGCAAAAGCAAGCCTTCTTCCCAGCCTTGTATTACGCGGTGCTCGCCTAAAACAACGCTGATAGGCTCATATGTACGGCCTGGTTGCTCTAAACCACCAGCCTTAGCGTTAGCCTCAATACTGCTATCAAACATTTTACCATCAAGCGTTTTACCGGTGTAGTTTACCAATACGGTATCACCTGCAAGCGGTTTTCTTTTTGCCGAAGGGGTGGTGATAATATATTTTAAGCCAGATGGAGTAGTAAGCGGTTTAAGGCCTTTGGCAGCGATATATTTATCCCTATCTACAGCTTCTGCTTGTTTCAGTTTCTCTAAACCTGCATTACGCTCGGCAATAGCATCATTTAATGATTGGATCTTTTCCATCTTGATGATGAAAGTAAGATAGCTTCCTTTTGGAAAAAACGGGGGACGGGCCTCTTCATGGCCTTTAAAAACCGAATCGGTAGGAACTTTTACCAGTGCGCTATCTTTGGCAGCAAGTAACGGAAATACATCCATCATGTCGCCCAAAGCACGCCATTCCTGAATTTGTGCCTGAGCTGGCTTACCTGCGGCATAGCTGCTAAACAATACCGAATCTTTATCCGTTTTTTGGATAAAGTTAAAAGTGATCACATCATTAAGCTTCGGCTTATCGCCGGGGTTAGCTGTAAATATTTTATAAAATGAGCCTTTATCGGTTTTTTGCAAGCCTTCGGTTTGTGCGTTGGCCGTTGAGGCAAATGCCGCTAAGGCCGAAACTAATAAATAAGAAAAGTGCTTTTTCATGAGGTATAAATAAAAAAGCCTTTCCTGGTTTAAGCAGGAAAGGCTTTGTATTAAAAATCAATTATTTAGTTGCCGGTGCAGTTGTAGGCATTTGCATCGGCATTTGCGGTGCAGCCGGTTTTGGAGCGTTTGGATCCGGGTGTTTGATGTTTACCAATTCAACTTCAAATACAAGCGGAGTATAAGGCTGCATTTGCTGGCTGCCCTGATCGCCATAACCTAAAGATGATGGGATAACCATAACTGCTTTGGTGCCTTTGTTAAACAATTGGAAACCTTCGTCCCAACCTTTAACTACCCTGCCTTCGCCAATAACAACCGGGATAGGCTGGTAAGGGTTCATTGGGTTGATAGACATTTTTTCTTTTACAGCTACAGCTTTTTCGCTGGTTTCAATCACTTTACCTGTAGTAAGTCTTAAGGTATAGTTAATGATAGCAGTATCATGTGGCGCTACATTAGGGCCGCTACCTGGGGTAGTGATCACATAGTTTAAGCCAGATGCTGTTTTAGTGAATTTCAGATCTTTATGAGCAGCAAAGTAAGCATCTATTTTAGCAGGCTCTTTAGCTTTAAGTGCATCTTTCTGGCCGTTAATGTATTGCATAACACGATCCTGGAAAACTTTTTCATTAAGCGCGCCTTTAGCAATTACTTTTTCAATTTTAACGATATAAACAAGGTATTTGCCTTTAAATGTAGGCGGAACTTGCTGACCGTTTTTGCGTAATGAATCTACCGATACTTTAATGGTAGCGCTATCGCCTTCACCTAATAATGATAAACCAGAAACAATATCGCCTTTGGTTTGCACTTTAGGCATTGGGCTGTAAATAGGCGCGCCGCTATCGTACGAGTTGTTAAGAATTGAGTCCTTATCAGTTTTAAGGATCATGTTAAGGCTTACAAAATCGCCTTCTTTAAGTTTAGCACCACCTTTTGAGGTATGGATATTGTAAAGCATGCCGCCATCGCCTTGCTTAAATCCACCATTACAACCTGCAAATCCAATGGTAGCAAGTGCCAGAAACATCAGTTTTTTGTTCATTTTTACTGTATTAATAGTTTTTTATACTCGGGTAATATTTGTTTAAATTGTTCAATAACATCGGCCAAAGGCGCGTCTGAATGGCCACCGGCAGCATTGCGGTGACCGCCGCCATTAAAATGTTTTTTGCAGATCTCGTTTGCAGGGAACTCTCCTTTTGAGCGCAGTGATAGTTTTACCCTATCTGTACGTTCAACAATAAACGCGGCCAACTTAATGCTTGCCATTGATAGTGCGTAGTTAACCACACCTTCGGTATCCCCGGTTTCAACGTCAAATCTTTCCAGATCTTGCTTACTAACGGCAATAATGGCGGTATTGTATTCGGGCAATACTTCAAGGCAATTGGCCAAACAGTGACCTAAAAAGCGTAACCTGCTTTCAGATGCATTATTATATACCAACTCATGAATGCGCCAGTTTACGGCACCTGCATCAATCAGGTTGGCAACTATACGGTGTACTGCAGATGTTGTATTTGGTAAACGGAACGAAGCCGAATCGGTCATGATACCTGTGTAAAGGCAGGTAGCCACATCTTTATTAACAAGTTCGGGGTGTTTGAGCTCATTAACTATAAAGTCATACACCAGTTGCGCGGTAGCACAGGCGTTGATATCCCAGTGACGGTAATCATCAAAATCGGCCGGCTCCAGGTGATGGTCTATCATTACCTTATAGGCATCACTTGCGCCAACGAGGTCACCCATATCATTAATACGGCTAAGTGCGTTAAAATCGAGGCAAAAGATAAGTTTGGCTTCGGCAATCAGTACAGCCGCTTCTTCCTTGCTTTCGGTATAAACAATAACGTTTTCGTTACCGGGCAGCCAGCTTAAAAAATCGGGATAGTCTGTAGGGGCTATCACTTTGGCGTGATGGCCTTGCTGAATAAGATAATTATATAAACCTAATGACGAGCCCATAGCATCACCATCAGGTTTATGATGTGTGGTGATCACTATTTTTTGAGGCTGCTTTAAAAGGTCGCTAAGAGCGGCTAAATCTAACATCAATTCTTAAAAAAGAGTTGCAAAGCTAAATAAATTAATTAAATACAAACCATCTAATTTAATTCAAAAAGCTTTATCTTACAGATGTAAAACCCTACTTTTGCGCCAAATTTCGGGCGCGTTTTTTATAGCTTGAAGTTTTAAGCTAATACACCAAATACGTTTTGCCTGTTAACCATCAAAAAAAATAACAATTTCAAATGAAAACCAACAGAACATTCACCATGATTAAGCCTGATGCTGTTGCAGCCGGCCATATTGGTGATATTTTAGACATGATCACTAAAGGCGGCTTCAAAATTGTAGCGCTTAAATACACTGCGTTATCAGCCGAAAAAGCTGGTCAGTTTTACGAAGTACACAAAGAGCGTCCTTTTTACCAGGGATTGGTTGATTTTATGTCGTCGGGCCCTATTGTAGCAGCTATTCTTGAAAAAGATAATGCTATTGCCGAGTTCCGTACCCTTATAGGCGCTACCAACCCTGCAGATGCTGCTGAAGGTACTATCCGTAAAAAATATGCTAAATCAATTGGCGAGAACGCCGTTCACGGTTCAGACTCTGATGAGAACGCTGATATTGAAGGTAATTTCTTCTTTTCGGCTTTCGAAAGGTTCTAATTCGCGCTTTTTCGGGTGTGATTTGTAATAAAAAAGTTACACCCGAAAAATGTTTACGTAAATCTTGTTATTATAGTTTCAATTTTTGTAACTTTACCTCACAATCTCCTAAACAGTATTACATTAATTATAACAAGATCAAGAAAAAGCCATTATGAAGCCGCTATTAAAATATATATTCTACGTACTTGTACTGGTATTGTTGGTTATCGGCTCAATAATGCTTTACAGAAATCATCCTGAAGCACAGCTGGCGTTTTCTATCCCTGGCTTATTCATTCTTTGCTACTCTAAGCTTACTGATGATATCAGGGTTAAGCAACAAGGCTTAAGGATGCTTAGAGGAAGATAATTTCTTCAACCAATACCGATTTCGCCTCTTCATTAATTTTTTCTATTATCTGCGTACGCATCAGTGTAAGTTCGTGTTTTATTACTGACGATTCGATGCGTAAAAACAACTTTTTATCCCGCACAAACAACTCTTTTGTGCGATTGGCTACAGATTTGCCTACAAGTTCGGGCCAGAGGTTAACCACACCGGTTTCATCAAAGCGGCGTTTAATTTTATAAACATTAAGCATTTGCTCAATGGCCTCCTTCAATGTTTTGTCGTTAGTTTTACGCATCTATTGCCCCTTCCTTTACTTTAAATAATTTTACAGCAACCCCAATCTTATTAAAAACCTGCTCAACGCGGTCAACACCTGTATCGGTTATAAATACCTGCCCAAAATCATTGTTCGATACCATCTGCATTAGCTTGGTAACCCGGTTATCATCCAGCTTATCAAAAATATCATCCAGCAGCAACAACGGTTTAAATCCTTTTTGCTGATATAAAAAAGTGTACTGGGCCAACTTAAGCGCAATTAAAAATGATTTTTGCTGCCCCTGCGATCCGAATTTTTTCATCGGCATGCCGTGGATGTTAAATTGCAGATCATCTTTATGTACACCGGCAGTTGTACGTTCAAGCGCCCTATCACGGTTAATGCTTTTCTCCAGCAACTCCTCAAAGCTATTGTTTAGCAATTGCGATTCGTAAACCAGTTCAACACGTTCAGCATTATCGCTTATAAAATCGTAGTGTTTGTTAAATATCTCAACAAAGCCTTCCATAAAATTACGGCGACGTTCGAAGATCCGGTTACCCGATGCTGTAAGTTGGTCGTTGATTATCTCAAGCAGTCCCGGATCATACTTCCCGGTATCGGCAATTTGTTTTAAAAGCGCGTTGCGGTTGGTGAGGATCTTATTATAGGTGATCAACTCGTCCAAATAATGATTATCAGTTTGCGATATCACATTATCAATAAACTTACGGCGCTCCTCACTCCCTTCAGTAATGATACTTATATCATATGGTGAGATCATTACCAATGGTAACAAACCAATATGATCTGCCAGACGCTGATAGTCTTTTTTATTTCGCTTAAATTGTTTTTTTTGATTCCGCTTAACCGAGCAGGCCACCGCTTCGGGCTGATCGTTCTTATTAAACGTACCCGTGATGATAAAAAACTCCGCTCCTTGCTTGATCTGCTGGCTATCTATCGGGTTAAAATAACTTTTACATAATGATAGGTAGTGGATAGCATCCAGCAAATTGGTTTTCCCCGCCCCGTTATTCCCCGTAAACGCGTTAACCCCCTCGCTGAAAACCAGTTCGGCTTCATCGTAATTTTTAAAGTTGATAACGGATAATTGTTGGAGATACATGGAAGGGCAAAGTTAATGTTTTTTGGTGAGTGGTTGTTTTTTAGGTGAGTGGTTGATTAGGTTTATTAGGTGAATAGTTAATTGAATGAATGGTTATGCTCCAATAAAACATAGCTTTTTAACCTATTTTTAATACTCGCTAATCGACAAAAACAACTACTCACCCAATCAACTCAATCAACCACTCACCCAACTTTAAAGATTTAATACAAAAGCTATTGCCAGTTATTTCCAAAACCGTATTTTTGCAAACTTAATTTTAGAACAACAATGTCAAAAACCCAGGCTAACGCACCGGAAACTACCATTGGTCAGAGTGGCAATTTTGTGCGCGAGAACCAAAAAAGCTTATTATTTATTTTAGGGGCTATTGTTGCCCTTATTGCGATCTATTTCATTTATGTTAAATTGTATTTAGGTCCGCGGGAGGTTACTGCCGCTAACCAAATGTATAAAGCGCAGGATTTTTGGCAACAAAAAAATTGGGATAAAGCCATTAAAGGCGATGCCGGCTTCCCTGGTTTTGAAAAGATCATTACTGACTATAGCAATACTAAAGCTGCAAACCTTGCTTACTTTTACTTGGGTACTGCATATTTAAACAAAGGCGATTACCGCAAAGCTATTGATAACCTTACCAATTACCGCGGTGATGATAGCATGGTAGCAGCCGAAGCATTTGGCAGCACAGGTGATGCCTATGTTGAACTGAAAGATTACGAAAAAGCGGTAAGTTATTTCAGCAAAGCTGTTGATAAGGCTAAAAACAAATTCTTATCTCCGCTTTACCTTAAAAAATTAGGCTTAACCTACGAAGCGCAAAAAAACAACAAAGATGCGGTTGATTCTTACAAAAGGATCAAAACAGAATATCCTGAAAGCGCCGAAGCTCAAAATATCGACGAGTACATAGCTCGCGCCGAAGCAAAACTATAATTTTTAATATCGGATTTCGGATGTTCGATTTCGGACTTATGAGGAGTGAATAATCGCTTACATAATTCAGAAATCGAACATTTTTATTTTATGAGCATTTTTAACTATAAATTGCAAATAAATCCGAAATCGGACATCAAATTAATTAAATCCGAAATCTAACATTCGAAATCCGAAATAACACTACCATGGCTACTCACTTAAAAAACCTTTCTGATTTTTCCAACACCGAAATTCCTTCTGCAGCACCATACCGTTTTGGCATTGTAGTGGCTGAGTGGAATGCCGAAATAACCAATGCCCTTTACCAGGGTGCTTACAAAAGCCTTGTTGACAATGGCGCACTGGCCGAAAATATTTTTTCATACCAGGTACCAGGCAGTTTCGAACTTACATCAGGTGCCGAGCTTTTATTGAAAAAAGGAAGCCTTGACGCGGTAATTTGTTTAGGTTGCGTGATCCAGGGCGAAACACGTCACTTTGATTTTATTTGCGATGCTGTTGCACATGGCGTTGCCAACGTATCCATAAAATACTCAAAACCTGTTATATTTGGTGTATTAACAACAGATAACCAGCAACAGGCTATTGACCGTGCTGGTGGCAAACATGGTAATAAAGGTGATGAAGCTGCTATTACCGCCATTAAAATGGCCGCCCTTGCCGAAACTTTAAATAGCTAAAAGCCGTTAAACAGTTAAGTTTAGTATTTTCATGAAAAAATTAGTTTACATAGCACTTATTGCCGTAGCGGTTGCAACCGTATCATCATGCTCAAATAAACTGTGCCCGGCGTACGGTTCATACCCTAAAACAGGTAGGTAACAGGCAATTGTCATTTTTAAAACCGCTTAAACACATTATGCGTTTTTTGTGTTATAATTACAATTTATAGCACTTTTAACTATATAATAAGATTTATGAACTGGATATCGTTGGAGACGGCCGATCAGCTTATGGCGATCAAACAACAAGAAGGATATAGCCTGATATTTAAGCATAGCACACGTTGCTCTATCAGCATGATGGCCAAAAGGCGCTTCGAGCTGGATTGGGATGATCTTCCCGAAAATATGCCCCTTTATTTTTTAGACCTGATCAAATTTCGCGATCTATCAAACCAGGTAGCACAATTGTTCCAGGTACATCACGAATCGCCTCAGTTATTACTTATTAAAAATGGCGAATGTGTTCTTGATCAATCACACAGCGGTATTTCTGTTGATGAAACGCTGGAAGTATTGAATTAGATATTTTAGCCCATGGCCATCCGGCCATGGTTGCTTTTATAAGCTTAAATTTAAGTCATTTCATTTTCAATTCCATTTACAACCGTTTATGGAATAATAACCGTATTTAGTTTTTAACTACATTTGCATTATGATTGATTTGCCGGTAGTTCCTGCTGTTAGCCAGCCCGTGCGTAAGCCTGATTGGCTTAGGGTTAAACTTCCTACAGGAAAAGAATATGCCCACGTACGCAGCCTGGTTGATACCCATAAGCTGCACACTATATGCGAAAGTGGTAACTGCCCTAATATGGGCGAGTGCTGGGGTGCCGGCACAGCTACTTTCATGATACTTGGTAACATTTGTACTCGTTCGTGCTCGTTTTGCGCCGTTGCAACCGGCAGGCCATTGGCTGTTGATGTTGATGAGCCAAACCGTGTAGCCTCATCGGTAAAACTGATGCAGGTAAAGCACTGTGTTATCACCTCGGTAGATCGTGACGATTTGAAAGATGGTGGCTCCATTATCTGGGCCGAAACCATCAACGCCATCCGTCGTGAAAGCCCCGATACTACTCTGGAAACCCTCCTGCCCGATTTTAAAGGCAACTGGGATAACCTGGCCCGTGTTTTAGAAACCCGCCCCGAAGTAGTATCTCACAACCTGGAAACTGTGCGTCGTCTTACTAAAGAGGTACGTATCCAGGCTAAATATGACCGTAGTTTAGAAGCTTTAAAACATATATCTGAAGCCGGTTTACGCACCAAATCGGGCATTATGCTTGGTTTAGGCGAAACCGAAGAGGATGTTCTGGAAGCGATGGACGACCTGTTAGCAGCTGGTGTACACATACTTACACTGGGCCAATACCTGCAGCCAACCCGTAACCACCACCCTGTTATTGACTGGATACACCCCGACCAGTTTGCGCGATACAAACAATTTGGTCTGGATAAAGGATTTAAATATGTTGAGAGCGGCCCGTTGGTACGTTCTTCATATCACGCGGAAAAACACTTGTTTGAAATGTGATAATTCCTTTATATCTTCACCAAGTTGAGTAAAAAACGCAAAATATCGCTGTCGGAAGAAGAACTGGTGCTGTCATTACAGCATCGGGAGAAAATTGCCGTAGAAGCGTTGTACGATATGTACTCGGCCTCGTTGTTCGGGGTTATATCACGCATAATAAATGATACCGCTATTGCCGAAGATGTTTTACAGGAAACTTTTGTAAAAATATGGCATTCCTTTTCCAGCTATAGTACCGAAAAAGGCCGTTTATTTACCTGGATGGTTAATATTGCCCGTAACCTGGCGATAGATAAGATCAGATCAAAAGATTTTAAGAACCAAAACAAAAACCAGGAGATTGAAAATAACGTAACTTTCATTGACGAGCAAAGGAATACAGTTTACAAACCTGAGTTGATGGGTGTTAAAGAGTTAGTACAAACCCTTAAACCCGAGCAACAGCTGATCATTGACCTTGTTTATTTTAAAGGTTATACCCACGTGGAAGCCGCCGAAGAATTAGGCATACCGCTGGGAACCATTAAAACAAGGTTGCGAATGGCCATACAGGACCTAAGAAAACATTTTAATTAACAGTGGAAGACGTAAAAGCATATATAGAAACAGGGATACTTGAACTGTACGTACTGGGGGAAGTTACCCCGGCCGAACGGTTACAGGTTGAGGAGATGGCTGCAAAGCATCCGGCTGTTAAGGCCGAACTGGATGAAATTGAGCAATCGATGGAGTTATATGCCGAAGAAAACGCTATTGAGCCTTCCGAACACCTGCGTGGCCGTATTTTAGGTAGCCTGTTAACTAATTTTGGCGACGATAACAACTTCCCGTCGCCAACCCACGTACAACATGAAAACGTTGTACCAATGACCACGCCTAAAAAAGAATCATCAAACTTTTATAAGTATGCTTTTGCAGCCTGCCTTGCTTTGCTGATAGGCGCAACGGTTGCATTGATCAATGTTTATCAACGCCTGCAGGCTACAGATAACCAACTGAGCGCTATGCAGCTGCAAACCCAGCGTTTCAGCAATACAGTTAGCGCTAAAGACGATGAGCTAAGCTTACTGCGCGATACATCATTTAAACTCATCCACTTAAAAGGTACAGCCAAGTCACCTAACTCGGTGATGACGGTAGCATTCAGCCCAACTAAACAAAAAGTGGTTATTGATATGGAAGGCCTTAAACTGCCTGCTAACGATAGCACTCACCAGTACCAGCTTTGGGCATTGGTTGGCGGTAAACCGGTTGATCTGGGTGTATTTGATGCTACATCTGATACAAGCGGCTTCAAAAACATGAAGGCCATAGCTAATGCAGATGCGTTTGCAGTAACACTTGAACCTCGCGGAGGCAGCGTTAGCCCAACACTAAGCGAGATGGTAGTGTTAGGGAAATACTAAAAACAGCATAAAAAGATACCCAAATGGGGGTATTTCAATAAAAAAAGCGGATATAGTTTGCAATTGCAAACTATATCCGCTTTTTTTGCGTTATAACCTATCTAAAATCTACATTATGTAAATGTAAAGTACAGAATGTAAATTATTTAACATATTTTTAACCTAAAGCCAAACCAATTATTCGTTTTTTTGTAACTAATAGAGATGTACATGCGTCTTATGATTAGTTAGGCTACCAAACAACATGAAAAATAAAAACCTAACATCCCAAATTTGAGTATTTCGTTCTTTTATAAGATCAGTTAATAGTTAATTAAACGGCTGTATGATACTTGCAGGCCGTTTTTTTATGCCCTTAACTTTGCCATAGTTACCGGGAGTTGCGTGATAAGCTTACCCGGCAAAACTACGTTGAGCCTATTAGGCAAGGCCAATTCATCACCAGCTTTACCATGAATATACACCGCGAGGATACAAGCCTCAACCGGCGGATATTTCTGTGCTAACAAGGCGGCAACTATGCCGGTTAGCACATCTCCCATCCCCCCACTGGCCATAGCGGGATTACCTGTCGAATTAAAATAGGCCTTACCATCGGGGATAGCAGTTATAGTATAATCGTTTTTGAGGATGATACAAATTTTTAACTCCTTGGCTTTTTTGATGCTTGTTTGCAGGCGCTGCCACCAGTTATCATGATCACCAAAAAGCCTGTCGAATTCTTTCATGTGCGGGGTTAGCACGCTTCCGTCTGGTAATTCAGCAAACAAGGCGGGGTTTTCGGCAAGCAGGTTTAGGGCATCGGCATCAATAACCAAAGGCTTTTTGTAATTTTTAATGATGTCTTTTAACAATTTTAACGCGTCATCATCTTTTCCTAAGCCGGGGCCAACCGCTATCGAAGCAAATTTATCCCAATCAATTTCGGGCAGCTCTTTCTCCTTTCGGGTGATTGCCATAACCTCGGGCCGATAGCTATTTAAAGCAATTAAGCCGCTTTCAGGAATACAAGCGGTAATTAACCCCGCACCTGCATGTGCTGCTGCAGATGAGCTTAACAAAGCCGCTCCCATTGTTTTAGCTTGCCCAGCCACCAACAGCGAGTGCCCATAAGTTCCTTTATTACTAAAATGGTGACGGGGTTTCAACAGTTGCCTCGCATCCTTCTCCTCAACCAATTGATATGGCGAGTTTACTGAATATGCAAACTTTTCGCTGATTCCGATATTAACCGTCTCCCAGCAATCAACATAAAGTGCCGATTCGGGCAGCAGGAAATTGACCTTGGGTTGTTGAAAGGTGATTACCAGACTTGCCTTTATCGCTATGGTATCTTTGGCTACCTCGCCCTCTGCAAAAAAGCCGGTGGGCACATCAACAGAAACTATGGTTTTGTTTAACCCGTTAATGAAATTAACCAGTCTGGCATAATCGCCGATTAGTGGCTTATTGAGTCCGCTACCTAATAAAGCGTCTATAATTACGCGACTGCTATCTTCCGGTATCTCCTCTCCTTTCTCAAGCTCTTTTATGGTTACGCAAGTCTCTTTTAATCGCTCATAATTTACCTGAAAGTCGTCGGATACCTTTGCCGAAAACCTAACAATAATAACTTTAAGTTTATTATAATGATGATCGCAAAGTATGCGGGCTATAGCCAGCCCGTCGCCCCCATTATTCCCGGTACCGCAATAAAAAGTTATGGGTTCGTTTTTATCGGGAAAGCGGTTTACAAACCAACCTACAAAAGCCCTTGAGGCACGTTCCATCAAATCTACAGAAGAGATCGGTTCATTGGCGATGGTATAGGCATCACCTTCGCGAATTTGTTGGGAAATTAGTAATGGCAGCATATATCCTAAAGTAAGGATTTATGCGATTTGTTTTGGGGGAGAAAGAAAACAGAGCTGTAGATTTTACGCAGAAATTGATTTTAAGAAATGTCATTGCGAGGCACGAAGCAATCGCACGGAGGCAGAGCGGCTCTGTATAGCATGCGATTGCCACGCTGCGCTCGCAATGACATTTTTAGTTACTTAAAACCCTATCACGGCTTTTTCCAAAACGCGCTGCTGTTATTAGTATGAAAAGTGATCACATTATACCGTTCGCCTATGGATGTTTCAAACCTATCGGTTTTAGGATCTTTACTTCCCGCCGGCAGCAGTTCCACATAAGTAAAAACCTTGCCGGGAGTAATAGTTTGCGAATTGTATTCGCTTACCACCGGGCAAATCATCCGGTACAGGTGTTCGGCTAAAAAGGTATAAACGTAATCTTCCTTTTTGGTTGGAATGTTATGATAATTGGCGGTACTGTTTAAAACGATAGGCCTGCCGTCTATTATTCGTTGGCGTACTTCTTCAATACTTAAAAACATGCCTTTTTCGTCCTTCATGTAGGCGTTTTCCTGTGGGTCGATATAGATCCATTTGTTCAGTGAATCGATATAAAGCGCATTAACCACATGCCCGCCATGCGCCACCGGGTACAAGCCCGAAAAGCAGATCACGCTGCGCGATTTAAAGCCCATGGCTAAAAACACATCGTTCATCCCTATCGACAGCACATAACAGCCCTGCCCTACTTTATGGCTGCGATAAAAGGAGATCACGTTCATGGCATTCAACGAATCGATATTTAAAGTATCCTGGTGCGGCACCTGGTTGTGAAACCAGTTTAGTAAACGGATTACCCTATCGATTTGAGATCCTTTACCTGCTACCGAATCAAGATTGAACGTTTTCCGCAGTTCAACCAGCTGAGGGTTTGAGGACGGCTGATACGTAAAATCCGGAAATGATTGATGTTGAGTGTTATTATAAGGGCCTGATTTACCTAACTCTTTTACATGCGCATAATTGCGGTATGTTTGTGCTTTTAGTTGCCCTACAACTGCCAACAAAAGGCAGTTTATGATCAAAAACTTTTTCATTTGTTATTATATTGTTGATTCTGAGCAAATAGAAATATAAATACCGGCCTATTTTTTATTTTTAGATGAACGGTAGATCACAAGCCGTTAACAATAGTTTTAGCCGGTTTAACTTATTTTACGGTAACAAAAACCCGGTTAACAGTTGATTATATTCTGTTGACGAAAAAATTATTCCGACCAGCAAAAAATCCCGATTTTTAACCATGCCTATATTTAAAAACATACAGTACCGGGATATATTAAGGCATGGTTTGTTTTGGCTGGCCTATATTTTATACCAGGCAGTAGTTTATAAATGGGCCGATGTAGATGAGCTTCGGTTTGAATTTCCCCCACAAGTCATCGGCGTATCTGTACCTGTAACCATAGCGGTCACCTATATAAACCTGCAGGTGCTGATGCCCCGCCTGTACAATAGGCGGCGTTATATTTTATACGGGCTATTTTTTCTATTACTGATAATTAGCGGAGGCACCTTAGTGCGCACGCTTACACATTATTTGATATTGCCCTGGGAACAGGTTCACAACCCAGCCCGGTATGCAAAAGAGGTAAAACATTTATGGATCCCGATCAGGATCATTCGGCTGGCTTTAGAAATAAGCATTGTGGCTGCCATTACCATGATGTTTAGGCTGATGAGGGATAACATAAGGCACGAAAAACATTTGCGACAGGTAGAAAAAGAAAAATTTACGGCCGAACTCAATTTATTGAAAGCCCAGGTAAACCCTCACTTCCTGTTCAATACTTTTAACAGCCTGTATGCGCTAACACTCGATAAATCGGATCTTGCGCCCAACATGGTGCTCCGCTTATCGCAATTGATGCACTACATGCTTTACTCAACAGCAAATGATGAGGTGCCGCTTAACGATGAGATCAATTACCTGCGAGACTATATCAGCATTGAACAAACCCGTTTTGGTAACCGCGTGGAAGTTTCCTTTCAATGTGCAGGGCTTACAGGCGGCGTAAACATAGCCCCTTTGTTACTGTTACCATTTGTTGAAAACACCTTTAAACATGGCGTGGAAGAAGGTTCGGGCTGGATAACTATAAACCTTAATTATAAAGATGGGCAACTATTTTTTAAGGTAGAGAATAGTTATACCAACAAAGCAATACCCAATAAACCCGGTATCGGCCTTGTCAATGTGCAACAGCGGCTAAAACTGCTTTATCCTAACAGGCACACCCTCCGTATTAACAAAAATGATGAATCGTTTGAAGCAGAACTTAAAATAGACCTATGAAAATAATTAACTGTGTTTTGGCCGACGATGAAGAACTTGCCCGGGGCATTATTGAGCGCTACATTTCGCAGTTACCACAGCTGCGCCTTGTGGCCTCATGCATCAATGGAGCCGAAACTTTCACAGCGCTAAAAAACAACAAGGTTGATCTGCTTTTCCTGGATATTAAAATGCCGCAGCTAAGCGGCCTTGAACTTTTGCGTTCGGTTAAAAATTCACCACCGGTGATATTAACAACCGCCTTTCGCGAATACGCCCTCGAAAGCTTCGAGCTTAACGTGATAGACTATTTGTTAAAACCCGTTCCGTTTGATAGATTTTTAAAGGCGATCGAGAAATATGAAAGCCTCACAAATTCTGTGAACCAAGAGGAAACTGTAAAAGTTAACACCGCAGATGATATAACCGAAGCCTTCATTTACATTAAAGCCGATAAAAAAATGGTGAGGGTGCTGTTAAAAGACATCCTATATATTGAAGGCCTTAAAGATTATGTACAAGTACACACCATCGACCGCAAAATAATAACATATCAAACGCTAACCTATTTTGAAGAGAAATTGCCGGTGAGCCATTTTATGAGGGTGCACCGCTCGTATATCATCGCGCTTGGTCATATTCAAACGTATTCGGCTACAGAGGTTGAGGTTGGGGGACGGGTTGTGCCTATTGGAAACACTTATGCTAGATGGTTTTGAAGCAGTTGGAGGGATGAGTAAGACTTTCAATAGTTTTATGTAAATAACCGCACGTTGTTGCGAGTAATAAAAGCCAGGGCCTCTGAAGGATTATATGACATCAGGTGGGCCGACCTGTCACCCTGAGTTGGGGTATATTTGCGCACAAATAATCGCATTGGAAATGACATTTTTTTCAGACCTGATTATCAACGCGTTATAGACTTGTCAATGGCAGCTTGTCGAAGGGTCGCACGCAGAGGCCCGCCCACCATGCTTCGACAAGCTCAGCATGACACCCTTTTTTAAACATATTATGGGTAGGTACGAAGCAATGACGTTTTTTAACAGGTTAGCAAAACGGCCACCTTTTCAAGGCAGCCGTTCTTTTTCATAAGTTATTGTAGGGGGATTAAACTCATTGAGGCATCTGCTTCATAGTTTCGGCCAGGTCAAGCTCGAGGCCTTTGGCTATGGCCATACCTAAGTTGATATCGGCCCTGAACCAGTGGCACAGCTGGCGGTTAGTGATCAGATCTTTTTTCGGACCCTCGATACCTTTCATCGAGTTTACGATATTGTTGATCAGATCTTTTTTGGCTTGCGAATCCATCAAACGGTACAAATCGCCGGGTTGGGTATAGTGGTCGTTTTCGCCTTCGGCGTTACGGTCGTACCAGTCGCCTACAGGGCTACCGAAATCCCAAGCCGGTTCTTTATAGCTTTGATCTATTTCGATATCATCAAAACTATTAGGGAAATAGTTAGGGTTTGAACCTCCGTTGCCATTTACTGTCATCTGGCCATCGCGCTGATAATTGCTTACCAGGTACGGGCATTTATTTACCGGGATCTGCTCGTAATTGCCACCTAAACGATAACGGTGCGCATCCGGATATGAAAGGATCCGGCCTTGCAGCATTTTATCTGGCGAGTAACCAATACCATCAACAAGGTGCGCCGGTGCAAAAGCAGCCTGCTCTACGTGGGCAAAGTAATTATCCGGATTTTCGCTTAGCTCCAACACGCCTACGTCAATCAGCGGGTAATCGGCATGCGGCCATACTTTGGTTAAATCGAAGGGATTGATGTGGTATGTTTTGGCATCGGCTTCGGGCATTACCTGGATCTTCAAGGTCCATTTTGGGAAATCACCATTATCAATAGCCGTTAACAGATCGTGCTGAGCAAAATCAGGGGCTTTTCCACGCATTTCGGCAGCTTCGGCATCGGTAAAGTTTTTAATACCTTGCTGAGTTTTGAAGTGGAATTTTACCCAATATCTTTCATTTTTTGCATTGATAAGCGAAAACGTATGGCTACCAAAGCCATCCATATGGCGGTATCCGTAAGGTGTGCCCCTATCGCTCATTAAAATGGTTACCTGGTGCAGGCTTTCGGGATTAAGCGACCAGAAGTCCCACATCATGGTTGCACTTTTGGTATTGGTATATGGATCGCGTTTTTGGGTATGGATAAAATCGCCAAACTTTTTGGCATCTTTTATAAAAAACACCGGGGTGTTGTTACCAACCAGATCCCAGTTACCATCTTCGGTATAAAATTTAATGGCGAAACCACGCGGATCGCGCTCCGTATCTGCCGAGCCCTTTTCACCACCCACGGTTGAAAAACGCAAAAATAATTTGGTTTGCTTACCTATAGTATTAAAAACTTTAGCGCGGGTGTATTGGCTGATATCGTTTGTAACGGTAAATGTACCGTAAGCACCAGAGCCTTTAGCATGCACAACACGCTCGGGGATCCGTTCGCGGTTAAAGTGTGCCATTTTTTCGTGCAAAATATAATCCTGTAACAAAACCGGGCCACGTGGGCCAGCAGTCATCGAATTTTCATTCTCTACATAAGGCCTGCCCGAGGCAGTGGTGAGCTTCCTTTTGTTTTCCATATTAGTTGTGTTTGATAATTCAAACTTGACAAAAATATTTCAATAGAAAAAATCAATAATTATTATCTTCGTATAGTATTTTTCTATATTACATGACTATTACACAACTGGAGTATATTGTGGCGGTTGATACCTACCGCAGTTTTGTGGCCGCCGCCGATAAGTGTTTTGTAACCCAACCAACGCTTAGCATGCAGGTGCAAAAACTGGAAGATAACCTCGGTGTAAAGATCTTCGATCGCAGCAAACAACCCGTTGTACCTACCGAAATTGGTATCGAGATCATTAATCAGGCCCGGATCATGCTATCTGAAAGTGAAAAGATCAAAGAGATCATCACCGACAGGCAAAAGGAACTTTCCGGCGAATTACGCGTAGGCATTATCCCAACTGTAGCACCTTATATATTGCCTAAGATCATTCACGGTTTTATCGAAAAATACCCACAGGTAAAACTGGTAGTTTGGGAACAAACCACCGAAGAGATCATCCAGCAATTAAAATTAGGCATGCTTGATTGTGGCATCCTCTCTACCCCCCTACACGAAACCAGCCTTACCGAGATCCCTGTATTTTATGAAAACTTTGTAGCCTACGTATCAAAAAACAGCAAGCTATCTAAAAAGAAAAACATCGTTCCGGATGATATCGATATGGAAGAGATCTGGATATTGAACGAAGGACATTGTATGCGCGAGCAAGTATTGAACATTTGCCAACGACGCAAATCAACCCGTGGTTTTCAGCATTTTGAGTACAATACCGGCAGCGTTGAAACCCTTAAACGCATGGTTGATCAAAATAACGGCGCCACCATCCTACCCGAACTTGCCCTATCCGAACTTACCGAGAAACAGCTTGATAAAGTACGCCACTTCCGCTCGCCTGAGCCTGCCCGCGAAGTGAGTATCGTGATACAACGTAACTTTTTAAAACGACGTATGATAGAGGCTTTGAAAAATGAGATCCTTGAGTTTGTGCCCAAACGGATGAAGAGCAAGAAGAAGAAAGAGGTGATGGATATATAGAATAAAGGAGGGAGATACAGTTCTGCTTTTTTAGCTATTTCCATTTTGGAAGCAGTTCATTTTAAATATTAAACAAAGACGTTAGCTTATAATACAGGGCAGACTTACGAAATTTTAAAAACTTCGTAAGTCTTAACTCCAACTGATCAGATTGTTCGAGTAGTTGGAGTCTCTTTAAATCTTCTTGTAAAATACTACTGTGCCCTCAACACTTTAATCTCAACCAACAACACAACAATCAATTAGGATAGATCTTAAAGCTATTGGTCACGTAAATGACTATAAGTCAAGCATCAATATCCTTTTATTTAGATTTATTATAAATAATTTGCATTGTAACACTCGCGTGACTATTTTTGCGGCAATTATTTATATTTAGTCTAAATAACAATGAATCAACCCCTACACACATTTCGTAAATTACTTTCTTTTTCCCTCCTGGTAGTTTTTCTCCTCTTTAATATAAAACCGGCAAAGGCCGATGTTAAACCCGGCACCATAACCGGTACCATTACAACAGCCGATGGCCAAACCGTGCCGGGTGTTACCGTAAGCCTTAAAGGCGATGGAGTGAACAGCGGCACCGTTACCAACGAAAACGGTCGTTTTACCTTTAATAAAGTAAAGCCAGGCAGCTATACCATTAAAGCAACATTTGTTGGTTTAACGCCTGAAGAAAAAACAATTGAAGTGGCTGATGGCCAGCGCGCGGTAGCAAACTTTATGCTGCGCGAAAATGCCAACCAAATTGGTGAGGTGTTGATTTCAGGACGTAAACAAAAATATAAGATAGATGATCCTTCACCAAGCTTAAGGCTTAACGAACCATTGCTTGAAGTAGCTCAGAACATCCAGGTTGTATCATCAGACCAGATCAAAGACCAGCAAATTTTCAACATGCTTGAAGGCGTATCGCGCAACGTGAGCGGTTTAACCATGCAGGAGCACTGGGGCAACTACGCCCGTGTTAACGGCCGCGGCGACAGGCTTGCACCTTTCCGCAACGGTATGAATATCGAAGCTACCTGGGGGCCACTTACCGAAGATATGTCGTTTGTTGACAGGATTGAATTTGTGAAAGGCCCTGCCGCATTTATGTTGGCTAATGGTAATCCATCGGGCTTTTACAACGTAGTAACTAAAAAGCCTACAGGCACCACAAGCCAGGCTTTCAACTTTACCGCAGGCAGCTTTAACAGCTACCGTGCCACTGCCGATCTGGATGGCGTGCTTACCAAAGATGGTAAATTACAATACCGCCTTAACCTGATGGGGCAGATGTCAAAATCGTGGCGCCCTTATGATTTCACCAACCGCACGGCTATCGCCCCGGTATTACGCTACAAATTTGATAGCAAAAACACCATTACTGCCGAGTACACTTACCAGTACCAGCGCATGAACGCTTTTGGTACTGCTTACCTGTTCTCGACAGATGGTTATGCTTCGTTACCTCGTGATTTTACCAACGCCCCATCAAACTCACCATCATCGGGCATAAAAGACCATAGCGCTTTTTTAACTTATGAACATGCTTTTAACAGCAAGTGGAAAGTTACTGCGCAAGGTGCTTATTTTTACTATAAACAAGATGCCTATAGCTACTGGATAAACAGCATCAAAGCAAATGGTGATGTTGATCGTAACCTTGGCCTGTGGGATGCTGTTAACAAAAATAAATTTGCCCAGGCATTTTTTAACGGCGAGTTTAATACAGGCAAAATTGTTCACCGTTTATTAGGTGGTGTTGATATCGGCGACAAATATTATATCCCAGATTACCTGCAATCAGGTTCGTTAGATCCAGATCCGGCTAACCCTTTCAATATCCACAATCCAAACAACGGCCCGGTTACTTTGCCTACTTTTGATAGGTCGCAGCCGCTTAGTGTACGGGGAGCAAGTTCTGTAACTACCGAAAAATACCAGTCATTTTACGCACAGGACGAATTAGGCTTTTTTGATCAGAAAGTACGTTTAACCCTTGCCGGTCGTTATACCCACGCGGTAACAACCGATCCATATGCAACACCCAAAGAGGCAAGCAGCAAAAAATTCACACCGCGTGTAGGGCTTAGTGTAAGCATTGATCCTTCAACCTCGGCTTATGGTGTGTATGATCAATCATTCGTGCCGCAAAACGGTAATATCTTCGGTGGTGAAAAAGTTAAACCAATTACAGGCAACAACCTTGAGTTTGGTATAAAACGCGATTGGTTTGATGGCAAATGGAACACATCATTATCAGCATACCGCATCCTCAAAAACAACCAGCTGGTAGCCGATCCAAACCACAACGATCCATCACAAAACTATGTGGTACAATTAGGCCAAACCCGTACTAAAGGTATTGAATTTGATGCCCGCGGCGAGATCATTACCGGCCTTAGCCTGATGGTTAACTGGGCTTATACCGATTCGAAAATTTCAAAAAATACGGATGCTACACTTATTGGCACACCGGTACCAGGATTTGCTAAACATGTATCTAACGCATGGTTAACCTACCGCTTACAACACGGCACATTGAAAGGTCTGGGCTTTTCAACAGGTTACCAATGGCAAATTGACCGTTTGCCATGGAGCCTTGGCACCGGCACATCCGATCTGCCTAACTACTTCCGCTTAG
Source organism: Mucilaginibacter sp. CAU 1740 (assembly GCF_039839285.1). Taxonomy (NCBI): domain Bacteria; kingdom Pseudomonadati; phylum Bacteroidota; class Sphingobacteriia; order Sphingobacteriales; family Sphingobacteriaceae; genus Mucilaginibacter; species Mucilaginibacter sp. CAU 1740. Next base: position 907,661 of record NZ_JBDOQS010000001.1, on the reverse strand, counting down.
ATGCCGGAGCATCGTACCAGATCAAAAAGTTAAGCTTCGCGTTAAATGTGAACAACGTACTTAATAAATATCTATACTCTGGTGGCCACGAGGATTACCTCAATGCCGAAGGCAAAACCGTTTACACATGGCAAGCCGAAGCACCAACCAACGTGCGCTTAAGTATTGGCTATAGATTTTAATGCATGACGCCATTTAAGAAAACCCTATTATTTATACATCGCTGGCTCGGATTTATATCCGGGCTTGTGGTGTTTATAGTGAGTATTACCGGCTGTATCTATTGCTTTCAGGATGAGATCCAGGATGCGCTATATGATTATCGTCACGTAGAAGTTCAAAGCAAACCCTACATGGCTCCTTCCCTGCTTAAAGCAGAGGCTTTAAAAGGCCGAAAAGGTGCTACCGCGAGTTATATTTATTATTACGGCATTGACCGCCCGGCCGGTGTTTTAGTAAGCGTGCCCAAGCAAGGGCTGTTGTATGTTTACATGAACCCATACACAGGTAAGATCATCCACACCGAAAGCCCTACCAAAAACTTTTTCATTATTGTTGAATACATTCACCTATACCTGCTGTTGCCTGCAAAGGTTGGTCAGATGGTGGTTGGCGTATCGGTAATTGTTTTTATCGTGCTGATGATAACCGGCATTGTGTTGTGGTGGCCAAAACGCAAAAGCGACCGCAAACGCAGTTTCACTATCAAATGGGGCGGCCGCTGGCGCAGGGTAAATTATGATCTGCATAACGTATTGGGTTTTTATGCTACAAGCGTTGCCATAATTTTAGCAATTACCGGCCTATCCATCGCATATGATTGGGTGCGTGAAGGCATTTACACCACGGCCAACCTTGGCAAAGCACATCCGGAAGAAAAGGCTGTATTTAAATCCGATTCGTTATTAATTGGTAAGGTAGATACTACCCAGGTTATTAATAAAGCGCTCCTGGCTGCCAGAGCAGGTTCACCAAAAGCCGAAATGTACCTGATTTATGATGATGCCACTAAAGCCGGTGCCGTAGGAGTTACAGCTTACGCGCAAACCATGCATTATTATAAAAGCGATAGCTACTCGTTTGATAAATACAGCGGGAGGCTGTTAAACCGCACAGCTCATGAACAGCGCAGCGCCGGTGCTAAAATGAATTATATGAACTACGATATCCACGTAGGACAAATTTTAGGCTTGCCGGGTAAGATCATCGCTTTTTTGGCGAGTTTAATTTGCGCCAGCTTGCCAATAACCGGCTTTATTATCTGGCTGGGTAAGCGTAAAAAATCCAAATCGAAAAAGGTTAAAACTGTGGTGCATAGAAGGACGGTGAGGCAGCATTTACCGGCTAACTAAGTAGCTCCTACCCACATGTCATTGCGAGCGTAGCGTGGCAATCGCACGCAAGCAGGGCCGGCCCCGTATAGTATGCGATTGCTTCGTACCCCGCAATGACGTTTTTGGCTATAATCCGATAACCACTCCATCATCCACAGGATGGCCTGTACAAGTCAATACCCATCCCTGGGCAATATCCGCATCGGTCAACACATCATTCTTCGCCATTTCAACTTTTCCGGCAGTACATTTCATCATGCAGGTTGAGCAAACACCGCCGCGGCAACTGTAGGGCAGCGGGATGTTATTTTGAAGGGCAGCCTGAAGGATAGATTGATTTTCACCAACCACAATATCGTGTAACTCACCGAGGTATTGTATTTTGATACTGCGGGGAGGGAAACTGGTAAAAGCTGTAGTAACCGGAACCGTTTCAAGCACAAAATTTTCACGGCGGATTTTATCTTTTTCAATCCCCATATAAACCAAATCGAATCTGATCATGCGCATATAAGGGAACGGCCCGCATAAATAAAACTCTGCTTCGGCAACGCTAAAGCGGGTATGTTGCCTAACCAACTTTTCAACTTTATCCGTATTTAAACGGTTAGCCTCGCTGCTAAGCAGGTGGATGATGGTTAACCTTTCGGGATGCTCAGCAGCCAGGTTTTCCAGTTCATCTTTAAATAAAATGGAATTGGCGTTTTGGTTACTGTAGATGAGCACCAGCCTGCTTTTACCTTCGCGTGCTAACACATATTTCAATTGCGAAAATATCGGCGTGATCCCGCTTCCACCTGCAAATAAAAAAATATCTTTTTGCTGCTGATAATTATTGATGATGAACCGGCCTGCCGGAGTCAACGCGGTAAGAGTATCCCCCTCACTTATTTTGGTAAGCATAAAACGGGAGATCTCGCCATTGCTGATGCGTTTGATGGTGATAGCAAGGTACGGCTCAGCGGGCGATGAACTTAGCGAATATGACCGCCTGATCTCTTCCTGCCTATGATTAAATATCAGTGTAATGAATTGGCCTGCTTCATAAGGTATAACGCGACCATTAACCGCGCTTAAATAAAACGTAGCAACATCTGCCGATTCCCACTTTACGCGTTCAACTTTCAGTTTTAAAATAGCTTCCGTCATTAATTAGTAGCGCTGCTGCTTATCCGCGAGCATTTTGCGGATAACACTGTTCTTTTTGCCGTAAGTATAATAGATAACCAAACCAATTGCAAGCCAAATGATAAGGCGTAACCAGGTATCGCCAGGCAAAAAAGTCATCATGGCAAAGCAAGTTAAGATGCCCAGTATTGGCACTAACGGAACAAGCGGAGTTTTAAACGGGCGATGAATATTAGGTTGTTGCTTGCGTAAAATAAGTACCCCGGCACATACCATTACAAAGGCCAGCAGGGTACCAATGCTGGTCATCTCGCCAACTACCTTGATGGGAACAAACGCGGCGAAAATGGCGATAAAAGCGCAGAGTACAATATTAGATTTCCAGGGCGTGCGGAATTTAGGGTGCACTTCCGAAAACACTTTTGGTAGCAAACCATCTTTTGACATAGAGAAAAAAACCCTCGATTGGCCTAATAGGTCAACCAAAATAACCGATGTATAACCTATCAATATTGCCAATACAATGGCCTTGCTCAGCCATTGGTAACCTGTTTTCTCAATAGCTATGGCCACCGGTGCGCCCGAGCCTATAAACTCTTTATAGTTGGCCATGCCTGTCATCACATGGGCAAATACAATAAACAAAACAGTACAGATCAGCAAGGAACCGATAATACCGATAGGCATATTACGTTGCGGATTTTTAGCTTCCTGCGCTGCGGTTGATACAGCATCAAAACCGATAAATACGAAGAATACCAGTCCGGCACCCCTCAATATCCCCGACCAGCCATAATCGCCCCATACACCAGTATTCTGCGGAATGTAAGGGTGATAGTTTTGCGGATTGATAAACGACCAGCCTACCGCTATAAATACCAACACCACCCCTACCTTTAACGTTACTATAACAGCATTAACCCAGGCCGAGCCTTTAGTACCGCGGATGATAATACTGGTTACCAGAATCACGATCAAAGCGGCTGGCAGGTTGATCAATCCTCTCACTACATCACCATTTGCTGCCTTAGCAGTTTCAAAAGGCGAAATTGTAAGCTGAGGAGGCAGGTACAGATCAAACCAAGATAAGAATTTGGTTAGATACTGCGACCAGCTGATAGCCACAGTAGCGGCCCCAACTGCATATTCCAGGGCCAGATCCCACCCGATGATCCAGGCAAACAGCTCGCCCATGGTAGCGTATGAATAGGTGTACGCGCTACCCGCCACCGGTATCATAGCCGAAAACTCGGCATAACAAAGTGCCGCGAAAGCACAGCCTACCGCCGCAATTAAAAATGATATGGTAACCGCCGGGCCCGAATGTTGCCCCGCCGCTATACCGGTTAACGAAAACAAACCGGCACCTATAATAATGCCTATCCCGATGAGGATAAGGTTAACCGGCCCTAAGGAGCGTTTTAATGAGTGTTCCCCTTCGTCTTTTGATTCGGCGAGGAGGGTTTCGATGGGCTTTTTGATCATGATGTAAAAAAGTCCACAAAGTTAGTAGATTATAATAGCAATATGCTTTTGGTTTATAATTGAAGAGCAATTTCTTCATCACGTCATTGCGAGGCACGAAGCAATCGCCGATTAGCCGAGCAACTATGCAAATCCGCCCTGTAAAGGAAATTGCTTTGCGCCTGCCCATGACAAGTTTAAAATGGGTGTCATGCTGAGCCTGTCGAAGCATAGTGGGTAGGGCCTCTGCGCGCGACCCTTCGACAAGCTCAGGGTGACAGGCCATCCCGCCTAATGTCATAAACCCTTCAGAGGCTTCGGCTTTTACTTACTCTCAATGACATGGTGGATAACAAAAAAAGCGGCAGGACCATCAGATCCTGCCGCTTTCAATATCAGCTTAAATAAAATTAAGCGGTTGCTTTAGCGTAAAGCTCAGCAACGTGGTTCCAGTTAATTACGCTCCAGATAGCAGCTAAGTAATCCGGACGACGGTTTTGGTATTTCAGGTAGTAAGCATGCTCCCAAACGTCGATGCCCAAAATTGGGGTACCTTTTACTTCGGCGATGTCCATTAATGGATTGTCTTGGTTAGGAGTTGAAGTTACAGCCAGTTTTTTATCGGCAGTAACAATTAACCAGGCCCAGCCAGAGCCAAAACGAGTTGCACCTGCTTCAGATACTTTGGTTTTGAAATCGGCAAATGAACCGAAAGTGCTTTTAATAGCATCGGCCAAAGCGCCAGTAGGCTCGCCACCACCGTTTGGTGATAACAAAGTCCAGAATAAAGTATGGTTAAAGTGACCACCACCGTTGTTACGTACAGCAGCTGGGAATTTTGAGATATTTTTGATGATATCTTCAATGTTGCTATCAGCCTCAGGCTTACCTTCTAAAGCTTTGTTTAAGTTGGTAACATAAGCCTGGTGGTGTTTGCCGTGGTGAATTTCCATGGTCAGTTTATCAATGTGCGGTTCCAGAGCATCGGTAGCGTAGGATAACGCCGGTAGTGTAAATGCCATAATTTTAGTTATTAATTTTAAAGTTTAATGTTTGTTGTGACGTAACAAATATAAGGGTTGATAAATGGATTTGTTCTAAATAATTGTCATGTTTTTGATCAGGATTTTCAGAATTTAAGAATTAGCAGAATGCACATTGGCGAATAAAATCATTCTGTAAATTCTAAAATCCTGTAAATTCTGATCCTATTTCTTCCTCTTCCCCTTGAAAAAATCTTTCACCAACTGGCTGCATTCGGCCTCGCGGATGCCGCCGGTGATGATAGTTTTAGGATGGGTTATTTTTTGATTGATGCGGCCAAAGCCCAGTTTGTTATCAAAAGCGCCGAAAACTATTTTGCTTACCTGAAACCAGTATGATGCCCCGGCGCACATTACACAAGGCTCCATGGTTACATACAGCGTGCAGCCTTGCAAATACTTACCACCCATCAGGTTTGCCGCGGCGGTGAGGGCCTGCATTTCTGCGTGGGCCGATACATCATTCAGGCGTTCGGTAAGGTTATGGCCCTTGCCAATGATGCGGCCATTATAAACAACGATGGCGCCGATGGGGATCTCGTCTTCCTCTAAAGCGTAACGGGCTTCTTTTAGCGCTTCGCCCATAAAATATTCATCGGGCGATATGGCTGGCTCGTCCTCAAAACTGATGTATCTCATTTAAATAAGTTTGCTGCCGTTTGGCACAGGTTTTTCCACAGCGGTTAATACAATGTCGCCGTTCTCATCGGCAAAACCGGTAACCAGAAACTCCGACATAAAATTGGCTATCTGTTTTTTAGGAAAGTTGGTTACACCAACTATCTGCCTGCCAACCAACTGCTCTTTGGTATAATGCTTGGTGATCTGCGCGCTGGACCAGCGGATGCCGTACTCGCCAAAATCAACCCTTACTTTAAAAGCTGGTTTACGGGCTTCGGGAAAATCGATGGCCTCCAGGATGGTGCCTACCCTCAATTCTACTTTTTCAAAATCATGCCAGGTGATGGTTTCCATGGTGGCAAAGGTATAAAAAAGCATTATTACCGGAGTTGCAAACTCCGGGCATATTAGTCCGTAGACGGAGTCTACGGACAGCGGGGATTAAAAGGCGCTTTAATTATATTTTATAGCATCGGCCCGGATAGATGCATGATCACCACTGCCGGTAACCTGCAATATAATAATGCCATCAGCGCCAACTTTTTTCGCTTTTCCTGATAATGCCTCTTTAGCTTCAATTGAATCGCTTGTGTAGTCGGTAATTAAATGGCCAATTACCTTATACTCTTTCTTCACGTCTTTGGCATCGTAAAATACGTCGATTTTATCGGTAGCGGGATAAGTATCCCCCAAATAGTTTGTTGTAACGCACGATGTTATAACAAAACAAAGCGCTATAATTAAATGGTGCAGTTTTAGGTTTTTCATACTTGATCTGGATAGGTGTTTTGTTGTTTAGACTTAAACGTTACCGATAGGTTTAATAGGATCAGGTAACAAGTTTGTTAGCTCAAAACCCCTTCTTCCTCGTAATCCCAGGCTTCCTGCTTTTACGCTCAGCAGGTTCAGCCACACCTTCGGCACCATAGCTGCGTGCCATTTTGGCTATGCGTTCTTCCAACGTTTCGGTAGTGAGTTTTTCCCTGCCGAGGCTATCTACCATTATCGGGAATGCGAAAGGCGTTGGCCGTTCAATCACTTTTAAAATAATATTTTGTTTCTGGATGCGCTGCAAGGCGGCCCTCAACCTAAACTCTTCTAACTGAAAAGCCAGCGCCTCATTGTAAGCCTGGCGGATCAATAAATTATCCGGCTCATATTCACTAAAAACCTCAAACAATAAAGATGTCGATGCCTGTAAATGCCTGTTTTTAATCTGCTGACCGGGATAGCCTGTAAATACCAGCCCGCCAATGTGGGCTATATCCCTAAACCTTCGTCTTGCCATTTCATTGGCATTTAAGCTATGCTGGATATCATCTATCAGGTTATCTATCGAAAAAAAGCCCGCGTCTTCCAATGCTTCTTCAATAGGGATATCCTCGTCGGCGAGCAGCTCAAAACCATAATCGTTCATGGCGATAGAAAAGCTGGCTGTTTTAATTTTGCTAATGCGGTAGGCCAGCAACGATGCCATACCTTCATGTACCAACCTCCCTTCAAAAGGATAAAACAACAGGTGATGCCCTTCTTTGGATTTAAAAGATTCGATCAAAAACTCATGGCTTTGGGGTAAATGAGATAACTGTTGCTGCAAATCAAAAAGTGGCTTTAGTGCTTTAATTTCCACGTCCCGTTCAAGGCCATGGGCAACTTCATCCAATTTCAGCCTGAATACTGCTGCCAATTGCGATGATAAAGGCATCCGCCCGCCGTTCCAGCTTGGGATGATTCCTTTGGTTGAGTTTGATTTTTTAACAAAGGCCGTCATCTCTTTTACCCGTACAAACTCCAGGCTTCGCCCTGCAAACCAGAAGGTATTGCCGGGTTTTAGTTTGGATACAAATGATTCTTCAATAGTGCCTAAGCTACCTCCACTTAGCCACTTTACACGGATACTCAATTCGCTGGTGATAGTGCCGATACTTAAGCGGTGACGCATAGCTACCCGGCGGCTATTCACTTTATACAGGCCGTTTTCAACCTCTACTTTTAAAAACTCATCGTATTGAGCCAAGGTTTTGCCACCGCTGGTAATGAAATCAAGGAGTTGCCCAAATTCGTTTCGGCTCAGATCGGCAAAAGCGTATGTAGTTTTAATTTCTTTGAAAAGCTCTTCAGCCCGAAAACCATCTGATACAGCCAGCGTAACCATATACTGGATCAGCACATCCATGGTGAGCAACATCGGGTCACGGCTTTCAAATATTTTATCTTTAATGGCTTCTTTTAGGGCAGCACCCTCCAACAGCTCGAGCGAATGAGTAGGCACAAAATAGGCCAGCGATGTAGCCCCCGGGTGGTGCCCACTCCTACCTGCACGCTGCATAAAACGAGCAACTCCTTTTGGGCTGCCTACCTGTACCACTGTATCTACCGGGCGAAAATCCACCCCCAAATCCAAGCTCGATGTACAAACCACCAGTTTCAAAGCCTCAGCATGTAAAGCAGCTTCAACCCAGTTACGCAGTTCATTATCTAACGAGCCATGGTGCATAGCCATAATTCCCGCATACTCAGGATAATTATCTAAAATAGCGTGATACCAAATTTCGGACTGCGAACGGGTATTGGTAAATATCAGCGTGGTTTTACTTTTGGCCACTATCTCCATTACTTCGGGCAACAGCTTTAAACCGATATGCCCCGCCCACGAATAGTTTTCGATGTTTTTGGGAATGATAGAGCGGATATCCAACTTCTTCTCCAGGTTGGCCCTCACCATTTTTATTTGTTGCTGAGGGAAATCATTTCCTAACAAAACTTCGGCAGCTTGTTCGAGATTGCCGATGGTCGCTGATATACCCCAGATTTTAAGTCCGAAGTCGTGAGTATTAAGTTCTAAGTTTTTTGACTTTTGACTTAATACTTCGGACTTAGAACTTAAGACTTCCGGCTTAAGACTTAAGACTTTCAACTTAGACAATCCCAACTCTACCTGTACGCCACGTTTAGTCCCTAACAACTCATGCCATTCATCGATCACTACCACCTGTAACTGGCTAAATAACTTCGGATATTCTTTTTGGGCCAGCATCAGGTGCAGGCTTTCGGGGGTGGTGAGCAGTACTTCGGGTAACTTTTTTTTGAGGGCGGATTTTTCTGCAGCTGATGTATCGCCGGTTCGGGTCATGATTCGCCATGGCAGGCCTATCTCGTCGCAGGCTTCCTGCATGGCTTTGCGGATATCATTGGTTAGGGCGCGTAGTGGCGTTATCCAAAGCATCAGCAGGCCATTATTTTGTTGGGTTTTATAAGTATCGGGATGCTTGTTGATGAACCCGGCCAAAAAAGGAAGGAACAGCGCAAAGGTTTTTCCGCTACCGGTTGGCGCATTCAACAAGCCCGAATAGCCGCCCAGGTAAGCATCCATCATCTCTGCCTGAAAAGGGAATTGTTCCCACTTTTTTTCCGCGTACCATTGCTGTATAACCTGTTGGCCTTTGCTTGTCATTATCCTGTTAACAAATATTTTGCTGTTTGGTTATAGCCTGCAAAATAATCGAGCCAACAAAATAACTATTAAATTGGTTATGGTAATATGATGATCAGAAATAGCTTGATAATAGCCTCTATAGCCATCTGTTTGATGGCTTGCGGTAATAACAATAAAAAAGAAACTACCCTGGCCGATACCAACAAAATACCTAAGGATACCACTGGCCAGCATATTGACGATAAAAAGGACACAACCGTACACCATACCTTAGCTTCGGATACCAGTGAGGCCAATAATGTCACAGGAACCGACTGGCTTGTTACTCCCGGCAAGGGCATTGGGCATATTGTTTTAGATGGCGATGTGCGTGATGTGATGAAGCAATTGGGCAAGCCCGACAGTTCGGACGCGGCCATGGGCAGTTCGTTGATGGTTTGGTTTGCAGGGCATGGTCCATCGGGCAACCGAACAGCGGTTTTCGCACGCCACAATATGGGTGGTAAGGACGAATCGGTGAGCCACGTGCGTAAAGTTCTGGTGACATCGCCTAAATTTAAAACCAACGATGGCCTTGGTGTTGGTTCTGTAAAGACGGATATCGACAAAAACTATACTTTAAAAGCTACAAGTAACTACACCGGTAAAAAAGGCGAGGTGAAGGTTTACACGGATCTGGCCAAAGGGATCTCGTTCGAGATTGATGGCAGCGGCAAATGCGTTGGGGTGGTAGTGCATAAGGTTAATGATACGGCAGCGGCTTATTTGAATATGCATTAAAGCTCATCTTATAAATAATATCGTGTTGAACTCGTTTCAACATCCCACTCGCTAAGTAAGCTTGCTGAAAAGCTGTTTTAGATAACAGTTCGAAAAGAGCAACTATAACCAACACGTCATTGCGAGGTACGAAGCAATCCCCGACTGTACAGGGCGGATTTGCATAGCCACTCTGCCTCTTGGGAATTGCTTCGTACCTCGCAATGACGGCTTTTATACTCAAACGACTTATTAGCAATGGCAGTCTTTATGATGCGGCGCTGATCCGCTAACCAGCGGACAGCATAAGGGATTTTATAAAAAGATAAGGCCTATCCGGGTGGATAGGCCTTATCTTTTATATCTTATTTAGATACCCTTATTTCTTTTCCGGCATCAAGATCAATTTAATTAAATTTTTACCGCTCAGGTATTTGTTAGCGGCATCTTTAGTGCTTTGAGCGGTGATCTGTTCCAGGTTACTTACATGGCTCAATATCTGATCCGGGTTTTCGCCGTTTTGTGCCGATGAGGCCAGGTAACCGGCCCAAAAAGCGTTTTGCTTTAATTGCTGTTGGGTACTGCGGGCTTCTTCGGCTACAAATTTCTGGATATCAGCAGGCAAGGCCCCTGCTTGTTTGATCTTGCCTATTTCTTCGATAGTTGCAGCAATCATTTTATCTACGTTTTCGGGTGCGCAGCCAAACGAGATAGTGAAACTATAACGAGAGCTTGGAATTTTGTGGTAGCTGGCCCTTACGCTTGGTGCATATACGCCGCTTTCCTGCTCACGAAGGCGTTCAATCAATTTAATGTTCAATACCTCTTCAAGCGCGTCTATCTGGATATTGTTGGCTTCGCTAAAATCATAGTCGCCGCTAAAGATAATTTGCACGGTGCTTTTTTCACCTACGCCTTTGTTTACAGTTTTGGTGATCACACCCGGCGGCGGCTGTATATTGAGGTTTTTGTAAGTCTCTTTACTATTAGTTGATGGCAAAGCGCCTAAGTAATGTTCGATATATGGTTTAATAGCATCAACCGTAAAATTACCAACAAAGGTAAAAGTGAAGCCACTGGCATCGCCAAAGCGTTTTTTGTAGAAGCTATAGGCTTTATCAAGCGTTGCCGCGTTTAACCTCGGAACAGTGGTGACCATGCCGCGGAAGTTGTAATTACTTTGTACAGCCGATACCGTATCCTGATAAACGCTCCCCGGATCAAGGCCCCTGTTGGTAAGTACGGCACGGGTTTGCTCCATATTGGCATCCCAAATATCCTGATCTTTACGTGGCTGGGTAAAATACAGGTAAATAAGCTGCATTGCCGTTTCAAAATCAGCAGGTGATGTACTGCCCGAAACACCCTGGGTTGTTTCGCTGATGTAGGTTGAGATATTTACGTTTCTGCCTGCCAGCTTTTTATCCAACATACCCTGGTTAAACTGGGCAATACCACTGCCCATAATAATTGGCGCTGCAAGGTTGGCCGATGTAAAATCATCATCACTTGCTAATGATGTACCGCCAAAGGCATAGCCGTTTACCAATATCTGGTCGTTACGGTATTCGGTTGGTTTTAGTATAGCTTTAATGCCATTGGCTAAAGTAAGCGTGGTGGTACCTAAGTTTTCGTCGGTATCCTGTTTAACGGTTTTGCTTCCTTCCGGGATCTGTGCCAACAGCGGATCGGACGATACGTTATCTACATAAGCCGTAACATTTTGGCCACCGGTGGCTATCCAGTTAAGCAAAGTTTTCTCGTCGGGCAAAGATGCTTTATCCTTATCCGGCCCTTGTAAAATCACCACGCGGTTTTGATCGCTGATAAATTTACCGGCCATGGCGTTCATATCGGCCAGGCTTACTTTATAAATATTACTAATGTAATAGTTGTATTCAAAATCGATACCCGGGATAGCTTCGCCGGTTAAAAAATTGGCCTGGTATTCGCGCACAAAACGGGTCGATGGCGTTTTGTCCCTTTCACGGTAAGCATTGCCAATACCAACAAGGGCATCTTGCTTAGCACGCTCCAATTCGGTAAGGGTAAAGCCAAATTTACGGGCACGCTCCGATTCGGCGACTATCGCTTTAACAGCTTTTTCCAACTCACCAGGCTTGGCTACTACCAACGAGGTGTAAGCATCCTGATCGCCTATAAAATTACCATAAGTTGTGCGACCGTATAAAAACGGTGGATTAGGTTTTTGAAGTAACTCGTTCAATCGTGAACCCAGCATTTGGTTAAACAATTGTACCCGAATTTGCTGCATGTAATCGGCAGTATTCTTAGTAACTGTGCCTGGATGCCTTACAATGATCTGAGCCATCGTGTATGGATACTCCGGGTCGGTAACAATTTTTACCGCGGTGCCCGGCGTTGCAGGCACGCTATATTTTGCACGTGGTTTTTCGGCAGCCGGGTTTTTAAGGGTTGAGAAGTTTTGTTTGATGAGCGCCTCAACACGTTTCGGATCGAAATCGCCTACAGCAATAACAGCCTGCAAATCGGGGCGGTACCAATCCTGATAAAAAGCTTTAATGGTTTCGGGCTTGAAGTTTTTCAGGATCTCCTCCTTGCCAATAGGTAAACGAAGCGCATACCTCGAGTTATTAAGCAATATTGGCAAAGTTTGCTGCTGGATGCGCTCCTGTGCATTTTTACCGCGCAGGCGTTCCTCCTCTAAAACAACACCGCGCTCTTTATCAATTTCGGCAGGGTCGAAGCTTACATAGCCAGCCCAGTTGGCCAAAATGTTAAAACCTTTTTCAAAAACGGCTGCTGTATCTGTTGGCAAAGGCAACTGGTAAACGGTTTCGTTAAAAGCGGTGTATGCGTTTAAATCAGCGCCGAATTTTACGCCTGCTTTTTGAAGGTAATCAACCATTTGGTTTTTCGGAAAATCGCGTGTGCCGTTAAAGGCCATGTGCTCGGTAAAGTGGGCCAGGCCTTGCTGGTCGTCGTTCTCTAAAACAGAACCTACTTTGTTAACGAGGTAAAGCTCGGCACGGCTTTTAGGCTCGGCATTGGCACGGATATAATAGGTTAAACCATTGGGTAATTTACCAATGATCACATCTTTATCAACAGGTAAAACATCGCTTTTAGGTGCGATGCCCGCTGCGGTTCCGGGTTTATTTTTAGGCGATGGAACAGGTTTCTTTTTTATTTGCGCGAAAGCGCTGCCGCCCGAAAGGGTTAAGGCCAACATGGCCATCGGAACGTATTTGTTCAGGTTCATTATAAAGTTTAAATAGTCAGGGTACTAAGATGCGAAACGAAATTCTTAGTTACAAAGTATAGTTGTGGAAATTAATGTTTTGACAAGCTTTAAATTTTGATAAATACTTTTTTGATGTAGAAGATCCACATCACCAGCCATAAAATGGCCACCGTAAATATAGCACTTACTAACGATGCATTTACCGGTGAAAAATACGGAGCAAAAAACGTTTGATAAATGGAGTGACCACCTATTTTGATCATGCCCATATAATGCGGAATAAAGCCGGATAGTACATAGGCCGTGATAGCATTGGCACCAAATACCACAAATGGATAAGTAAAGCGCTTGTACCCATGCACATCGATAAGCCAATAACTGAGTGCCAGACCAATAGTTGCCAAGCCGCCGGTATAAAGCACAAATGAGCTTGTCCACAAGGCTTTGTTAATTGGGAAGAAAAGATCGCAGATCAATCCGGCTAAAACGGCCAATACACCATAGGTAAACATCCAGTTGGTTTTCACCTGACCATCACGATCTTTACGTTTAAGCCATGTGCCTACCCTGATGCCGAATAGCGCGGTTGCTATTGCGGGTATAGTTCCCAGCAAACCCTCCGGGTCCCAGGTGTGCGATTCGCGCCAAAGGTGATCCGGGGTAAATACCAGTCTATCTATCCAGGCACCCATGTTAGTTTCTGGTTCGAGGTTAGCGTATCCTACGCCGGGTACGTGAATGCAGGTCATGATAACGAAATAGCCTATCAGTGAACCCGCAAAGATCCAGTCGCGTGTTTTTTGCGATGTTTTGAGATAGAGTACGGTGGTGATAAAATATACCAGGGCTATGCGGGGCAATACGCCCGGCAAGCGTAAATGGGCCAGGCCACCATCAGGATGGAAGGCGTATTGTGTTGCCCAGGGGATAAGCAGCAGGATCACCATCCGTTTCAGCGCTTTCAATATCAGCTTGGTATGCGAAACCGTAGCCTTCTTGCTTTCCATCGAATAAATTACCGATACGCCTACCATGAACAGGAAAAACGGGAACACCAGGTCTGTCGGGGTGCAGCCGTTCCATTTGGAATGCTCCAAAGGGGCATAGATGTGGCCCCAATCGCCGGGATCATTCACGAGGATCATCATGGCAATGGTTGCTCCGCGAAATACATCGAGGGAGAGAAGGCGTTTGGGTTTATCGATGGTAGGTGTTGTTTCTGTCATGGTGCTTTATAATTCCCTCCCTCGGGAGGGGTGCGATTGGAATGTGCAGTGGAAGGGAGGGGTTTATACGCCAAGTATTGGATAAGCTGGGCGATGAAACCCCTCCCTACACCCTCCCAGGTGAGGGAATCGCACAGGCCTCGCTTTTTTTACTTTCTGCCGCTATAGTTTCCTCACAGCAATTATGCAAAGCGCCCGTGTTTTCACGGGCGCTGGGTCAAAATCTATTAAAACATATATCGCTTAAACGCTTCCATCGCCTCATACTCGGCGAGGCCAAGGCGGTCATAGCGTTGAGCAGTGTCGCGGGTGCGATCTTCTGCACGTACCCAGAACTCACGTGCATCGTCGCCAGGGAATACCGGTCTGTCTTTTTGCGATTGGTGTTTGAAAATGGCGTTACGCTTGCGGATAACTTCCTGTGGCGATAGTGGCACGGCCATTTCGATCTCGTGCGTTTCAAACTCGTGCCATGCACCGCGGTACATCCATAACCAGCAATCCTCTACCCATGCTTCTTTGCCTTTCAGTCTCTCTAATGCAGCAAGGATAATTTTGAAGCATACAAGGTGGGTTCCATTAGGGTCGGCAAAATCGCCTGCTGCGAAAATCTGTTGTGGTTTTATTTTTTGAAGTAAGTCGATAGTTAACAGGATGTCTTCCTCTCCTACCGAGTTCTTTTTGGTTTTACCTGTTTCGTAAAATGGTAAAGCCATAAAGTGGATATGATCGTCCTGCAAACCGGCATACCTTGCACCAGAAATAGCTTCCGTTTTACGGATAAAGCCTTTTACGTTACGGATCTCCTGCGTGTCGATCTCGTTAGGTTGTTTGGTTGGGAAAAAGGCACGCATTTCTTCATATGATTTTTGAAGATGTGCTGCGTCTTCGCCGATAGAGTTTGTAAAATCTATCGCAAACTCCATATACCTCAATACATCGTCATCCCATACCGCGGTATTGCCCGAAGTTTGGTAGGCTACATGCACATCATGCCCCTGATCAACCAAACGGATAAATGTTCCGCCCATCGAAATCACATCATCATCCGGGTGTGGTGAGAAAATGATGGAACGTTTTTTAGCAGGCAATGCCCTTTCCGGCCTTTGCGAATCGTCGGCATCTGGTTTGCCACCCGGCCAGCCGGTAATGGTATGTTGGATCTGGTTAAAAATATCGATGTTGATATTGTACACCGGGCCTTGCTCAACAGCCAGTTGAGCCATACCGTGAGTATTATAATCTTCTTCAGTAAGTTTCAGTACAGGTTTATTGATCTCGTTGGCTAACCAGATCACGGCTTTCTTTTTCAATTGATTGTCCCAAACACAATCTTTCACTAACCATGGGGTATCAAAACGGGTTAGGTCTGATGCAGCCTCAACATCCAGCACAAACTCCACATTATCTGATAGTTGCAGATAGGTAGCAGGTACCTCGCCCGAGATCTCACCTTCAACAGCTTTTTTAATGATTGGCGCTTTCTTTTTGTTCCAGGCCATCAAAATTATCTCACTTGCTTTGAATATCGTACCGATACCCATGGTGATGGCTTTGGTTGGCACGTTGGCTTTACCACCAAAATCTCTTGCGGCATCGGCCCTTGTAAGGTCGTCAAGCGTTACCATACGGGTTCCCGAGTTTGGTGCCGAACCTGGTTCGTTAAAACCGATGTGACCGGTACGGCCGATACCCAATATCTGCAGATCTAAGCCGCCCAAATCCTCTATCTTTTTCTCATATTCCAAACAAAAAGCTACAACCGCTTCGGTATCCAGTGTACCATCCGGAATGTGAACATTCTCTTTAGGGATATCAATATGGCTAAACAAATTATCGTACATGAAAGTCACATAGCTTTGGGCTGCTGTGGGTTTCATGGGATAGTACTCGTCCAGGTTGAAAGTGATCACGTTTTTAAAACTCAGACCTTCTTCGTTGTGCTGGCGTACCAGTTCGCTGTAAACCGCAATAGGGGTTACACCGGTGGCCAGACCGAGCACAGCCTTTTCGCCACGGGCCTGTTTGGCTTTAATCAGCTTCGCTATCCTGTCGGCTACTGCTACCGAACCAGCTTTCGCGTCGCTGTACACGCTTACCGGTAGTTTCTCGTACCGTGTCTCTTCCAATAAATTTAATCGTGCCATGTAATTGGGAAATGTTTTGAGGTTTTTGTTCCAAAACAAATATATCAGATATTTACAAAGCACCGCTATTAAATTAACTTTTAAAGGCCGCGCCGGTAAACAAATTAAGCCTATGGTTCCCTTAAATTCCAACTTGCAACACCTGTTCAATATTGCCCAAAAACCAACAAAAATGGGCATAGGCTTAATGTCGGGCACATCGTTGGATGGGCTGGATATAGCCCTATGCAGGTTCACAGGCAATGGCATCAGCACTCAATTTGAGCTGGTAAAATTTATCACCATCCCCTACCCCGAAAGTTTTAAACAGGAAGTACAGCAAGTATTTGCCAAACGCCAGGCCGATTTGGAAAAGGTGACTTTGCTTAATGCCTACATCGGCACCTATCATGCCGAATTGATATTACAGGCACTACATGAATGGAACATTCAACCCGCTGAAGTTGATTTCATTGCCAGTCACGGCCAAACTATTTACCATGCGCCCAAACGTTTGCATCAGCATGCAAACTACCCCAACGCCACCCTACAAATTGGCGACGGCGATCATGTAGCAGTTAAAACCGGGATTTTCACTATTTCCGATTTTCGTCAAAAACACATAGCAGCTGGTGGCGAAGGTGCCCCTTTAGCTTTATATGGCGATGTATTGTTAGGCAACAAAAGCGGCGAGAACCGGGTGCTACTTAACGTCGGTGGCATTGCCAATTTAACATGGCTACCCGGCGATAATGATTTCAGCAGGGTGCTCTGTACAGATATTGGCCCAGGTAATACGCTGATAGATGCTGCCTGCCGTAAATACTTTAACAAACCATTTGATGAAGATTCGGCGATAGCTTATAAAGGTACTGTAAACCAGCCTTTATTGGAAGCTTTACTTGCTCATCCGTTCCTAACAGAAAAAGCCCCTAAAACTACCGGACCAGAATTGTTTAATCTTGACTTGGTTGCGGAAGCGCAAAAAGCATCATCTACCGAAAATATTAGCCCTCAGGATTTAATCAGCACACTTAGCGCATTCACAGCAGCGTCAATAACTTCCTTTATAAAAGAAAATATCAACACTCATAACCTAAAAATCTTCACCAGCGGCGGCGGAGCAAGGAATCCATTTGTGATTGGTGAATTGAAAAAAATGTTGCCAGATGTTTTTGTTGACGATAGTAATGCGTTAGGCATCAACCCTGATGCTAAGGAGGCGATATTATTTGCTTTGCTGGGAAATGAAGCCTTGAGTGGGGAGCCGGTGAAGATAGGAGATAATCCCGAGGTTTTGATGGGAAAGTTTAGCTTTCCGGGGTAAATATTTATTCACGCAAAGACGCGAAGACGCAAAGTTTTTTTGTGGTTGGCTTCAGAGTTTTAAGAACGCTAAGACGGCAAAGCTTACTTTATACAAAACGTTGCGTCTTAGCGCCTTTGCGTGCTAAAAAATCTGCGATTTATCAATCAAAACTCACACTACCATAACTGGTACTGATAGTAATAGTTTTATCACTGTTCCCCTTACCTAAATGTCCTTTATAGGTTTTGGTAGGATTATAACCACGCTCGCCATCGGCAGGGGTTTTGCTGGTGATATTAACATCGTGACCGTTATAATTAAAGCTACCGTAACGTACAGTGATATCAAAATCGGCATTCTGGGCATCACTTACACCTAATTTAACGCTCGAGTATGATGAATTGACCGACAGGCTTTTTACATTCTTATCCACCTCGCCAATATTAAGCGCGCCGCTAAATTTTACATTGATATTTCCTGATGTGGTGATCTTGCCAATTTTTGCCGAACCGTAGCTTACATCTGCATTAATTTTATCGCAATCGCCAAGGCTCAGGCTACCGTAGGCTACATCTAAATCACTTCCTGTTAAAGTTTCGATAGTGGCGCTGCCATATCGCACCCTAATCTGACTGGCTGGATGAGTTAAGGCCTTAGCCCGCAAGCTTCCGTATGAATTACTGATATTTAGTTTGCCGCTCAAATCGGGCAGTTCAGTACTTCCATATTTGTTACTAACATTAAGCGGGTTTTTAGCCGGCATGTAAACGGTATAATTGATCTCCATTTTACGTACCGAATTCTTTTTCCCGAACAACGATCCCCATATTCCGCTGCCATTATCATCACTATCACCCTGGTTAATTGAGGTACGGAATGATACGCC
Source organism: Mucilaginibacter sp. CAU 1740 (assembly GCF_039839285.1). Lineage (NCBI taxonomy): Bacteria > Pseudomonadati > Bacteroidota > Sphingobacteriia > Sphingobacteriales > Sphingobacteriaceae > Mucilaginibacter > Mucilaginibacter sp. CAU 1740. The sequence goes on along the minus strand of NZ_JBDOQS010000001.1, from coordinate 889,103 downwards.
CGAGCCATCTTTGTTATCTCTGATGGTTACGGCATCAAGCATTTTTTGCACTTTATCTTCGTCATTAGCACCAACCACTATCTGCACATCAACTTTCACCTCGTTTTTTGTCCAGGTGTTTACAATTACTTTGCCGTATTTATTGTCGATGTTAATTACGTCGTTGCCATCAATCGAGTAGCTTTTGCTGTAGCTTTTGATTTTCTCAACAATATCGCCGCTTTGCACTTTTTCTTTGTAGCTGCTGTTATCGTCATAACTAAAGCTGAAATTCTGGTCGAAGTTTTTAAAGCCGAAGTTGATGTTAGGGCTTACCATCGTATCAAAGTTCTGGCTAAACACCATGCTGTCAAACTTCGGAAACTTCATGCTATCCAACGATTTAAACTTAAAGCTACTATCGTTAAAATTGAATTTATGCAGCTTGCTTAAGCCTTGCAGGTTTTTCATTGCCGACTGCATTTGCAAACGCATTTGCTTTTGCTGCTGCACACGCAGACTGCTCATTTGCTTTTGCAGTTCGCGCATTTTAGCGTTCAGCTCCTTCATTTTTTGCTTGTACTCTTTACTGTCGGTAGCGGGTGTCCAATCGTCGCTGTCCATTTCATCGGCCGGCGGCGGAGTAGGTGGTGTTTTAGGCTTCACCGCGGGTTTGGGAGCTACAGGCTTTACCTGCGCAAAGTTTGCTGTGCTTAGGGTTAGCAAACCGATAAGCACAAGCAGGGCTACACTAAATATTTTTGGTTTCATTACTTTGTTCCTTTTTCATCTCGTTAAACTGGTCAATTACATTTAATTGCTGAGTCAGCACCTCGGTTTGTATTTGCAGGTTCCGGATCATTGCGCGTAAAACACGTTCCTGGTTAGGACTGGTAGCTAAATCATTGTTTAGTTTTTTATAGGTCGAATCCATTTTAGCTATCTCGGCGCTGAACTCCTTGTATAGCTGCGGATCATTTTTAGATGCTGTTTTAAGTTGGGTAAGCTTGGTTTCAACCAGCGAGGCATAATGCACCTGTTGTTGCGCATACTCGGGGTTAATGGCGGCCAGATCTACCCCTTTGCTGCCTTTTTGGCTTTGTAAATACACGCCGAACCCTATCCCCATTACGATGATCACGGACGCGGCCACTTTGAGCACGAAGCCCAGCGAAAAAGTTTTTGCTTCGCGCTTTTTGGGCTGCTTGTCCTCCTCGTCCAAAAAATTGAGTTGCGCCTCAATTTTACCCCATAAATCAGCCGATGGTTCTATGTCGTTAAATTCTTCTTTGTTGTTATGCATGAAATCTTCAAATCGCTTGCTCATGATACTGTTCCTTTCCTGTTTAAAATTTCAATTAACTTCCTTTTAGCTCTCAAAAACTGCGTTCTTGATGTGATACTGTTCCTTTCCTGTTTAAAATTTCAATTAACTTCCTTTTAGCTCTCAAAAACTGCGTTCTTGATGTGTTTTCTGATATATTCAATATTTGGCCTATTTCTTCGTGATCGTAACCTTCAAGCAGGTACAATGATAATACCACACGGTAACCATCGGGCAATAATTTCATGCCTTCTTTTACACGGGCTACCTGGTATTGCACATCTTCATCGTCCCAACCTTCATCGTCGGCAATGTTATCCATATGCCCGTCTTCCAGCTCAACCAGCTCCAGCTTGCGTTTACGCAGCATATTGATAGACCGGTTTACCACGATCTGCTTTAACCAAAGGCCAAATGTGGTATCCTGCCTAAAATCCTTCAGCTTGGCAAAGGCATCCACAAAAGCTTCCTGCAAAACATCTTCAGCCTCGGCAATATCGCCCACAATCCTGAAGGCCACATTCAGCATAGCTTTCGAGTAAAGGCGATAGAGTTCATAACAGGCTTTTTTGCTGCCCTGCTTGCACTCAACTACCAGGTTGTAATGTTTATCAATATATAACGCTTCCAAGTTTGTGATCAGCTTCAGGTTAATAGACGCAGGGCATTTTGCAACGTTGCACGCATACAGTAAAATAATTTTTTATGTGGGATAATTTTTTTGAAGTTGTTGAGTTACGACCGCTGATTTGGGGTGATTACGTTGATTTCGCTGATTATTTGAACTGCGACTTGAGAGGAATTAACTACTATGTTCCAAATCGTCATTGCGAGGTACGAAGCAATGACGGCTTTTATATGTTTTCAGACGACATATAACCAGATTCTAACAATTAAATCAAACGTCAATAAAATCTACAGAATCACCCAAATCGGCAGTTAAAAAATTGTCTATTTCTCTTAACGCATTGTAATATCTATCGCTTCCCAAACCCGATATTACTACATAATTAGCATTGAGGGCCTGCAACTCCTGGTGCCATATGTTCATAAAATATTCGCGTTTGGTGGGAAAGTTACGCAGAGGATCGTCTTGCCAGGGCAGGTCGATATCTAATAATAAGTAAAGGTCGTAAGGATGGCGGGGAAGTTCGTCAAGAACCTCTTGCGGAGCATGACCGAAAACTTCTTCGCTCCAGATTTTTACAGTTAAAAAAGTAGTATCGCAGATGAGGATCTTATTGGCTTGCGGCAGCAGCTTTTTTTCGAGTGCCAATTGGCCATGAAACATGTTTATTTCATCCTGAAAGGTACAGTCGCCTACAAGGTTGGCGCAATACTCACGCGAGTATTCAGGCACGGCAAGGGTATTATAGTGTGCGGCCAGGTATTCGGACATGGTTGATTTGCCTGTCGATTCGGGGCCTACTACTGCTATTTTGGGGATGGTGTTCATGGAAGGCCAAAGTTAATATTGTCTGAACCGGAATTTGGGGGAATTAAAGAATTTATGAATTTACTTAGTATTCTGTTAATTCACGTAATTCTCCCAAATTCAGGTTCAGACAACTAATCTTTATTCCTCCCTCTTCGGCACCCGTTTCGGCGTATCCTTACCCGAAACTATGCTGCGCGAACTTAAGGCTATCGCCCTAATGGTTGAAGTGATATTATTAACATCCAATGAGCTAAACTCGTCGCCAACGGTGTGGTATAGTTTGTCGATATCGATCTGATCTGTTGAGATAGTGTGGGCCGGTACGCCAACTTCGGCCAGGGAAGCGTTATCGCTGCGATAAAACAAATCCTGATCGGGATATGGATCCGGGTAAAATTTAAAGGCAGTACCTTTAAGGTTTTTTTGAAGGATGGTACCGAAATCTGATCTTTCAAAACCGGTAATGAATGCCGAGTTAGTGCCAAATTTTGATGCCTTTCCTATCATCTCGATATTGAACATAGCCACCACTTTATCCGGGTTTACCTGTGTAGCAAAATATTGCGAACCGTACTCGCCAATTTCTTCGGCAGTGAAAGCAACAAAGATTAATGTACGAGCATTGTTATTTAGCTTTTTGTAGTACTTAGCAAGGCTTAGTACCGCGGTTGTACCCGAAGCATCATCGTCGGCACCATTAGCTATACTATCGGTTTGGCCGGGTTTATCTGGTTTAAGAATGCCGAGGTGATCATAATGACCTGAGAAAACTACGTACTCATCTGGTTTGGTTTTACCGCGAATAATTCCGGCTACGTTAAACAAAGGCAACTCCTTAGTATCAACCTCGCAATTAACCTCGAAAGTGGTAGCGTTGTCAAACTTACCCAGTACAAATACAATAGGCTGTTTTGCCTTGCCCTTAAAATTGGTAGCACCTGCACCCAGGAAACCTTTAACCCGGCCAAATAAGGCTTGAAATTTAGGGTCGACCAGCAATATCGCATTAGTGCCTTTTTTATAGGCTTTACGGTATTCGGCACGAAAATCCTTATCCGGGCTAACTGTTACTACTTCTACATCTTTATTGCTTGCCCAGGTAAATGATTCGGCGGCGGATGCGAACGCGCTGTCAGCAACTACGGGCTTACCGTTAATGCTCACCTTTAAACTAACCGGGGTTGAACGTACCATACTGAAGTTTTGGCGGTAACCTTTATTACCCTCCATTGGTTTAAGACCGGTTTTCTTGTATTCAGCCTCAATAAATTGGGCTGCTTTCTCAATGCCGGGTGTAAATGTGGCACGGCCCTGCATATCATCGGCCGAAAGGGTTTTGATGATCCGGGTTACATCGGACTGATCGATCAGTTTGTTTACGTCTTGCGCAAAACTGTATGCCGAAAGGCTTAATAAAGCCGCAGTGGTTATAAATACTTTTTTCATGATTTATTTGACTTTGCTTTGCAGCCAGTTGTTACGAAATGTTTCCTGATCTTTACTTAATTGCATACCTGCTTTTTCGAAGGTTACCACTTCAAAATACGGGCTTTCTTCTAACGTAATGGTAGTTTCATGAGCGCCAGTGCGATTTTTGTAGTTCACAACCAGTTTATCGCCCGGTTTCTTACCAGCCACAATATCGTTAAAATCTTTCTGCTCTTTAATATCCTTGCCATCTACTTTCAGGATCACATCGCCGGCATCAAGACCCGCTTTGTAAACAGGTGTGCCAATTGTAGTGCTTGATAGTATTGGCAAACCTTCGGCACCTGCCGGGCGTACCTGTCCTGATCTGCCGCGTGCGGGCTGCGCGGCTAATGAGCCAGCCCAACCTTTGCCCGGTTGTGCTTTGCGCAATAACAATCCCGCTTTGGCCAGTAATTGTTCATAGTTATTTTTGTCGATGCCGTTAACGTAACGTTTAAAGAAATCGGCAGCGAATTTTGGGTTGTTTGTTACTTTACCCAGATCGGCTTGCAGATCAGGGATAGTATATGGCTTCATTACCTTGCCGCGGTTTAACCAAACGGCGCGCATATAATCATCAAGCGTTAGGTTAAACTCGCTGCGTAGACGCAGATCCAATGCGAGAGCGATAGCCCCGCCATAAGTATAGTAGCTGGTAAAATCGTTGGTATTATTATTAGGATCGATAGATACACCGGCATCGGCAAAAACAGAATAACGGCTCATTTGCGCGGCAGAGTATTTAGCTGCACCGGGAGTATTTAAAATTTGATTTACCAAACCGGCAATGGTGCCTGTATAATCATCAAGCGAAACAAAACCCGAACGCTCCAATAACAGCTCGCCATAGTATTGTGTAAAACCTTCGGCAAACCATAGCTCACTGCTCATATTGGCATGCTCAAAATTAAACGGCTCCAACGATTTTGGGCGGATGCGTTTTACATTCCAGCTGTGGAAATATTCGTGCGCAAATACGCCCATCAAATATTTTTCGCTACCCTCAACTTTTGGTGCCGGAATAGTGATACAGGTTGAATTGCGGTGTTCCATACCATCGCCGGATACGGTGGGATTGATATCGGTAACGAAAGTGTATTCGCCAAAATCATAAGTTGGCAATTCGCCAAACACCGCTTTTTCTTCCACTACCATTTTCTGGATCATTTTAGCGAAATTATCTACCACAACCTGGCTATCATCAGAATGGATGCTGAGGTTGATCTTTTCTTTTTTGCCATCGGTATTGGTTACTTCCCAACTGCTTACATTGTTGTTTGAAAGCTCGGTAGGGCTATCCATCATGTACTGCATATTTGGCGCGCTGTACACATTGGCATCAACGTGTTTTAATTGGGTTGATACTTTCCAACCCAATTTATCCAGATCGTTAAAGGCAAAGGTAAGCGGACGTTTATCTTCGCCTACCACCCACATAAAAGTTGCAGGCATATTGAAATGCGCGTGACTTGGATCGATAGAGGCATAGGTACCATCAGTCCAGTTAGCAAACAGGGTATAAGTTATTTTTACCGACGATGGGTGATCGCCAACCTGGTAAACATCGCCTTCAAGCTGTGTTAATTCAAGTTCTTTTCCATCAACATCGGTAGCTTTAACGTTGTAAATGTTTTTTCCAAACTCGTGCGTGGCGTAACGCCCGGCAGATGAGCGGCTCATCCGCACTTTAAACGCCCCCGTAGGTGCCTGCGGAACGGTCATGGTTATTTGGGCCTCGTGGTGGGCCACATTAGGGAACGAAACTTCGTAATAAATGGCTTTTTGTGTCTCCTGCGCCATAGCGTTAAATGCCAACAGCGAAGCCGCACTGAATAGTAGTAATTTTTTCATCAACTTAAATTAACTGCGCTGAAATTACTATTTAATCGGGAAAGTTTAATATCAATGTTATTATATGACCTGCTTACATCCCTCCCCATTTATAGCATTAACAAGTAATGCGCTTATTTATGCGTACATTTAAAGAAATTACGCCAACATGATCCTCTTTTCGAAACGAAACCTGCATTACACCGACTACAAATGGAACGCTTACCTTTATAACGATCCGCGTGTGACCGGCAAGCCCGATGATACAGTTTTCACTAAGGATGAGGGCAATGAAGTAATTTACCTCATCAATAAACTGATGCTGATGTGGGATTATCGCTTTGCTAATACCGGCAATAAAATGGAAAAACTCATTCACGATAAACTCCCCGCCGAAATTACCCGCCAGGACGAAGTACAGGAATGGTTAAAGGTTAATTTGAAGTTTTAAGGGAGATATTAAAGAAGGGCTAAGACGTCGAGACTTTTTTGTTTTAATATCGGCAGATCGTTAACAATAACCTGCCATATTAATTCAAAGTCGACTCCAAAATACTCATGTACAAGGATGTGCCTCATGCCGATGATCTGTCTCCAATCTAAATCAATAAACAGGGCTTTAGTTTCTGGCGTGATATAATTTGCAGCTTCACCAATTATTTCGATTTGTTTTACGCATGCAAAACGCATCATTGAGTTACCTATAAAAGTATTCTGATCCGAATTGGCAGTGTAAGTTTGAATTTCATCAATCGCTTCAACAATATGAAGCAATCGCTGCTTATCTCCTATTTTACCTTTCATATATCAGGATTTTATCTTTATCGATAAAAGGAGAAAGGTGTTTGGAAATAGCACGAGATGAAACAAGATCGATCTTTTTATGGAGCCTTTGCCCAAGGTCTTCCTGCATGGTTACAAAACCAAGGCCGATATGCTTTGAGTAATCAAGATCAACCAATATATCTACATCACTATCATTTTCAGCTTCGTTACGCGAGTATGAACCAAACAAATAGGCCTTCACTACCGGCTGCCCGGAAAAGTAATCCTTTAGTGTTTGTATTTCGTTAGCTGATAATTGCATCATACAAATATAACATCCAGCCCTCTATATCACAACTTCTTAAACTCATAAGCCGCCTGTTCCACAAAGTCATCTACTTTAACCCGCACACTGGTAACATCGCCATTTTGCACTGTAAAAGGGAAAACAGCCTTGCCTAATATCGGTTCCGAAAAAGTTACGTAAAAACGATTGCCGCCAAGGGGCTGCATCAGCGCATACATTTTAGGGTGATGCTCAAAACGCATCTCGAGGTTATTGTTTTGCCCTTGCGTGATCTCCATATTGCCGTAAAACTCATTGCTGTATTTGCCAAGGTATTTGTTTACCGGCAAAGCAGGTTTGGGGTTAAGCGCTATTGAATCTTTCAACTTTCTATCAATGGCCTGCGCGTTTGCAGCGTTAGCTCTGAACTTTTTAAGATAGGTTTCGCTATAGTTGCGGAATGATTGTTTCAGGTATGCATCGAGGATATCCCAGCGTAGGGCTTCAAAAATTTCGTTCTGGTCGGTATTGGTGAGGATCACGATGCCCAGATTTTCCTGCGGTACAAGCGTTACTGTCGATAGGTAACCCGTTACCCCTCCATCGTGCATAATTAAACGATGATTTGAATAATCCTGAATAAACCAACCCAGTCCATAAAGCTGAAAGTTGGTTTCGCCGTTCAGGTGTTGAACGCTGCCCACAATATCCTGCGGCTGGCGGGTGGCCTGAATTGCCGCCGCCGGGATCACCTGCCGTTGGCCAACCTTTCCGTTATTCAGCAAAGCCATAACCCATTTACTCATATCATTTACCGACGAACTGATAGACATTGCCGGTGCCATATCATCCAGCTGTCCGTAAGGTACCGGCGTTAACCTGCCATCAACAATGGTATGCGGCACGGTGCGGTTTATTGATTTAGGCAGATCTTTGGTTAGCGCCAAACTATTCCCCATACCTAGCGGAGCGAAAATAGCTTCTTTAATATACGCCTCCCACGAATGCCCGTTGGCAACCCTCGGGATGATCTCGCCAGCAGTTAAAAAGGCCGAATTGGTATATCCCCAACGGGTACGGAAGGGATAAACGGCTTTCATTTTACCCAAACGCTGAATCACATCTGCCCGAGTAAGGTCGGTGTTGTAAAAAGTGAAATCGCCCTGAAAAGTTTGAAAGCCCAGGCGGTGGCTAAGCAGGTCGCGCACTATCACCTCATCGGTTAAGTTTTTATCCTGCATTTTAAACTCGGGAATGTATTTGGTTACCTTTTCATCAAGCGAGAGTTTTTTGTTAGCTTCCAGCATGGCCAACGCAGTGGCGGTAAAAGCCTTGGTATTGCTGCCTATCATAAACAGGGTATTCTCATCAACCTTGTTCATCAGGCCCAGCTCTTTAATACCATAACCTTTCATCAGTACTATCTTGCCATCTTTTACAATACAAACGGCCATACCAGGAACCCGCCAATTGGTAAGGGCTTTGCTGATGTACAGATCTAAACTATCCCTAATGAACTTGCTCCTATCGGCATGCTGTGCGCTTGCCGATGCAGAAAAAAGTGCGAATGCAACGATTAATAGAAGTATTTTTTTCATTACAGATGGCTTTAGATTTGTTGATTGTGCTAAATTAACGCAAAATTTACAGAGGCATTACTTAATAAATAAAAATAAGGCCACTCTATTAATTCAAACTAAATGAACATGAAATTTTACCGTTCGGGATTAACTTTCCTTACCGCGCTGCTGCTAACTTCGGTGCAGTTCAATGCTCAAGCGCAACGTACCGGTGTTAACTGGACCCGCGATGGGTACCAGTATTACCGCATTACCGGTGGCCAGATCCAAATGATCGACGCACGCGACACTTCGAAAAAAACTGTATTTGTTACCAAAGAAGAATTGACCCCAGCCGGTCATGCCGCTATTAGTGTTAAAAGGTTCACGGTTAGTGATGACAACAAAAAAATACTGATCAACACCAACACCAAAAAAGTTTGGCGTTATGATACCCGCGGCGATTATTGGGTTTACGATAGCAACACCAAAAAACTTTGGCAGCTGGGCAAAAACCTGCCCGAATCATCATTAATGTTCGCCAAATTTTCACCAGATGGAACTAAGGCAGCTTATGTGAGTGGCCATAATATTTATATGGAAGATTTGGCCGATGGTTCGGTTAAAGCGTTAACTACCGATGGTACCCGCACCTTGATTAACGGTACCTTTGATTGGGTTTATGAAGAGGAATTTGGCTGCCGCGATGGTTTCCGCTGGTCGCCGGATAGCAGATCTATCGCTTACTGGCAGTTAGACGCCAGCAAGATCAAAACCTACAAAATGCTCAACACTACCGATTCGATCTATCCTTTTGTAGTTCCGGTTGAGTATCCTGTAGCTGGCGAAGATCCAAGCTCGTGCAAGGTTGGTGTTATTACTGTTGGTACAGGCAAAACCACCTGGATCAATGTTCCGGGCGATGCCGTGCAACATTATATTCCTAACATGGAATGGGCAGCAAACTCAAACGAAATTGTATTGGAGCAATTAAACCGCGCCCAAAACGAAAGCCGCATTTTTATCGGCAATGTATCAAACGGCACAACCCGCGCTATCCGCGAAGAGCATAACGACTCGTGGATAGACGTTAAGGAACGTGTAGCAGGCGGCGACCCGGTTGGCTGGGGCTGGATTGAAAAAGGAAAAAGCTTTGTTTGGCTAAGCGAAAAAGACGGCTGGCGTCACCTATACAAAGTAACCCGCGAAGGCAAGGAAACTCTGATCACCAAAGGCAACTACGATGTGATCAGCATTGATATGGTTGATGAGGCTTTAGGTTATGTGTATTTTATCGCCTCGCCAGATAATGCAACTCAAAAATACCTGTACAAAATTAAACTGAGCGGCGGCAAGGCCGAGCGTGTTTCGCCTGCTGATGAGCCGGGCACACACAGCTACGATATCTCGCCCAATGGCAAGGTGGCTTTGCATAAATTCAACAACAGCTACACCCGTCCGCAAAGTGAGGTAGTAAGCCTGCCCGAGCATAAACACATTGCCGGCACTGAGATCAGCGTTGATAAATCAGCCAAAAACAAACCCGAGTTTTTCAAAATAAAAACTGTTGATGGCATTGAAATGGACGGCTGGATGATGAAGCCAACCAATTTCGATCCTAATAAAAAATACCCTGTGTTATTCACCGTTTACGGCGAACCGGCAGGCCAAACCGTAACCGATACCTGGGGTACCGGTCGTAATGGATTGTATGAAGGCAGCATGGCCAATGATGGTTACATCTACATGTCGGTTGAAGGCCGTGGTGCACCTGCGCCTAAAGGTGCTGCATGGCGCAAGGCTATTTACAAAAACATCGGTATCATCAACATCCGCGACCAAGCTATGGCCGCTAAAGAGATCATTAAATGGCCTTTTGTTGATTCAAGCCGCATTGCAGTGCATGGCTGGAGCGGTGGTGGCTCTTCAACTCTTAACCTGATGTTCCAGTATGGTGATATCTATAAAACAGGCATCGCGGTAGCCGCGGTAGGCGATCAGCTTACTTACGATAACATTTACCAGGAGCGTTACATGGGCGTACCTACAGATGATGCTGGTCGTGCGGCATTCATTAAAGGTTCGCCTATTACTTACGCTAAAAACCTGAAAGGTAACCTGCTGTACATTCACGGTACCGGCGATGATAACGTACACTACAAAAATGCCGAAGAGCTGATTGATGAGCTGATCAAATACAACCGTCAGTTCCAGTTAATGTCGTACCCTAACCGTACGCACTCTATTTCTGAGGGTGAGGGTACTAATCAGCATTTAAAAACTTTGTTTACGCAGTATTTGAAGGCTAAGTGCCCTGCGGGAGGAAGGTAGGATATACCCCAAACCCAACACGTCATTGCGAGGCACGAAGCAATCCCCAATAAGCAGAGGGGCCATGCAAGTCCACCCTGTAAGTCGGGGATTGCTTCGTACCTCGCAATGACGTTTTTTATAATTGATTTACTCTCAAACAAAACAGCCCCCGGAAAATTCCGGGGGCTGTTTTGTTTTCTGGGGTTTGGTTAGTAAAGTACCATCAAATTAATAATTCCCCTCATCCGGCAAATCGTCAACAAACGACTCTCCATTTCTTGATGAGGTTTTCTGAGTATCGGCATCAAAATCGCTTTTGCGACCAAGCATAGTAAAGTTTTCGGCTACAATTTCGGTAGTGTACTTTTTTACGCCCTCTTTGTCTTCAAAAGACCGGGTGCGTAATTTGCCTTCTATATAAACCAGCTTTCCCTTCGACAGAAATTTGGCCGCTATTTCTGCCAATCCCCTCCACATTACAATGTTATGCCACTCAGTTTGTTCAACCTTGCGGCCATCCTTATTGAATGTTTCTGAAGTTGCTAAAGGGAAACTCGTTACAGACACCCCACCTTCTAAATTTCGTATTTCGGGGTCTTTCCCCAAGTGGCCAACGAGTATTACTTTGTTTATTCCAGACATGCCCTAAATTAACGCAAAATTATTTTACAAATTAAAAATATTTTTTAATAATATAAATACAATTTTCGGCAAAGCCAACTCCCGCAGGTTTTGAACATCTGTTTTCATCCAGTTTTTATCGGTTTTTATTACCGGTTGACCATCTATTTTTATCAACCTTACAAAAAGCCGCTGGTGTGTTAAAATGTGTTTATGAACCGGCGAAACTTCGGTAGCCTCGATCGTATTACCAAAAACGCTTAAAACCTCTGGTTGTTTGAGTAATTCATTTAAAGGCAAAACAGACGCTGTTTCAACCATTGGCAAGTCGAACATATTGGCCCAGATATCGTTTTCGCCCCTTTTATTCATTAAAACTGTATCGCCATCGGTTATCAAAAAGTAATTAAAAAAGCGTTCGCGCACTTTTAAGGTTTTCAGCTTAACCGGTAAAGCGTTGATGGCATTGGTTTTAAAAGCTCCACAATCCGGGCGTACGGGGCAAATGCCGCAAGCCGGATTTTTGGGCTTGCATAGCATCGCGCCAAACTCCATCATGGCCTGGTTATGCAATCCCGGCATTTTCTTATTAAGAAAATCATCCGCAAGCTTTTGAAATGTTTTTTTGCCCTGGGTAGAGTTAATGGGTTCGTAGATGCCAAAGTAACGGGCCAATACCCGGTAAACATTTCCATCTACAACAGCCTTCGCCTCATTAGCTGCAAATGATGAGATAGCCGCGGCTGTGTACTCGCCTATGCCTTTTAATTTAATGAGATCATTATAACTATCGGGGAACCGTCCGCCATGTAATTCCTGAACCAAGCGGGCTGTTTTAAGCATGTTGCGGCCGCGCGAGTAGTAACCAAGGCCTTGCCATAATTTCAGGATCTCATCTTCGTGCGCGGCAGCGAAACTGCTTACATCGGGGTATTTTTCCATGAAGCGGTAAAAGTAAGGCATCCCCTGCTCTACACGGGTTTGCTGAAGTATCACTTCTGATAGCCAGATGGTGTAGGCATCGGTTGTGTTGCGCCAGGGAAGGTCTCGTTTGTTTGCTAAGTACCATTGTACTATTTCGTCGGCAAAATTCATCGGTGTAAATGTAATGATGTGCAGGTGGATTGGCTGTGCTAAAAACAAACACAGGAAGGATAATCTGAGCGGCGAGTTTACTCATCCCGACATCGCTGCGCTCGTCACCCTTCTCTACTTCGTAAAGAAGGGGTTTTGAAGTTCCTTATTTTCCTCACCCTCTTTACAGCTTGCTGTAGAGAGGGTGGTCCAGCGGAGCGTAGACCGGGTGAGTAAATCTACACGCGCTCACCTACGTCAGGCCTACATTCCCACTGATACACTTAGTGTAAAACAGTACATTTCTCATCTTAAAAACTTCTCACAAAACAGGCACTTCATCAATCATTTATAAGGCTCTCATACTCAAAATTGTAACGATAATGTAGGTTTTACGGGCTGAACAAAAAAAATCGGATAAATATTTCGCTGTTAACGGATAAAGCAATACTTTTGCAACCCCAAAACAGTTAAGTATTTATAAAAAAATTTAAGTAAATAAGATATGACTAAGGCAGAAATTATAACTGAAATCTCATCAAAAACAGGTATAGAGAAAGTAGACGTGCAAGAAACTGTTGAGGCGTTTTTCAAAGTTGTTAAAAGCTCGATGGTTGGCGGCGAAAACGTTTATGTAAGAGGCTTCGGTAGCTTTGTGGTTAAAAAACGTGCTAAAAAAACAGCCCGTAACATTTCAAAAAACACTGCCATCATTATCCCTGAGCACTTTGTACCAAGCTTTAAACCAGCTAAAACTTTTGTTGAGAAAGTAAAATCAGGTAACAAAAGCAGCAAATAATTATACGCCATTATCATGAATAAAAAACAAATAGCAGTTAGTGCAGCCGTAGTTGTTATTATGGGCTATTTGTATTTTTTGCCTGTAAAAGGCCTGGTTAAACCAAAAGACGATAAAAAAGGCAAACCGGCCATGACTGCCGAAGCAGGCGCTAAAAAACCTGCCGCCAATGTTACCGTTGATATGGTATCTGAACCTGCAAAAGCCGCTATTGGGGGTGCGCTTTCAGCTAAGATCAACGACCTTGAAGGCCAATTAAAAAAAGCATCCGGAACCGACGCGGTAGCCCTGCAAAGGGAACTTGCCAAACAGTGGGACGATGTTAACCAACCTGCACCCGCCGCGTTTTACTACCAGGCTGCTGCCCGTGAGCAAAACAAAGTACAGGACTGGGTAAACGCAGGTAACCGTTTTAATGATGCATATAAACTAACACAGGATACTTTATTGCAGCCCGCTTTTGTAAGCAACGCCGCCGAAGCATTTCAAAATGTTTTAAAGCAGCAACCCGAAAGCCTTGAAGGTAAAACAGGCTTAGGTATAGCTTACGTAAACGGTGCAGCAGGCCCCATGCAAGGCATCGCGCTTTTGCTTGAGGTTGTTAAAAAAGACCCGAACAACTGGAACGCTAACCTTAACTTAGGTATGTTCGCCATGAAATCGGGCCAGTATGAAAAAGCGGTTGGCAGGTTTAAAACACTGCTTACGCTTGACAGAAAAGAGAAACTTGAGCCAACGTTTTACCTGGCCGAAAGTTACAAGCAACTTGGCATGAAAAAGGAAGCTATCGAAGCTTACCAAAAGTGCAAGGAAATGATGCCTGACCCTGTATTCAGTCAGCGCATTGATGGATATATCAAGGAATTAAATAACTAACACACATTTAAAAATTATTATTATGCCGAGCGGTAAAAAACGTAAAAGACACAAAATGGCTACCCACAAACGCAAAAAACGTTTAAGAAAAAACAGACATAAAAAGAAATAAGCTTTTTTATTAAGTCAATAGTTCTAAGTCTTAAGTATAAAGTCTTTATGATTTTAAACTTCCGACTAATAACTTAAGACTCAATAAGAAGAGTTTTACCTGCCTCAATACGGGGCGGGTACTTTTTATTATTAGCGTTTTTATCCCAATATTAACTTACGGTATTTGCCGTTAAAATGGAGTAGCAATTGATAAAGGAATTAATTATCGATTCATCCCCTAACGGAGCTACTATTGCATTACTACAGGATAAACAACTCGTAGAACTTCATAAAGAACAGGTTACCAACAATTATACTGTTGGTGATATATACCTGGGCCGCATTAAAAAAATTATGCCAAGCCTTAACGCTGCCTTTGTGGATGTTGGTTATGAGAAGGATGCCTTTTTGCATTATCTTGATCTGGGGCCGCAGGTGCAAAGCCTGTTAAAGCTTACCAAACAAGTACGTAGCGGGGGATATCAATCAAAGCTATTGGATGGGTTTAAGTTGGAGGCCGATATCAATAAGGGAGGAAAGATCTCTGAGATATTAACCAAAAATCAGCTTATACCGGTACAAATAGCTAAAGAACCCATATCAACCAAGGGGCCACGCTTAAGTTCCGACCTGTCAATAGCAGGCCGTTATGTTGTTTTAGTACCTTTTTCGGAAGCGATATCAATTTCGAAAAAAATAAAAAGCAATACCGAGCGTAACCGCCTCCGTAAGGTTGTTGAAAGCATTAAGCCAAAGCATTTTGGCGTTATCATCCGTACAGTATCAGAGGGTAAAGGTGTTGACGAACTACAGAAAGATCTGCTCGATCTGATCTCGAAATGGGAACAGTTTATAACTAAACTGCCATCAGTTGAGCCATCTAAAAAAGTTTTAGGCGAAATTGGGCGTACATCAACTATCCTGCGGGATATTTTGAACCCCGATTTTCAGCACATCTATACCAATGATAATGGTATGTTCGAAGAAATTCGTTCATACATTCATGAAATTTCGCCCGATATGGAAAATATCGTCCGGTTGCACAAGCATAAGGAGCCGATATTTGATCACTTCGGAATCGAAAAACAAATTAAAGGGGCCTTTGGCAAAACAGTTAACCTTGCCGGTGGTGCTTACCTGGTAATTGAACATACCGAAGCCTTGCACGTTATCGACGTAAACAGCGGTAACCGCACGGCCAGCAAAGAAAACCAGGAAGAGAATGCCTACCAGGTAAACAAGGAAGCTGCTAAAGAAATTGCAAGGCAACTGCGCCTGCGCGATATGGGTGGTATAGTGGTGATCGATTTTATCGATATGCACAAACCGCAAAACCGCAAGGAGCTTTTTGATTTTCTGCGTGCCGAAATGCAGTACGACCGTGCCAAGCACACCATTTTGCCTCCAAGCAAATTTGGTTTAGTGCAGATCACCCGTCAGCGTGTAAGGCCGGAGATGAACATTGTAACCAGCGAGGTTTGCCCAACCTGCAACGGTACCGGCACTATAAGGCCAACCATTTTGCTGATGGACGATATTGAAAACAATTTCAATTTTATCCTGACCGAGCAAAACGAAAAGGGCATAACCCTGTGTGTACACCCGTACATTGAAGCCTATATTAAAAAAGGCATCTACAACCGCCAAATGAAGTGGTTTGTTAAATACGGACAGTGGATAAAGGTTAAAAGTAACCCATCCTACCAGATCACAGAGTTCCATTTCTTCTCATCAAAAGACGAAGAAATTAAACTGTAAAACTTTCAGAAGTGCAACTGTTTGAAAATAGCACAACATTAAAGAAATTTAAAAGAGCAGGTGTTTGGATGAGCACCTGCTCTTTTTTTTGTTTTAAGCGCAAGCATACATTTTACAGGTTGGATTTTACAGTAAATAAAATTTACCTTTGGATAAACCTACCTATAAAATGAAACAAATCACGGTATTACTGATTAGCCTATTCATCTCCTTTTTTGCATATGGGCAAAACAAGGCAGCCCTAAGCTTGCAAAAAACTGTTGATAAAGTACAGTCTTTAAAAACCTTAAGCTATAGCTATCATTTAACGCAAAAAAATCCGCTTAGCGAGGGAGATACAAATTATATCAACATGCGTTGCCTGCTCAAGTTTAACGCACATGGTTTGACAAAGCAAAAACGAGATAAAACTATTTCAGGGAAAGGACAACCTCAATTTGAAGTTGTTTTAAGGAATGATACCCTTTACCAGCTTGATTTGGATGATAGTACCTATAGCTTTCACACAAAACCAGAAGCAGACCAAGTAAACTTGGGTATGATGTCGGTTATTGAGCAGATCCAGTATGCGCTTGAAAAGAACCGGCCAAATATTTTTCAAAGAAAAGACACAGTTATTAACGGCCTGAGCTGTAGTTACTTTTTCATAAAGAGCTTTGACGAGATGGTAAATGGCAGGCACGATTTTACTTACGATTACGTAGCCATTAATAAAGCTACACTCCTCCCTGTATTTTTTAAAGAAATTGGTGCAGGCATTACCGAAAAAGGGGGACAAACTATTGGGCGGTTAACTTTCTTTGAAGAGGCTCACTTTACCAACATCAAAATTAACCAGGCAATACCGGCTAACGCACTAAATTTTGATTTGGCTTCATTTAGTTTACAAAACAAACAGCTGCTTACTGAGGGTAGTATGGCCCCTGCCTTAAAACTAAAAAACCTGCAAAATAAAGATGTACCCCTTACCGATTTTAATAACAAGATATTGCTAATAGCCTTCGATGCTACCAATTGCGCGGCCAACGCGCTTGCCAACCCGGTATTAAACAGGATAAGCAAAAAATACGCCTCGTCAAATTTCTCTATCGTAAGTATTTTCACTTCTGAAGCTGCGGATAAGGTATCAAAATATAAAGAGGCTAACCATCTTGAATTTCCAGTTTATTTAGGTGTATTACAAACAAAAAAGGCATTCAAAACTGTGGGAACACCTAATTTTTACCTTGTTGATAAAGATGGTCGCATTGTTAAGAGTGTAGATGGTTATAACGATGACATGGAGAAGGAGTTGGTGGCAAAAATTGACGAGGAATTGAAAAAATAGCTATAGATAATCACCGCACCGGTTTTTTTATTCTCTTAACTGGTCGAGGCTTGAAGATTAAACTGGAGGAATGATATAGTTTAATCAGCTTTACCGGTTGCAAATACACTTCAGCACATCGCGTTTATAAATCGGGTAAGCTTATATAGTAAATCCACGTACATATATTTTCATTTCGGGATATGTTAGTAACACCGGCTTTACCCTTTTATCCAATAGAAACTTTTGTTTTATATCCATCCATTCTTGGTAATCAACATCAATGAAACCATCTTCAAAATCCATCATGGTTTCTTCCGACTTTATCAAAACATTCCATTGCCTGTGCAAATAATCAATCACACTTTTTAAACAATTACGGTCCTTTTTAGCGATGATGATATTTAAAACTATTTCGATTATATCTATCTCTATATACTTATAAGTGAATTTGATTAAAGTATAATATGAAAACACATTGGTGAAGTTCTCGCTGAGTGTTATTAAATTATCCAGCTTAATATCTTTCCATATTTCTGGCAGGCAGGCAAATAATTGGGTAACATAAAGATCATTAACCATCTCTAAATTGTAATACAGGAAAGAGAGAGTATTATAAGACTTGATCTCATCTAAATGTTTTTCGAGAAACTTCCTGTCGACCGGGTGTATCTCTGATTCGTCACCAGCTTGCTCTGCCAGTGAATACACATAGTTTTTCAATTGATTATCAAGTACCAAGTTCATTTTTGCGATTTGGTTTATTTTTTTACTGGTCGAAGTTACGCTATCGCTGAACTTCGACCAGATGAGTTTATAATTTTATTTATTTCTCAAACCATACCTCCTTTTTACCGTTTGGCATATACCGGCAGTTTAACTTAAAAATCGCTTAATTTGCCGGTAGCTACCTGCCAATATGTACAAATACTACCTAAGCTGTGTCACCGTTTTATTGCTGTTCTCGGCCTGTAAAAAGCCAAACAACAATACCACAGCCTTCTACTATTGGAAAACCGGCTTCAATCTTAATCAACAGCAAACCGACTTATTACATCAAACCGGCAACAACGCGTACATCCGCTTTTTTGATGTAACCTGGAATGATAGTTTGCACCGCGCTTATCCAAACGCCATTGTACAGTTTAAGCAACCAGTAAATGGTATCAATATCACCCCGGTTATCTATATCACCAATAAAACATTCCAAAACATTGCCGATACAGCTATAAACAGCCTCGCCCAACATTGCGATAAACTGGTAAATGATATCGCTTTTCAAAACCATATCAACTACAGTAAAATACAGGTAGATTGCGATTGGTCGCTCACTACCCGTGGCAAATATTTTGGTTTTCTCAAGGCTTTTAAAAAGCTTAACCAAAAGCAATTACAGGTTACCATCCGCCTGCACCAGGTTAAATATAAAGGGCGAACAGGTACCCCCCCTGCCGATGCCGGTGTGTTGATGTTTTACAATATGGGCAAGCTTAACGCGGTACCTGATCAGCCTAACTCAATTTATAACCCGGACGATGCTGATAAGTATGCCGGTTATATCAGTTCTTATCCATTTAGGTTAGATATTGCCTTGCCATTGTTCGGCTGGGCTATCCATGTGCGCGATGGACGGGTTATACAAGTGTATGGTAAAATAGGGCATCAACAACTGGATAACCGGGATAATTTCGAGCAAACCCGGCAAGCTAATAATTACCGCGCCAAACAGAGTTTCTTTTTAGAAGGTATCTATATCAAACAAAATGATATTTTTAAACTTGAAGAAACGGACATTAACACGTTAAACACCGCCGCAACGCAACTAAATAAAAACCTGCCTCATCAGCAAAATAAAACCATCATCTACTATGAACTGGCCAACATCGATTCGTCAAAATTTAACGCGGAAGCACTTAAGCAGGTTTCTGCTCGTCTTTAGTTTTTGTACCGTCACCACTACTGGGGTGATCTGGGCCTGCGCCGATTCGGACGATTCGGATTACTCAGTTTTCGCGCCTGAATATTTTGTTAATAAACAGTACTCGCCTTTCTTTTATTCCAGCTACTACGAGTATTATGGCATTGGTTATGCCGAAAGCAGTAATACGCAATACAATGATATTATAGTTAACGAGTGGGATGCCCGTTTCAAACATCAGTTTGCTAAAGCCTCGCTGCAATTTTTATTGCTGAAAGCTACACCGGGCCAGGTTGATACAGTTTACCGAAAGTTTACCGGTACACTTAAAACCTTGCCGACCAGGTACCCCGCTATAAATACAGGACTGGTTACTCATGATCTGTTAAATTCTTTTTATACCTATCTTAAACTGGCCAAAGCCGCCGAAGCATATGCTGTAAACGACGACAATTATAGCTGGGATAAGGTAACACCGAAACACTCGCCGGCCAACATCGAAAACATGCTGGTTAATGCTTTTAATAAAGAAACCGAACAATTTATTAAACAACGCCTTTGGTTTCAGATGGTGCGCTACTATTACTTTAACAACACTGGTAAAAATGATAAAACTGTAAAGGTGTTTGAGCAGTATAAAACAGCTTTCCCTAAAAACCTTACCTGGTACCGTACTATGGGTTATGTGGCCGGCTATTACTATCAGCAAAAAAACTATGCGTTATCCAATTACCTGTATAGCCTGTGTTATGATTATACCTATAATCTTAAAATCCCCAATTACTGGAGTTTCCATCCGCAAAATGAAAGCGACTGGCAGGCTACTTTAAAATTAGCTCAAACACCACAGGAGAAAATTACGCTATGGCATTTGTTGGGCGCACAATATGACGAAGGCCGGGCTATTAAAGAGATCGTAGCCATCGATCCAAAATCTGAAAAACTTGATCTATTACTTAGCCGACTCATCAACATCCGGGAAGCAGGGGGTGGTTGGGCAGAAACTCCACAACAAACAGACTCGGTGCGTAAAGTGAAAACCTACAACAAACGCCTTGTTGAAAGTATCGCTCTAAAAAATAACACCGCCAAGCCATATTATTGGAACCTGGCAGCCGGTTACCTTAACTTTTTAGATAGCAACTACATGGCTGCCGGTAAGTTTTACGCGGCCGCTAAAAAGCAAATACCTGCAGGCGATAAAATGCTCACTGCCCAAAGTAAACTACTGGATATTTTGCTGTATGTTAAAAGCCTGAAGAAAATAGATGCCACTGCCGAAGGCAACTTGGTTGAACCCTTAAACTGGTTGGCCAACCTGCGCGATAACAAAATTGAGATAACTAATTTAAGGTTCAGCGACGCCCTTGCCGGTTGCACGGGCACTATAGCCAGGCTATATAAAAAGCAGGGCAACTCCATTAAACGAGTTTGTTTTGATGCTGATGGCGATAATGATACTCGTGCTTTTTATACGGATAGCGCTAACGTTACGCATTTCATTAACCTAATGAACAAGCCTACAAAAACACCATTTGAACAGGCCATGCTTCGTTATTACCACTATAGCGTTGATAACCTTTACTATCACCAGGGCATTATGCTGGCCTACAAACAGGAAACGGAAAAAGCCACAACCTGGCTTAAAAAAATGAAGCCAGACACTACCACACTTCTGGGAAACCCTTTTAACGGGCGATTGGTTGATTGCCACGATTGTGACCATGCCGCGCCGCAAAAGCAAAAATTTACCGCACTTAGTTTTTTGCAAACACTTAATAATATGCAAACAGAAATTAAGGCCGGCAAAAACGTATATCGCAATGCTTACCAGGTAGCAAACGCCTATTACAACATTACCTACTACGGAAATGCGCGGATGTTTTATGAATCGGACCCGGTACCAGCCGGGCCAACAAACAGGTATTATTACGATAACGAAGAAAAGATGGACAACATGATCACCTCCATGCAAATTGCAGCGAAGTATTATGAACTTGCCCGCAAAAATGCAGCTACCGGCGAACAGCGCGCCCGCTGCACCTTTATGCTAAGCAAATGTGCCCTTAATGATATTTATGGCGATCCGGAATTTAAAGGCGGCGACAAGTTTACCGATATAACAGGCAGCCAAACCGTAATGGATAAATACTACAGCTACTTTGCCGAGCTAAAAGAAAAGTATAATAAAACGGCTTACTATAAAGAAGTACTAAAGGAGTGTGGATATTTTAGAGAATACGCAGACAAGAAATAATATAACCAAACGAATAAGACTTGCGAAGTTTTAAAAACTTCGCAAGTCTGGATCTGTTAGATAACATGTTGGCATTACTAATTAATTTAGTAAAAATCAAAATAATCTGCATATTTGCACATCTGTAATCTGCATATCCAATAATAATGGCCAAATCCAAAATCGCTTATTTCTGCCAAAGCTGTGGCTTCGAATCGCCTAAATGGCTGGGTAAATGCCCTTCGTGCCAGCAATGGAATACTTTTGTTGAGGAGGTGATAGAAAAAGGTGGCAGTTCGGTGCCGGCATGGAAACCATCGTCAACCAGTCAGCAGCGGGCTAACAAGCCGGTGCAGGTGGCCGATATTACTTACACCGAAGAGAACCGGATACCTACACCTGATAAAGAATTTAACCGTGTTTTAGGTGGAGGCATCGTACCCGGATCGCTGGTATTGATTGGCGGGGAGCCCGGCATTGGTAAATCAACCCTGATGCTGCAGTTGGCGCTCAATATGCCTCACCAAAAAGTATTGTATGTATCGGGCGAGGAAAGCGACAAGCAGATCAAGATGAGGGCTGAAAGGTTAGCACCACATTCTCCGCAGGGAGAAGCCATTGGCGAAAGTGCTTATATCCTTACCGAAACATCTACCCAAAACATTTTTAAGCAGATAGAAACCCTGCAGCCGGATCTGGTAGTGATCGATTCGATCCAAACCCTGCATTCGGCGCATATCGAATCAACACCGGGCAGTGTATCGCAGGTAAGAGAATGTACTGCCGAGCTGTTGCGTTTTGCCAAAGAAACTTCAACACCCGTTTTCCTGATAGGCCATATCACTAAAGATGGCATGATTGCCGGTCCCAAAATACTGGAGCACATGGTTGACACCGTTTTGCAGTTTGAGGGCGACAGGCATCATGTGTACCGCATTTTACGCACCATCAAAAACCGTTTCGGCTCAGCATCTGAATTGGGCATCTACGAAATGATGGGCGAAGGCCTGCGCGAGGTTTCTAACCCTTCCGAGATCCTGCTCTCCCATCGTGATACGCCTTTGAGCGGTGTTACCATTTCGGCTACTTTAGAGGGCATGAGACCAATGCTGATAGAAACCCAGGCATTGGTAAGCCCATCGCCATACGGCACGCCTCAGCGTACCGCAACCGGCTTTGACACCAAACGAATGAGCATGCTGCTTGCTGTATTAGAAAAGCGCTGCGGTTTCAGGCTTGGCGTTAAAGATGTTTTCCTGAATATAACCGGAGGGATCCGGGTTGAAGATCCGGCTATTGACCTTGGTTTGGCTGCGGCGATCATATCCTCGCACGAGGATATCCCTATCCCTTTTAAAACCTGTTTCGCGGGCGAGCTTGGTTTATCGGGCGAGATCCGTGCAGTAAACCGGGTTGAACAACGCATTGCCGAGGCGCAGAAGCTGGGCTTCACCCAGATCTTCATCTCCAAATATAATCTCCCCGCCAGCGGTCAGGATAAAAAGCGCATGGATCTGTCGCGCTATAATATCGATATCAAAATTGTCAGCACTATTGAAGAGGTGTTTAATTTGTTGTTTGGGTGATGATTTAAGCACGCAAAGGCGCTAAGCCGCAAAGTTTTTCTTTAGAAAGCTGCTACAATCATATAAAAGTCGTCATTGCGAGGTACCAAGCAATCCCCAAGAGGCAGAGGGACTAAGCAAATCTGCCCTATACACTACCCATGACATGTTTAAAAATGGGTGTCATGCTGAGCTTGTCGAAGCATGGTGGGTGGCCTCTGCGCGCGACCCTTCGACAAGCTCAGGGTGACAGGCCCGCCCGCCTAATGTCATACTTCCTTCAATGGCTCAGCTTTTATTATCTGCAATGATGCCCGGGGGACATATCAATTTCATTTAATCCTTTTTAATAATTTTCTAAACAAAAAAGCCCCATAGCTACATCCTCAACGGAAGCTGCTATGGAGCTTAATATTTTTTATTGAATAAACCTACGGCAAGGTTATCTTACGCACACGGTTATTATAGTAATCAGAAATGTAAACGTTTTTACTTGCATCAACTGCAATACCTTGTGGCGAGTTAAACTGGGCAGCGTCGCCAGTGCCTTCAGCGTAACCGGCTATACCTGCTTTACCTGCAACAACTTTTAACACTTTGTCTTTAGTTATTTCCAAAATGCGACCATTCTGATCGGCTACAAACATATTACCCGAAGCATCAAATGTAATTGCCGATGGCGAACCAACAAAATCGGTACGTTTGTTACCACCTGCAAAAGTGGTTACCACACCTGCTGTAGTAACTTTACGGATGGCGTGGTTTAAAGCCTCGGCTATGTAAAGGTTACCAGCCGCGTCAATAGCAATACCATTAGGTTTGTTAAATGTTGCGCTGGTATTTGTAGCATTATCATAATAACTTGCACCACGGCTGCCTGCAAATGTAGTTACCACACCAGCTGGCGTAATTTTGCGGATCAGGTTGTTACCCTGATCAACCACAAATATATTTCCCGAAGCATCGATAGCCATGGCACGTGGGTTGTTGAATGTTGCTTTGATACCGGTAGCATCTGTGTAACCGGCATCGCCGCTACCTGCAAAAGTACTTACAACACCGGCAGGAGTGATTTTACGGATATTGTTGTTTCCGTAATCAGCTACATAGATATTTCCGCTGGCATCAGTAACAACACCTTGCGAAGCATAAAACCTGGCATCTGTAAGGCTTCCGTCAACATAACCTATTTCTCCGTTACCGGCTAACGTTGTAACATTGCCTCCCAGTGTAAGCTTACGGATAGCGCTGTTATATGAATCGGCAACATAAAGGTTACCATCCGTACTCAAAGTTAATCCCTGCGGCCCGTCGAACGCGGCGGCTTCGCCCAATCCATCTAAAAAATCCTGGTTATTACCGGCCAGTGTTGTAACAGTACCTCCTGCCGGGGCTGTGCCATCGCTTGTAGTAAACTGAACCACTTTACCGTAACCGGTACCTGCACTGTTAGTTGCATAAGCACGGGCATAATAAGTTGTTTTAGCTGTTAAGCCTTTTAACTTGGTAAGATATGCCAACGATAACACGGTGTCCTGTGTTTTAGTATCAGCTGTGGTTGGGGTTTGATTGGTTGTGCTATAGCAAATGCCATAAGCACTCAAAGTTCCATCTGTTTGTGCATTAAATAAACCGCCGGTGTAAGCTATTGTACCATCGGTAGCTGGCACTACTACATCCATAGTAGTCATATCTGGTACGGTAACCGGGGTAGCCGTACCGCTTTTACCGCAGCTTGTAATTGCCAAAGCAACCACAGCTAAAAAAGCGGCAAATAAAAAGGTCTTAGTAAAGTTTCTTTTCACGAGTCAGTTTAAAGTTATTATGAGTACGCATGCAAAATTAACTTATCAATACGTAGCAAATTGCCCGAAAGTAACATTTTAACAATTATTAACATACTTATTACATCAATTATCGACATATAAGTAAAAAACATCGGTAAACCAGTACGATACCAGTCAACTTTTTTGCAATCGGTATGTTATCAATTGGTATGAAAAAGTTGATCCCTTTCATCCTATTGGCACTCTTTTCGGGCACAATTGAGGCCCAGAAACACACGCCTATTCCCCATGGTATGGTTTACGGACAAAAGCCCGATACCACCGTAATGATGCCCGCCTCAAAACTGGAAGATTTTATGGGAAAGAAAACGCGTATCACCACCGCCATAGCAGGCAAGGTAATCAGGGTGACCAAACCCAATGGCGGTTGGTTTGAGCTTGACGCCGGGAAAGGCAGGGTGATTGCCGCGCATTTTTATAACGCTGGGGTTAGCATCCCGAAAGAACTGGCAGGCCGAACAGTAATTATCTCGGGCATTGCCGCCAAACAGTTCATCGCGGATGATCTGCAACACTTAGCAGGCGATACAGTTAGCGGGAAAAAGCAACATAAGGTTAAAACCGACCCTAAACGGGTTGTGACTTTTGAAGTAAAGGGATTAGTGGTGGATAAATAAACTTATTCGAGCCTGGTAAACGAAAAGCTATAAATAAGCCGGAAACCAGCCACGGGTGTAGCCCGGTCTTTTTTCAGGTAATCGCCATGAAAGTTAAGATCCAACGTTTGGTGACGACCCGATGCAAGGATAAACCCCACTCCTCCTGTACCGCCTACGCCGCTGTAATCTCCATCAATATGGCCAAAAGCGCCAGCCGAAGCGTAAATTGTTTTGTTAAAGTAATACCGGGCAGATAACCCGGCATGTGCTATATAAGGCACTTCTATACCTAAATAAGGTGTAATGCTCACAACTTTGGTTACCTTAATTTCGCCCTGTAAAAGGCCGCCGTAACCGTTGCTATTTTCGCGGGAGGTATTAAAGCCAAAGCCAATACCTATGGCATTTTTGGCTTGTGCGTTAGCTTTTATTGTTCCGCATGCAACCAGAACAATAAACAGGATAAAGATTGTTTTCAAAGCAGGATATTATTGATCGTCAAGGTTAACGATATTGCATTAACCTTGACGACAATATCTATGCGTTTGTTACAATAAGCTGCTTTAATTTTTCAGAAACTTCGTTTTTGTTTACTGCCGATGCTTCGCGCTTACATTTAATGTAATGCTCACGAGCAATCTTCTCAGCCAAATCGCCGATGGTTTTGATGTGCATCTCTTTACCAAGGCGGCCGGCCAGTTGCAGGCCTAAACCGGCAACAATTATCCCGGCAATACCAATAGCAAGGTAATAGAAAGCGAACACAAAACTTACCACCAATAGCATAGTAAACGCGTTCACTATCCACTGTTTTGGCTTAAGCAATTTGATCTCGAAACCCATCTCTTCTTCTATAGCTGCAATGGCTTCAATACGGCTATCGCGCGGAAAAAGATCTGTAAGCTTAGTTTGGGGTTTTATGATGTCATTATCATGGCCTGCAGAGGCATGAATAGCATTACGAAGTTTGTAAAATGCCTGCTGTGTGGTACAGCCATCATTAGTTTTTTTAACTTTTTCAACCACTACATCGCACAGTTTACCAAAGTTTTGCACTTCGTTGGCCGGTGTATCGTTTAAACTGATGTTAAATGATTTTTCAATTTTCACTAAAACATCGTTCATATCCTCAGGATCAACACTTTTTAGGTTGATGGCCTGATCATTAGCCGAATTAACTTTCAATCTATAACAACTAAATACAACAATAGTGAACCTGCAATTAGGGTTGCAGGTTCACGTTATTAGCATTTAAACTACAAAAGACCGTAATTTAATGTTTTAATTATCTGCTCAAATACATCGATTTCTCTTTGTACAAAGTCCTGAAGTATGGATCCTGCAGGTTAGGGATAAAGCGGATAGCCTCACCTGTCGATTTCATTTCCGGGCCTAACTCTTTAGTAACTTCCGGGAATTTATCGTGCGAGAACACCGGTTCTTTGATGGCATAACCCCAAAGCTTGCGCTCGATAGTGAAATCGCTCAGTTTGTTAACCTCAAGCATAACTTTAGCAGCTATGTTGATGTAAGGCACATCGTAAGCTTTAGCAATGAACGGCACAGTACGTGAAGCACGTGGGTTGGCTTCAATTACATATACTTTATCATCCTTAACGGCAAACTGTATGTTAAGCAAACCGCGCACGTTAAGGGCTTTGGCTATCTTTTTAGTATATTCTTCAATCTGGCTGATCACATTGTCCGACAGATCGAACGGTGGCAATACAGCGTATGAATCGCCTGAGTGAATCCCGGCAGGCTCAATGTGCTCCATGATGCCTACAATGTGGGTATCCTCGCCATCGCTGATCGAGTCTGACTCGGCTTCGGCAGCACGGTCAAGGAAGTGGTCGATCAGTACACGGTTGCCTGGCAGGTTGCGCAGTAAGCTTACTACAGCTTTTTCCAGGTCTTCATCGTTAATTACGATGCTCATGCCCTGTCCGCCTAATACGTAGCTTGGACGAACCAACACTGGGTAACCAACTTTGTGAGCTACTTCAAGGGCTTCTTCAGCGCTTTCGGCAACACCGTATTTTGGATATGGGATACCAAGGTCTTTCAACAGGTCTGAGAAACGGCCACGATCTTCGGCAATGTCCATGTTATCGAACGATGTGCCGATAATTTTGATGCCGTGCTCGTGCATTTTCTCAGCCATTTTAAGGGCTGTTTGGCCACCAAGCTGAACAATTACACCGTAAGGTTTTTCCAGCTCAATGATCTCGCGAACATGCTCCCAGTAAACCGGCTCAAAGTATAGCTTATCGGCCATGTTAAAGTCGGTTGATACGGTTTCAGGATTACAGTTAACCATGATGGCCTCAAAACCAGCCTCTTTAGCGGCAAGTAAGCCGTGTACACAGCTGTAATCAAACTCAATACCCTGACCAATACGGTTAGGGCCCGAGCCTAATACAATGATCTTTTTCTTATCAGATGAGATCGATTCGTTCTCGCCCTCGTAAGTTGAATAGTAATATGGAGTTTTAGCCGGGAACTCTGCAGCGCAGGTATCAACCATTTTGTAAACGCGGTGCATACCTAAGGCCTTGCGGCGCTGGTAAACGTCCTCTTCGGTTACGTTACCCAAAATATGGGCTATCTGTACGTCAGAGAAACCTCTTTGTTTTAGGTTGAACAGGAACTCTTCAGGAACGTTGTTCAATGAATAACGGCGCAGTTCAGTTTCCAAATTAACCAACTCCTGGATCTGATTAAGGAACCAGCGGTCAATTTTAGTTACTTTACGTACCGACTCCAAAGGAACACCAAGGCTCAGGGCATCATAAATGTGGAACAACCTGTCCCAGCTTGGATGTTCAAGGCTGGCCATGATCTCTTCCAGGTTACGGCTCTGGCGACCGTCGGCACCTAAACCGGCACGGCCGATCTCTAAACTCTGACAAGCTTTCTGTAAAGCCTCGGTAAAGCTGCGGCCAATGCCCATTACTTCACCTACCGATTTCATTTGCAGGCCGAGTTCTTTGTTGGCACCTTTAAATTTATCAAAGTTCCAACGAGGTATTTTAACGATCACATAATCCAGCGTTGGCTCAAAGTAAGCCGAAGTGGTTTTGGTGATCTGGTTTTCAATTTCGTCAAGGTTATAACCTATAGCCAGTTTAGCAGCAATTTTAGCGATCGGGTAACCGGTAGCTTTTGAAGCCAATGCTGATGAGCGTGATACACGTGGGTTGATCTCGATAGCGATGATTGACTCGTCGGCCGGGTTTACCGAAAACTGCACGTTACACCCACCTGCGAAGTTACCGATGGCACGCATCATTTTAATGGCCTGGTTACGCATTTCCTGGTAGCAACGATCGCTCAGGGTCATGGCCGGGGCCACGGTGATCGAGTCGCCGGTGTGGATACCCATTGGGTCGAAGTTTTCGATAGAGCAGATGATGATCACGTTATCGTTACCATCACGTAACAGCTCCAGCTCATACTCTTTCCAACCTAAAACCGCCTGCTCAACCAAAACCTCGTGGGTTGGTGAAGCCTGCAAGCCGCGGCTCAGAGCAGCGTCAAACTCTTCTTTTTTGTGCACAAAGCCTGCACCTTTACCACCTAAGGTATAGCTTGGGCGGATAACCAGCGGAAAGCCGATCTCTTGCGCTGCTTCTTTACCTTCTAAAAACGAGTTGGCAATTTTTGATTTTGCTACGCCTACACCGATATCAACCATTAACTGGCGAAATGCTTCGCGGTTTTCGGTTTTTTCGATGGCTGCAATGTCAACACCAACAATTTTAACACCGTATTTTTTCCAGATGCCGCGTTCGTCGGCTTCTATACAAAGATTGAGCGCTGTTTGGCCACCCATGGTAGGCAATACGGCGTCGATCTGTTGCTCGGTTAAAATTTTCTCGATGCTTTCGCAAGTTAGCGGCAACAGGTACACGTGATCACCAATAACTTTATCCGTCATGATAGTAGCCGGATTGCTGTTAATGATAGAAACGGTAATACCTTCGTCTTTAAGGGAAAGGGCGGCTTGTGAGCCGGCATAATCAAATTCACATGCCTGGCCAATAATGATCGGTCCTGAACCGATAATCAGGATGGATTTGATGGAGGTGTCTTTGGGCATAGGGCTTTTATTTTTAAAAAGTTCCAAGTCAAAAGTCCATTGTCAATCGTGACGATAAACTGTTATACCTATGCGCTGAAAGCCAGGAAATCCCGACCTCAGCGTCGGGGTGCAAAGATAGAGTTTTAACAAACACGATTTATGTTTTTTTTCAGATTTAATATTAGCACTTATGCACATCTTAAAATTTTAACATTACGGTAAGTTTAAGCCTCTTTTCGGTATGTAAAACCGCAGGTTGTTGTAAACTCCCTTGGCTTGCTATAAGTGCCAAAAATAATGTCCCACCAAACTATGTCGCCGTAGTTATTGCTATGCTTTTCGCACTCGTAATGAATGCGGTGCGTCTCGGGCCGTTGAAATATGTAGCCTACCCATTTAGCCGTTTTGATATTGGTATGATAAATAGCCATGTTTTCAAACTTCTACACATCGCTCAAAAATTGGAAATCAATCTGGCTGCTATTTTTTTTACTGAATAAAAGCGAAGCAATAAAAGAAGACCAATAAAGGCAGCCATTAACAAAGGTTCCCAGCTAATAGTAATACAAGCGCAAAACACAGCTAAAAACATCAACACAATTTCGGCGGTCATGTCTACATGATATATTAGCTTGACAATGGTCTTGTCCTCTGCCATTGATACCTCAAATACGCCTTCTTCTAACATTTTAAAGGGCTTGATCCCATCATTAAAAATGTAATTGCTGTTGTAATCAAATTTGATCATATTATCAGTTTGACTTGTAATACGGTAGCGGGATTTAATCAGCTCGCTGGCTATGTTTTCCAAAACAGCTTCCGGCGGTAAAAGTGTCCAGGTATCAGCCTGATATGTTCGGTTGGTATATTCAAAAAGATCTATATTATTAAACATTTATGTTATGATGCAATTGCTGGTAAATCAATAAGGCGAAGTGCTAACAGCCGTCCATCCGCCATCAACAATAATATTTTGTCCGGTGATATGCCTTGCACCAGG
This sequence comes from Mucilaginibacter sp. CAU 1740, assembly GCF_039839285.1. Classification (NCBI taxonomy): domain Bacteria; kingdom Pseudomonadati; phylum Bacteroidota; class Sphingobacteriia; order Sphingobacteriales; family Sphingobacteriaceae; genus Mucilaginibacter; species Mucilaginibacter sp. CAU 1740. The sequence goes on along the minus strand of NZ_JBDOQS010000001.1, from coordinate 858,363 downwards.
CGAAACTAAAAACAATACCGCGTTGGCCACATCTTCAACTGTAGCCGCCCTGCCCATCGGGGTAATGCGTGCCCAGGTATCTTTATAGCTGGCGTCTTCTGTAGTACGCTCGGTTAGGGTGGCTCCGGGGGCAACAGTGTTTACCGTGATCTGGTGCTGACTCAGTTCAACAACCAGGCTTTTGGCCAGCATTTCTAAAGCGGCTTTGGTCATGCCGTAAGCTGCAAGATCCTGATGTGCCTGGTGCCCCGTAACCGACGACATGAAAAGGATACTCCCGCCCGATTTTTGAGCGATGATCTGCCGCGCCGCCCTTTGCGCCAAAAAGAAACTGCCTTGCAAATTAAGGTTCATTACACTTTGAAGCGATTGTTGAGGATAATTTAAAAAATCACCAAAAAGTGTGATCCCGGCATTGGCAATAGCTATGGTGAGTTTGCCAAAGCGCCCCACCGCTTCATCAACCATTTGTTGTATAAAATCAATGTTTGAGGCATCGCCAGCAAAGGGATGGCAACTACCGCCGAGAGCTTTAATAGCTTCTGATGCCTGGTTAGCCAACTCTTCGCTCAAATCATTAAGTAATACATCGGCACCGGCAAGGCTTAGTTGCTTGGCTATTTCAAAGCCGATGCCCTGGCCTGCGCCGGTTACTATGGCTACCTGGTTAGTGAATTTATTAGGTATCATTTTGGATTGATGTTATAATAATTAAAAATGGGTGTTATGCTGAGCTTGTCGAAGCATGGTGGGTGGGCCTCTGCGCGCGTCCTTCGACAAGCTCAGGATGACAGCCCAGCACGCATCACAATCGGTGTTTACAAATCTCCTTCCTCAATGCGAATCTCTCGCCACTTCGCTCCCCGAGCTACCTTTCAAAAAATCCAGATCGGCACCAAGATGCGCTTGCTCAACATGGGTTTGATACAAGTAAGTGTAACCCCGTTTACTAATGTGAGTATCCAAAATCAGTGTTGATTTGCGCGCGGCTATCTCTTCATCACTCACATGCAGATGCAAAACACCGGAAGGTACATCAAGCGTGATCATATCTCCATTTTGTACAATGGCAAGCGTGCCGCCGACCGCAGCCTCGGGCGATACGTGAAGCACCACCGTGCCAAAACCGGTACCGCTCATTCGTCCGTCAGAGATGCGCACCATATCGGTAATGCCTTCGTCCATCAGTTTTTTGGGGATCAGCATATTGCCAACTTCGGGCATACCAGGGTAGCCTTTAGGGCCCGCGTTTTTTAATACCAATACGCTGTCTTTATCTACTTCCAGGTCGGGATCATTAACACGATGGTTAAAATCTTCAATATTTTCAAACACCACCGCCCTACCGCTGTGCTGCATCAAAGCCGGGCTTGCTGCCGATGGCTTCATCACCGCGCCGTTTTCGCAAAGGTTCCCTTTGAGTACTACTATGCCTGCAATAGGATTAAATGGGTTTTCTATCGGCGATATCAGTTCGCGGTTAAAGCATTCCGCGTTTTCATAGTTGTGTGATATGGGATTCCCGGTTACCGTTATGGCTTCGCTGTTAAGCTGGGTATGAAGTTCTTTCATCAAAGCAGGCAGGCCTCCGGCATAATAAAAATCTTCCATAAAATATTTACCCGATGGTTGCAGGTTTGCCAGCAATGGTATTTTACGAACGGCGGTATTAAAATCATCCATGGATAAATTAACACCTACCCGCCCGGCAATCGCCAATAAATGGATAATAAAATTGGTTGATCCGCCAATGGCCGCGTTAACCGTAATGGCATTTTCAAAAGCCTGGCGGGTAAGGATATCTGATAGTTTCAGATCTTCCCTCACCATATCAACAATACGGTTGCCGGATAAGTGAGCAAGTGCTTTACGCCTCGAGTCGGCGGCGGGGATAGCCGCATTTCCGGCAAGGGAAAGTCCTATTGATTCTACCATACACGCCATTGTAGAAGCCGTGCCCATTACAGCGCAATGCCCCTGGCTGCGGGCCATGCAAGCCTCGGCTATGTACATATCCTCATCGCTCATCTGGCCGGTTTGGTGATCGGCAAAAAAGCGCCAGATATCTGAGGTGCCTATATCCCGGCCACGGTATTTGCCGGTAAGCATCGGTCCGCCGGAAACTACAATGGTAGGGATATCCACACTACTTGCACCCATTACCAGCGCAGGAGTGGTTTTATCACAGCCACAAAGTAGTACCACACCATCAACCGGGTTGGCGCGGATACTTTCCTCCACATCCATACTTACCAAATTCCGATATAGCATGGCGGTTGGCTTGATCAATGTTTCACCTAACGACATTACCGGAAACTCTACCGGGTAACCGCCCGCTTCATAAATCCCATTTTTTACAGATTGGGCCAACTCGCGGAAATGGGCGTTACACGGCGTAAGTTCCGACCAGGTATTGCAGATGCCTATCACTGGCTTGCCCTGCAACTGGTGTGCCGGGATACCCTGGTTTTTCATCCAGGCGCGATAAATAAAACCGTCTTTACCCTGCTTGCCAAACCATTGCCGGCTCCGTAGCGGTTTATCCTCCATAAGGTGTATGTTATTAATTGGTTGTATAACAAATATAGATTTCTGTAAATCGTTTAAGCAATTATGCACGAATTAACTTTCGGGTCGAATAAAATTTAATCGAATTACACGAATTGATTGTGGCTTCGTGATTGGTGTAATTCGCTTTAATTCGAAAAATTAGTGTAGGATCTTTCGTTTCTATACTTTTTTAATCTTTCCTGATACTATAAAATCAAAATTTTCTCGGTAATCATTTTTTCTTTTTCAACTGCAAAAACTACGCTATATTCACATCTCAAAATAGGTGTAAATCTCACACGCAATATAAACCAGATAAGTGATAGTCATGATGTTAAAACAATTATCTCACCAAAAATCAAAAATAAAACAATCGATTGCGTTGTTTTTTATGCTGATAGCCGGCATGTCAACTATGCAGGCTTCGGCAGCCATAAAATCCTTCAAAAAAGCAGCGGATGGCGTTACTTTTACTTTAGATAAAGGCCTGATGAAAGTGCTGGTCCGTAAGGATGATATCATCGAAGTGAAATACACCGTTTTTGATGCTTTTGAAACCAAGCCATCGCTGGTAGTAAACAACAAATGGCTGCAACACCCGGCTTACCAGGTTGCCGATACCAAAACTGAGGTGATCATTACCACCGCCAAACTCAAAGTAAAAGTTAACAAAGCCACCAATGCCATCACTTATACCGATTTAAAGGGCAATATCATTACTGCCGAAGACAGCGATAACAAATCGGTAGTATCGGCAACTGTGGCGGGCATCAACACTAACACCATAACCACGCAGTTTATCTCTCCTGAAAAGGAAGGCTTATTTGGTTTAGGTTGCCATCCTTTAGATTCCATGTCAATCAATTACAAGGGCCGCAACCAGGATCTGGCCATTAAATATCTTACCGGTGCTATTCCTGTGCTGCTATCAACCAAAGGCTATGGTTTAATGTGGGATAATTATTCGGCCAGCAATTTTTATGGTGCCGAGGCTAATAATACCAAATTCAAGTACGTATCCGAAAGTGGTAAACAGGTTGATTACTTCTTCTTCTACGGCCCAGCCTTTGATCATATTATTGATCTGTACCGTACAGCTACCGGCAAAGCGCCGATGTTTGGTAAATGGGCTTATGGTTTGTTTCAATCGCAGGATAGGTATTTGAGCGAGGATGAGATCCTGACCGTAAAGGATAATTATCGCAACAACCACATCCCGGTTGATGCCATTGTGCAGGATTGGTACTACTGGGATCCGCTCCCGATAGGTTCGCACGTTATGAAACCTGAGCGTTACCCGCACCCGCAGCAATTGGTTGATGCCTTGCATAAAGCCAACCTGCATGCCATGATCTCCATTTGGCCGGTATTTGGTAAAGGAACACCCAACTATGATGCCCTGGATAAAATGGGAGGCTTAACCGATATTACCTGGGATAACGTGGTTACCCACACTTTTGATACTTACTACGATGCCCATAACCCCAAAGCCCGCGAACTGTATTGGGACCAGGCCCGCGATAGCCTCATTAAGCGCTACGGCTGGGATGCCTGGTGGATTGATCAATGCGAGCCGGATAACGGCGCGTTGCTTGATGCCCGCCGTCAAAGCAATTTTGCCATAGGTAAAGGGATAGATTATTTTAACACATACTCATTACAGCATACCAAAGGTGTGTATGAAGGTTGGCGCAGGGACATCCCCGGTAAACGTGCCTTCTTTTTGGTAAGGCAATCGTTCGCAGGCGAGCAGCGTAATGCCGCGACTTTATGGTCAAGCGATATTGAGTGTACATTTCACGATTTTAAAGACCAGGTGCCGCAGGGTATCAACGCCTGTACATCGGGCATCCCTTACTGGACATCAGACATAGGCGGCTACCATTACCACTGGAAACCTGCCGATTGGTCGCAGCCCGATAAGCGCGAACTGTTTACCCGCTGGTTTCAGTTTGGTACGTTTTGCCCAATATTCCGCATCCATGGTAAAGGCGAGCGCGCCATCTTCAGCAAAAATTGGGACGAAAATACCCGTTCGATATTGTTGAACTTTGATAAGTTGCGCTACCGCCTGATGCCTTATATTTATTCGTTGGCGGGCCGTGTAACTCATGATAATTATACTATGATGCGTTCGCTGGCTTTTGATTACCGTGGCGATAGCAAGGTTTACGGCATTCCTGATCAATACATGTTTGGTCCGGCGTTTATGGTTAACCCGGTTACAGAGCAGCTATATACCTCAAGCGATGCCGACAGAAAAGCCAAAGCCCGCCAGGTATATCTGCCTGCCGCAAGCAAATGGTACAACTTCTGGACCGGCGAACTGCTTGATGGCGGCCAAACCATCAGTGCCGCCGCACCTATCGAAATTTTGCCGCTTTATGTAAAAGCAGGTTCTATAATCCCAATGGGGCCGGATGTGGAGTATGCTACCGAAAAACCTAACAGCAATATCGAACTGCGTATTTACCCCGGTGCCGATGCCGCGTTTAAGTTTTATGAGGATGAGAACGATAACTATAATTACGAAAAAGGCCAATCGGCCACATTTACTTTAAACTGGAATGACAAGGCACATAAGTTAACGATCTCGGATACCAAAGGGCATTTCCCTGGTCAACTGAAAAGCCGCACATTTAATATTGTGATGGTGAAAGGTGCACATGGCTCGGATGTAGCTTTGACTGCTAAGGCCGATAAGGTTGTTAAATATAGCGGCAAAGCGGTGGTTGTAGCGCTTTAATTGGGTCATTAGGTCATTGTATCATTAAGTCATTGTTTAGGCGAAAATGTAACGCGTGCTAAGACTTACGAAGTTTTTAAAACTTCGTAAGTCTGGACTCATTATTTCTTCCCATGTCATTGCGAGGAGCTGCGGGAGTGGAAGAGCGACGGCGCGACGTGGCAATCGCATACTATACAGGGCGGCTCTGTACAGCATGCGGTTGCCGCGCTACGCTCGCAATGACATATGGTTATTTCTTCTTCCCCTTATTCGCCTTCATTTTCAAATTCAGCATCTCAACCAAAACGGAAAAAGCCATCGCGAAGTAGATATAACCTTTAGGGATGTGTTGCTCAAAAGCCTCGGCCAGTAAGGAAACGCCTATCAGCAGCAAAAATGATAAGGCCAGCATTTTAACTGTTGGGTGCTTATTTACAAATGATGCCACACCATTTGAGGCCCACATCATAATACCAACTGCTATAATAACTGCCAATATCATGATCTCCACATGGCTGGCCATACCTACAGCGGTAATTACCGAATCGAGAGAGAAAACGATATCCAGTATCATGATCTGAATAATGGTAGCCCAAAACGAATGTTTTTTGCCGGAACTTTCCTCTTCCTCATCACCTTCAATTTTGTGGTGGATCTCGGCTGTACTTTTGTAGATCAGGAACAGGCCACCGACGATCAGGATAATATCCCTGCCCGAGATAGCCAGTTTTTCCACCCAATCGGCATCAGTAATGCTAAAAATTCCGCTCAGGTTAAATAGGGGGGCGGTTAATGTCATTACCCAGCTAATGGATAGCAACAGTAGGATCCGGGTGATCATGGCCATACCAAGACCAACTCTTCGGCCACGGCTTTGCTGGTTGGCCGGTAGCTTATCGGCCAGGATGGAGATAAATACAATGTTATCGATGCCTAAAACGATCTCTAAAAAGGTTAGCGTGATAAGTGAGATCCATGTTTCGGCTTGTGCAAAAATTTCAAAACTCATAGGTTGCAGGTATTTGTTTCTTCCCAAAAATAACAAAACCCCTGCCGTTACGGGCAGGGGCTGTTAAATATAAATTAGCTTTCAGCTTTATTCAACCGTAACCGATTTGGCCAGGTTACGAGGCTGGTCAACATTACAACCGCGCATTACCGCTATATGGTACGATAGTAGCTGCAAAGGGATAGTTGCTATCAATGGCACAAAAGCTTCATCTGTTTGGGGGATCTCTATTACGTAATCGGCCATGCTTTTTACCTCGGTATCGCCTTCGGTAACAATGGCTATCACGTGGCCTTTGCGGGCTTTTACTTCTTGTATATTGCTGATCACTTTCTCGTACGATGAGTGTTTGGTGGCGATGAACACTACCGGCATTTCATCATCTATCAGGGCTATTGGCCCGTGTTTCATTTCGGCAGCCGGATAACCTTCGGCATGGATGTATGAGATCTCCTTAAGCTTCAAAGCGCCTTCTAAAGCGACCGGAAACGAACTTCCCCTGCCCAGGAACAGGCAATTGGCCGAATCTTTAAACCGGGCAGCGATCTCCATCACATGGTCATTGCATTTCAAGGCCGCTTTTACCAGCTCAGGAACTTCGTTTAACTCAGTAAGGTACTCAACCATTTTGTTGCGGGTAATTTTGCCGCGCTGCTGTGCAATGTAAAAAGCAATGAGGGTTAATACGCTTACCTGCGCTGTGAACGCCTTGGTTGATGCCACACCAATTTCCGGTCCGGCGTGGGTATAAACCCCGGCATGTGTTAAACGCGGAATGGACGCGCCAACCACATTACAGATGCCAAAAATGGTAGCACCTTTTTCTTTAGCTAATTCAATAGCTGCCATGGTATCCGCAGTTTCGCCCGATTGGGAAATGGCTATCACCAGGTCTTTTTCGGTGATGATAGGGTTGCGATACCTAAATTCCGAAGCGTATTCAACTTCAACGGGAACACGGGCGTATTCCTCTATCAGGTACTCGCCTACTAAACCTGCATGCCATGAGGTTCCGCAAGCCACAATAATGATCCGGTCTACGTTTTTCAGCTTCTCAGTGTACTCCTTTATACCACCAAGCTGCACTTTGCCTTGTTGCGGGTAAATACGACCACGCAGACAATCGCGGATAGAGCGGGGCTGCTCATAGATCTCTTTGAGCATAAAATGATCGTAGCCGCCTTTTTCCAGCGCCTCCAACTTCAGGTCGAGTTCCTGGATATAAGGAATCTGGATCTTATTATCAATATTTTTTACCAGCAGTCCCTCGCGTTGTACATAGGCAATTTCATTATCATTTAGGTAGATAACGTTTTTAGTGTACTCAACAATGGGAGTAGCATCAGATGCAATAAAGTACTCACCTTTACCAACGCCTATAACCATAGGGCTGCCTTTGCGGGCTGCTATCAGCAAGTCAGGTTCATCGGCACTCATAATTACGATAGCATAGGCACCTATCACCTTGTTCAGGGCGATGCGCACTGCCTCCTTTAAATCCATCCCGGTAGCCTGCTGAATATCTTCAACCAGGTGAATTAAAACTTCGGTATCGGTATCGCTTTTAAATACATGGCCTTTGGCTATCAGGGTTTCTTTGATAGGGCCGTAATTTTCGATAATGCCGTTGTGGATGATGGTGAGTTTCCTGTCGCCCGATGAGTGGGGGTGCGAGTTCCTATCGCTTGGCGCACCGTGTGTAGCCCAGCGGGTATGCCCCATACCTATCGAACCTTTCAGATCAATCCCTTTTACAAAATTTTCCAGGTCATCAACTTTACCTGCTTTTTTATAAACCTTAAGTTGCTCATCAAGCAGGGCAACCCCGGCACTGTCATAGCCCCGGTACTCAAGCCTGTGAAGCCCTTTTATAACGATGGGATAGGCATCCCTAAACCCTATATAACCAACAATTCCGCACATAAATTTCTAAGTAAAAAATGTTAAACGCCGCAAAATAAACAGCTATATAACACATATCAGCAATAATTATTTTGATTTTTTGCCGAAAACGTAAAGTTTTTAAATACTTAGAAAATTATTTTAAGAAGTAGAATTGCCTTAAACAAAAAAATCCCCTAAGCGGGGATTCTTTATGTTTATTGAGAGTTATCTTATTTCTTGATCCGGGTATAAATGATATTTAAGCGGATACTGTAAGGCGATGAATTATCAGTACCAACCAGTACAGATCTTGCAGCGGTAAGTGTTGTAGCACCAATGTCAATACCCGATGTTGTATTAACCAGGGTGGTATCAACCGGTGCTATGTACGTACCATAATCAACAGCTTTTTTGCTGATAAGGTCCTGCACAAAAGCTGTAACCAGGAAGTGGTATTGCTTGGTTGTACGGTTGTAGCCACCGCCAAAATAGGTAAGCTGCGAGCGTTTATCACTTCCGTTGGCATCTTGCAACACAGTACGCTGTTTGGCTATGTCAAGTTTATACATGGTAAGCTTAGGCAGTGCAGCGTATGGTACGGTTGAACCTGGTTTTGGTGTGATCACAACTTCAGCACGGTTTATTACAATGGCCGAGTCGGCAAGTTTTTCCAATCCAGGGAAACTCACTTTAGCCCTTAAGCCGGCAACACCTTGCATATAAATAGTGTTTTGTGTAGTACCAGGGCTGTTTTGTGAAGCCTGCAGAGCGGTTGTAATAGCTCCCGGATAGGTATGAACCACTTCGGCAGCCCTGTTAAAAAATGGAAGTGACACCGATGCCGTATCTATAGTTGTACCATTTACAACTTTATAAAAAACATCTATGGTAGATGCAGCAAGGCCTAATTGAATTATACCACCGGCATCGCTTGATTGCGCCCTATCCAGTTTAAGATATAAACCTTTTACCGAATTTTGGAAGTTAGTAACAGATGATAACTCGCTACCCGGCGCGTTAAATAAATGCTGATAAATAAATGCTTTATCAAAAGCTACACGCAATTGCGGTGCAACCCTTTGTACAGTATCTATCGTATCGGTACGGATGCGTGTTATGGTAATACTATCATGAGTACGGGCCGAGAATGTTTTTGAACCCAGTAATTTGCTCAGATCGGCATCCCAATGGCTGTTGGTATAATAGCTTTTGCTTTCAATTTTATTCTGAAGCTGATAAACGCTTATTTTATAGCGTGATGCCAGCGAATCGCCGTAAAAACCATCTGCGTATTTTAATACCAGCACAGCCGAGTCGATTGATAAAGTACCGGCAGGTACAGTATAAGCTGCGTTATTTGGCAGGTTTACTCCGATAGCTACATAAGTTTGGGTGGTACCAAAAACCGGATCCACAAAATTGGCGAGCGGAGTTTTTGATCCGCTTGAGGTAGCAGCAGTATCTTCGGCAACAGTATTGACAATAAGATTCGAATCAACAATCAAATTACCGGTGATGGCATTTTGATCATTAACACCTAAGCCGATGCCATCCTGGCGTTTACAAGCGTTGAAAATAAAAAGACTTATTAACAGGGTCAATAAGTCTAATCGGAAAAATTTCATATATAATATTAAGTATTATGCAACATGCACCAATTCGTCGTTGGTAATTTCGTCGTAAAAATTGTAATAATTTTCGAAATCTGCGGTAGAATCAAATTCTAAAACCGATTTATTGCTGTTTTTAACATTATTTAACACATCTGCGTCGATGTTGGCGTCGCCTAAAACAATGCCGTCCGAGTAGTGGATAGCACCGGCATAAAGCGCCGGTATTGAGCCATTTCCGTAAGGTTCAACATGCTTTTCGGTCATGTTGCTCATCACAGCCTTATTGGCAAAAGCGGCACCCATATTTTCTTTAAGGTCATTCTCATAAATTGAATAAACAATTTTTGAATGTTTAAAGGTAGGGTCGTCTTTGTAGGTGGTTTTAAGGTACGCGGGTACCAAAGCACTCATCCAGCCATGGCAGTGAATAATATCAGGGGCCCAGCCTAACTTTTTAACGGTTTCGAGCGCGCCCTTGCAAAAGAAGATCATGCGCTCATCGTTATCGGCGTAAAATTTGCCATCTTTATCGGCAAATACGTGTTTACGCTGAAAATATTCTTCATTATCTAAAAAATACACCTGCATGCGCGCCGCCGGGATAGATGCTACCTTTATAATGAGCGGGTTATCATTATCATCAATAATAATGTTCATACCTGATAACCGGATCACCTCATGAAGACGGTTCCTGCGCTCGTTGATATTGCCAAAACGCGGCATAAGGATACGGATCTCGTAACCTTTCTCCTGCATTGCCTGCGGGAGTTGGCGTGTTATTTCAGCAATTTTTGTGAGTTCGAGAAAAGGAGACATTTCATGAGTTACAAACAGAAGCTTAGATTTACCCATCACTAAATCAGTATTTAAAATGTAAAGAAGTTCAAAAAATTTGAGTTTGCAAATATAACTAATATTATATAAACTGGCAACCGATTATGCAAGTTACTTTTGGATATTTTTAAGTAATTGTACACCTTTGCCAGATTTTGTAATACCTGTTACATTGAAAATATTCACCACCAAAAAAGAGATAACCGATTATTTTAACCGCAAACCGGTAAAAGTAATTGGCTTTGTACCCACCATGGGCGCGCTGCATAAAGGGCACCTTGGTTTAATTGAACTGGCCAAACAGCAAAGTACACAAGTAGTGTGCAGCATATTTGTAAATCCCACCCAGTTTAACGATCCTAAAGACCTTGAAAAATACCCTCGCCCAATAGCCGACGATATACGCCGGCTGGAAGAAGTTAACTGCGATATTTTGTTTAATCCGCAGGTAACCGAGATGTATGATGATAATGAAAAATGGCATTTTGAACTGGGCGACCTGGAACATCTGTTGGAAGGCAAATTCAGGCCAGGGCATTACCAGGGGGTTACCCAAGTAGTGTACAAGCTGTTTAACATTGTAAAACCGGATGTGGCTTTCTTCGGCCAAAAAGATTACCAGCAGGTAATGGTGATCAATAAAATGATCGAGAAACTGAACATGCCCATTAAGCTGGTGATGTGCCCTATTGAGCGCGAAGCCGACGGCCTGGCCATGAGTTCGAGAAACATCCACCTTACACCTTACGATCGTGAACATTCGCTTGTTTTATCGCGGACGTTAAATTGGGTTAAGGAAAATTTCGACAAAGCAAAAATTGCCGAATTGCAACAGCAAGCCGCGCAATTGATCTCGGCCGAACCGGGTGTTGAGTTGGAATACTTTGAAATTGCCGATGGTAAAACATTGCACCCGGCAACTGAAGCATCTGAAAGTTTTGTTGCCCTTGTTGCCGCCCGCGTAGGTAAAACAAGATTGATAGATAACGTGTTGCTTAATTAGATTGATAGTTCAAGGCCTATCGTTCATAGGTGTTTTTTTGCATGAAATCATTTTACAATGTACGGACGATATGCCATGGACTATGGACAAAATTTATTTCTAACTTTGCGCCATGATAATTGAAGTATTAAAGTCCAAGCTTCACCGGGTTAGGGTAACGCAAGCCGAGTTGAACTATGTGGGCAGTATCACTATCGATGAAGACCTGATCGAGGCGGCAAATATCATCCCCAACGAAAAGGTACAGATAGTGAATAATAATAACGGCGCGCGCTTTGAAACTTATGTTATAAAAGGCGAGCGTGGTACTGGTACTGTATGCCTTAACGGCGCTACCGCCCGTTTGGCACAGGTAGGTGATATTGTGATCATTATGAGTTACGCTTATATGGAAGCTGAAGAGGCCCGCAGCTACGAACCTATTTTAATTTTTCCAGACCCGGATAATAAACTGATTAAGTAAATTAGCGGCGCTAAGCCGCAATTTACTTAATGAAGATCCTTTTTACCATCTCCCTTTTTCTTACAACTGTAACCGGAGCTTTCGCTCAGCGGCAGAACGTTTATTTTATTAAAAATAACGGAAACTACGTTGCTACGCGCGATAGCGCTGACTACATCCGTGTAGTGCGCGAGCCTGATTCGGCCTCAACGCTGTATAATGTTTTGGAGTATTATCCTAACGGAGGCCAAAAATTGATCGGTAAATCGAGCAAGATCAATCCGCCGCAGTTTGAAGGGCAGTGTGCAACGTATTATTCAAATGGTAAAAGACAATCTGTTGCCAGTTATAAAAACGGAATAAAAGCAGGGCCGGATATGGAGTTTTATCCCAATGGAAGGTTGTATGCACAGTTCTCATTTCCCGAAGACAATACCGACCGGATGATGGAAAGAGCTGGCGGCTACCTCATCATCGCCAATAATGATTCGTTAGGGAAAGCCTTGGTAATAGATGGTAATGGCTATTATAAAGCTTACAACGATAAGTTTGCTTATATTGAAGAAGAGGGGCCAGTAAAAGATGGCAAGCGGGATGGGCAATGGAAAGGGAACTTTCAAAACATCGGCACCACTTTCACCGAAACTTATAATAACGGCCAGCTGGTGGGCGGAACATCTACTAACAAAGAGGGCAAGATCAATACCTATAACTCATCCCGATGGGTTTCGCCGCAATTTGATGGAGGGATACCCGGCTTTTCGGCTTTTTTATCAAATAATATCAAATATCCAGCCGATGCCCGGCGTAATGGCGTTGAGGGCACTGTGATACTAAGGTTTGTTGTAGAAAAAGACGGTAGCCTTACTGATATCAGGATCAGCAAATCTGTAGCGCCCGCACTGGATGCCGAAGCGGAACGGGTGCTGCGTAATTCTCCAAAATGGATCCCGGGGACACAATTTGGGCAACCGGTAAGGGTTCAGTATGCTGTGCCTATCAAATTTGCTTTAAAATGGTGAGTTAGTTGGCCCCTATTCCTAATGATACTTTCAAGATCACATCGGTTTTTACTGCTTTGCGCAGTTGGTAAACCATCCTGATGCGCACGTTTTGCTGCCGCACCAAATCATCCAGAAAATGTGAATTATCGATATCAAGCGTTATGCTGTTGCCGGAGTTTGCGGAGATATCTTTGCGGATAGCCACCATCACCTCGTCGCTACCATCGTTTTTCGCCATATAAACCCTTACCGACGATATGTTACCGATGTTATAATCTGAAGGATCATTTGATTGCAGCTTGGCCGATACAACACGCACTTCGCTAATATGACTGGCGTTATTGCCATCTTTGGTAAAATCCTGATCAAAGCTATTTCCCGTACTAACAGCCGTTTGCATTTCACCAGCTTTAGCCGAAGCCGGAATTACAACATTGGCTGTATAAGGAAACGTTCCTTTAACAACAGATTGCAGCATGGCGCAACTGCCAAAAAACAAAACAGCCGCCAATAGTAAAAAAACAGGCTTCTTGATCATAGTTTCATACTGCTTTAAGGGTAACAGTAACTATTACGGCTACCGGTTTAATTTGGTTTTGCTGGTGGTTTGCAATAGTTAAATATAGAAAGTTTTATGGAAATAAATAATCCATTAAAGTTTTAAACAGCACGAATATTATCACCCGCCTTGTACGGAAAACCACTATGATACATTGCAAAAGAACAGACCGGCTATAAGGCTTATTACCCTCCGCAGGGAATTAGTTATGAATAGCCAGGATCCTTGCCCACTCCGGGTGACGTTTCAGGTAGCTGGCCACATAAACACAAAGCGGAACCAGCTTCAACCCATTCTCTTCAATATAATTAAAAGCCTTTTCAACAATGGCCGAGGCTACACCTTTGCCTTCCAGCTCTACCGGTACTTCGGTGTGGATGAGGTAGATTTTATCATCTCTTAGCTTGTAATCGATAAAAGCTCGGTAGCCATCAACCGTTAATTCAAAGTTGTGGATGGCTTCATTATTTACCAGTGGGATCTCTTCGTATTTCATAGCAGTATGTATTGAAAAACAAATTTACAAACTAAAAGTTCCCCGTTTGAGCTAATTGATGTTAAATATCCTGGTGTTTTTAAACAGCTCGGCAAAACGAAATGCCATATGCTCAAAAAGGCTTTCATCAATACTGTAGGTGATATGGCCCTTAAAACCCTGCACCTTTAGTATGCCCAGGTTTTTAAGTTCGGCTACGTGTTTGTTGATGGTTTCCATATTAAAAGGGATTTCCCACAGCACCTCACGGTTAACGGCATTGTTGTTTTCCATAATGATACGGATTATCGCAATCCGCACCGGTAAAGCGAGGGCCTTCGCAAAGTTTGATAATTCTTTATCACCCTCATCAAAGTTTGAATATGAATAAGATAGTGGCATAACTGCATGTTATTGATCATATTGGTAATCCATACGGTTACCTGATATGAAATGATACATAGCCCGAACTTGCTCGCGGCATATGTGATTAAAAATAAAACGATTGATCCGGCGGTTTAATTGTGCCGGGCAGGAATGTGAAAGGAGCCTATATTATCAAACTAAAAACTGCCGGTTAAGCAGATAAACCGGCGAAGACTGTAAATCCCTCTTTATTTTACAGTTAGATAAAAACTTGCTTTCAAAGATAAAGAGAAGTGGAAACAGGAACAGTAACAGCGACGAAAATGTTACATGCAACTTAAGTTCCGGATCGGCTATTTGCTTTTGAACAGACGCCATTGCCGAAAGGCTACCATCCCGGTTTTGAAGGATCCGCTTACCGAAAACTCTGTACAGTTCAAACACATCAACCTTGGCTGGTGGATGCTGCTTACTAAATTGCAAAAAGCCAATAAAAGGCTTAACCACAAACATCAACGTTGCGATGAATAAAAACACCTTAAGTTTACGTTGTGATCTCATTAGCTTGTAGCCTGATGGCTTTTTGTTAACTTTTATCTGTTAGTAAGTGACTTACAAATATAAAGTTAACAAGATGTATTTATTATAGAACAGGAAAAAATCCTACAAATGCTACAGCAATTATTTTTGCCCACTGATGATGAGCGAAGCGTACGTTAACTTAGCCTCTCCATTGCTATTCTGAGCATTGAACTTTTCCAAAACCTCTTGCTTAATTATGGCCTTAGTTTCATCATCGGCCTGCGCCATTGCCGCTACTATCGGCGCGGCTACTTCAAGCATCATTTGCCAGTAATTATCAAAACTGCCATAATCAATAACACCTGATATTAACTCTTCGCTAAGGTTGGTAAATCCAGCCTGCTCAAACAGGTCTGCTATCAAGCCTGGTTTTGCGCATCTGAACATGCCCGGTGCGCCGGCAACTGGCGGCGGCGCTGGTATATACTTTTGTATAACACCCATAATGGTGGTTAACCAGCTGTTATGTTCGGGAGAGGCCCAAACCGAAGTTGCTATCCTCCCTCCAGGTTTTAGTACCCGATACATTTGGTTAGTGGCAAGCTGCACATCCGGAAAAAACATAAAACCCATCCGACAACTTATCCCGTTAAATATTTCATCGCTAAAGGGTAATTCGCTTACATCTGCAACACGGGTTTCGTAATTTGTTATACCTCTTGCCGTGGCATTGGCATTCGCAACGGTTAACATTCCTTCGGCCAGATCTGTGCCGGTAACTTTTCCCGTGGGCGTAAGCGCGGCTATGGTAAGGCCCGGTTCGCCGGTACCGGTTGCTATATCAAGTACATGTTCGCCATTTTTAACCTGTAGTTTTTTGATAATGGCATCGCCCATGGGTTTTAAAAAACGCATGTTAAAATCGTCCCATTTTTGCCATCCCGGCGAAAACTTATTCCACGATTGTTTTTGCTGATCGCGGATCTGTTCCAGTTGCGGTTCCATAATGCTCTTTAAACTATTTCAATATCAATACCGGGTGCTTCGCGTTAAACGATAAGGCATCGGTAATACTGCTATGGGTAAGGTTATAAAAAAAGCTATGCTTACCCGGCAAAGCGATGATCAGCTGCGCGTGGTTATCGCGGGCAAAATCCAAAATGCCTTTCACGGTATCCTTAGCTCCAGAGTAATACAACTTGCAATCGTAGCAATTAACCAGTTTTTTTACAGCAGCCTCATATTCCACCTCGCGCCCGATGTGTTTATTTTTCGGATCTACATAAAGCACCATCAGCTTAGGGTTAAGCCAGCTGTGTGAATTATTTAAGCCCTGCAATAAGCCCAAACGGGCAACAGCCTCAAAATCGCAGGGAACTACAGCCTGCTCAATTTTATGATAGCTTGCGTTTGCCGGGATCACCATTACCTTAACAGCACTGGTTTTTACAACTTCAATAATTTGTTCGCCTACCATACTTACTTCGCCGGGAGCATCGCTACCCACTATCAATAAATCCGGTTGCCTATCGGCAATGGCCTGGTATATGGCCCGTAAAACCGGTTCGGTACTGATAATAGTTTCTACCTCGATGGTTTCATTGCAGCGGTTAAGCAATTTACGGCTTACCGTTGCCAGCTGGCTAACTATCTCTTCGCGCTCCGTTTCAATATCTTCGGCGCTTATCTGCAAAAAATCGGGCGTGGGCAGTATCTGCTCATAAACCGAGGTGTAAAAACTTTTAAGCAGGATGATCTTTTTTACGGCAGCATCGCGGCTCAGGTCGGCTGCGAACTTGATGGCGTTGGTGCTTGTTTCCGAAAAATCTACCGGTATCAATATAGTTTTCATAACAAAGAGGTTTGGCTTAATTGGCTGTGTAAAGTCGTTAGTTTGAAGTTTGAAGTCGAAAGTTAAAACGAGGATCGCCTTTCGACTTAGGGCTTAAAACTTAGTACTTAAGAACGTTAATCTGATATTAAATTTACGTAATAAAATATTGATTATTGTTAGCCAAAAGTTTTTCGGCCTTTCAAAAACCAAAAAGCACTTTTCCTCCTTCGTTGTTACTGAAAGCCTCCGCAAAATCATCGGGCCTGTAAATGGCCGATGCCGCCAGCTTAAACTCGGGCCTGCCTACAGAGTGCACCAGGTGACTGATCATCTGCGACTTTTCTTCGTGCGATAGCTTCTCCACATATCCCCTAACACCGAAACCTTTTATCGTCAGATTTTTTAAAACTACCTCGGCATTGCAATAATTAACCGCATCGGGCGATAGCATGCCGTAAACAATTAAACTTCCACAAGGGGCTAATGAACTGATCACTTCGGCAGCGAGCGTACCGCCAACGGCATCAACCGCTGCTGTTAGTCCCCTACCTTTGGTTATCTCATCAATTGTTTGTTTAAGCTTGCCAGGTTCGGGTAAAATAACCTGCTCGGCTTTAAGGGCAAGCAGGTCGTCTTTTTGTTTATCATCGCGCACGGTTGCTATCACGCAGATCCCTTTTTCAACAGCCAGTTGAATTATAATGCGCGATACCGTGGAGTTACCGGCGGTAAGCAGCAGCCAGTCGCCGCTTTTAACTTTGGCTTCCCGGATGAGGCCGTAGGCTGTGTATGAGTTAAGCAGCAGTTGAGCCGCTTTTTGCAACGGAAACTCATCGGGCAGTAAAACAACATCATGCTCATCAACCACTACATATTCGGCCCATGAACCTATCTTACTGAAAGCTACAAAACTGCCTTTGGGGATAATACTGTCGTGCCCGGCCTCTTCAACATAACCGGCACCTTCAAGTCCGCCAATTTGTGGAAATGTAGGTTGATAGCGGTACTTGCCCTGGATAAACAAATGATCTGCAGGGTGTATAGGACTGGCTTTTACGCGGATAAGCAGCTGCCCCGACCCTGGCTTTGGGAAGGCCAGATATTTTAATTGGATAACTTCGGCGGCGTTGCCCGCCTGCTCAAACACCAGTGCTTTCATGTATCATTATACAATTAGCAGGCCGTTAAGGTTTTATTCGGCTTATTCAAGCCGGTTGTGCTCCGTTTATTTCGATGGCTTACGTTTAGAAGTTATCCATACATAATCAGCAATTTTTGCAATATCCTTTTCACTGATAGCACCGCGCCATGAAGGCATCCCTTTGGCAATAATGCCATTGGTAATGTTGTTAACGATGGCAGCCTTACTGGCACCATGACTAAAATTGCGACCAAGCAAACTTTTGGTTTTCTCGGTACCCTGCAAATGATCGCCATGGCAGGCGGCACATAATTGCTGAAACATAAGCGCGGCGGTTTGCTTTTGGGCAACACTTTTTTTATTAATGGCGATGCTTTGCACACGCTGTTTTACTTTTTCGTTAGATGGTCTTAACCTCAGGATCATATCGTAAGGAGGTTCGCCTTTGCCCTCAGGCGGATCATAATGTGAGGTGGAGATGTACAGATAACCATCGGGTCCGGTTACCAACGAGCGGATGCGGCCATATTGTTTTTTAAGCAGCACTTCCTGGCTTATGGGTTTATAATTATTCAGGGCTATCCGCAGGATAGATTCTGCCCTTAAACAGGCCACCAGTAAATTCCCTTTCAACTCCGGAAAAGCATTCCCGTTGTAAAACATCGCTTCTGAAGGGCCAATAGATGGCGTATATTCCAGCAGCGGCGAGATCATCCCTCCGCGGGTATCCTGATGATGGATCACCGGCCAACCATAGTTCTCGCCGGGTTTAATGATATTGATCTCATCGCCGCCGGTTGGGCCGTGCTCGCTATCAAATAATATGCCTGTGCCGGGTTCAAATGCCAGGCCTTGCGGGTTGCGATGGCCGTAGCTCCAGATCTCTTTGCGAGCTGTATCGTTTTTGGCGAAAGGGTTATCGGTTGGGATAGTGCCGTCATCATTCACCCTTAAAATTTTTCCGTTGAGGGCTTTCAGGTCTTGCGCCAGGATTGGCTGATCGGCATCGCCAGTAGTGATGTACAACTTTTTATCCGGCCCGAATATCAACCTACAGCCGGTATGGTTTTGGTTCCCGGGGATATCTTTAATGATAGTGAACGGGTTGATCAGCGAATCATTCCTGAAATCGTAGCGGGCCACTCTAACTCTTATGCGGTTATTATCTGTGTAGTTGCTGGCAATGTAAATCCACTTATTTTGGGTGAACGCTGGGTGCAGGCACATGCCCAATAACCCTGTTTTTTTATCGAGGGCTATATCGCTAACCGTGAGTGCCGGTTTAGGCAAAAGTTTTTTATCGCGATAGATCCGCACCCTGCCTGCGCGCTCAGTAAACAGCATAGAACCATCGGGCAAAAAAGTAATTTGCCATGGTACAATAACATTGGTTATTAGGGTATCTATTTTAAACCCGATAGCGGTATCAGCAAGCCTAATCTTTTTATCAGTTTTATTTGTACCGATAAACGCGCTGATCATCACCGCGCAGCACAATAACACAACTACATAAACAGGCCTCAATTTCATAAGCAGGAATTTTAAATTACATGGTTGGTGATTGCTGGTAGATATCCCAATACTGATCTTTAGTATTAGTCTTTTTAGCCAAGATGATCTTTGAGTTCACGCTGCCCTTTTTATCGGATGGTGTTAGGTACAGATCGGTACCTTTTAGTTTGATCATGAAAGTATCCTGATCTATCGGCTCAAATTCATATTGCTGGTTAGCATTATCAGCATTTAGGGGTTGCTCTTCGAGGGCTACGCCCGCATTGGCTTCTGCTACTGGCTGAAAAGTTTTGCTGGTGAAAAGGTTTTTAAGTTTATAGGTATTGCCTTCTACATGCTGAAAATCCCAGGTCATGCATTTCCAGTTTTCGGGGTTGTAGGCTACCAGTGGCGTACCGTTTTCAGAGCGGGCATCTTTAACCCTCAACAGTAAACCGGTTTGTTCGTTTTTGATGGCATAAGTTCCCTTTATTTGTTGGGCTGATACGGCAAAGCAGCAGGCTACAAAACCCAACAGGCAAATCAGTTTTTTCATGGCAGATATCGGTTTAAACAAATTTATATACAAAGTATAAACAGCTGTTATACAAATTGGTTCAGTTTTTAGTCGATACGTATCAAAGGGGGCAAAACGTTAAACCCGGATATGATTCATCTCTTAAATGAAAACAGCCATGGCAACAGATCCGGCTCGGCAAAAGCATTAATCCAGCTATTATGCATCACTCCCGGGTACTCGTTATACTTCGCATTTTTAGCGCCATTGGCCTGCAACACTTTGATCAACTCTCGGTTAGGATTAGGATCGATCACATTATCATCAGCACCGTGAAAAATCCACAGCGGTAAATGGAGGGCTTTTTTGGGGTATAATTGCACATTGGTTTGCCCGCAGATAGAAATTGCTGCCGCGAAATATTTAGGGTAATGAACGATCAGATCATAAGTTCCGAAACCTCCCATGGATAAGCCAGCAATATATACCCGTTTTTTATCAGCTACCTTATTTTTCACCAGGCTATCCATCAATAGTTTTACCAGCTTTTCGGGAGTGGACAGTGCCAACTTATTCATACCACGGTTATAGGCAACAGTTGTATCAGGCTTTGGGGCCGGAAACTTATTCCACAAGCTATCCTTAGGGCATTGCGGAAAAATCACGATTGCCGGGTACTTTTTGCGTACCGAATCTTTTAAAAACAGATCGGCACCAAGATCAAGCTGTTGTTCATTATCCTTTCCCCGCTCCCCGGCACCGTGCAGAAACGCTACTAATGGATACGATTTTTTTGGATCATAGTTTTCGGGGTACAGGATCCGGTAGCGTAAAGTATCGGCTCCGTTAATAAACAATGCTTTTTTGTATAAATTAAAGTCTTGCGATTTTGCAAAATGAAAGCTTACCAACAACAGCAGTAGCGATAGATATTTTTTCATGACCATGGCAGATTTTTAGGGCAGTAATAAGTTAACAAGTAAACCGATAGAAGCAGCGTAATTATTAAACTTATCTGATAACATTTTTATTGTGCAACTTGCTATAATCATCTGTTACAGTTAACTTTAAGCATGATATTGATCAATATCGCAACTCCTAACCTATTAACCTATCACTAAGCTATGAAACAGAAAACCATACCTACTAAACCTACGGTGTTTATTGCTTCGTCGGGCAAGGCCAAAGACATTGCAGAAGCCATTAAATTAAACTTTGATCATGAAGCAGATGTAGATATCTGGACGGAGAATGTTTTCAAATTAAATGAAAACACATTAGAAGTATTGTTGAACAGATCGAGTTATTACGATTTCTTTATCGCGGTTTTTGCTGCAGATGACAAAGCAGTTGTTAAAGGAAAAAACACAAAGGTTACCCGGGGGAATGTAATTTTCGAGTTCGGCCTGTTTTTAGGCAGAATTGGCATCAACAGGTCGTTTTTGGTACTTGAAGAGGGCGTTGACCTGATCAGCGATTTTGCCGGAATCACTACCACTACTTTTACGAGGCGTGATAACCTCGTAGCCGCGCTTGGTGCGAGCTGTACCCGCATCCGGGAAGGAATGAGCATTGCTACCAAATTGATGAGTTACTCGATGTTGCCATCAACCGCGTTGGCCGTTGGTTACTATCATAATTTTCTTGAAGAGATATTAAACGCGCTAAATAGCCAAAAATCTATTGAGGTTGTATTGGAAAGAGACAAATTGGGCAAAGCGATCAAAACTATCGACTACGAAATAAAAGCACCATATCCAACTATTGAAATAAGGGTTCCGAGAAAGCTTTCATCATTAAAAAAAGATATATTGACAAGTGAAACCAGGGCCTATCAGCAAATAGTAATTAATGCTGCATCAAGGCCTTATGCATTTTATATTCTTGGGGAATTTAGTCCGGATAAACCTATCCAATTAATTGATATACCAACTACACTTTACGCATCCTATCTCACAATAAATACTCTTTTTAAAAGTAGCTTTTTGGCAACCGAAAATAACCTCGAGAAACTTGTGGATAAGGAGATCAGGAACTTTGAACAAACCTTGAGTAAATTAATTCCGGATAATATTGAAAAAAAGTTTTACCGGTTTAAGGTTTACTAAAACCGATAAGAATCGATGCGGAAGTAGTCAGTTTTACGCCATCTGGTCGAAGTTTAGCACAGCGTAACTTCGTGCTAAAGTGTGTTAAGCTTCCTGTTTAGCTTTGCCATAAATCTTAGAGCGGCATATACAGTTGCCAAGTTACGCAAGCAGAATGCTTGCCCAAGTTTAACATAAACCTCGACCAAAAAAATCCTTTTTCCAACGCTATGAAAACTAAATTTTCTGATTCCACCAACCATTATGGGTTGTAAAAAATGGGTAAATTTGGAAACTAAACTTTTAAATAATGCTACAAGCTGCACAAACCTTACCTCACCATTTAACTAAAATTGACACCCTACAAGACCAAATTAATCATTTAAAGCACGTCGTTGACAGCCTAAATACGATTAGCGCAACGACAACCATCGGCACCGGATATTTTCATGACATAATTGGAGGTGTTATCATGATCTTTATATTAATTTTAACGATAATTGTTACTATAGCAGGCTTAATAAATTGGAATGTTTTGTTGAAGCGTTTCGATAGAATGACTGAAAACGTCAAAAATGAGCTTGAGAAACGAATCGAAGAAAACGAAAAGAGCTTTGAACAACTTACGTCGACATTTGAAAATAATATTAACTCATTAAAAGATCAAACTCTCAAGTTGCAATATGATGCCGGTCGCGCTATGTACTTTGCGTTAAAAGAGGAAAGCCCAGCTGCTGCTATGGGTTGGGCATTAGGGGTAATAGAATCTGCATTGGTTGCCGAAAACATAGAAAGAGCGAATGATTGGCTTGGAGGACTCGAGGCTGTGTTGGATAAGATAACAAAAGAAGAAATGATTTATCATTTTGAAGAACAAAAAGAATCTTTTGCAAGCCTTAAGCAAATGTTGGAAAATGAGGAGTTAAAAAGATTAAACAAGATCGAAGAAGGCGTTTTCAAAATTATGTTCAGTGCTTGATAGTTCTTATTACCTATACTGCCTCAGATGTCTTGTTTTTTGCGCCCTACTTAGGAGGCAAGATTACAAGCCTGGTTTTTTATGAGGCATTTCCAACCTCGGGTTAAGCTATCGCTAAACCCGCGACAGTTATTTTTTTGAATATACGGCTATTTTCTTTTTACCCCCTCATCACATTAATCCTATCCCCTTTCCAATCCGGAAAAAGCACATGATCGTTATTAATGCCGAGGTGCCTATCTGCCACCGAACTGAATACACTCCTGAAATCGGTAGTTACGGCAAGGTCGCGGCCATCTTCCAGGTTTTCGATGGCGAGGGGTTTTACATCTCCATAAATCAAACCGCCGCCTACATCATTACCTAAAATAAAATTACATGAGGCACGGCCATGGTCTGTTCCGCCGGTGCCGTTTTGGTGTACGGTGCGGCCAAATTCGGTCATGGTCATTACGGCAACATCATCCTGGTAGGTGCCGAGGTCGGTCCACAGGGCCATGATGCTATTGCTCAGGTCGGCCACGTTGCGGGAGAAAATACCGTTTTCGGTGCCCTGGTTAAAGTGGGTATCCCAGCCGTTTGATTCGGCAAAGGCTATTTCCAGGCCAACATCCATTTTTATAAGCTGGGCTATTTGCTTGAGCGAGTTACCTAAGGCCGAGTTAGGGTAAACTGCTCCATTAGCAGGACTGTAATTCTTAACATCTGTTTTCTGAAGCATTTTTACAGCCTCAAAACTTTCCTTACCGGTTTGTTTCAGCAGGCCTGATGCGGTTTGGTCATACAGATCTTCAAAGCTTTTGGCTGCCATATTTGCCCCCGTTGGGTTGCCCCGCATCTGGATGGCAAAATCCTGCAAGTTGCTGATGGCTACTGATGGGTTATCACCATAAAAAGAACGCGGCATGGCCGATGTAAGGCTCACCGCCGTAAAAGGCGTAAGCGCGTCATGCCCCAATAAACCCACGGCCCGGTTCAACCAGCCGCTTGATGTACCTTTATTAAACGGCGTACCCGATTCCATATAATCCTGCGCATCAAAATGCGAGCGGGTATTATTGGGCGATCCTATGCCATGCACAATTCCCAAACGCTTTTCGCGGAACATGGGTTCAAAAGCCTTCATGGCCGGGTGCAAACCAAAACGACCATCCAGATCAATTAAAGGGTTACCATTACCACTTTTAGCAGCCGACATAAACAGGTTTGGCCTTGCGGTTTTCAGATAATCATCAGTAAACGGAGTAACAGCCATCAGGCCATCCATAGCACCGCGCTGAAAAATACATACCAATGTTTTTTTCTTTTTATAGGGCGATAAGATCTTTTCGCTGGCCGCGGCTTCTGCCAAAAAGCCAGGAATGCCACCCAGCAAGCCCACGCCTAACAGGGCCAATCCGCCCGATTTTAAAAATCCTCTTCTTGATACCATTTCGTTATCCTCCTGCAATTATCGCCTTTGATACTCGGGCGAGCCAATAATAACACCTACCACCTGCGCCAGCATTGAGTTATTGCCTGTGGTGGTTTGCATTGCCGTAAAATTGTTTTTTCGTTTACCTTTCGTGCCTGTTTGCTTATCCATCATCTCATCGTTTCCGGTTGCCGGTGCCATAGTTGCAGCAGGAGTTTTGGCGCTGGCTTCGTCAACTTTTTCCATCAGTTTGGGGTCGTTAAGCATTGGGGTAAGGCGTTTGATGGTTTCATCAAGCGGTCGCCCCGGCATAATTAGTTTGCTATATGTATTAAGCGCGACCTGCGCGCTTTCGGGTTCGTGATGATTATTGAGCGCTGCCAGATCTATCTTCACACCGGGAATCCTGCCCGAGGCCAGGGCCAAACCAAAGTTCATGCGGTTAAGCAGCGCGCCGGTATTGATCCAGTATTGGCCACGATCGGGGAAACCTGTCGGGGCCTGGTAGTAGTACATTTTTTCGCCCATTTTATTGATCCAGTTAAACAGTTGGTAAGGCTGGTTAACGTCGGCATGCAGCGCCCGTACCGAACCGATAGCTAATTCAAAAGGCGATTTGGTTTTCTCACGTACAGCCGCGGCACTCCAAAACTCGGGCGAGTTCACCATCGTGATCAGCACCTGTTTAATATCGCCATCCTTATCCATAAAAGTGCGGGCCATTTTATCTATCAGGCTTTGCGGTGGGGTATCGTTCACAAAACGTACCGCTATTTTTTTGGAGATAAATTTGGCAGTGGCTTGCTGATGCGCCAGCATATTCAATAAAGTTACCCCCTCGTCAAATCCACCGCCTGCGGCAAAATGATGGCCTAAAACTGTTTTCTCGCCGGTATCATGCCGATTAGGGTTAAACAGAAAATCTCCTTCGTTTACAAAACCACGGTTCTCCAATTTATCATCACCAATACGGTTCATCAGTTTTTCGCCAGCCTTTCCGTAGTTGCCCATCGGATAAACCGTCCAGCCGGTAAGCACCTTGGCGGCTTGGGTTACATCCTGTTGGGTATAGCCGCCATCAACACCGAGGGTATGCAATTCCATTACCTCGCGAGCATAGTTTTCGTTAAGGCCCTGCGCTTTTTTACCTTTCAGTTTGGGCATATTGGCCATACTCCCGGTATCGCTTTGCATTTGCTGCAATAACTGCATGCGCTTTTGAACTTGCGGTTTATCAGCATTATTACCCGCACTGTTAAAATTATCCAGGTAATACAACATCGCCGGAGATTTGGCTGTAGCCAACAACAGCTCATTAAAGTTGCCTAAAGCATTCGGCCTGATCACATCGCGCTCATAATCCGGGATAAACTGGGCGCAATCATTTTTCACTACCGATACATTGAAATGGTTAAACCAAAAACTGGTCATCACCTCCTGTAACTGGTTATTGCTGTAAGCCGCCCTTAAGATTTTTTGATTGATGAACTGGCGCAACAATTCCTGCTCGGGTTTAAGGCCGTTTTGCTGCATGTAATTTTGCAACTGCTCGCGGTAAGCTTTTCGATCTGTTTTTACCGAATCGCGGTTTACCACACCATCTTTTACAGCCATGCGCAGCACCTGCGCGTTTTTGGGGTATTGCGCTACAATTTCGGTATTAGTAAGTTTAAGGGCGTCATATTTATCTAACAGCTGGTTTAGCGAATCATCTGGCATTTGGGCATCCAGTTGTTGGGCAAACCATTTTTCGGGGCCTTGCTTTACAACATCGTCCACTTCGCCGGGAGTGGCACCGTAGGTAAACCTGCTAAGCAAATGGGCAGCCGCCTGTTGTGGGGTTAAACCGGCTTGTTTGTAAGGAAATTTCAGGGTTCCCGGGTTGGGATAGCCCGGCAAAAAGGCAGTAAATACGGTAAACACACACAACAACACTCCAACACCACACCAGTATTTAACAGCCTTTTTCATAATATCCGGGTATATTTTAACTATTAATTTGTTTTGGTGATGTTATGACGCCAAAAAATGGCTTTGGTTTAATTTAAATGTAAAATGGAGCTAAATTTTTAATCTGTTAAACTAAAACTGAACTATATTGTCAATACATTTAGTTATCTACACAAAACAAAAAAGATGAAAAAATTACTGATGATAATGGCCCTTGTAGGCGGACTAAGCTTCGCGGCCAGCGCGCAAAAAAAAGTTGAGAAAACACCGGCCCAAAAAGCAGGCAATAAAACCGAGCACCTGGAAAAACACCTTAAATTAACTGCAGATCAAACCAAAAAAGTAAATGCCATTTTACTGGCCCAAGCTAACAGTATTGATAGCCTCAAAAAATTAAAACAAAACAAACAAACCGGTCACGCGGCCGACCAGAAGATCAAAAAACTGGCACAGGCAAGGCTGGATAAAGTGTTAACTCCTGAGCAGAAAAAAGAATATGCCGCCATGAAAGCTGAGAAAAAGGCTAAGAAGGATGCAGTGAAGAAAGCACAGTAAACCTTGATTTTTAGGATTGGGGGATTGCCCTGATGCTGTATAAAAATTTGTAAAAGCGGGACGTATCCCGCTTTTTTGTTTTACAGCTTTTCCTCCTTTGCCCGAATTATTCTAATTTTAATTCAAATCGCTGACCGTTATTATGATTTCAAACCCGCTGGCAAAACATAAGCTTACTATTCTTTACGGGGTATCGCTGGCTTTGTTATTGTTTTTGCTGAAGTGGCTGGAGCTGAAACTCATCATTGTAAACCATGCCTATGAGGCTTACATGGGGGCGATAGCTATTTTTTTCACAACCCTCGGCATTTGGCTGGCGTTAAAGCTTACCAAACCTAAAACCGTTGTGGTTGAAAAGCCGGTTTATATCAACAACGGCCCGGAGTTTACCATCAACCAAACCGAACTTGATAAACTTGGCCTAAGCAAACGCGAGCTGGAAGTGCTGCAACTAATGGCCGAGGGCTTGAGCAACCAGGAAATTTCAGAACGGTTGTTTGTATCGCTAAATACCATCAAAACACACTCGGCAAAAGTGTTTGAAAAAATGGAGGTAAAGCGGCGTACACAGGCGGTTGAGATGGCAAAGCGGCTTTGTATTATCCCCTAAAAACATCACCATTTAGTGTTATTTAGGCCAATATTTCCAAAATCACCCTAAAGTATGAGCTTGATTTAGATTTGGCAAGCCAACTTTGTTCCATCAAAACATAAAAACGATATGAAAAAAAATGTACTTGTTTTTGGATCGATCTCGGGTTTGATCATTGCAGCAACCGGGAGTATTTCGGGCGCTCTTTGTTATAACAATCCCAATTTTCAGGGCAACATGTGGATTGGCTACGGCTCGATGGTGCTGGCCTTTTCCTTAATATTTGTAGCCATCAAAAATTATCGCGATAAATATAATGATGGGGTTATCAGTTTTGGTAAGGCACTTGGTATCGGCCTCTCAATTGTGGCCATTACATCAACTATTTATGTGTTGATCTGGCTGATTGAGTTTTATAATTTCTTCCCCGATTTTATGAGCAAATACGTGGCCCATGTTTTAAATGAAGCCAAAGCACACGGTGCAACAGAGGCCGAACTTAAGCAAAAGGCAGCCGAAATGGCTCCTTATGTAGAAATGTACAAGAGCCCGGTTGGTGTTATCCTGTTTACCTATGTAGAGATATTGCCGGTTGGCCTGGTGATTGCACTGATAGCTGCGCTGATGTTGAAACGCAAGAATACAGATCAGCAGTTGGTTGCTAATTGAAATAAACTGATATGTGGGGATGTTAGAGACTTACGAAGTTTCAAAAACTTCGTAAGTCTGGATTAAGAAATTCCTACCTTGCTTCCATGATATTCGATTTCAGGCTGAAGGTTTTTTATACGGTTGCGCAGCGATTAAGCTTTACCAAAGCTGCTTCGGAATTGTTTATTACCCAGCCTGCCGTTACCAAGCATATCAAAGAGCTGGAACAGCAGCTTAGTCAGCAGCTTTTTAAGCGTAATGGGAATAATATCGCCCTCACTCCTGCCGGTAAGGTATTGGAAAAATATGCTGAAAAAATTTTCCAAACCTATACCGATCTGGAAAATGAACTGGCACAGCTAAACGATCTGGAAGCGGGCACGCTTCACATCGGTGCAAGTACTACCGTGGCGCAAACTATTTTGCCCAAGCTTTTGGCGCTGTTTAAAAAAACATACCCTAAAATAACGTTCAACTTTATACAGGCCAATACCGATCAGGTATCGCAGATGGTACTGGCCGAAAAAATTGATATTGCCATTGTTGAAGGCGCGGCGCATTCAACGCAACTGGCCTATACCGATTTTGCTAAAGACGAGATAGTACTGGTTACCGCGGCAAACAATAAGTTATCCAAAAAGGCCGAGATCTCGCCCAAACAATTACCAGCAATTCCACTCGTATTACGCGAGGCAGGTTCAGGTACATTGGATGTAATATTCAATGCACTGGCCGGAGCACAGATCAATCCCAAAGATCTGAACATCGAGATCCAACTGGAAAGCAGTATCGCCATCAAACAGTATCTTTTGTATTCAGAAACAGCTACTTTCCTGTCTATCCAATCAGTAGTAAGCGAATTGAAATACAACGAGCTTAGTATTATCGACATTAAAGGATTGGAGATATTCCGCACTTTTCAATTCATTCAGCTGCATGGCAAACACAGCAAACTGATCGAATTATTTAAACGTTTCTGCCTCGCCAATTATAACTTAAAGTAATACTACATTACTTTATATGATTTGATTTACAGTCCCTTTACGACCAAATTTGATTGCTGAACAAAAGGCGATCACACATGGAACAAATCACTACTGATATCTGCATTATAGGCGCCGGGCCTGTTGGTTTATTTGCTGTTTTTGAAGCCGGGTTGTTAAAAATGCGCTGCCATTTAATTGATGTGCTGCCGCAGGTTGGCGGTCAGCTTTCCGAAATTTACCCCCACAAACCTATCTATGATATCCCCGGCTATCCGGATATTACCGCGCAGCAGCTGATCGATAACCTGATGTTGCAGATAGCGCCCTTCAATCCAACTTTTAGTTTAGGCGAGCGTGTAGAAACCCTTAACCGAAGGGACGATGGATCGTACGATATTAAAACCGATGACGGCACCAGCGTACATTGCCAGGTGGTAGTGATTGCCGGTGGCTTAGGCTGCTTTGAACCCCGCAAACCCGAAATTGACCGTCTGGCCGATTTTGAAGGTAAGGGTGTAGCCTACATGGTTAAAAACCCCGAGCATTTCCGCGATAAAAAAGTGGTACTGGCCGGTGGAGGCGATTCTGCTTTAGATTGGGCCGTTTTCCTGAGTAAAATAGCCGAAAAGGTAACTTTAGTTCATCGTGGTGATACTTTCCGTGGCGCACCGGATAGTGCCGAAAAAGTTTTTGAACTGGCTAAAGAAGGCAAGATCGACCTGATCCTGAAATCGAACGTGGTAGCGTTAACCGGCGATGAACACCTGCAGGAGATTACTCTGCTTGATCGTAATAATGAAGTAAGCCATATCGAAGCTGATCACCTGATTCCGCTATTCGGCCTTAGCCCTAAACTGGGACCAATTGCCGAATGGGGTTTGAATATCGATAGATCGGCCATCGCGGTAAACACGGTAGATTACAGTACCAATATCGAACGTATTTATGCCATTGGCGATATCAATACTTATCCAGGTAAGTTAAAATTGATCCTGTGTGGTTTCCACGAAGCCGCCTTGATGGCGCAAAGTGCCTTCAAATACGTATTCCCCGAACAAAAACTGAGTTTTAAATATACCACCGTTTACGGTGTAAGCGCTTTTTAGCCATGATCAACCTAACTATAATAGATCGCGACGGCGGCCGGATGCCCGTCGAAATTCCAGAAGGTATCAACCTGAGCCTGATGGAGGTACTAAAAGCATCTGAATATGATATCCTGGCCACCTGCGGCGGTATGGCCCTTTGTGCCACCTGCCATGTACAGGTAATTGAAGGGTCTGAACAATATTTTACGCCAACCGATGCTGAACTTGATGTGCTGGACACTCTGCCTTATGCGGAGACAACCAGTAGATTGGCCTGCCAGATCAGGATAAGTGAGGACATGGATGGGATGGTGTTTAAGTTGATGGGCGGAGAATGATGTGAGGAGTCCAAAGTATTAAGTCGGAGCCCTTTCCTGGCGCAAGTCTTTCGCGTAGATCGAGCGTGGGTGACTTATGCCTTAGCGCATAGGCACAAGTGAGCAACGCTACAGCCCCCTTCACAACATTTGCGCCAATAGGTGTTCAGGTTGATGGGCGGGAGTAGCCCTGTTAAAACAAATTTTTAAACCTTATCATGTGAATGAAAAAATTATTTAAAAGGCTTTTTAAACCGCGTATCACCGCAAGCAGTATCGAACACCCCAAAGAAAACACGGAGCCGCTTACCAGCATTGAATTTGCTAATTACTCTGACAAAGCAAAACGACTTTGGATTGAGTTTTTGGCAATTGATGTAGATATTGAGCCATTTACATCTTATAAAATATTAACTGATGATAGATTTTTCGAATTTACTTTTGAACCGGATGATTTGATTACTTTATATTTTCACAATAGCTTTGGGCTTATTTTATATAAAAGACAAATATTAAAAAAAACAGGAGGCTATGGCGAATGGATTTTGGAGTATGATTATTATCATCGCAATTAACAATGGATTCTTATAAGCTAAATTATTAAAAGGGAGCATTTGCTATCATCGCCTCATATTCTTTAATCAACTTCTTGGTAGCCCTTGCCAGGTAAGCAGTGATCAACAACTCTTTCACATCCTCCGGCGATGCGGTTTCCAACCTTACGGCCATGTATTTATATTTTTGATAATGTGGGGTGATGAAATAAGTATCCGGGTCCTTTGTCATCCATTTTTCACGCTCGAGGGTGTGCACGGCAAGTACCTCTTCTTTTTCCTTTACATTGGCGAAGATCTTGCCGTTTACATAAAAGGCCTCATCTTCAAAATGGGGCTTTTGCGTAACGCCTGGCAAATGCATCAAGGTATTGTGCATAAAGCGCATAAATATGTGCATATCGGTAGCCATGGTTAAATTTATAAATTAATATTAACAGCGAGCGCAAAACAGTAATTTAGGCTTTTACAAAAACTATGGGCAACAACCTGCAACAATTATACGGCAATATCGATATCTACCTGTTTGATCAGTTGCTGAAAGGCCGATTTGATAGCTGCACCACCGTGCTTGATGCCGGTTGTGGCGGCGGGCGTAACCTGGTTTATTTTTTAAATAACGGGTTTGAAGTGTATGGCATCGACCAAAGCGCCGAAGCTGTTGAAGCGGTTAAACAATTATCTGCAAGCCTCTCCCCTGCTAATCCGCTTGATAATTTCGCGGTTGCCCCTGTTGAGGATCTACCTTTTGCCGATGCACAGTTTGATGTGGTGATCTGCAGCGCGGTGCTCCATTTTGCGCAGGATGCCGAACATTTTGATGCCATGGTGCGCTCGCTTTGGCGGGTGCTTAAGCCCGGTGGCCACTTCTTTGCACGTTTAGCTTCTGATATAGGCATTGAAGATAAAGTTAAACCTTTAGGCAATTTCCGTTATTTACTGCCCGACGGCTCCGAACGTTTTTTAGTGAGCGAAGATGTGCTAATGGAATATACTGATACCCTCGGCGGCAAACTCTTCGAGCCATTAAAAACCACCAATGTGCAAAACCTGCGCTGTATGACCACCTGGTGCATGTACAAATTGTAATGATAAGATGAACCAGTTTATAAACGAATATGGCGATAGCCTGCGCCGGTTTTGGGATAAAGCTACTACCGAAAGCGAAAAAGAAAAGTTACATACCAATATACTGGCTTATGCCAACAATAATCCACATCAATTTACAACCGAACTAAAAGAAGTTTTATTTGATACAGACCTCGACCCTTTATCTGTTGTACTGGAAGCCTTATCAAAAGATACAGATACCTGGGGAGATTTTTTTGTGGAGATACTTGGCAAAATCTTCAACGCGGCATACGCTACCGATAAGGCAGATGAAATACTGTTTAACCTCACCGAGTTTTACTATGTTGAAGATGATACCCGGCCCTTTGTACAAAAAATAGTGAACAAACTGCAAACCGAACTTAGTTCAACACGGACTGATATCAGGCTTGCCGCCATAAGAAATATCATATCGTTCCTCAACAATCCTTCAATACGCAATAAAACTGCCATAATAAATCAATTAACCGGCATGCTCAATGATCCGGACTGGAAAGTGCGGTATGTAACATTTCAATACCTCGGTTTCGAAAACCTGTTGCCAAATGGCGCAAAACTTGGGCTTGCCGACCGGTTGAAAAAAATGATATTTGGTCAGCCATAACATAGCCGGGTTCAGAACCCGGCTTTTATCGTATTTCTTTCCCCTCTCCCCGTCTATGTCATTTTGCTATTCATCGACACAAACCCACTATGTGTCGATACACAAAGTGTTAACTATAATTTAAGTAAAAAAGGCTGCGTTACTTTGTAAACAATAAGAGTTTAAACAACAGTTATTATTTACAGTTTAATTTAAACACGCCTATGATCCTTTTGCTATGCGGTTTATCCGGTTCGGGAAAAACCACCCTCGCCCAAAGTGTTAAAATGCGTTTGTCGGATACCGACATTCCTGTCGAGATAATTGATGCCGATGTGTACCGGCAAAAACTTTTCCCTAACCTTGGTTATACTAAGGAGGATAGGTTTGAAAACATCCGCCGCCTGGGTTTTATCGCCAACAAACTTTCGGGCCATGGGGTAGTAACTATCATAAGCGCCATTAACCCGTATGATGTTATCCGCCGCGAACTGATAGCCACTTACCCCAATGTAAAACTGGTACATGTTGATTGTCCGGTTAAAACGCTGATGCAACGCGATACCAAAGGTTTGTACCGTCGTGCGTTTTTGCCCGAAAATCATCCCGATAAGGTAACTAACCTAAGTGGCGTGAATGATCCTTTCCAGATTCCTTCATCGCCGGATGTTTATATCAACACACAGATCACCCCGCTTGCTAAAGGAACAGAAACGCTTGCAGCATTTATCCTGGATCAATACCAGCAAGAGCAAAATCAATACGTTTATCAACATAAAGCATCCTAACGCGCCATGAACCAAACTTTAATAATAGCGGGTATGCACCGCTCGGGTACATCATTGATTACCCAGTGGCTTGAACGCTGCGGCATGCAGGTTGGCGAGCGCCTTTGCGGGGCCAGCGAAAGCAATATTGACGGGCATTTTGAAGATGTTGAATTTTTAAAGCTACACGAAGAGATATTAAACTGCAACAGCCTGGCTACAACCGGACTGGTAGATAACAAACATATTGAAGTACCGCTTTACCAGCTTGAAAAACTCAAAGCGGTTATAGGCATTAAACAACAGCTGTTTGAGCAATGGGCCTGGAAAGACCCACGCACCTGCCTGTTTTTGGATACCTATACCGAGTTACTTCCCGATGCCAAATACCTGGTGATAACACGCAATTACCAATCGGTAGTAAGCTCATTATTAAGGCGCGAGTTTGCTTTTGGCGAAAAAAAATACCTGGCGCGCAATTATGTACAACGCTTTATCTGGAATAAATTCAGGCGTCAACGCCGTAAAGAAGCTTTTTGGCGCGATAATGCCACCGCTTATTTAAAAATATGGATCAATTATAACGAAGAGATCCTGCGCACGCTTAAAAAACTAAAGCCCGACGAATACCTGGTTACTAACTACGCTCAATTACTTGAAAACGACACCAACGTTTTTTCGTTCATGACCGATAAATGGAACCTGAGCCTTAACTACTTTGATTTTAAGGATATTTACAAACAGGAGCGCATGGTTAAAGCTGAGGATATAAGCGATTACGTAGAGGACAAATCATTGCTGATCAAAGCTACTTACCTCATCAAACGACTCAACAGCTATATCCGCGGCAGCGAGAGTTTTGGAGAGGATGATTAATTGGTTTTTGATATCATTAAAAATTTGTCATATCACACAGGTATAGGTAATTTGCTATGCAATAATGCGAATTACCTAACATGACGGGCAATATCTATTCACATACACACCTGATAGGTACAACAGAAATACTACCCGGCGACATTAGCATGAGCCATGTGTATGACCTCTTTACTCCCAACGAGGCATTTGATACCTATGTTCGGCCACACTTTAAAAAGCACTGGCTAACGAGCCGAATAAGTTTAAAAAACTGGGATGATCTGAAACTTAATGTACAACTTGAAAACGACTACTTTATTTATGCCGGGGGCGGAATCACATTAATAGAGGATGAAGAGGGTATCATCCAGGCTGATATAGCGGGTGTTGACACAGAAGTGATACGTGATTTTATCTTGACCAAACCGGCAAAGCCATTTGTTGAAGAGCCATGGGAAACAATATCTATCAAACAAAAGATAGCTTTTGAAGAAGAGTTACACAAAGAACTGGGCACCAACCGATTTTTTAGGCAAAAACATCCCTTACAAGGATTTAAATTGGAGGCCTTATGTAAACACTGCGGTAACGATGATGTGTTATTTACCATCGGTCATCCCGGTTCAAAAAACACGTTCGCTGTTATCCATTTAACCTGGCGCGGAGAGACAGAAATGGACAACTATCCATCGTTTAAGTTTTTTGAAGATCTTGATAGTTTCAGGGAACTGAGAATGTTTCCTGATAAAGCAGATTGGTTGGAGTGAATTTTAAAGAGGCCCCCTAAACCAGGCAGGCCTCTCATTATTTAAACACAAATTTATTTACAGGCTCCCGCCGTCAACGGCAAGTTTAGCCCCATCAACAGCCAAAATTTGTCCGTTTAAAAATGGAGATTTATTCGAGCCGATGAATACGATGGCCTGCGCCACCTCTTCCGGCCGGCCTAAACGTTTCATAGGTATTCCATTTTTCATCTTTTCCATATTTTCATCGGTGCCGGTAAAGCGGGAAAGCATACCCGTTTCTGTTGGCCCCGGTGCTATGGCGTTCACACGAATGCCCACGGTTGCACCTTCCAGTGCACCGGCTTTGGTAAGCCCTTCAACAGCGTGTTTACTGGCTACATACACAGATGCACCGGCCGCCGCCCTTTTGCCAAAGGTTGATGATACATTCACTATACTTCCGTGACCTTGTTTAAGCATCACCCGCATTTCGTGTTTCATGCTTAGCAGCGTGCCTAAAATATCGGTATCAAATGTGCCAGCTATGGTTTCGGGAGTTTGATCAATTATCAGTCCGGGTTGGCCTTCAGTACCGGCATTGTTTACGGCAATATCAAGCCTGCCAAAACGGGTTACAGTACCATTTATCAGCGCCTCAATATCAGCCTCGTTCCTTACATCAGCTTTAATAAATTCGGCTTCGTTCCCAATGTTACGAAGCTCTTCGGCCAGTGTTTGGCCAACTTCGTTGTTTCGGCCCGACACCACTACTTTGGCACCTTCTTGCGCAAAAGCAATGGCGGTTGCCCTACCTATGCCGGCTAAAGCGCCGGTTATTAGCACCACACTTTCATTAAGCGGTGTGGTGTTTGTTATTGATTGATTTTTCATTGATGTTTTAAATTAATTATTGTTGTAAAATGGATAATCGATATATCCACGTTCGTCGCCACCGTAAAATGTATCGCGGTTGTAAGCGTTAAGCGGCAAATTTTCTTTTATCCTTTTAACCAGGTCAGGATTAGCTATAAAATAGCGACCAAAGGCTACCATATCGGCATCGCCTTTATCAACAATTTCTTCAGCGGTATCGGGCAAAAAGCCCCCGGCCGAGATGATAGCTCCTTTAAATATGGTACGCAGTTGTTTTGACGCCACCGGCTCCAGGCCATCGGCAATTTCGTAGCTACCGTTAATGCGTGGCTCAACCACGTGCAGGTAAGCAAGGCCGAAACGGTTCAATTGTTCAGCAGCATAACTGAATAAAGCGTTCGGATCAGTATCCGACATTGAACCGAATACGCCACTTGGCGCTAAACGCACACCTACCTTGTCGCCTCCCCAAACAGATGCAACAGCTTCGGTCACTTCTAACAAGAACCGGGTACGGTTTTCAATACTGCCACCATATTCGTCGGTGCGTTTGTTGGTACCGTCCTGCAGAAACTGGTCAACCAGGTAACCGTTTGCGCCGTGAATTTCCACACCGTCAAACCCGGCAGCAAGGGCACGCTCAGCGCCCGATTTAAAATCGGCTATGATGTTTTGGATATCGGTAATGGTTGCCTCACGGTTAAGAGTGGCCGGTACCCAACCACCTGGGGTGTAAACCAGATCATCAGGATGCGGCACCACCGATGGTCCTACAGGCAAACCGCCATCAGGTTGCAGATCAACATGCGATTGGCGACCAACATGCCATAACTGTAAAAAGATCTTTCCGCCTTTTTCGTGTACAGCGGCAACTATTTTTTTCCAGCCTTCGGCCTGCTCATCGGTATAAATACCGGGGGCGCCATAGTAACCGTGTCCGTTAGGTGATACCACTGTTGCCTCGGAGATGATGAGGCCACCATCGGTAGCGCGTTGACTGTAATATTGAGCCATTAAATCGGTAGGGATATTATCTTTAATGGTACGCATACGGGTAAGCGGGGCCATCACCACGCGGTGGTTAAAGCGGTTAGCGCCAATTTGTACGGGAGCGAATAATTTATTTTGAGCTACAACGGGAGTATTTGCGGTTTGCTCTGATGCTGAATTTTTCATTTTTACTTTGATTAATTGATAACCAAAGTTCTGCCGAAACCGGGCGCTAAAAAATGAAGAACACCAAGAAATTCAGTTGAAGTTTTTCAACTTTTTTTAACCCGTTTGTTACGGATCTTGCTCAGCAATTCGTGCGAAATGCCTAAAAACGAAGCCAAAGCATACTGCGGCACACGGGCAGCTACAAGTGGATATTTTAGCAGGAAGTTTTCATAACGGCCGGTAGCATCAAGGCTGATATCTACCAGGATACGCCGTTGCAGGTACGCATAACCAACCTGGGCCAAGATGCGATAAAACTTTTCGAACTTAGGGTGGGTGTCGAGCAGTTTTTGTTCGTCATCGTACGAGATCTGGATAATGGTGCTGGCTTCAAGGGCTTCAACAAAAAGCGTAGCGGGTTGCCGGAAAAAATAGCTGTTAAAATCCGAGATCCACCAATCATCAATACCAAAGGCTACGGTATGGTCCTGCCCGTTGGCATCAATAAGGTATGAGCGTAAAGCCCCCTTAACAATATAAGTACGATGGTTGCAAACAAAATCGGGCTGAACAATGAACTGTTTCTTCCTGATCTTTTTTATCCGCAAAAGCGAAACGTAATATGCTTCTTCTTCGGCTGTAAGGCTGATGTAGCGTTTTACGTAGTTTACTATGGGTGAAAAATCTTCCATGGGAAAGAATCTGTTAAACAGGCAAACTCTGCAATATAGCCAGAAACTCCCGCTGAAAGCTTTCGCCTTTATCTTCGTTATACCATTTTTGCAGGGCTATCTTTTTCTCGGCCATATCCACATGGTCATGAACCATTTGCAGGTATAGTTTTTGGCATTCGGCAGGTCGCGGCCCCCAAACGCCCAAATCATTTTGGTTGCTGTCGGCAATGATCAGCTTAGGGATAGAGCGGGTTCCGTTGGTGAGGTACTGCTCGATCAAAAACGGGGGACTATCGCGCAGCTGATACTTCACTTTTATAAGCGGGTTTAACTCGGATAAACGGTGGATAAACGGAATGGTATGTGAGGCATCGCCGCACCAAAGTTCGGTGATCACCATCCAGTGTTGTTCGTTAACTATATTTTCAATTACATCGGTCAATTCTGTATTCAGCACGCCTACTTTTAACCAGCGTTGCTGGCGCGACCAATTTAGTTTAGTATAATTCAGATAATCCGGATTATCATAAGGAGCTGCCGGGGCAGGGCTGTTTAGCGTATCGAAAAATAACTGCTGATAGGTTTCGAAATCCATGGGAGTTGTTATTTACCTGTATGCAAGGTAGGGAATGGTTGAGGAATTTTGGTGGGTTGGGTGTAAAATTTAAGGATGGCAGTATTCGTAAAATGTAAATAAGTGCAGGGATAACGCCCCCTCTTTTACCACTACAAAACCCTTACAATTCAGCAAAATCCTAAGCTATTTCAGCATTACCTAATCTTTTATTTGTAATCAATCTAAATAAAGATAAATTTGCGCCGATTTTCATGGAGGGGATACCACTGTTTTAAACCCTTATTGATAAGCGACAGATCCATTAATCGTATTTAGCCATTAACAAATTATGCAATTTGTATTTACCCCTATTAACTACAATTACCGTATTTCATTTAAGCAGCTGCTTTTATCAATCAGTTCCATTTTACTTTTAGCGTTTAGCGCCGGTGCACAAACTACTAACGGCACCATTAAGGGCACCGTAAAAACATCCGACGGTAACCCTGCCGAGTTTGTAAATGTTGTTTTAACCGATACAAAACTTGGCGCTACCGCCGGGCAAACAGGGCATTTCACTATCAAAAATGTTCCGACAGGCAATTATACTATTGTAGCAAGTTATATCGGTTTGCAAACGCAAACCAAACAGGTAACCGTAACCGCGGGCGAAACCGCTACCATAAACTTTGTTTTAACCGAAGGTGCCAAAGACCTGCAAGAGGTTTATGTTAAAAGTGCCAAGCATAACAAGTTCCTTAAAAAAGAAACCGAAGATGTTGCCCGTCTCCCCCTAAAAAATCTCGAAAACCCGCAGGTTTACAGCGTGGTTACCAGCGAGCTGATGAAAGAGCAAATTGTAACCAGCTATGTAGATGGTTTTAAAAACATCCCGGGCACAGGTGTGCCATTGGTTTACAACAACGGACGTACCACCCTGCTATCCCGCGGTTTTGTTACCGGCAACTTTATCCGTAACAGCGTAGCGGGTTACAATTTTAACGCTATCGACCCTGCAGATATCGAGAAGATAGAAGCTATAAAAGGCCCCACCGGTACTTTGTTTAACAGCAGTTTGGCATCATTCGGCGGGTTATTTAACCGTGTTACCAAACAGCCTAACGAGTGGGCCAAATCAGAGATCACCTACCAAACCGGCAGTTTCGACCTTAACCGCCTTACTGCCGATGTTAACCTGCCCTTAAATAAGGATAAAACAGTGCTTTTCCGCGTTAACGCGGCGCTGCACAACGAGCACAGCTTTCAGGATGCTGGTTTTAACCGCAGCATTTTTGTGGCCCCAAGTATCACCTTCCATGTTAACGATCGCCTTACGGTTGATATCGATGCCGAGATCGGTAACGGAAACGCTACTTCGGCTTACAGACTTGCACCGGATGTTAGCGCTAAGGCAACTATTCATAACGTTAAAGACCTGGGCATCGATTATAAACGTTCGTTTGCCAATAACGGGGTTGATTACCTGAGCCGCCAAATCGATATCTACTCGCTCATTAACTACAAGATCTCGGAGAACTGGAAATCGCAAACCATGTTCAACAAAACGTTTTCTACTACAACGGGTATGGTTACAGCCTTTACGCTTGTTGATAGCACCAAACAAATAAAACGCCAGGTTACCCAGCAAGATTATCCTTACTACATCACTAACGTACAGCAAAATTTTATCGGTGATTTTAAGATCGGCCATTTCCGCAACCGCATTGTAACCGGTATTGAATACTATAACCAAAAAAGTAACTGGAACAATGTAAGCGTTACTATGCCATCTATCAGTTACATTGATCCTGGAGCAGCATACAATGGCTTTACTGCCGATAAAATATCGGCCCTTGTAAACGCGGCAGCACCTAAAGCGGGCGATTATGTGCAAAATAACCAAAGCTCATACGCGGCCTATCTATCAGATGTATTTAACATTACTGATCGCCTTAATGCCATGGCCAGTATCCGTATTGACAGGTTTGTGAACAAAGGGGCCTACACTCCTGCCGATGGCAAAACTACGGGCAATTTTAGCCAAACTGCATGGTCGCCTAAGTTTGGTTTGGTTTACCAGTTAGCTAAAGATCAGATCTCGTTGTTCGGTAATTACATGAATGGTTTTAACAACGTAAGTGCTACCAGTTTTGACAACACGCCTTTTAAACCACAATACGCTAACCAATGGGAAGCGGGCGTAAAAGTTGATGCATGGGACCACAAGATCAGCTCGACCATCAGTTACTACGATATTTCGGTAACCAACACCACCATGGACGATCCGGCACATCCCGGCTTTTCAACCCAGGCCGGTACACAGCTAAGCAAAGGCATCGAGGCCGAATTGATCGCTAACCCTGTTAGCGGTTTAAACATTGTAGCCGGCTTTGCCTATAATGATAGTAAAATTACCAGTGCTGCACCAGGCACCAACCTGCAAGGTTTACGCCCTGCCAACTCTGGCCCCGCGCGTTTAGCCAACCTTTGGATAAGCTATCGCATTACTCAGGGCGTGGTACAAGGCCTGGGTTTTGGTGCAGGTGGCAACTACGGCAGCGATTCGTATCAAACCAACACCACAAAGTTTAAGTTTACCATCCCATCATACACCACGGTTGATGCCACTGTATTTTACGATCAGCCTAAATACCGTATTGGCTTTAAACTGGATAACTTAACAAACGAAAAATATTGGAGTTTCAGGTTAGCACCGCAAAACCCTACTCGCGGTACGCTGAGCATGAGTATTAAGTTTTAACAATCCATTATGTCATTGCGAGGAACGAAGCAATCGCACGGAGGCAAATCCGCCCTGTTTAGCATCCGATTGCTTCGTATCTCGCAACGACATTTCTTTTTTCAATCCTCCTTCAAAAACTTCCCGTTACCATCAAAAACCAGGTCGCGGCCTTTAACTTCGGCTTCGTAAGTAACAACACCCGCCGCGTCGGTCACTTTTCCAGCCTCTTTAATTTTCGTTACTTTATACTTTTCCTTCACATAAGTTGCTACTCCGGCAGGTAAAGCGGAAGGGCTAATAGCCACAACTTCCTCTACAAAAGCTCCTTCGGGTGTAAACTGTACCGACATATCCTCACCGGATTTGCCTCCCCAATTGGCTTCATAGTTTGCTTTTTCTTTTTCCCAGGTGATACCTGTGGCCTGCGGATATTTTTTTACAAGCGCAGCCTTCGTTGCCACGGGCACAGCGCTGCTTTTTACTTTTTGCGCGTTGGCAACGCCGGTTGCCAGTAGCATTAATGCAGGGATACTTAAAATGATCTTTTTCATGGTGATAAATTTTTCATCAAGGTAGATGGGCATTCTGTGAATTGTTTGGAGGGATTTTGGATGATTTCTGGATTAATAAAATATCGCCAATGTGCCCCCTGTACCATTATTTGAATTTGATAAACAACCGATTGATATTTACAAACACCTGCAATCCATTACGCCGCATCTTTGTATAAAATAAAAAGACAATAAATGGAAACTAAAAATAAAATAGCCCTGGTAACCGGCGGCAGCCGTGGTTTGGGTAAAGACATGGCTTTGCAACTGGCCAAAAAAGGCCTTAACGTGGTAATTACTTACAACAGCCAACAAGGAGAGGCCAATAAGGTAGTTTCAGAGATCCAACAAAGCGGTCAAAAAGCGGCAGCCCTGCAATTAAATGTAGGCGACCTGAAAAGCTTCGCCGCATTTTCAGATCAGCTGAAAGATACCTTACAAAACACTTTCGGTACCGATCATTTCGATTACCTGGTAAATAACGCGGGCATTGGCGGCTACACCCCTATTGCCGATGTTACCGAAGAAACATTTGATGAACTATTGAACATCCACTTCAAAGGCGTTTACTTTTTAACCCAAAAAATGCTGCCCATTTTAAACAACGACGGTGGTATTGTTAATATCTCATCGGGTTTAACGCGCGTAAGTGTTCCTAACTCATCGGTTTATGCTTCACTTAAAGGCGCCGTTGAAGTATTTACCCGTTACCTGGCCAAAGAACTGGGCGCAAAAGGCATCAGGGCCAATACCGTAGCTCCGGGTGCTGTGTTAACAGATTTTGG
The DNA here is from genome assembly GCF_039839285.1 of Mucilaginibacter sp. CAU 1740. NCBI lineage: Bacteria > Pseudomonadati > Bacteroidota > Sphingobacteriia > Sphingobacteriales > Sphingobacteriaceae > Mucilaginibacter > Mucilaginibacter sp. CAU 1740. The sequence continues at coordinate 815,832 of NZ_JBDOQS010000001.1, read as the reverse complement.
CAACGGCCACCTGCGCAACGACGAAAATCTACAAAAAATGGTAAGCAGTATGACGGCCCTCGGTCGCCCCGGCGTAGCCGAAGATATTGGCGGTGTTGTTGCCTTTTTATGTACCGAAGATGCCCGTTGGGTTAACGGCCAACGCATTGAGGTATCTGGCGGGATGCTGGTATAATTAATTCCGTTTTCCCTTAGAGAATCTTACATTCTCTCCCTAATTTCGTAAGCCCCAATGCCTAATCAAGACGTCATTGCGAGGTACAAAGCAATCCCCGAATAGCCGGTTCGCCCTGTAAAGTTTGGGATTGCTTTGTACCTCGCAATGACGTTTTTTATAATGTTTGATATTAAAATGCCTTTAATGATCAAAAATCCAAATGGTTGCTTATTTTTACAGTTGATAAAACGTTTTACTAAATGAAGAAAACTTACGCATCCTTATTTTATACTTTGCTTGCAGCTGTTGGCTTTACCGGCACAGCAACTGCGCAGCTTAACCATCACCCGGCAAACCAACCCTATTACCACGCCACTGCCGAAAAGATCAACGATCTGATTGATACCAAACTTGATGTAAAATTCGACTTTCAACACTCGTATTTGAATGGAAAAGAATGGGCCACCTTTAAACCTCATTTCTATCCAACCGATTCGATAAGACTTGATGCCAAGGGGATGGACATTAAAACTGTTGGCATTATGCAGCAGGGTAAAGTGCTTCCGCTTAAATACCGCTATGAGGATAGCCTGCAACTGGTTATCAACCTAAACAAAACTTATACAGCCAAAGAGCAGTACACTTTGTTTATCGAATACACCGCTAAGCCCGATTTGTTGCACGATAAACCTGGCTTTAAGCTGGACGGCAAAGGTTTATATTTTGTAAACCCGCAAGGTAAAGAAGCAGGTAAGCCTACCCAGGTATGGACACAGGGCGAGGCCGAAAGCTCATCGTGCTGGTTCCCTACTATTGATAAGCCTGATCAAAAAACAACCGAGCAGATCAGCATGACTGTTCCGGCAAAATACACTACCCTATCCAATGGTTTGCTCATCAGCCAAAAAACTAATGCCGATGGTACCCGCACCGACACATGGAAACAATCATTGGCGCATTGCCCGTATTTATTTATGATGGCCGTTGGCGAGTTTACAGTTTATAAAGATAAATGGCGCAACAAAGAGGTATCATATTACCTTGAACCGGCTTATGCCCCTTACGCGAAACAAATTTTCGGACAAACATCCGAGATGATGGAGCTTTATTCAAAAGCTTTAGGCGTTGATTTCCCATGGGAAAAATACTCGCAGGTAGTTGTGCGTGATTATCCGCTGGGCGCTATGGAAAACAGTTCGGCCACGCTGCATGGCGAGTATGTTCAGAAAACCCCTTGGGATCTGATCGACGATCCAAACGGATCGGGCGGTACAACCATTGCCCACGAACTTTTTCACCAATGGTTTGGCGATCTGGTAACCTGCGAAAGCTGGAGCAACGAAACCCTTAACGAATCATTTGCGGTATTCGGCGAAAAATACTGGAACGAGCGTAAATATGGTAAAGATGATGGCGATGCCAAACGTTATGATGAGCTACAGGCTTACCTTAACAACGGCACGGCTTACAAGCAACCCCTTGTAGCTTTTGTTTACGCAGATGAAGATGGCATTAACGGAGCCAATATTTATGACAAAGGTGGTCTGGTGTTAACCATGCTGCGTCATTACTTGGGCGATGATGCTTTCTTTAAAGGCCTGGGCCTATACCTGAAAACCAATGCTTTTAAAAACGGCGAGGTACATCAGTTAAGGTTAGCTATGGAAGAGATCTCAGGTAAAGACCTTAACTGGTTCTTTAATCAATGGTATTATGGTGCCGGTCACCCGGTGTTGGATATTACCTACCAATGGGATGCTGCCGCTCATCAGCAAAAAGTATTCATCAGCCAAAAGCAAGAGGGACAAATCTTTAAAGTACCTGTTGAAGTTGACCTATACGTAAACGGTAAAGCCACCCGCAAACAGGTCTGGCTTTCGGGCAAAAACGATACCTTAAGTTTTGATTGCGCCGCCAAACCGGAGTTGGTTAACGTTGATGCCGATAAGGTATTGCTTACCAAAAAAACTGATCATAAAACCCTTGAGGAGTTTAACTATCAATATCACCACGCCAAAGTTTACCTGGACAGGTTGGAAGCTTTAAACGCGGCTGTTGGCCAGCAAACTACCAAAGCAGGTATGGATATTGTGCTTTCGGCATTAAAAGATAAATACCATGGTTTGCAGATAAAAGCCATCCGCGCGCTTAAAACCGATAGCGCTGAAGTTATGAAAGCTGCCCTGCCAATCCTGGCCGATCTGGCAACGCACGATGTAAACTACCCTGTACGTGCCGCTGCTATCAACGTTTTAGGTAAAACCAAATCAAATGCGTATGCTGCTATTTATAAATCATCGCTGGCCAGTCCATCATATACCGTTAAAGGCGCGGCGCTGAACGCCTTGAACACGCTTTCGCCTGCCGAGGCTTTCCAAACAGCTAAAACTTTAGAGGCTGATGGTAAAGGACAATTGCAGCAAGCTATTATTAATGTTTATGCCACCAGCGGCTCGGATAAGGAATGGCCTTTTGTGATCAACGCTTTCAAAAAAGGATCGGTTCAAAATAAATTCGATCTGGTACGCGGTCCGCTGGCACAAATGGTTGCTCGTTTAACTAATGGCCAATATGCGCAGGAAGGTATCACCGCCATCCGCGATCTGGCTGTTACTTATAAAAGATATGGCATCGCGCCAAAGCTGATCACTGCTTTGCAGGAAATTGCCGAGGCAAGGAAAAGGCTGAATGATAATGCATCGGCTACAGCTGCCGGGGATGCTGTTAAGGCTATTAATGATGCTAAGTAAATAGTAAGAACAACAAAATGTAACGACCATGTCCTCATCAGGACATGGTCGTTTTTATTTTCCCTATATCGCTACCAAAAAACAAATACCTATTATTACTGGTTAACCCAATGCTTAAAAATTGATTGCCCAAAACCGGCCCGAATAAAAAGTTGTTTCCGGTTTATTATTTTTATGCCGAAGCCATCTATAGAAATAACTTATGGAACAAAATACAAACCGCCTTACCGATAGCGAAGAACATTACCGGGCACTGGTTATAGCAACCTCGGATGGGGTTTACCGCATGAGTGCCGACTGGCGTGTTATGTATCAGCTTCAGGGCGGTGAGTTTTTGCCGGATACCGGCAAGCCTATTGCCGACTGGATGGATAAATATATCCACCCTAAAGATCGCGATCGTGTACAACATGCCATAGACCATGCTATCCGTACCAAAACAATGTTTCAACTGGAGCACCAGGTTGTATTGGCCGATGGCACACTTGGCTGGACATACTCGCGCGCTATACCTATATTAGATGCCAATGGCGAAATAACCGAGTGGTTTGGTGCCGCCAATGATGTTACTGCACGCCACCGTGCCGAGGAAGCTTTGCGTGTGGCCAGAGATGCAGCCGAACAGCAAAAACGCTTGTATGAAACCATTACTTCCAACACGCCCGACCTGATCTACGTTTTTGACCTTGATTACCGCTTTACCTATGCCAATGATGCCCTGCTTACCATGTGGGGCAAAACATGGGATAACGCCATAGGAAAGAAATTGCTGGAAAATGGCTACGAACCCTGGCATGCCGAAATGCACGAACGGGAGATTGATAAGGTGGCGGCCACCCGCAAGCCTATCCGGGGCGAAGTATCTTTTCCGCACGCTACGTTGGGGCGGCGCGTTTATGATTATATTTTTAGTCCGGTAGTTAATGAGCAAAATGAAGTGGTAGCCATAGCAGGCACCACCCGCGATATTACCGACATCAAGCTGGCCGAACGCACGCTTACAGAAAGCGAAGCCCGTTTCCGTAACATGGCCGAGGGCACCAATATCTACATTTCCATGGGCGATGAAACCGGCAATGGCATCTACTTTAACCAGGCCTGGAGCAGGCTCACCGGGAAATCGATGAGTGAGTTACTGGGATTTGAATGGACAGATATAGTACATCCCGACGATAGAGAGGAATACCTCAGTGTTTACCAGGAAGCTTTTAAGGCCCAGCTTCCATTTCACTCAGGCTTCCGGGTACTCACTGCCGAAGGGGATTACCGTTGGTTACTAATAGATGGATCGGTAAGGAGATACAGCGATGGTTCGTTTGCTGGTTTTATTGGTGCCGCGGTAGATATTACCGAGCTAAAGCAGGACGAACAGCGCAAAAACGATTTTATCAGCATGGTGAGCCATGAGTTGAAAACGCCGCTTACTTCTGCCCTCGCCTATGTACAGGTTTCTAAAAAACGTACGGAAGAAGCGGGAGATGCCGTATCTGCCGGAATGCTGGAACGCACAGAAAAACAGCTGAGCAAAATGGCGCGGATGATCAACGGCTTTTTAAATGTTTCGCGCCTCGAATCGGGCAAGATCCAGATAGATTGCCAGCGTTTTGACCTCGCTACGTTATTAAAAGAAACAGAAGACGAAACCCTTTCCGCCGTTTCAACACACCGCGTGTTGTTTGCCCCCACATCGCAGATCTGGGTAAAGGCTGATCGTGAAAAAATTGGCCAGGTGCTCCAGAACCTCATTAGCAACGCGGTTAAATATTCTCAACCCAATTCAACCATCCGGGTATCGGCAGATACCATTAATGGCAAAGTGCAGATCAGCGTAAGCGATGAAGGCATAGGCATTAGCCAAACAGACCTGCCGCGGCTATTTGAACGTTTTTACCGGGTTAAAGATGCCGAAACCCGCCACATTGCCGGCTTTGGGATTGGCCTATATTTATGCTCTGAAATTGTTAAGCAGCATGGTGGCAGAATCAGGGCCGAGAGTGCCCTTGGCGAAGGGAGTACTTTTTATTTTACTTTGCCGTTGGTATAGGGCTTGATTGTTTTGTGGATTGCGCTGCCCGGGCTTACGGTAGCAGAAATTATGTCAAAACAACATTTTTAAAAGTAATTTATAAAAAAGGCTATCTTGTGTTGTCATGACGAACCACACTTTATCAAAATCGGCTATTGAAATATCTTATAACCCTGTGCTTAATTTTGCCCTACAGCAAAACTACGTGCCCGCTATCAGGGAAATTATTATAAAAAACAACAGCGAGGCAGATTGGCACGATGTAAAGATCGAGATCACATCCGAACCTGATTTTGCAACAAAATGGCAGGGCACTATCGAGGTATTACAAGTTGGCGAAAGCTATCAGCTCAAGCCCTCTATTAATATCTCCACCCGATTTTTATCAGAATTAACAGAGAAAATATCCGGCAACTATCTGATCACTATAACAGCCGATAACGAAGTTATTTTTCAGGAAAACTACCCGGTAAGCGTATTGGCCTTTGACCAGTGGGGAGGCATTGGCCTTTTACCCGAAATGTTAACGGCTTTCAGCACGCCCAACCACCCCGAGGTGGCAAAAATTTTACGCTCTGCTGCCGCGATACTTGAACGTTGGACGGGAAACCCCTCCTTCGATGAATATCAAAGCCGTAACCCCAACCGGGTGCGGAAACAGATGGCCGCTATATACGAGGCCATTGCCCAAATGCAATTGATATATTGCTCGGTACCGGCAAGTTTTGAAGAGAGCGGGCAACGCATTCGCCTGGTTGATACCATTTTTTCGCAACGGTTGGCCAATTGTCTTGATCTCAGTTTGCTGTACTCGGCCTGTTTGGAGGCTATTGGCATACACCCCTTGCTGATAATTGTGAAAGGGCATGCCTTTGTAGGCGGCTGGTTAATTAACGAATCTTTTGCGGATGCCGTTAATGACGATCCTTCGCTCATCAGCAAACGGATGGCCGATGGCATTAACGAGATTGTAGTAGTTGAAGCTACCTGCATGAATGCCGGTCATCAAAACAGCTTTGATGACGCGGTACGCTCTGCCGAACAAAAGATGCTGAACACCGCCGATTTTATTTTATTTATCGATGTAAAACGCGCGCGGTTCAGTAGCATTCGCCCGCTGCCGCTTAGGTTAGCTACGGCAAACGGTTGGGAGCTTGTGGAAGCCCCAAAATCAGACAGGGATAACCTGCTGCCCGAAGATATTACGGTAGGCGGAAGGCTGATCAATGTTGATAAGATCGATGTATCAAAACAACAACTCTGGGAGCGCAAGCTGCTCGATTTAACGCTGAGGAACAGCCTGCTCAACATCCGGATCACCAAGAGTGTGATCCAGCTGATCACCATAAATGTAGGCAAGCTTGAGGATGCTTTGGCCGATGGGCAGGAGTTCCAGGTGCTGGCCAAACCATCTGATTGGGATAACCCCATCAGGGATACCGGCGTTTACCAGGCCCTGCACCAATCCGACCCGATTGCCGACCTGGTAAAACACGAACTAACGCAAAAACGGGTACGCACCTATCTTTCAGAAAATGATCTGAGCTATAGCCTTACCAGCCTTTACCGCTCATCGCGGGTATCTATAGAAGAGAACGGTGCCAATACGTTATACATAGCCCTTGGTTTGCTTAAATGGTATGAAACCGAAGCCAGTGAGCGGCCCAGGTATGCGCCGATACTGTTGCTCCCTGTCGAGATTATCCGCAAATCTGCCCAAAAAGGTTATATCATTCGTGGGCGCGAAGAAGAAACGATGATGAACATCACCCTGCTCGAAATGCTGAGGCAGGATTTTGGGCTGGCTATTGGCGGCCTGGAAACCTTGCCTAAAGACGAGAGCGGTGTTGATGTGAAAGCGATCTTTAACACCATCAGGCAGGCGGTAATGTCCAAATCGCGCTGGGATATCGAAGAGCAGGCGCTGTTGGGCAATTTCTCGTTCAGCAAGTTTATTTTATGGAACGATATTCATAACAATGCCGAAAAACTTTGCCGCAATAAAGTAGTGGCGAGCCTGGTTTCGGGCAGGCTGGAGTGGCAACCCGAAGAAAACGCCGCGGTTGAAGCTATTACCGATCTTCAATTGCACCCGGCCAGCATAGCGCTGCCCATCAGTACAGATTCATCGCAGTTGCAGGCCATTTTAAGCTCGGGACAAGGCAAAAGCTTCGTGCTTCATGGCCCGCCGGGTACGGGTAAATCGCAAACCATTACCAATATCATTGCCAATGCCCTGTACGCAGGTAAAAGGGTACTGTTTGTGGCAGCGAAAAAGGCGGCTCTTGATGTGGTTGAAAATCGTTTGGAAGCCATTGGTATAGGTGATTTTTGCCTGGAACTGCACTCCAACAAATCAAAAAAGACAGCTGTTTTAGAGCAGTTAAAAGCCGCTACAGAAATAGCCCACCGCAACGCCCCTGCAGATTTCGCGGCCGAAGCACAGCGGCTATTTGACCTGCGTAACGAGCTCAATACTTATGTTACGGCCCTGCATGTTCGTTATCCTTTCGGCTATTCGCTGTTTGACCTTTTTACCGCCTATAGCCTGATCCCCGGCACAAGCGAGGTTTATTTTGCCCCGGCCGTGTTTGAGCAGCTTACCACAACCCACCTCACCAATTGGCAGGACCTGGCCGAAGAAATGCAGGTGGCCGGTTTGCAGACAGGCAGCCCGGCGGGGCACGCGCTTTCAGCAATTAACCTGCAGCAATACAGCGCGCAGTTAAAACAGCAGGCGCAATTGCTGATAGAAACCCTGGTTACCCGTTTAAGGCAACTGGCCGATAATACGGATGTAGTAAGCGATATATTGAAAATTGGCGGCCTGGTAAAAAGCCCGGAACAGGAACAGGCGCTTATCACTATGGTGAGCCTCGTTTTGAAACTAACCGATGTGCCATCATCTATCCTCAAAACAGAATCGTTTGAGCAAACGCTGGCACAGGTAACAGGCCTGGCGGCACATGGTATAGTGCGCGACGGGCTCCGGGCCGAATTATCGGCATCATTTCAAAAAGGGATTCTTTCCTTCCCGGCGGCTAATACATTAACCGAATGGCATATCGTAGATAAAAAATGGTTTTTACCACGTTGGCTCGGTCAGCGTAAAATTCAAAAAAACCTGGCCTCGCTTTCACTCGCTGGATCTGTTGAAAAAGATCAAATCCCCGATTTGCTAAATAAGGTGATAGCCTACCAGGAAGAAGAGGAGATCATTAACAAAGCAAGTTACCTGCCGCCGCTTATTGGCTACTTATGGAACAATGGCGAGGTTAAATGGCAGCAGGTTAAAGATGATTGTGAATTGCTGATCAGGATCAATCAAGCTGCCGCGCAGATTACCGGAATAGGAAAACTTAGCTCATGGCGCACCGAATTATCGGCCGAATTTTATGAAGGCAGCGCGGCCTATATCAATCAGCATAAAAAACTATTTGATGATTACCTGAGAAATTACCAGCTGGTAAACGATAGCATGACCGAATTATCGAACCTTTTAGGGATCGATTTTAATAATATTATAAAAAGCAACCCGGATTGGAAGTTAGCTGTTGATAATGCTGCCGAGGGCTGGCTTAGCCATTTACACCAACTGCCCGATTGGTACAACTGGCTTAATGTTAAAACCCGTGCCTTAAGTGCAGGTTTGCAGCCTTTGGTAAATGCTTATGAAGGCGGAAAGATTGCCGATAACAAGGTAGTCCAGCATTTTCAAAAAGGGTTTTATAAATCGGCTGCTGATTTTATTTTGGAGAAAAACCCGCAGCTGGCAACGTTTAACAGTACCATATTTGAAGATAAGATCAAACGTTTCCGGGCTATCAGTCAGCGGTTTGAAACGCTTACCCGGCAGGAGCTTTACGCACGATTAGCTGCTAAGATCCCGTCTTTTACACAGGAGGCATCTCAAAGTTCGGAAATAGGCTTTTTGCAGCGCACCATCCGTAATAACGGCAGGGCAATGTCTATCCGCAAGATCTTCGATACCATCCCCAATTTGCTGCCACGGTTAACGCCATGTATGCTGATGAGTCCTATTTCGGTAGCGCAATATTTTGATACCGAGAGCGAAAAGTTCGACCTGGTGATATTTGACGAGGCATCGCAAATGCCAACGTGCGAGGCCATTGGCGCTATTGCCCGTGGTACCAACGTGATCATTGTTGGCGATCCGAAACAGATGCCGCCTACCAGCTTCTTCTCCACCAATAATATTGATGAAGAAAATATTGAAAAAGAAGACCTGGAAAGTATCCTGGATGATTGCCTTGCACTCTCCATGCCATCGCAGCACCTGTTATGGCACTACCGCAGCAAGCACGAAAGTTTGATAGCCTTTAGCAATGCCAAATACTATGATAATAAGCTTTTAACCTTCCCGTCAACAGATGATATTACCAGTAAGGTACAGTTTGTGCCGGTTAACGGGTTTTATGATAAAGGTAAAACCCGCACCAACCACGCCGAAGCAAAAGCGATAGTTGATGAGGTGGTAAGGCGGCTGTCTGATCCGCAATTGGCTAAACGCAGTATGGGCATTGTTACTTTTAGCGCTGTACAACAGTTACTGATAGATGACTTGCTTACCGAGGTATTCAGCCTGCGGCCTGATCTTGAAAAAATAGCTTTAGAATGCCCGGAGCCGGTGTTTATTAAAAACCTGGAAAATGTGCAGGGCGATGAGCGGGACGTGATCATGTTTTCTATCTGCTACGGGCCGGATGGTTTCGGCAAACAAACGCTCAATTTTGGGCCAATAAACCGCGAGGGCGGCTGGAGGCGCTTAAACGTAGCGGTATCGCGTGCACGTTATGAAATGAAGGTATTTTCCACATTACGTGCCGATCAGATCGATCTGAGCCGTACCTCATCCGAAGGGGTTGCCGGGCTGAAAGCTTTCCTGGCTTATGCCGAAAAAGGAAAGATCGCTTTACCGATCCGTACAAGCCACAAAGCCGATAACGGCCCATCCTTTGAAAACCTGATAGCTGATGAGATCCGGAAAAAAGGGTACGAGGTACATACTCAAATAGGTTGCTCTGATTATAAGATAGATTTGGGTATTGTTGACCGTGACAACCCCGAGCGGTATATTTTAGGCGTATTAACCGATGGCAAAAACTATTATAATGCCAAAACATCCCGCGACAGGGAGATTGTTCAGGTAGATGTGCTGAGCCAGCTGGGCTGGAATATCCACAAAATATGGTCGGCCGAATGGTGGGAAAAGCAGGATAAAGTATTGAACGGGTTATTTGAAGCCATTGAACATGCCGAAGAGCATAAAAATGACAAGCCTGTACATTCTGAACCCGACCTGGTAGTAAACCCGGTACGCGAAGAACGCATCGCGTCGCAATATGTAAATGTTCCGCCGGTTCCGCGTCCACCGGTAAGCTCTAAGGCGATACCTTACGAAATTTACCCGGTTGAGATACAATTAACCACCTCGGCAGATGATTTTCTTTTTCCGCAAAATTTGGGCAAGGTAAAAGCGCAGATCTTTAATGTGCTCAATACAGAATCGCCTATCAGTAAAAACCTGTTGAGTAAACGGGTGTTGGCAGCCTGGGGCATTTCGCGCCAGGGGGCACGTGTGGCCGCGCATTTTGATGCTATTTACCGGCAAATGAACATCCGCCAGGAAAGCAGCGCTTACAACACCTTCTTTTGGAAAAACGGGCAGGAGCCGGGGCAATATTCTATTTTCCGGGTGGCCGGAAACGAATCTCAAAAACGGGATGCCGAGGATTTGCCGCCGGAAGAAATAGCGAACGGTGTTTTGGAGATCTTACACAACCAGATCGGCCTGTCGAAAAATGACCTGGTACGGGAAACCGCGAAATTGTTTGGTTATGCCCGCATCGGATCGAACGTAGAAACGGCAATGCTTGCAGGTATTGACAAGGCTTTGGAAAAAGGGGAGGCAAAATTGGAGAATGACCGGGTTACTTTGCGTGCCTGATTTGAATAATGAAACAACCAGGTATCTCACTAACCTATCTCATTAAGTAAAAATGATCCCCCAGAGGGGGAATAGGTTTGTAGCAGAATGTTCCGTTTAATTAGCCGTGCCAGAGGTACGGAACATCGGCGGTGGTGTACCTCTGGCACACAAAAACTTCGGTCATTTGGTATCTACAAACCTTTTGCACCTCTGGTGCAGCCTTGCAAAGCTCTTAACTTAATGGTATTGCTCACTAACATAACCTCCAAAAATTAAAAAGCTAAGCTGCCGCGAACGGTAGCTTAACTTTTTACAGTTACAACCTCGGGTCTACCGGCTCACTTTCCATGGCCAATACACCAAATACGCATTGATGTACACGCCTTAACGGCTCCTTATCCGTGAAGCGCTGCAAGCCTTCAATACCTAAAGCAAACTCGCGCATGGCCATTCCGCGCTTGGCGTTGAGGCCGCGTTGTTTAAGGCGTTCCAGGTTTTCGGGTGCTGTGTATTCGGGGCCGTAAATGATCCTGAGATACTCGCGTCCGCGGATCTTTATTGCCGGCTGAATTAAGCCTTTACCATCTTTTTCGATAAAATTATAAGGTTTCACAACCATGCCCTCGCCCCCTTTACCGGTTAAATTTAACCACCATTCGGTAGCGTTCTGCACATCGGCGGCATTGTCCAGCTCAACTATTTTATAAGGTGTGGCCAGCAGTATGGCAGGATCGGCATTGCAGATCTTTTTGATCTGTTCCATATGCCACTCGTGGTTTTCGCTTGTCCATAGCTTCCCTTCTGATGCCAGGATGTGGAAAGGGGCCAATTTATAATCATCAATACTTTTTACGTCCCAACAGTATTGTTGGTATGCGGCGATAAACTGTCCGGTTTCCTGCGCTCTTGAATTATATTCATCTAACAGGGCCTGCCCATTAGGATCCCGTTCAACTAATTTGCTCAGTGCCTCATTCACATAATGCAAAGCATTTGTAGCCGCGCTGCCTACAGAGGCATATTGCGATTGCAGCAGGATTTGCGCTTTGGCATTCCATGGCATCAGTTCGGTATCTAAACAAACCCAATCGGTATTAAACTGATCATAAAAGCCTGATGTAACCAGGGCCGCGTTAAGCCGTTGCAATAAAGCCTGCTCGGTTTCTTTACCATTAAAAAACGCCCTGCCTGTACGGGTGTAAACGGTACCGATGCCTTCGCCGGTAATACCGAATGCTTTACTTATGGCATTTTCATCGCGCCCAACAATTACCACAGCCCTCGAGCCCATGTGTTTTTCCTGGCAAACTACCCTGTTAATCCCCGCGGCCTTGTAATAATCAAAAGCTTCATCCGGAAACTCGAGGTAATCATCCAGGATACTTGTTTTTGAAGGACTCATGGTAGGCGGCAAATAGATCAACCATTTTGGGTTGATGGCAAAACGGCTCATTACCTCCAAGGCTGCAATAGCGTTTTCCTCGCGGATGGTGATGTTATTGCCCAATCTTGTTTCAACTATATGCCTGCCTGTAAATTCGGCAATATCAAGTACGGTATCGTTTTCCTGTTGTATGGTGAGGTTAGCGTTTGTTGCTTTACGATGATCCAATGGCTTTGCCGGTACACAATACACTTCGGCAGCCTTTACAGACATCAACTCCCGTTCGGGATAGCGCAGGGCTGTTAACGAGCCACCAAATACACAGCCTGTATCAATATCAATGGTATTGTTAAGCCATTGTGCTTCGGGTACAGGGGTATGCCCGTAAACTACCATGGCCTTGCCGGTGTATTCGCTTGCCCAGTTAAGGCGCACGGGTAATCCAAACTCATCTATCTCGCCGGTTGTTTCGCCATACAAACAAAACTCGCGCACAGCGCCCGAACCGCGGCCATGCATATGTTCTTTTAAACCGGCATGCGAAACCACCAGTTTACCGCCATCAAAAACATAGTGGCTCACCAACCCATCCAAAAACTTCTTTACCTCATCCCTAAACTCAGGCGTTTCGAGGCTAAGCTGATCAATAGTTTCCTGCAACCCGTGTTTTACCTGCACATTTTTACCGTTAAGCCAACGCACCAGTTTAATATCATGGTTGCCGGGAACGCAGTAAGCATTTCCGGTGGTGGTCATGCCCATTACCAGTTTCAGCACTTCGGGTGTTTTAGGGCCACGGTCAACAAGGTCGCCCACAAAAACAGCTTTGCGGCCTTCGGGGTGTGCCCAGGTGGTAGTATTGTTTTGATAACCAAGCTTAGTTAAAAGTTCGGCCAGCTCATCATAGCAACCATGCACATCGCCAATAATATCCAGCGGACCGATTTCCTGCTTCTTGTTGTTATATAAGGGATCGCGCACAATACCGGTTATGGCCTCTACCTCTTCGGGCGAGCGCAACTCGATAATATGCCTGAAACCCTCAAACTTCAGTTTTTTGAAACTGCGCTTTAATTGCGATATATGCTGAGGGATCACGTGCGCGCCAAAATTACGGTCGGGCCGTAGGGCATTGCGCTGAGCACATACCTTTTCGGGCACGTTGAGGATAATGGCTACCGGCAGGCAATGATATTCGCGGGCAAGGTTTATCCAGTCTTTCCGCGCCTCTTCCTGAACGTTGGTAGCATCAATTACAGTGAGCAACCCATTTTTTAAGCGCATCCCTGCAATGTACCGGGCCAGCGCGAAAGCATCGACCGATGCAGCCTGGTTGTTTTCATCATCGCTTACCAAACCACGACAGGTATCTGAAGATACGATCTCGGTAGGCTTAAAATGCTTACGCGCGAATGATGATTTCCCCGAACCTGTAGCCCCCATCAGTATTACTAAGGATAGCTCGGGTATTTGTATAGTTTTATTGGTTGACATTTTTGATCTCTAAAAAAATTAAATAAACTGATCGGCCCCTTTTTCGCGAATACAGAACACAGCCATCTGGCTCAATGCACCAACCGCCGGGTCTGATTCTCCTATCGGTTTAAATATTACATCGTAATTGTGCTTAAGGGCTACATCGCTTGCCCATGCTTCAAATTGTTTGCGTGTCCACTCAAAGCGGTGGTCGGCATGGCGCATTTTGCCGCCCTCTAAATTTTCAAACTTTACGTTGTACTCGGCATTGGGCGTGGTAACAACCACTACTTCGGGCCGGGCGTATTCAAAAACGGAGAGTTCCAGGGCGGCAAGCCGTGGTTGATCAAGGTGTTCAATCACTTCAACCAGTGCCGCGCCATCAAAACCTTCCAGTCGTTTATCGCGGTAGGTAAGCGAACCCTGGATCAGTTGCACCCGCTCACGCTGCTTTTCGGGCAGGCGATCAAGTTTTAACCGCTCCTGCGCTATTTCAAGCGAGCGATAGCTTACATCCATCCCCAATAAAAACTCAAATTGCTTTTCGGCCATCAACAGTTTCATGAGCTTGCCTTCACCGCAACCTAAGTCGGCCACACGTTTTGCCCCGGCGGCTAATAGTTCATCGCGGGCAGCAAGCAGGCGAAGATCGTGGATGCGGGGTTTTGGTTCGGCAGTTTCGATAGTGTTATCTTCCGCTGTAGTTTCTCCGGTCTCATCTTCCAGCTCTACCCTACTCACCAAAACCTCAAAAGCTTTATTGGCCAGCGCACGTTGATTTTTTAGATAACGGCGAACAATAAGTTCTTTAGCCGGATGTGTTTCAAGCCAGTCTTTCCCTTTATCAAGCAGTTTTTCGATCTCATCCCTGGCGATCCAATAATGCTTATCATTATCACAAACAGGGATCAGTACATATAAATGCGATAGCAGTTGTTGCAGCGTGATCGTATTGCTTAACTCCACAGTAAAATAACGGCTCATGCCCCAATCAGGAAAAGCGGGATCGAGCGGATGCTGTGTTGCGGTAATGGCGTAGCCCAATGGCTCGAACAGCGTTTTAAGCAATTGCTCGCCGCCACGCACGGGCAGTACCGAAAGTTTTACCACAAAAGGCATGGCAACGTCAACCAGCTCGGGCTTGTCTTTACAACGGCCATTCAATGCCGATGAATAGGCTTTGGCGATAGCCGCGCTCATGAAGGAGCTGCACACGTAAGGCCTATCATTCACATACTGTTCGAGCGCGAAATCATTGCCTTTAGGGCCTACATTTCTTACCAATCCCACCGGGTCGAGATCAAGCAGCAGTGCCGCGGTGCATTGCTGCGCACTTACTTCCGGATAAAAAATATGCGCCTTACCGGCCGATAACTCCACCTGCTGGATCCTGCCCGGATGCTTATGCAGCAAAAAACTCAGGTCATCTGCCGGGGTATGTGTTGTGGTTATAGTGAGTAACATGATGGGTATAAATTATTTTTTGCCGGGATAGGCTATTTTTTTAATAGCTATCCCGGCAATGATACAAAAGTGGGACGGCGCTGCGCAGTGTATTTGCGCAGATAAAAATATTTTAAGATATCACGAATTATTTGCCCTTCACTTTTCTGAAGGAGTAATTGTAGTATCAAGAATATCCTCATAAGTGGCATACCAGCAATTACGTCCAAACAATGAAAACGAATAGCGGGCAATTTCTTCATAAGTTTTCAAGTGTCCGGGTATTGTATGTGGCATAACCGTTTTGCCTGCCAATGTTGATATCAGGAAATGCACATTATTAATAGCGATAAGCGATTCGCTTTCGTTGTCATCGCGCGTTTCAAACTCAACTTTATGGATGATCAGTTTATCATCACTGTAGTTTACAAAGGCCTTGTAAGCTACAACGCTGGTCCAGCTTCTCACAAAATAAATAATATCATCCCATATATAAATGTCCCACTTATCTTCCATCTCGCTTGCCTTATAACAAATCCCTTCAAGTCGCTTACCATTATGGGGATAAGTTAGTTGTGCATTAACTGAAATCGCGCCTTTAAACTCAAAGCCCTTATACTCCTCTCCGGTAATTTTTCTATTAGTTATAAAACGCTCAGCAGTTTTCCAGTCATTTGTAGTGGATATCATATATTGAGTATAGGGGCGAATATCTAATATCCGTTTATTTAAGGGATTACCATCACCTGGGTCATACCACTTAAAATTTAACGATGGGTCATTACTCTGATCCGCCGGCATGGTTCGGATGGCTTTTCTGAATAAGCTAAACATAAAAATGTGATAAGTTTTTTCGAAAATAAGGCAAATAGATCAGGCTTAGCGTTTCCTTTATTAAATAAATATCGCTTTATATGTCAATGTTTATATTATTTCAAACAAAAACCTATCTTTGCCCTAATTCTTGATTTATTAACCTTTTAAATATCAAGGAATCATGACAGAGCAACGCTACATATCGCCCCTTTCGCTCATTGCCTAATAAGGCAGGCAAACACTGTATTTTACTATTTTAATAATTGCAAGGCTGTATGTTATGCCTGTAAATATTTTGCCTGTCGCCATTATTGGGTTTCCTGAGCGCTTTTAACAAGGGTATATCCTCATCTCCGGGGACGAACGGAAACCAACAATCAATTCAAAAAAAATTAATGCATTGCGAAAAACGCGTGTGAAGGGCTGCGCCATAAACATTGGTGCCGGTTTACATCGCGTTAGCAAAATTTAAAAACAGATCCGGCAGGGTTTAGAACAAGTAATAGCATACAAAAGAAACCAAGGGCGAAAACAGCCGCACAGGTTACTCACCCGGTCTACGCTACGCTGGACCACCCTCTCTATCCTGCGGATAAAGAGGGTAGGGAAAATAAAGAAATCAAAAGCCCCCTCTTTACGCACAGCGTAGAGAGGGGTGACGAGCGAAGCGAAGTCGGGGTGAGTAAACGTTAGCTTAATTGCCCGAAATGTTTTTTACGAAGCTATTACTATAGACCAACCCGGAATAAAAAAAATACAACCCGATATGGGCAATTTAAGAACAAAAGATCTAAGTAAAATAGGTTATCATAATGATCAGCTGCGAAGCCTGGTTATTGGTATAGCCTCAAAAAACTTTAAACACCACAGCAAGCAGCAACTGCTTGACCTGCTGGTTCAAATAAAAAACAATCCGGAAGCATTTCTGGATGATGAACTTACCGCGAAAATAGCGCAGAAAGTAATTGGCAAGATAGATGGCCCTGCATTTAAAGCTTTTGAGCTGCGCGATGAGCCTGTGTTTTGCAAAACTTATGGCGGTAAAGGCATCGAAACATCGGCCAAAAAACAAATGGAACTGGCCAATCTGCTACCTGTAAGTGTACAGGGGGCATTGATGCCCGATGCACATATGGGTTTCGGTCTGCCTATTGGCGGCGTACTGGCTACTGATAACGCGGTGATCCCTTATGCAGTAGGCATGGATATTGGCTGCCGGATGGCACTTTCTATTATTGATGAAAGCGATGGCTTTTTGAAACGTTTCGACTATCAAATTAAACAGGCTTTGAAAAACCACACCCATTTTGGTATGGAAGGCGGATTGGATATAAGACAGGAACATGAGGTGCTGGATAGTCGGTTATTTAATGAGATGCCGTTTTTAAAACCATTGCAAAGTAAGGCGGTGCGGCAGCTGGGCACATCAGGCAGCGGTAACCACTTTGTTGAATTTGGCGAAATAGAACTTTTGGCCGAAAACACTTTAGGTTTACCTGCTAAAAAGTACGTGGCATTGTTAAGCCACTCGGGCAGCCGCGGATTAGGCTCGGCCATTGCAAGGCATTTTACACAGATTGCCATGAACACCTGCAAACTGCCACGCCATGCCCAGCAATTAGCCTGGCTCGATCTCGATACCGAAGCCGGACAAGAATACTGGCTCGCCATGACCCTGGCCGGCGATTATGCCAAAGCATGCCACGAACGCATCCACGCCAACCTATTAAAGGCTTTGGGTTTACAGGCTTTACACCGTTGAAAACCATCACAATTTTGCATGGAAGGATACCTTTGCCGATGGTAAAGAAGTGATAGTTCATCGCAAAGGGGCAACGCCCGCGCACAAAGACGAGCTGGGCATTATTCCCGGCAGTATGACCACACCGGCTTACCTGGTAACAGGTAAGGGTGTGGGTGACGCCCTGCATTCGGCATCGCATGGCGCAGGCCGGGCCATGAGCAGGCAAAAGGCTAAGGATAGCATGACGGTTTCGGCTATGAAAAAGTTGTTGAGCGGCGCGGGGGTTACGCTGATCGGCGGTACGGTTGAAGAGAACCCTTTGGCTTATAAGGACATCGAAACAGTGATTGCCGCCCAGCACGAGTTGGTTGATATTCAAGGCAAGTTTTTTCCACGGATCGTACGAATGAATAAGGAGTAGTAATGAAAAAGATGATGATCCAAATTACATCGGGCAAAGGCCCGGCAGAGTGCTGCCGGGTTGTAGCCTGTGTACAAAGCCTGATGATGAAACAGGCCAAAAAGCAAAACATCAACTTACAGGTGCTGGAAAATAAACCCGGCGAGTTGAATGGCACATTACTATCTGCCACCATGATGGCCGAAGGCGATAACCTTGACGCTTTTATTACCGAATGGGCAGGCACCATTCAATGGATAGCGCAAAGCCCTTATCGCAAATACCACAAACGCAAAAACTGGTTTGTAGGCGTAGCTGCTTTTGATGTAAAAGAGCTGATGCAATGGAACCCAAAAGATGTGAAGCTGGAAACCTGCCGCGCATCTGGCCCAGGAGGACAAAACGTTAATAAGGTTGAAACCGCTGTTAGGGGGACGCATTTGCCATCCGGCTTACAGGTAATGGCGATGGATACGCGATCTCAATTAGAAAATAAAAAGCTGTGCCTTGCCCGGTTGGAGGCTAAAATAATGGTTTGGCAAACCGAGCAATTGATGACGCAACAGCAAAGCCAGTGGCAGGAACATAATATGTTGGAGCGGGGGAACCCGGTTAAAACTATTAAGGCGGAGTTGTATTAGACTTTGCAGATCAGACTTACGAAGTTTTTGAAACTTCGTAAGTCTTTTTTAATCATCGTTTACCTGTCAAATCTCTAATTCTCCCTAAGCTTCCAAACTTCGTAAGCTTGGATTTTACAATCGTGTTATTTAGCCGGTAAACAATTGGAGTTTTGTTTGGCTTTGGCTAATAAAGGATCGGCCGAATTTTGGGTTATTTCCTGGCAGGTTATTTTATTTACATAACCGGCCTGGGTGCTTACTACGCTAACATAATTAACTTTACCTTCAACCACAGTTATGGTTAGCGGTTCCGATTTTTTCCCAGTCGAGATGCCTCCGCTCGATACGCTGACAGTATGCGTACCAACAGCAAGATCATGTACTGAAAACGATTTGTTTTTTAATTTACAAATTAACTGATCATCAACATACAGTCTGTAATTGATGGCAGAACCTGTATATCCAGTTACGCGGATCAGGTAAACCTGCCCTGTTTTGTCTTGGGCGAAAGTGCTAATCGAACCAATTAGCATAAGTGTTAAAAAAGCCAGCAGTTTGATCGTTTTCATAAGTGTAAAGTTTTATAGGTACTTGAATTATAATACAATATAGCTTTTTTAATTTCACCATATCACAGAACACTCAATTAAAAAAATCGCTAAATCAAGCTATTTGAACGGTCAAATTACCAACATCCTAATTCAAAATCCTATACTCGTTAGGCGCATACCCCACGCATTGCTTAAACAACCTGCTAAAATGTTGCGGGTATTTAAAGCCAAGTTCATAGGCTATCTGGCTTACCGATTTGCTGCTATCAAAGATCTTTTCTTTTGCCACATCGATCACTTTAGCCTGGATGAGTTCGTGTGCCGATTTGCCGGTTTCTTTCTTTACCAGATCGCCGAAGTAATTGGCTGAGATATTGAATTGCTCGGCGCAGTAGGCTACTGAGGGCAGACCGATGGTTTGTGGTTTATCCGATTGAAAATATTCGTTAAGCAGGGTTTCAAATTTTTCGAGGATGCCTTTGTGTACGTTATCCCGGGTGATGAACTGGCGCTCGTAAAAGCGCTGACAGTAATCCAAAAATAACTCGATATTGGTTGCTATCAGTTTTTTGCTGTGCTTATCAATAGGCTGCTCCAGTTCAAATTGAATTTTGGCGAGGCAATCTAAAATGATCTGCCTTTCGCGCAGGGATAAATGCAATGCTTCATTTACGTTATAACTAAAAAAGGTATAGTTGTGGATATTGCGCCCGAGGGATGTACCCTTGATCATATCCGGATGAAAAACCACGCCATGCCCTTTGGGTTGGAAAAGCTCGCCCTGATTTTCAACATGCACTACCTGGCCTGGCGAAAAGAATACCAGTGTGCCTTCCTGGTAATCGTAATAGTTTTTTCCATATTTCAGATCGCCGCAAACCACATCTTTTAAGTGCACTACATAAATACCGTAATACCTGTGTAAAGCCTTCCTGCGCCTCGCTTTCGAAAAATCAATAACGCTTACTAAGGGGTGCAGGGTTTCCTGGTTGTTAAAGTTGTTGTAATCAACTACGTTATCAAATCTTAGCATCTCATCTTCCATGGCTTTCCTTTTTTGTTGATCAAATTTACATCAATATCCACCGTTTTGTGCAGGCTGGATACCCAACCTGTAAAAATGGTTGGTAATACCGTAATTGGTATAAAGCCCGCCATAAATTTAGTTTACACCTTTGTGCTGTTGCTTTGTTATTATCAACGGCAACACATCATCAACAATAATTTATTGATATTATGAAATACAGAAAATTAGGAAAAAGCGACCTTGAAGTTTCAGCGTTAGGTTTGGGTTGCATGGGATTAAGCTTTGGCTTAGGTCCGGCCATTGATACCCAGGATGCCATTAAATTGATCCGCGCGGCGTTTGAACGCGGTGTTACTTTTTTTGATACTGCCGAAGCCTACGGTCCATACGTTAATGAAGAAGTGGTTGGCGAGGCTTTAGCCCCATTCCGCGACCAGGCGGTGATCGCTACTAAATTCGGCTTTAAAAATGGTAAACCTACAGATGGCCTTGATAGCCGCCCCGAAAATATCAAAGCGCACGTTGAAGCCGCCCTTAAACGCTTAAAAACCGACCGTATCGATCTGCTTTACCAACACCGTGTTGACCCCAACGTACCTATTGAGGATGTTGCCGGTACGGTTAAGGAACTGGTTGCGGCAGGAAAAGTGAAACATTTCGGCATGTCGGAAGCTGGTGCGGAAACCATCCGTAAAGCCCATGCTGTACAGCCGGTAGCAGCACTTCAAAGCGAATATTCTTTATTTTGGAGAGAGCCGGAAGCGGAGATCCTGCCAACACTCGAAGAGCTGGGAATTGGTTTCGTGCCGTTCAGTCCGCTGGGCAAAGGTTTTTTAACGGGTGCTATCAATGCCGATACTAAATTTGATGCCAGCGATTTCCGCAATATAGTTCCCCGTTTTACACCCGAGGCCCGTACAGCCAATCAAGTTTTAGTTGACCTGTTGACTGATATCGGCACTCAAAAAAATGCAAGTCCGGCTCAGGTTGCTTTGGCATGGTTGCTGGCCCAAAAGCCTTGGATAGTGCCTATTCCGGGTACAACCAAATTGCACCGTTTGGAGGAAAACCTGGGTGCTATTGACCTTGAACTAACCGCTGATGATCTGAAACAAATTGAAGAAGCCGCGGCGAAGATCACCATTACCGGCGACCGTTATCCGGCGCAGATGCAGAAAATGGTGAATAGGTAGGCTTTTATCGTCTAAAACAATAGCAACCTCCTCCCCGTCATAGAAAATGGCAGGGAGGAGGTTTTGTAATTATCCATAGTATCATTTTAAACAATTTGTCATCCTGAGGTACGAAGGATCTTCTTCAACAAGCCGGGCCGCTATACAGGGCGAAGAAGATACTTCGCTATCGCTCAGCATGACAATTGTTTTTATAACTTCAACCCAAATCCAACCGGGTGGATAAGATCACCTTCCGCTCGGCCAGTAAAGGCACTACCTTGCCTATCACAACATCCTGAAAATGCGCGGATGCCCTGTGGGTAGCTACCGCTGCTTCATCTACATAAGCCTCGGCCAATATCAGCGTATTAGGCTCGGTATTACTTTGGTGGATATTGTAAAACAGGTTACCTTCTTCGGCGGTGCTTTTCTGTGTTACTTCGGTGAGCAGGTTGAGTACAGTATCCAACTCGCCTTCTTTTACCTGCCATTTGGCAAATACATAAACCGGTTTCTGTTCCATTGTTTTAAGCTTTAGCGTTTTCTAAAATTGCTACTATTTTTTCGCCAACACCTTTGGCAGAAGCCGGGTTTTGACCGGTTACCAATTTGCCATCAGTAATACTATTGGCCGACCATGGCGCAGCTGCATGAAATATTGCCCCTTGTGCAGTCAAGGCTGTTTGCAGATCAAAAGGTACATCAGCCCTTGCGTAATTATCTTCTTCTTCGGTAGTAAAGGAAGCGATATTTTTATCATTTACGATGTACGATCCGTTGCTCAATTTTACATTAAGCAGTGATACCGGACCATGACAAACAGCACCTACCACGGCATCGCGTTCATAAGTTTCAGCAATTACTTTTTTAAGCAGTGGGGCTTCGGGCATATCAACCATTGGGGCCAAACCGCCGGGAACAAATATCGCGTCGTAAGTGCTAACATCAACATCTGATAGCTTAACTGCCTTTTGCATATCGGCCCAGCCTTTACCGGTTAAAAATTTAAGGTTATCAGGATCATCGGCAAGGTTAAGGGCGTCCAGGTATGGGGTATCGCCTGATAGACTGGCAAAATCAACCTGGTAGCCGGCTTTATCAAATTCGGCATAAGGGTGCGCTACTTCAGGTAAAAAAGTACCTGTCCTTCTGTTGTGTGGGCCGATGGCGTTAGCGTTTGATACGATGATTAAAATATTCTTTTTCATGATCTCTAAATTTTAAAATGTGTTTGTTTTGTTTTGACATTTCAAAGTTCCGAAATCAAGCCCCCTCCATGCGAGGAGGCAAATCACTAAAAAAGTGTGAGGCAAATCACACTTTTTTATTTAGAGTATAAGCGGCTAAGGGTTTCGCGGCTTAAACCGAGATACTCCGCAATATATTTTTTAGGGATCCTTTGCATTAGCTGTGGGTATAAGCGTCCAAATTCTTCATACCGTTGTTGCGGGTTACCAGCCAGTAAAGAGATAATGCGCCGCTGCTGGGCTATATAACCATTGGTGAGTTTCACCCTGAAAAAGTGTTCCATCTTATGCAGATCGGCCGAGAGGGTTTCCCTGCCGTTAAGTGTTGTACACAGCACTTCGGCATCTTCCATACATACAATATGCAGGGTGGCGGGTTTCTGGTTAAAATAAGCCTGGTAATCGGCCATCCACCAGTTTTCGCCAGCAAACTGAACTATGTGCTCCTTTCCGTCGCTATCCAAATAAAACATCCTGAAAATGCCGGAGAGGATGAGGTATTCAAATTTGGCTTCATCACCTTCCTGTATCAGGTATTGGTGTTTTTTAACCCTGCGATGGGTGAAAAAAGTTTTCACATGTTCAAACTCCTCATTGGTGATGGGGGTAACTTCTTCAATGTGGGTTCTTAGTTTATCCATAGGGTATAGCTGCGAATAAAAATAGACAAAAGATTGATTATAGATCACAGTATAATTTAAACGCGCCCGTCAGCAGGAGAGCTTTATTAAAGCCTATTTAAACTAAGGCCGTCATTGCGAGATACGAAGCAACCTCCAAGAGGCAGAGGAGCCAAACAAATTCGCCCTGTACAGTTGGGGATTGCTTCGTACCTCGCAATGACGCTTGTAGATGTAACGGTTTATTTAATCGCTTAAACATCTTTTTACGAAATGAGAATCATTATTTATCTCCATAAACAATAACCACCGGCGGCTCCACCCACTTCGTGATCTTATCCGTAGTTAAAACATTCATATTCTCATTAGTGCCCCCAACTTCCCCACAATATTTGCTGAATACTACTTTGCCTATTTTATGGTGCCGTACCACATACGAGCATAAAATGCAGGGTTCAACGTTGGAGTATAGTGTTGCGCCTTCGCAGCTTTCATTTTTCTGTAGTGCATCTAAAATGGCAACTACTTCGGCGTGGCGGGTAACATCTTTAAGCTGGCGGCTTTTTTCGTAGCCTTCGCCGATGATCTGGCCATCGCGCACTACAACACTACCAACGGGGCTTTCGCCTTCCAGCATGGCCATCATGGCCAGTTCCAGGCAGCGATCCATAAAGGGTTTGTGTATATCTGTATCCATGGGTATTTATAAAATGTGCAAAATAGCAAAAGCCCGCCACGGTTTATTATTAAACGCGGCGGGCTTTTAGCGTATGTTGAAATTACTTGCCTAATTTTTTATCTAAAAAGTTCCTGATAGCATCTGCAATTTCATCGCCGCTGCTTTCGAGGGCGAAGTGGCCTGCATCATATAAATGATACTCGAGGTTTTCAACGTCTTTTTTGTAGGCTTCGGCACCGGCTACCGGGAATATGTAGTCGTTTTTACCGTAAACTATCAGCATCTCGGGATTGTAGGTGCGGAAGTATTCCTGCCATTGCGGGTACAGATCAACATTAGTGCGGTAATCATAAAACAGGTCGAGTTGGATCTGGCCGTTTTCGGGGCGTTCCAAATGACGCAGGTCAATTTCCCAATTATCCGGACTGATCACGCTGGCATCAGGCACGCCGTGGGTGTATTGCCATTTAAGGCCGTCGGCATTGTGGAAAGTGCGCAGGGTAGCTTCGGCTTCTTTGTTATTATGATCGGCCCAGTAGGCTTTGATCGGGTCCCAGAATGCTTCCAGGCCTTCGTCGTAAGCACAACCGTTTTGCACGATCAGGGTATCTATCCTTTCAGGATGTTTGGCAGCTATCCTCCATCCTACCGGTGCACCGTAATCCATCAGGTACAGGCTGTATTTTGTAACGTTAAGTTGGTTAAGCAGTTCTTCAACAATGTTAGCAAAGTTCTCGAAAGTGTAGGCAAAGTCAGCTATCGGCGGTTGTTCGCTGCGGCCATAGCCGGGATAATCGGGAGCTATTAAATGGTATTTATCAGATAACGAGCTGATGAGGTTGCGATACATATGCGATGAGCTTGGATAGCCGTGCAACAATACCAGGGTTGGGGCATCTTTAGGACCTGCTTCGCGATAAAAAATATTTACACCATTAATTTTAATGTAGTTGTGCTGTGTTTGAGTTTTCATGATATTTTTTGTTTTGTTTTATTTGATGATTTAAATTTACCGAACGTTCGGTAAATAACAATAACATATGATCATTATCGGTAATTAATACCACTCATTCGTTCATTAGTACCACTACAAAGCAAAAATCAGGAGGTTAATAGCGCCGGAATACGGTCTAAAGTATCTTCAAAATAACGTCTATCGCCGGTAGCCCCAGCCAAAACCAACGATCCCTGGATAGATAAATTGATTTGTCGCGCTTTTTCGGCGGCATCTTTTGGCGGCAGGCCAAGCTCGACCGCTATATTGGTGAACCCCTCGGCCAGTAGCTCGAAGCACCCACTTACAGTACCTTTAAAAGCTGCCGCATCTGTACCAACCGATAGCGTGCGCAACAGGCAATTATTTGCACCGCCGTTATATAATTGGTCAACTGCTTTGATGGCCCTGCTTAGTTTGGCTTCAGGTTTTAGCTCATTATTTAATGATAGATCAACAATATTGGACTGGATCCAGGCTTCAACAATTTTTAAAGCCTGCAATGCCATCCCCTTTTTACCATCCGGGAAGCGGTGGTATAAACTGGCTTTTTTTAAGCCGGTTGCCTGGGCAAGTAATTCCATCGAGGCACCGTCATAACCTAATTCGCTAAATAGTTCGAACAGTTTTTGGTCTACGTTTTCGGGATCAACTTTTTGGGCGCGCATGACTTAATATTTATTCAATTACAAATATACGGAACGTTCGGTAAATTATTTGTCAGTATATTTAATGTGGTTGAAAGTCTTACATAGCCCTGAAATTATAGATATAAGTTCGGAGATAAATTATTTGAAATCCTACGCCTAAGCTTTCAACTTTAGTTTATTTTTACGGCAAGGAACAACAATGAAACCAAAACTTATCACCAGCATTACATTATTAATGTTCATGCTCACCGTGGGCTGTGGGCAAAAACATCCTACACATGTTGCACAACATCAACCGGAAGCAGCACAAAAAGCAAAACCCCAAACCAATAAAACCCAACCTGCTGAATCATTTACCGACAGCCTAAACATAGGCCGGAAAGGTTTAAATAAAGTAAGGCTCGAACAGTTTCGAAAAGAACCGGATAGCACCTATGTTGTTATCCGGTTCTTTTCGAAACATGGTGATAAATGGATACTCAAAAATGAATTTCATCTTCCAAAAGATGGAATTACCGGCCCTGATCCCCTAATATCAGATTTTAATAATGACGGGCTGAAGGATTTCACCTTTATTTCGGCTATAGCGGCGCGTGGCGGTAATGAAATTCGTACGCTTTTTATTTACGATAAGAAAAATGATGATCTGGTACTTATTAAAAACTCCGATACCTTTCCAAATCTGAGTTACAATAAGGACTTAATTGTATAGAATCCCTCGGCCTTTCCGGATGTAACACCACTTCTTTTACCAATATTGAATCTGATAGTTTAAAAGAGTTTGCATGGGCCGAACAATGTGATAGTATAACTGTGTATGCTTATGACAAAAAGGGCAGAGAAAAGGTTATTTTAAAAAGAAGCATCAAAGCAGGTGACGACATGGTTTTTACAGACTATAACTTACTGAAGAAATACAGTAAGCGATAGATTTAACATTCATTACAATATTGTTTTTCAGAACCTGGGGTTAGCATCTTCTAAAGCATGTGGAATTTTTCGCGTGAAAAGGAATCCCACTCATCCCGAAAATCCGCACAAATCCCGGTTCAGGCAATAGCAAATAGTGCAATTAATAACCATTATTAGTTAATAACATATCCATCAGGCACCTCCATAAATCTTTTTTAACTTTTTTTGAAATCACTGTTGAATATTTGATTTAAAAGTCTGATATTTGCAAACTCTTTTTGGATAAAGGGTTGATAATTAAAAATATTTGTCATGTCAAGAATTTGTGATCTAACAGGAAAAGGATCTATCGTTGGTAACAACGTTTCAAACTCAAACGTTAAAACAAAACGCAGGTTTCATCCTAACTTGAAACTTAAAAAGTTTTATATCCCTGAAGAGGATAAATGGATTACCTTAAAGGTATCTACCTCAGCGGTTAAAACTATCAGCAAAAACGGTATTACCGCCTGCATCAATAAATTTGTTAAAAAAGGCTACATTTAGTAGTTGGCTTGCAAGTTTAGCAGTATAATAAAATTGAAAAATTACGTAAGCCGTGAGGTGACACGTACAACATAAAAAGAAAATGGCAAAAAAAGGCAACAGGGTTCAGGTGATTTTAGAGTGCACCGAACACAAAACAAGCGGTATGCCAGGCATGTCTCGCTATATCACCACTAAGAACAAGAAAAACACTACCGAAAGATTAGAGTTGAAAAAATTCAACCCTGTTTTACGTAAAGTAACTGTTCACAAAGAGATAAAATAATTGGTTGATGAAGTTGATTGGTTGATTAGGTTAACAATGCTAACAACAAATTAACTTACTATTCAATAAGTCACTAATTCAATAAATTAACAAGAAATGGCAAAGAAAGTAGTTGCAACCCTGAAAGTAGCAGGTAAAGGCAAAGAATATTCAAAAGTGATCACCATGAATAAATCACCTAAAACAGGTGCTTATTCATTCAAAACCCAAATTGTCCCTAACGATTTAGTTAAGGATGCAATTGCAGGTAAAACTATCTAATCATCTTTTGATTAAAATATTAAAGCCGTCTTGTTTTAACGAGAGGGCTTTTTTTGTTGAATGAAATTGGATGTGCAAATTTCAGATGTGCAAATGTGCAGATGAAGAGAGATGATTTAATGTGGCAACATATTTGAATATTGAAATTAGTACATTGAACAAACAATCTGCACATCTGAAATTAGCACATTTGCATATCAACGAACATGGGATTATTTGATTTTTTTAAGAAAAAGGAAAACACGCAGCAAGACCAGCAGGCGCTTGATACCGGTTTGGAAAAAACCAAGGATAACTTTTTTTCAAAGATCACCAAAGCCATCGCCGGTAAATCAACCGTTGATGATGATGTGCTTGATGAGCTGGAAGAGATCCTGGTAACCTCGGATGTTGGTGTAAGCACCACCCTCAAGATCATCGACCGCATCCAGGCCCGTGTTGCCCGCGATAAATACGTAAGCACCAACGAGCTGAACACGCTGCTGAAAGACGAAATCCAACAGCTGCTTGCCGAAAACAACAGCAACGATTTCCGCAATTTTGAATACGGCGACCATAAACCATATGTAATTATGGTGGTAGGCGTAAACGGCGTAGGTAAAACAACTACAATTGGCAAACTTGCCCACAAATTGAAGCAGGCAGGCAATAAAGTAGTATTAGGCGCTGCCGATACCTTCCGCGCCGCCGCTGTTGACCAGATCAAACTTTGGGGTGAGCGTGTTGGCGTAAAAGTAGTAGCTCAGGCCATGGGGTCAGACCCGGCTTCCGTTGCTTACGATACCTTGCGTTCGGCAGTGGCCAATGAGGATGATGTGGTTATTATAGATACGGCTGGCCGTTTGCATAATAAGGTTGGCCTGATGAACGAGCTTACCAAGATCAAAAACGTAATGCAAAAGGTGATTCCCGGTGCCCCGCACGAGATACTGCTGGTACTGGATGCATCTACCGGGCAAAACGCTATTGAGCAATGCAAGCAGTTTACCGAGGCTACCAACGTAAATGCTTTGGCGTTAACCAAACTTGATGGTACGGCTAAGGGTGGTGTGGTAATCGGTATTTCGGATCAGTTTAAGATCCCGGTAAAATATATAGGTGTTGGCGAAGGAGTAGATCACCTGCAGCTGTTTGACAGGCAGGCGTTTGTTGATTCGTTGTTTAAACAATAATACAGGTAGCGTTTTTTATTTCTGGGATTACACTGATTATTTTATGATTACACCGATTCCTTTGTAGTTGTAGATTGATTCTTTTTTGATTTTTGATGGGAAAGTTTGAAAATGATCCGCTTACTGCAAAGATAATTGGGTGTTGTTATGAGGTGCATAGATTGTTAGGTCCCGGATTTAATGAAAAAATTTATTCAAACGCGTTACAATATCAACTTACATCACAAGGCCTGACTTTTGAGGCTGAAAAGGAATTTAATGTTTTCTTTAAAGATCAATATGTAGGCAAGTTTAGATGTGATCTGTTTGTTGATAACGTAGTAATAGTTGAACTTAAATCAGTTACGGGAATTATGCCCGCGCTATTTACCAACCAGGTATTGTCATATCTCAAAGCAAGTAAAATTAAAACAGGATTGTTAATTAACTTTGGCAATTCAAGTTGTGAAATAAAAAGGATAACCGTTTAAGAATCAATTTCTAAAACAAGCAAAATCACCGAAAAATAATCCATGAAATCACCCAAAAAAAAATCGGTGTAATCATAAAATAATCGGTGTAATCCAAAAAAATAAAATAAATCGGTGAAATCATTTTCGAAATCGGTATAACCTTAGAAAATGTAATCCCAGAAAAAAATAATGAAGACAAAGGAAATTTCACGCCCTTCGGCAAAACAAGCCAAACCCCGTGTAAACGTGGTTACGTTAGGCTGCTCAAAAAACATCTACGATTCGGAGATATTGATGGGCCAGCTGAAGGGCAACCAGTTTGATGTGGTGCATGAGGCCGAGAAAGTAGGCAAAAATGATATTATAGTAATTAATACCTGCGGCTTTATTGATAATGCCAAGCAGGAATCGATAGATACCATTCTGCAATACAGCGAGCTTAAAGAGCAGGGCAAAGTAGGCAAGGTAATTGTAACCGGTTGCTTAAGCGAGCGTTACAAACCCGAGCTTGAAGCCGAGATCACCAATGTTGATGCCTACTTCGGCACAAACGATCTGCAAAACCTGTTGGCTACTGTAGGTGCCAATTACAAGCACGAATTGATAGGTGAGCGTTTGTTAACCACCCCTTCACACTTTGCTTATTTTAAAATTGCCGAAGGCTGTAACCGTCCGTGTTCATTCTGCGCTATCCCGTTGATGCGTGGCAAACACCTGAGCTCGCCGATGGAGCAATTGGTGGAGGATGCTAAGAAACTGGCTAAAAACGGAACTAGAGAGTTGATCCTGATCGCTCAGGATCTGACCTATTACGGCCTTGATCTGTATGGCAAACGTAACCTGGATGATCTGCTTCGCCGCTTATCTGATGTGAACGGCATCGAGTGGATCAGGTTACAGTACGCCTATCCTTCAGGTTTCCCGATGGAAATTCTGGATGTGATGAACGAGCGCGAAAACATTTGCAAATACCTGGATATGCCGTTGCAGCACATTACCGATAATATGCTGAAATCGATGCGCCGCGGTATCACCAAGCAAAAAACCATCGACATTGTAAACGAGATCCGTGACCGTGTACCGGGCATTGCCATGCGTACTACGCTCATCACCGGCTACCCGGGCGAAACCCAGCAGGATTTTGAAGAAATGGCGCAATGGGTTGAGGATACCAAGTTTGATCGTTTGGGCTGCTTTACCTACTCGCACGAAGAAAAAACACATGCGCATAGCTTAGTGGATGACGTACCTGAAGAAGTAAAACAGGAACGAGCCGATGCCATTATGGAAATTCAGCAAGGTATTTCGTTTGATAAAAACCAGGAGAAAGTGGGTAACACTTATAAAGTACTGGTTGATAAAAAAGACGGCGATTACTTTGTTGGTCGTACCGAATTTGATTCGCCCGAGGTGGATAACGAGGTTTTAATTGATGCCAGCATTGATTACGCTACCATTGGCAGCTTTGTTAACGTGCAGATTAACAGCGCCGAGGACTTTGACCTTTATGGACAAATTGTAAAATAATAGTAATTTGCAGCCTGCTGTTGAGCGATCTGCGATATATAATCTAATTTCGACACCAGCAATTAAATATTTATTTGCTGGTGTTTTGTTTTAGGTCGAAATCCAGGACGAAACATCCCAAATCTGAAATTAAAAAATGGACGCTTCCTGCATAAGTTATAAAGACACCGGTTTTTTCTCCAACACAGTTGCCGAGTATATCGACAACAAACCCGAACTGCAACCTTTTTATGGCTACCGCCCCGATATGGCAGGCTTCGCCGAGTTTTTGAAAAACAAAAAGGTAGTTGCAGATCGTGAGGTACTGGTGCGTGTTTTAACCAAGCAATACGAGTGTTTAGGTAAGGAAGCGGATAAGTTATGCTCCTATTCTACCGAGCTTACAGCACAAAACCTGGAGCTTTTAAAACAGGATAATACTTATACCATTACAACCGGTCACCAGTTAAATATTTTCGCGGGGCCATTGTATTTCCTTTATAAAATAGCTACCGCCATCAAGCTGACTCAGCAACTTAAAGCTGCCCATCCCGATAAAAACTTTGTACCGGTGTATTGGATGGCCAGCGAAGATCATGATTTTGCCGAGATCAACTACACCAACATCGGCGGTAAAAAGGTACATTGGTGGTACGAGGCCTCGGGCGCTACCGGCCGCATCGACCCGGTAAGTATTCGCCAGGCACTTAACCAATACAAAGGCGTGTTGGGAATGGAAGGCCATGCTACAGATCTGGCCGAAATTGTCGAAACTGCCTACACTAAATTTGATAAACTGGCCGATGCTACCCGTTACCTGGTTAACTCGTTGTTTGGCCAATATGGTTTAGTAATTATTGATGCTGATGACCATGAGTTTAAAAAAGAGTTCGCTCCGATAATTGAGCAGGATATTATCGGTCAGCATAGTTTTAAAAACATTACCGAAACTAACCATAAGCTTCATGAACTTGGAGTGCACATTCAGGTTAACCCGCGCGAGATCAATTTCTTTTATTTAAAAGAGCATTTGCGCGAACGTATCGTTTTTGAAAACGATAGCTATCATGTTTTGAATACCGAGATCCGTTTTACCGAAGCCGAGCTGAAAGCTGAGATAGCAGAATACCCAGAACGCTTTAGCCCTAATGTGGTAATGCGCCCATTGTATCAAGAGTGCATCCTACCCAATATAGCCTACATAGGTGGTGGTGCCGAAGTGGTTTACTGGCTGGAACTAAAATCGAACTTTGATCATTATAAAATTGATTACCCAATCCTCATACTCCGTAATTCGGCCTTGGTAATCAAAAAAGAGCAAGCCGCCAAAGTGGAACGGATGGACTTAAAAGCCATCGACCTGTTTAAGCAAAGCGACGCCCTGCAAAGCTACTGGATCAAAAAACACAGCGAACATAACCTCAGCATCGCCGAAGAATGGTATGAAATGGAAAGCCTGTTCGAAAAAATAAAGCTCCGCGCCTACAAGATCGACCCTACCCTATCGCCGTCTGCCACAGCCGTGCAGGTAAGGCTCAAAAAAGCGATGGATAACCTGGAGAAGAAATTAGTTAAGGCCGAAAAACGCAATTACAGTGTGCGCCTTGAGCAACTCATCACGGTAAAAGCGGAATTATTTCCTAAAGATAGCTTACAAGAACGATCTGAAAACTTCGGCCTGATGTATGTAAAATGGGGACAGGTTTTTATTGATGAACTGATCCGCCTGTTTGAGCCGCTTGATTTTAAGTTTACGGTGCTTACGGAGAAGTAAAAAGGTTATTTAAAGCCCACAGCTTTCACTACCACGTCATTGCGAGGTACGAAGACAACCGACCGAAGGGAGCTCATTAATACCTATAAAAACAAATTATAATTATTAATAATCCCCGATTAGCAGGTCAGCCCTGCACAGTTCGCGATTGCTTCGTACCTCGCAATGACGACTTTTAGGCTATAACGTAAGATATTTACGGCCTCACGCCATTCAAAGCATCGCGTTTAAGGTACACGTATATCAATACGCCAACAACCAATGCGGCAAGTACCAGAAGCCCTACTTTGCCTTTCTTTTTATCCTGGCGGATAAGCCAGGCCATAGCGGCAATAAGCGGTATAACAAAAATGATGTAAAAAATATATCCTGCTGCGTTCATATGTTAATTAGTGAATTATTGAATTAGTGAGTTAGCGATTTCTGTTGATTGGTGAATCTTTAAAGAACATATTGCCTTTGAAAATTCACTAATTCAATACCTCACTAAATCACTAATTGCTTTAAAATGCCATCCTCGCCATTGGCGATACATCCTGCCCTACAAATTCTCCCTTAAGGTACTTGTGATAGCCTGCTATAGCGATCATAGCTGCGTTATCAGTACAGTATTCCATTTTAGGAATAAAACTGTTCCAGCCGTTCTTTTCGGCCATCTCCTGTAGGGCTAACCTCAAGCCGGTATTGGCCGATACACCTCCCGCCAAAGCTACGTCCTTTATACCATAAGCTTTAGCTGCTTTTTGCAGTTTGTTAAGCAGTATGGTAGCTATCCGTTTCTCTACCGAAGCACAAATATCAGGCAGGTTCTGCTCAATAAAATCCGGATTTTTAGCTACGTTATCGCGAATAAAATACAGGATAGAAGTTTTTAAGCCGCTAAAGCTGAAATCATAACCGGGGATCTGCGGTTCCGGGAACTGGTATGCATCGGGGTTTCCCTGGCGCGCATATTTATCAATGAGCGGTCCGCCGGGGTAAGGCAGGCCTAAAATTTTGCTGGTTTTATCCATGGCTTCACCGGCCGCGTCGTCGAGCGTTTGGCCTACTATCTCCATATCAAAATAATCTTTTACCAGCACAATCTGGGTGTGGCCTCCAGATACAGTTAAACACAGGAAAGGGA
Organism: Mucilaginibacter sp. CAU 1740; assembly: GCF_039839285.1. NCBI lineage: Bacteria > Pseudomonadati > Bacteroidota > Sphingobacteriia > Sphingobacteriales > Sphingobacteriaceae > Mucilaginibacter > Mucilaginibacter sp. CAU 1740. The sequence continues at coordinate 782,106 of NZ_JBDOQS010000001.1, read as the reverse complement.
ACGAAGGCTTTTTCTCGGCAATAAAATGTGCCAGAATATGGGCCTGCATGTGGTTAATTTCTATCAGCGGGATCTGTTTGGCCAGCGCGAAAGCCTTGGCAAATGATACGCCTACTAAAAGTGAACCTAAAAGTCCCGGCCCGCGTGTAAAAGCTACCGCATCAATATCATTTTTGCTTACTTTTGCCTTCGCTAATGCCTGTTGCACAGCCGGAACAATATTTTGTTGATGAACCCTCGAGGCCAGCTCGGGTACAACACCTCCGTAAGCTTCGTGGATGGTTTGATTGGCAATAACATTGCTCAAAATCGCTCCATCAACACAAACCGAAGCCGAGGTTTCATCACATGATGATTCGATTGCTAATATTACGGGCACGTTTTATATTAATTATTGATTTATTGAGTTAGTGAATTAGTGATTTATCAATTAGCGGCAAACTATCTCCCTGTAAAATTGTAAAGGGATAGTATTTAATTCGCTAAATCATTAATTCATTAATTCGCTAATTAAACCGCAAAGTTATTAAAAAAGTACTCAATATATTCCTCGGGCTGGTATTGTTCATTTTATTGACACTGAGCATACTTTTACTCACATTTCAGTTTAAACCGGTACAAACCTGGGTCGCAAAAAAAGCGGCAGACTACCTGGCCGGCGAATTGCATACCAAGGTTGGCATCAGCAGCCTGTACATTCGCCCGTTTAGTTCGGTGGTTATAGAGGGGCTTTATATTATCGATAAACAAAAGGATACCATTTTAAACACCCCCAAACTTGCTGTTGATATTAAGGATTTTTACCTGTTCAGCAGTATCAAGAAACGCACCATCAACTTCGAAAATATTGAGCTGGATAATGGTTCGTTCTACCTGAAAAAACAAAAAGATAGCACTACCAACCTCAAGTTTATTATCGATTACTTTAACTCGGGCGATACCACCAAAACCCCGGAGAGCAAGCCATGGACATTAAACTTTGACAGGATAGCGATCAGCAACTTCCACTTCCGTTACAAAAACCACCTGCGCGATACCGTAATGGCAGGCGTTAATTTTAACGATCTGGATGTGCAGCATTTTAGCACCGTTATACAGGGAATGGATATTAAAAACCACCTGTTTAAGGGCGATATCCAAAGCCTTAGCCTGCACGAAAAAAGCGGCTTTACGGTAAAGCATTTTTCATCAAACGCCACTATCGATACCAACCAGATCAAACTACAGCGCCTGGCGATTCAAACTCCACGCTCTGATCTTAAAGATTTTTTCTGGATGAAATTTAAATCATTTGATGATTTTGACGATTTTGAGAACAAGGTACATATGGATGCCAACTTTAAATCGTCGCGCATTTCATCGTCAGATATTGCCTACTTTACCAGCGCGCTGGAGAAAGTGAGTTTTGACCTGGGGATAGATGGACAGGCTAAAGGCATTGTAAACAACCTTAACGCCAAACACGTTACCATTACCGGCGGGCAGGCAACATTCTTGAAAGGCGATTTCAAACTCCATAACCTTACCGATTGGGATAACGCCTTCCTCGAGCTGAAGTTTGACCAAGTGGCATCTAACAAAAAAGATCTGGATTATCTGATCGGGCGCTTTTCGGGCAATGCTACCAATAAAGCCCCTGCTATTGTTTCTAAGTTCGGCAACTTCAATTTTAGCGGCAGGTTTACCGGTTCGCAAAACGATTTTGTGGCTTACGGCGTATTCAAAACCGCGCTTGGTAGGTTCGATTCAGATATCAACCTAAAAATTAATAAAAATGACCGCCCGAGCTATAGCGGCCGTGTTAATGCTTATGCTTTTGATCTGGGTACTTTAATTGATGAAAGCGATCTGGATCGGGCTACCTTTACTGCCAACATAAAAGGCAGTGGCGACGAAATAAAAAATTTGGTTGAAGATGTAGATGCCAAAATAGCCAACGTTACCTACAATAAATACACCTATAATAACCTCACGGTAAAAGGCACCTTTATTAAACAACTGGCAGATGCCCATATCACTGTAAACGACAGGAATATTAAGCTCGACCTGAAAGGAAAAGTGAACCTCAAACTGGCCTTGCCAACTTATGATCTGGCAGCCGATATCAAGGAAGCTAACCTGAACAAACTTGGCTTCAGTAAAGATACCTTGAGCATTAGTACCCAGCTCAAAACCAAATTCAGGGGAAATGACCTACATGATCTGGAAGGTGAAATTTTGTTTTCGCCGGCGCGGATAGTTAACTCATCGCACAATTATGTGGTCGATTCGTTATACTTATCGGCAGCTGGTCAAGGTACTAACCGGGCTATTACCCTACGATCGGATTTTGCTGATGGGGGTATTAAAGGCAAGTACGACCTTGCCACCTTGCCATCGTACTTTAAAACCATTGTTAAAAAGTACATCCCGTCTATCAATACAACTATAGTTGAGCCAAAGCCCGAAAAGTTTGATTTTAACCTAACGCTTAAAAACTTGGATCCGCTTTTGGCTGTGTTTGCGCCCGATATTAAAATTCCGGACCAGGGTAACTTAGTGGGCCAGTTCGATTCGGATCAAAAAACCGCCACCCTATCGGGCTATATCAAAACGCTTAAATATGGCAAAACGGTATTTCATGATATTATCCTTGATGAAAGCACCTCGGATGATATGCTTGGGCTTAACCTTTCACTTAAGAAGATCGATCTGACAGATAGCCTGTTTATCAAGGATATCAACATCAGTAACTTTTTAAAGCACGACAGCCTCAACTTCAACATAAAACTATCGGATAAAAACGCCGTGAACCAGCTGGATTTATACGGCCTTGTTGAGTTTGGCCGCGATACAACCGCTAAGCTTGCACTCCTTCCATCAGATGTGATACTGGAAAAAGAGAAATGGAAAATAGAAGATAAGGTACGCATCCGCCTGTTGGATGGTAAAACGCAGGTATCGGGCTTTGAACTTTCAAACGGTTTGCAAAAAGTATTTATCGATGGCTTTATATCTGATAATCCTGCCGATGAATTGAAGCTTACCTTCGAGAAGTTTAATATGCGCACGCTCAATCAGCTCACCAAAACATCGGGCATATTTTTAAACGGATACCTTAACGGGGATATCAAGGCAACATCGGTATTAAAATCGCCAGGGGTTGATTCGCACCTCACCATCGATTCGCTTACCATGAACAAAACCCTGGTGGGCAATGTGAAATTGACCTCAACCCTGGGTAACGACCGCAAGCAGGCCGATATCAACATGAATATCATTAACCGTGGCCTGGAAACCATGAACATTGGCGGTTCGTACTACTTTGCCCGCGATAGCGTTGATAACAACCTTGATTTCAACGTAAAAATGAACCAGACCGAGGCTATTATATTTGAGCCTTTTGTGAAAGATCTGGTATCAAACTTAAAAGGCCATATCTCTACAGATCTGAAACTTACAGGCAAGCTCTCCAACCCCCAGCTTAACGGTAACCTAACTTTGGTTAATACGGGCCTTACAGTTAACTACCTAAAAACAGCCTATACCATTAATAACAGGCTTGATGTTAATAACAGTACCATCACGCTTAAAGATGTGGTGCTACACGATATTAAGAAGGGAACGGGCACGGCCAATGGTACGGTAAATTTAAACAACCTATCCAACCCGGATATTGATGTTACCCTGAAAGCAGAAAACCTGATGGCCCTAAATACTACATTTAAGGATAATCACCTGTATTACGGTACTGCTTACGGTACAGGAACATTTAGCTTTAAAGGCCCTGTTGATAACATGAAAATTGATATCACAGCCAGCACCAACGCGGGTACCATTTTTAACATCCCGCTTAATACCTCATCAACAGCAAGTGATTACGATTTTATAACTTTTGTTAGCCATAGTGATACCGCCAAGGTTGCACCTAAAACAAAGGCATTTAACGGCGTTACGCTTAATTTTGATTTGAGTGCCGACGAACAAACTATAGTACGTATTGCAACAGATTACGGCCGGTTGGAAGGTAGCGGCGTAGCCCGGAACCTAAAACTTAATATAAACAGTCTTGGTGATTTTGAAATGTATGGTGATTACCTGATATCGTCGGGTAAGTTTGAATTTACTGCCAAAAACTTTATCAGCAAAAACTTTACGGTAAGCCAGGGCGGTACCATCAGATGGACAGGTAACCCATCAAATGCAGAGATCAACCTCCGTGCATTATATGAAGTACGTACTACCAAAGCTCCGCTGTACGCGGCGGCGGGTTTACAGGCACCTTCGGCCAGTCAGCAAACACTGGTACAGGCCGAGCTGATCCTTACCAAATCGCTCTTGCAACCAACAATTGATTTCGACTTTAATTTCCCTACAGACCCATCTGTTAAAGACGACCTTGCCACCTATCTTGCCGATGCCAATAACCGTAGTCAGCAAGCCATCAGTATCATTGTTCGCCGTAACTTTACGGCCAACAGCAACGATTTAACCAACCAGGTAATAGGAACAGCCGGCGAAGCAGCAAGTGAGTTCGCGTTTAATAAACTGAACAACCTGATAGCGCAGTCAAATATCCGCAACTTCGATTTAAACATCCGCTCGTTTAGTGATGCCAGTGTGGCTGCACGGTTTTATGATAATCGATTATCATTTAGCGGTAGCTTGTACAGCAATAACGGATCGAACGATTTGTTTAATAACAATAGCAATAACCTGTTTAATCAAAAATTTAATACGCTAACGCGGGATTTTGAGGTACTGTATAAAATTCGCCGCGATGGTAACCTCACTGCACGGTACTCATACCGCGCATTAAATAACGTTACCTTAAGTAGCTTAACCGATGCATCGCTCACTCAATATGTAAACGGTTTTGGTTTGGTGTACCAGCGCGATTTTGACACGTTTGGCGAGTTTATCCGCAATCTTTTCAGGCAAAGCAAACGTAAAACTACTCCGGTTACTCCAAACCCTGTGCCAAATGGCAATACCTCAAGCCCGGCAGTGAAGCCTGATGAGGATGAGGATCAGTAAGATATAGTGCAATAAAAAACGTCATTACGAGGTACGAAGCAATCCCAAACTATACAGGGCGAACCTGCTAATCGGGGATTGCTTCGTGCCTCGCAATGACGTTTTGAGAGATATTGAAGACTTACGAAGTTTTAAAAACTTCGTAAGTCTGGCTGTTCAAGTATTAATGATCGCGCATAATAGCGTGGTCCATCCTATCGCGTTTGGTACGCAGGTAAGCTTCATTATGCGGATTTGATGCAATTTCGATAGGTACGTTCTCAACCACCTCTAAACCATAACCAATAAGGCCGGCACGTTTTTTAGGGTTGTTGCTCATCAACCGCATTTTGGTAATACCCAGATCGCGCAGAATTTGCGCGCCGATACCGTAATCACGTTGATCCATTGGGAAGCCCAATTTCAGGTTGGCATCAACAGTATCATAACCCTTTTCCTGCAATTGATAAGCACGCAGTTTATTGATAATACCAATACCACGGCCTTCCTGGTTCATGTACACAATGGCACCTTTACCTTCTTTGCTGATCATCTCCATAGCCTTGTGTAGCTGTGGACCACAATCGCAACGGCAGGAGCCAAAAATATCTCCCGTCATACATGAACTATGCACGCGCACCAAAACTGCTTCACCCGGCTCCCAGGCACCTTTAACAAGGGCAAGGTGGTTTTCGCCGGTATCCAGTTGAGTATAGGCTATCATATCAAAATCACCCCATTCGGTAGGCATTTTAACAGCCACCTCACGTTTCACCATCGATTCGTGTTCGAGGCGATAGGCGATCAGGTCTTTTATAGAAATTATCTTTAGGTCGAAATCTTTGGCTATCTGCAACAGATCGGGCAGGCGGGCCATTTCGCCGTCTTCCTTCATAATTTCACAGATCACACCGGCAGGTTCATGTCCTGCCAATACAGCCAGGTCAATAGCAGCTTCGGTATGGCCTGCACGGCGCAATACACCGCCATCTTTAGCTATCAAAGGGAAAATATGCCCCGGGCGACCAAGATCTTCCGGCCTGATAGCCGGATCGATCAATGCCAGTGTAGTTTTCGACCTGTCTGAAGCCGAAATACCTGTAGTACATCCATGACCCAGCAAATCAACCGAAACAGTAAAATTAGTTTCGTGCGAGGTGGTGTTACGGCTTACCATAGGCAACAAATCAAGTTGTTTTGCCCTCTCGGCAGTAATTGGCGCGCAAACAAGGCCGCGGCCATGCTTAACCATAAAGTTGATAGTTTCGGGAGTACCATTGCGGGCAGAGGTTAAAAAATCGCCCTCATTTTCGCGATCCTCATCATCAACAACAATGATGGTTTTACCGGCTTTCAGTTCGTCGATCGCCTCTTGTATGGTGTTTAACATTATATACTTTTTGGATGGCGCCCTTCAACGCCAATTAATCTTAATCAAATTTAAAGCTTAATAGCATCAGTTGGGTCGGCTTTGTGTAAAATGATGGACTATCGATAATATGCAACCTTTTAACAAATACTGTTAACGCAGGTGGCGGGTTGCTTTGGGCTTAAACTTTTGCACCATACGGTTTATAAAGCGCTTGTACAATTCCATATCAAACAAGGCCGAATCTGTAGCTGCTTTATAACTCAAAAACAAACCGATAGGCAATAGCGTGATGATAGAGATCCACATACCAAGGTAAATATTGATCTCGCCGCCTTTTACCGCCTTTTCGCCAATAGTAGTAATAATATAGTAAATAAGGAAAAACACTACCGATACCACCACAGGCAAACCTAAACCACCCTTACGAATAATAGAACCAAGCGGCGCCCCAATTAAAAACAACACCAAACAGGCTACAGAAAGGTTATACTTTTTCTGATACTCCACAAAATAACGGCGGATACTTTCCGAATCATTCCGGTACATCTCGGCCCTGTTTTTAATAAAATCTTTAATGGACCGCACTTCTGACGAGGCCGTACTAAGCGCCATTTGCTGCTCGGGTGTTTTCAGTCCCTGTAATGAGCCCTTGTTAGCATCATAAGCTATAGGCTGCTTAATGGCTTTTGATTTTGCCGGGATAGAATAATATTTAATGTAGCCTGCAACCATTTTATAGTTAGCAGCCGCAACACTATCTACCGAATGCTGTGCCGAATCGATATGATGGGTAAGCTGCCTGATATCCATCATTTGCGACGCCGTTTTAAACTCGTTCTCATCGGTACGGGCAATTTTAAAAGCGGAAAGATCGAATTTAAGTTCAGTTTCTTTAAACCGCTGGCGATATAGCATTTGCCGGGTATTGTAACTTGCGTTTTGGCCGGGAGCCTCCTCGTACCGCACACCATCTTTGAGGTGAATAACCAGGTATTTATCGCCCATGGTACGAAACATGGTGGCTTCACGGGCTAAGGTTACAATGGTATTGTTATCATTGGGCGTTTTAGAGTAGATCATGAGATCATACAATCGCTGGCCATCAGGATCTTTACGCTTTACGCGGATGGTATAACCTGGAAAACTGGCACTAAACACTCCTTCGGGCAGCAGATCGGCCGATTTTTGTTTGCGGGCATCATATAGTAACGAAAAATATTTAAGGTTGGCCACCGGCAACATATAATCCGAAAAGAAGAAAGCGGCCATGCTTAATATAGTAACCACTACTATCATTGGGTACATTGCCCTGCGTAAAGAGATACCAGCCGCTTTAATGGCTACCAGCTCGTAATTTTCGCCGAGGGAACCGTAGGTCATGATAGACGAGAGCAGCACCGAAAGCGGTAGTGCCATAGCCACGTTGGTTGCCGAATTGTACATCATCAACTCCAGGATAGTGTACCAGGCAAAGCCCTTGCCAATCAAATCATCAATGTATTTAAACAAAAACAACATGAGCAGCACAAACATCACAATGAAAAGGGTAACCAAAAAAGGCCTTATAAATGATTTAAGGAGCAGAAGGTGGATCTTTTTCATTAATGCTATTTGTAATTAACCGGGTCAAAGCAAGGCTTATGCACAGTTAAACCCATTAACGTGCAAACCATGGTTTGGCGTACAAAATTAGCTAAAATAAAGTTTTATCAGGCCCCTAATACGCTTATAAGGTAATCGATAGAGTTATCCCAGATCTGTTTACGTTCGGTAATGGTATCTTCGGTGGCAAAATCGGTAACGGCAAGGGCTACATCGTTGGTAAGCTCATCCTGTATAATTTCCATTTCAAAATAATACTGGGCATCATCATCAAGCCATTTAAAACGCACGGATTTATTCTCTTTAACGGAGCAAAGCTTGGCCTTTTGCGACTCATCATCCCAGGTAAAAGTATAAACGTGGTCCCGGTAATTAACCTCATCTGCAAACCATTGAGACAAGCCGTTAGGCTCGCTTAAGAATGTAAATAGGATACGTGGAGATGACTTGATCTCGTACTCAATGGTAAATTTTTTCTTTTCGGACATTTGGGTTTATACTATAAAAAGCAGGTCAGTACTAAATTTTGTAACATTTTTTCTAAAGAAAACGAATTTCTACTATATTTGCAAACCTTTTTAGGGACGGCCACTTGTTTTACAACGAAGCCACTCTTTTTAAATAACCACAAAAAGAGGAAGATAACTAAAAACGGCGGGGTAGCTCAGATGGTTAGAGCGTAGGATTCATAACCCTAAGGTCGGCAGTTCGATCCTGCTCCCCGCTACTGATAACAAGGCAGTTACATGAAATTGTGACTGCCTTCGTTGTTTTTGGTCATACAATGTTAATACACATTGGGCCTGCATGAAGTTAATTAACGATTGCCGATATCCCTTCCGGCACTATATAAAAATACAAAAAATCAATGATTGGTTGGTAAAGAAATAACATTATTTCGGGCTCATAACCCGAAGGTCGTAGGTTCGAGTCCTGCGCCCGCTACCTAAGAATCAGGCAGTTACATTAAATCGTAACTGCCTTTCTTTTTTCTGTTAACGTATTGTTAACGATTTTTAACTTTTCCTTTGGCTTACTTAAAGATAGGAATATCCTTTCAAACATAAAAAAGCTATTTTTTGATGCCTTTTCAACGTCAAAAAATAGCTTTGCTTAATGTTACGTTTGTCTTGTTAGTTTTACGACTTCTTCGCTCTCTGGATTCAATTAATTTTCAATTCTCAAATTTTTTGCAAGATCATCAAGCAAAGTTTTTACTGGACCAAAAGCAATTTTATTAAAGTTTTTTACAGCAAAACTGTTCGACATCTCAATCATATTTTGTGGAGCATCGACCACAGGGTATCTTTTAAAATGTTGGTCATTTATAAATGAAATGTCCTGCTGGGCGTCAGAAATTGTCAAACAAACAGACGCGCTTAATGGTATCACGAACAAAAAATCCTTATCGAAATAAGTGTTATTCACTTTTGTATTGCTATCTAATGAGCAACCAGGATTATCATTGCTGATAAACTGCCCATCGGACTTAAGCACGACCCAGGCACAGGCCAACAATTTTGGTATGAGGGATTGCAGTAAGGCTTCGTAGCCGTCCTCTCTGTTAACGAGCGAAGAAAGATGGGCACTCTTTTTGAAATCCGGATCATTTAATAATTGGTCACGCACCTGTTGATTAACAGCCGCCCATTCTTGTGGCGTAATACCTTCATATTTGGCCCGAAAAGCCGGATCGTTATCGAATGAAGATTGCAACTCTACAAAGGCTTCCTCAATAACCCTGCCCTGCCTCGGCTCAATCATTTTATCCCTGTAAAATTTATTCCTGTATTTGAGATCAATGATAATACGTATCAAACTGCTGGCTTCATTATAAGTTAAGGGCGCGCCTGTCGTAATCTTTGCAATTAACTGCCGGAAGTTATTTTCATAATTATGGAAACTTTTTTCCACCTGATATTTGTCAATAACGCCACCAAGGTTATATACTTTTGCCCTTTCATCAACTGTATAAAAGTGTTTGTCCTTGCAGATTTTAGCTGGCGTGGATTCCCTGGCATAGGGTACTTTTCCGCGCTCTGCAAAAAGCTTAAGGTCTAATGTATATAAAACGCCTGATTCATTAACGAATCCATTAATATAGCATTGGGGCAAGAAATGCTGATCAATTATTTCCTGGTCGTTACTCATTGCTTGTAAATAAAAAAGCCCTTTCGGGCTATATATAATGAACTCTTTCGAGTGATATTTTCAGGCGGGGTTCGAACCCGCACGCTTTAAAGCAAGAGGTTGAAAACCCCGCGTGTATGCCAATTTCACCACTGTGCCATTGCACTCAGAACAAGTTGTATGCCAAATGCAATCTCGGACAGCAACAAGTCATCTTGTCAGCAAACCTCCTGTTAGCATGGTGTTTGTCAAGGTTTTGTATCAATATTTACCTTAGTTCACATGTCGAAAACCGGACGAAACGAGCCTTGCCCTTGCGGGAGCGGCAAAAAATATAAAAATTGTCATTGGAGCAATGACGAAGCATTACCAGTAACGTCTGCACCCGCGGAAATTGCTATGCCGCCTCAATTTTCCGCTTACATTAACAAATTTCGAGGCTTACCGATATTGAGGTTCTTGGCTTATTTGCAAACAATGCCGGAAAATCATGGCCGCAATTTCAGCGTGGAAATGATTGCGACAGATGTCCTGCGTCATATGCCTGAAAATGATAAACGACCTTTTATGCCATGGCCGGAACTTTGTAAAAACATAGCTGCAGGTGTCGGGTTTGGTGACGAAGAGCCTGAGAATATGTTTACCGAAAATGTGATCTCAGCCAATGGTAACCAAATTGTTTTTCCAGGTGTTTATCGTAATGGTACCACAATATTGAACGAGTTGCTGGAGATTATCCTTACCGGAGAGAATGATCTCCCGGACGACTACAAAAAATCAGTCTATAGCGCTGCCGGTTTGCTGCTTTTCATGAGTAACCAGGTAGCTGAGGATCTCGCCTTTGAACGCTACGAATTTGGGGAAATGTCTGACGAACTGACACTTCCTGATTTTGATGAATTTATAAAATCTTCAAATGTTTTCATGTTTGACCGTGACTTCATGGAAAAGATTGCAGGACTTTACGGGTATGAACTCACAGCGCTCGACCAATTTATAATTGACCTAAAAGACCCGAAATTGGCACAAAATGATCCGGAAAATGCTCTTGTTTCTGTCAAGCCTTTAATAAAAGAAAATGAGGATTACTGTTTATTCATGCCGACGACGGTGGTCAGTGCTCTCATAAATTGTATGTACGATCAGGCTAAAGCATATGGCTGCCATGATCGCCTGATGCAACTTTTACATAAGGAGCAGTTTTACAGGGCAGGTAACGCGTTAAATTTTCTTGGCTGGCAATTAACCGATATCAAACTACCGAAAAAGGATGAAACGCTGCTAATCAGGGAGTCGGTTTGGCGTTTCGATAATCAAAAACTGGGGTATCTGTGTTTCCTTCCGCTGGCAGGTTTCAGCAGAGATAAATCGATAAATGAAACCTTAATCCAGCGAAATAAAGAAGTGGTATCATACCTTAAGTCTTTAGAGGCAGAAATTGGGTACGAAGTTCTTACCATTGCTATCTTATCAGAAACGGGTCATGGCGAATATTTTGCAATGCCGAAGTTAACGGACGGTGACAGGCACTTATTCTTTACTTTGAGCGAATTAACAACCATAGCTTATGATAAGGAATCGGATTTTTTGACCTTATGGAAATTTGCCGGGGTATTTAAGGCTGCGGTTTCCCGTTATGAAATGCCGCCATTATTTAACTTACTTAATCTCTATGCTGTTTACAGACAAAACCACGGCGGCCTGACAGACAGTAACAGCGCACGCCCTGATGGAGCAATGCTCATGATCTTGCCTGGTCATGATGTTGAATTAAAACAAGAGATTAAACTGATGCGTGACGAACATGCAGCTGAATTGCTGATCGAAGGAAATGTACGGGCATTCGTTAATGTAATCCGTAAACGGGATTTTGCTCCAATTTATGCTTATAAAAACAAGCTGTCTCCTGAATACCGCCGGTTGCTGGATGTTTTTAAGATCCCAATCTGGGTTACCAACTATCAAGAAAACAGCGATCTTCTCGCCCCTGAAATAGGCGAGGCAATTATGTTCTGGTTATACAGGCTTGCTCCAGAACTTTCGGCAGCATTAAATGATCTTAGATTTGTCCAGTTTGAGGTTGAATTAGTGATTGACGATCAAATGCTAAATGGCAGCGAATTTCTTGTTAAGACAGTAGAGCCTGATGCGATCAACATTTCTTTTGCCATAGAACCCCCAAAATTACAGTTGCAGGTACCTTACGATCTGATTTATCTGATGGCGAGGCCGGACAATGCAGGTGAAAAAATGCTGGTTAAAGCAGTGCTTAACGGACTGGTTGAATATATCCACGCCGCTGGCAAAGAAATCAATCTAAACGCCGCATCCATAGAACAGATGGTAGAATCAGTTATGCAACCTGACACAGCCAAAATGATACTCTTTACAGACGCATCGGCGAATGTAGAACTTGATGAACGAAACCTTCCTCCTGAGCACTATTTTCAAGAAACCGATAGTTCTTTTGTACTGGATAATTTGACCGGATATTTGCCGGATAGTTATGATATACCCGAAAAGATAACCGGCATCGAAGAAAAAATCAAACTGTGCGATACTATTGTTACGGGCGTAATCAAAGAACTTACGAACCGGATTGCCGAATTTGATGGGGAATATCTGGTCAAATGGCTGATCAAATGGAATGAACGCTGCACCTATACACGGGAAATTAGGGAAATACGTACTCCCGCGAAGGTTGCCTGCTTTGCAGATTTTGAAAAGGAGGTAGAAGAGATCAATAAACACGATCTGTTATTAGTACCAACCGCACACGCGCTTCGTACACTGATTGAATTTGTTGCAGCTAAACCACCCTCCGGCAAAAAACTACCAAACTATGCAGATGTAGATGTAATGCTGGCTTTAGTGGATGAACTGACGAACTGGGGTTCGTTAAGTGAAGCTATGCGAATGAGGCTGAATGATCCGGAAATGGGATTGTTGCCTTCCGGGCGAATAGGAACCGGAAAGGGTTTTCAGGAAAATGTTTTAATACCCTATTCCAAGGCGCGCACAAGCGGCACTGTTGCCGGCTTTATGGAGCGTTTTGAGAAAAGATATGTTGTTAATTATGAAAAAAAAACAGATGCCACTGATAAATCATTAGAAGCGGATGCTGCTTTCAGGGCCGAATTTGGCGTAACCATCTCCAATATATCAGATATAGCAGGCGTGCTGATTAATTATGGTTTTACGCAAGGAGAATCCTGTGCCCAGTTAACATCTGATAAACTTTTTAATTTACTCAAAACTGAATTACCTGAGCTTGACAATGCGACTATTGAAAAAACCGTCGATATCATGACTCTCCTTACCAGACCAGGCATCGGGGTATTCCCCCAAGGCTATAGTTCAAAAGATATTTTCCCGTGGCGCTTTGGGCGCAACTTATCCTATCTGCGAAGGCCTTTGGTAAAACTTGAAAGCGCAGGTGGCGAATCTATATACTATTTCGGTTTCCGTCATTTAAAAACCTATTTTGACAACCTGTTATTCCTGATATTCACAGGAAAGCTTCCCGAAGATACTTCCGAGGAAATGAATTCCTATATGGGTAAGATCAATCATGAGAAAGGAACCCCATACCGAAATGAGGTAAAAGACTGGCTGAAAACACATACTGACCTGGAAGTAGTGGAGCATGAGGTCAAAATAGAACCCGGTGGGCATATTCCGGCAGAAGTAAAGTATGGCGATACTGACGTAATGGCCGTAGATCATACTCTGAAAAAGGTTTACTCGATTGAATGCAAAAATCTGGTAGGTGCGCGCAATATCCACGAGATGAAAAATGAACTTGATCTTTACCTGGGTCGCGAAGGTCAGGCAGCGAAGGCAAAAATCAATAAGCATGTCAAGCGTGATGAATATTTAAAAGCTAACCCCGAGAAATTAAAACAATTTCTAAAATTGGCATCCGATGATTACGAAGTGGTTTCACTGGTTATAGCCGCAGAAGAAATGCCGATGACCTATATCGCTAAAGAACGCGTGCCGCTGCCGGTCATTGCGTTTCATCGATTAAAACTGGACGGAAAGAAGGCTTTGGGGTGATGTCATTGAAATTAATTGAGTAAAATTCTTACATCTGGAAATGATATTTCTTTAATAATGAACGATTTTGTTGAATTAGAAAACTTTCTTAAAAGCGAAAATGAGAAGGTCAGGCAATCTATTCCTGAAGATATATACACTGTAAAGGCGATGATTCAAATTGTAGTTCGTACAATGGACGTATTTTACAGCCAGCATTATAAAGGGAATGAAGATAATAATTCAACATTATACGAACTGGGTTATACCAAAGCGCTAAATTTTTTAATTGGCCCGGCAATAGAAACCCCTGGATGGATTACAACGCCTACAAATGAAACAATATGGAACTGGGCTAACGCATTTATTGTGCATTGCGGAAAAATAGCACTGACCGAGCGCTACCAAATATATGTTAAGGCTGGTATAGTTCATCTGTCCTACGAAGCTGAGGCGCGAAAATTCTGCTTTCAATACCGGGCGGGTGATGTTGATATCGAACAGGTGGACAGGCAAGCTGCTAATTGGTATAAACAATTGATAAATAATGGTTTTTCGAAGCCTAATCTTGACCTCCTCCTCAATAAATACGAGCCTGTAAGGCAAAAACTCTTTCAAATAGTCCAACCTTGGCTGGGTCATATGATATCTTATCTCTACGATGACCCTGTAATTGATGAATATTATCAGAAACTGGCTTATTACAGGTCAGCTTCAATGCTTAATCAGGATTTATTTCCACCGGATAGTAAATTCAATGGAATACCATATGCTGCTTTTCGTGATTTTGCTGAACTTACAATGGCTGTATCTATCAAACATAAGGATTTTTGCGGGCAGTTGATCAAGAAGAATCCTGCAACAAATATTTTGGATATCATCTCACTATTTCGCTCCCGAACCGATTCCATAAGTAATGCAGCTGCCTTTTTAAATCAGTCTCCTGAGACTGTTGCTGCTCTTGTGGACAGTTTAACACTATTTCCTGAAAACAGGGATTATCATGTCAATCGGGAGGTTAGCCCTGCTCCACCATTTATTCAAATCGGGGGGGATTCGTTAATTCAGTCAGCCTTTGGATGCGAAGGCAATCCTTATTATTTCATGAATAACGAACTTAAGCGAGCTTATCCGAAAGATTACTTTAATGCGGTTAACGATAGAGAGAAATATTTTCGGGATGAACTTTACATGCTCTTTAACTCCCCCCGATATGTAACAGTTCACAAGAGTGTAGTAATCAAAATAAAAAATGTCCACACCGATATTGATGCGGCTGTACTACATCCTGAATCCGGCACGCTCGCGATTTTCCAGCTTAAGTGGCAGGATCCATTTGGTAAGTCCATGAAGGAAAGGTATAGCCGCATCAAGAATTTCTATCCCAAAACAATTGAATGGATTGAGAAGGTTATACAATGGCTAAATGACAATGATTCCAAACTTATATTGGCCAGCTTAGGCCTTGATAACACTGTCACTATAAATAAAGCACTTTTATTTGTTGTAAACAGGAATGCGGCAAATTTCAGCGGATACGAAAATGATAAACGCGCCGCGTGGACCAGTTGGTACCGGCTGCTTAATTCGGCATCAAGATTGCCTGTCGATTGTCCAAATGAACTCAAGCAATTATATCAGATTTTAACAGAAAAAATTTCAGAAAGTAAGGAACCAGAAACTGACGAAAAATACGAATTCGATCTTTCTGACAGAATAATAGAGATTAAATCTGCCACCTCAGCAAATTAGATCCTTCTTAATGAATCAACGGTCTTTGTTCCAGCTTTCAATATAAGCCTCCAGATCATTGGCAATTATTTTCAAAGAGGTAAATGGGATACGGACACGAATTACCGCTGATGGATCAGAAAGATTACGTTGCAGGTCGCGTAGCCGAACTGCCTCAACGTCATTATCCCCGGACGCGATAATATCGCTTTGTGTAATTAAGAAAACATCGGAAGGGTCCCTGTCTTCAACCTCACAAATCTGACCTGCATGTATTAAATCCTTCATGATCAAATTTATGCCTTTTATCTTACGAAACTGGCAGACTATAAGTGACAACTGTGGCAACCATAACTTTTAATTAAGCCCAGATTACTATTCAGCTGCCATTTCCGTAATCTTATAAATATCTGTCATTAACGGATCTTCATCCCTGCTGATCAGCGTTCCAATGTTTTTCCAGGCATTGGCCTTATATTCCGGAGCACCTTTCTTTATAGCTTTTACCGTTTGCGCCTCGAATGCTTCCTTGTAACGGCTTAGGTTCTTATTATAAATATTGGTGATCTGACCGATAGTGTTGATCAGATTAGCATTTTCTATTTTGAAATCAAGAAACCACTCAGGGTCTGCCGCCTGCATTTTTCTGATGATGGCGTTCTCGAACTCTGCAAGTTCTTCAGAAAGATTATGCTTAACCTGTATCTTCTGAACCAGTTCTTCAATTTTCCGGAGTTCATTTGCCGTCAGCATATCGCTGAATTTCAGCTTAAATGAAGTATAGAATTTGGCCCCGTTGGAGTGTATGCGGCAGTTCTCGTTGATCAGCGAAAAATCAAAGGTTTCGACAGAGGCGTAGCGTTTTTTAAAATCGGCTTCGCTCAGCTGATATCTGGAAATGATCGCTTTTGTTTCAGGCAATCTCTCAAAGGCTGCGAACTCCGGGCTTTTCAGTACATCATTCCACAGATCTTCTTTTTTGGCATATTCCCCAAGGTCATCACTCTTGCTGTAGGTTTTCAACCATACCTGTACAGATTCAAGCAGTTTCCGTGAAAAGGATTTCAGATCTTCAGGCAGCCCCTGCGTTACCCATATCGCACCAAGGTCAAAGTAATTGTGCTTTTTAATCAGTGTCATCTTATAGAGCAGCGATAATGCATACGGCACCACCGAAGAACGGATCTGACCAATTGCGCCTTCGCCTGCTCCATAGATCTGCTCAAAATCTTTAAACATAATTGCTTTGGCGATCAGGTCCTCATAAAATGCCCTGCCCAGATTTTCCGGGTTCAATGGTTTTTCATTATGATCAAGCTGAATGAAGTCCATAAAATCCCGGAACACTTTTTCGCCCCCTTTACGTACCAGATACGGACTGGTTCCCCAGGCCACATAATATTTGGCAACCTGTTCCTTGCTAAGCCTCTTTTGCTTTGGGTAGTTACGTTCGATCTGTGTCTTCTGATTTGGGTAAATCCTGAGCAGGGTGTTGAAGTCGCCTCGGATACGTTCAAAAAACCATTTGGTACCTGACGGATCTGTAATGCTTTCAGAAAGTTTTTTGATCTTAACCAGATGCGGACTGCGTGATTTCAGGTCTACGCTTGATACCTTATTTTGTGAGTTCGAGTACTGGGATATTTTTGAGATGAGTTCATCCAAACTATCCCGGTCATCGGCATTAACAATATTGATCTTGGCGGTAACATTGACCTTGGATACATCGATGCCGTCCTTATTGGTGAAATAGATCGATGCAGTGGTTTGACCGCCGTTAACGATCTGGAAGTCCGTCAGTGAGCTTATAGTGGCTATACCCCCCGCTTGGCTTATCTCCGATGCGGTAGCTGTAATGGTGAGCCCGTTGTTGTAGGCAATGAACTTTTCCGGTTCGCTGTCTATGGTATCCTTTAACTGTTTATTGACCCCCTTGAACTGCAAAAACGAGCGCACGTTTCGCTCCAGTAACCGGGAACTGTAACTGTGATATAATTTTACCAGTAAGGTGGCTGGCAAAACCGCTAAATATGATTTGAACACGCCCTCGTCATCAGCGGCCTGTATGGCAGGCAGCGGCGGATCGAAATTGATAACAATCGGTTCGGCAGTTCCCTCGCTGATCTCATAATTGTATATTTTATTAAGGTCGATCAGCTGATAAATGATCCTGATCTTCTTTGTTTTTCTTTCCTTGTTTCTAGTATAGCTTACCGTTATTTCATCGTCCGTAAAGGCGAAATTCTTCGCTGACTGTGATCCCCGTGTTTCAATAGAGATCGTATTGGAGATCAGAAATATCTCCACCACGTCTATTTGTTCCTGAAAATCTGCCGTTTCCAGTGAACGGATCAGTATCGCCGCCGGATCACCTGCCTGAACATCAGAAAGCTGTTTTTTAACAGCTTTTGTAAAAAAGTTTCTGGGACGCGAAAAAAGCTGGTCATAATAATCCTTGCGGGCGACCTGCCGTTCGGCACCCGGAAGTATAAGGTTTGAAAGAAATAGCTGTAAACGCTCACCGGATTCATTGATCTGGTAACCGTCTACTTCCGCATTTTCACCATTTCTTAAAAAGTAAGACTCATTGATCTCTTCTGAATCGGTAAGCCTCGCCAGGTTGAGGGCAGGTAATACATAAGTCAGCAGCCCACGGCGGTTTACATTATTATCTTCCGATGTGATATTGTTCAGCAGCGTTCCAAAAAAGGAGGTTAGTTCATTTAAGGTCATATAAACGGCGATATATCTGAGATGGCAAATTCCTGTATATTATTGAGCGCGAGATCATATTTTACTGACCGTACCGCATCGGGCAGGTCGGTTCTTTTTATTGAGGGAAAACCTTCTGCTGTACAATTGAACCACGACGTATGCTTTATCAGAAAATTATGATGATCATACTGCTGGATGCTTTGATAATCGATGCCGGCTTTCGATAAAGCAGTCCACAAAACGTGCAGCTTTGAACCGGTAACCGCACGGAGTAAAGCAGCAATATTGCCGATAATCTCACTGAGTGTTATGGCTTCCTCAGTTACTTCACCAAATTCAGATACACCCAGTAATAATTGCTGGCCGTCCAGATAGTCAAGCTGATATTCACTGGATATATTAACCAGTTGCTTAAATTCTGCAATGCTTTTTATTTCAAAATGATTATCACCGATCTCAAAATCATGACCTTTTCCATACGGCCCTTTCCAGGCCGAAAGAATATCATTGGGGGTATGTCTGGAATAATCAAGCAACGCTTTCAGGAAGTGGAGCTCTGCAAATATCCCCTGCAAAGCCGGTAATGAAAGCTGGCCGGAAAGCGGCTCAAAAAGTTCAAACCATTCATTGCAAAGAGACACAAAAGCTTTTTTAGCCGATGCCGGCTGAACGTTTCTGGTCTGTTCAACAATACTGACGATAAGGTCGCTGAACTTTTCGCGGGCATTATCATTCAGCAGGGTCAGTACCAATACCGGTTTGCCCTCATCAATTGTCTCTTCCAGCGAAATATTTGCCCGTAGCTGCGGCTCAACAGGAATGTTTCCGGCTGGCGGACCAAAGTAAAAGTACAGGCAGTAGTGCATCTGCGCATCGATGCCATAACGAAACCGCTCATCCGCAAACTCTCCGAAAAAGAGCAGACGGGGAAAGCGGGAATCATCGTTTAGTAATATATCCCATTGCAGTTTCATCAGTTAATATCGTTTACCTCTGTATCGTTAATATCTTCCGGGATCTCATTGTCTTCATTCCTGATCTCCGGTTCTTCAGGACGGATGTACTCATTGGCCATGTATACAGCGCCCGGATCATTATCAATTTCGGGGAAGCTCAAAGCATAGCCGATCAGCGGTATATTAATATCTATCCCCTTAGCGACAGCAACCGCTCTCAGTTCATCATTGTTAAATACATACCTGAGATCCATCAGGTAAATAAGCAGCAGGCCCTGATTTTCAGGCCTTATCTTCCTGAAGATCCAGCCGGGTATGGTAATCTTTTGTGAAGTATCTTCAGCTTCCGCCTCGCTTTTTCCGCTCGCAATTAATTTTTTCTTTTTATGTGCCCGGAACTCATCAATTGCTTTTTCGCATGCCTCATTACCTAAGCCCAGTGATTCGTCTGATCCGGAAGTCATAATGTTCATGGATTTACCAGATGCGGTAAACAGGAGTTTGTTTTTAAGCTCACTGTAGTAAAGTGATTCTTCTTTTTTTGGCGCACTTCTTCTGGTAAGATTGGTTATTTCAATCCCATCATCAGAAAAGCTCCGGCCCGTTCCGGTACGCCTTACAGCGATCTTCCAGTTCGTCAGCATTCCACCTTCGGCACACATATCAATGTAATGCATCATGTCGTCTTTCAGGAAAGATTTATCTAAAAATACCGAGGGCAGATCAAGGAAACGGAACAAGTCGTCTTTACTTCCATCATAGGTATAAAAGCCATCGTCCTCAACGGTTGAAAAAGGAGTTTCCTTAAACAGTTTTTTAAATCCGTCCCAGGCATTCTGAAGGCCATCTTTCTTAAAGTCAAAATGCACCGACTGCTGAACCATATCCTGAAAAGAATATCTGACCTCAACGGCATTCTTAAGTATAGCTGCACGGGTAATCTGCAATATATCCGGATGCTTTCGGATACGGAGTTCAAATTCCTTCGGAGATTTCTTCTGTATCTCCATATTGTCTATCTGTTCTTCCAGTTCACAAAGGGCAGCAGTGATAAAATTATATTTATCTTCAGTGGCCGCGTCAATGAACAGACGGCAGGCATCAAGGTAACCGGGTCGATAGCCAAACCAGCGCCCCATTTGCAGCAACGTATCGTAAAGATTGGTATCGCGCAGAAAGTAGTTGATGGTCAGCCCTTCCAGCGTAAATCCTCTGGAAAGCCGGTTGCCACCTACGGCGATATATTTTTTGGTCTCGCTGTCAGGATAAACCAGTTTATCCTTAGTGAACGAGTTGACCGCTTTAACCTGAATGTTTTTAACGGCATTCGGCAGTAACTCAGAAATATCATCCCAGGTTTTCGGTATCAGGCCATCTGCATTATATTCCTCAGGTAAATAAGACCGGATATTCGCGACTTTAAAAGCAAAAAACTTGTTCCATTGCAGGCGCAGCTTTTCGTAAATACCATTCGGGTCTTTAATACTGTCGTCTTTCAGCTTTTTATCCAGATGAGCAACATACTTAGTTAAGCGTTCGGCAGCAATGTTCTGATCGGAAATGAGGCGCGAAATGTGCACCAGCATGGTATGATGCGGTGTATATCCCGGCAGTATCTCCAAAACTGATTTCCTGCTGTCCCGAAGCGCCACGGATAGAATAAAACAATCTACCGCATCTGTTAACGATCGCCTCAGCACCGTTTCATCGTCTCCGAAAATATGGTCTTCATCATCCGGGAAATCGGGAATAGTCTCGATCAATGGTATTTTCTGATCACCTTCCTGTTCCCTTCCGGTTGAAAAGAAACGACGCGGACCAAGGTACGATGATGGCGTTGCCAGTTTATAAATAAATTTATCCGGGAACAATCCGGGAGAAAGTGTACAATCAAGTTCACGTACTTCACCCTGATAGCGGTACTTGATGGGCCATGCGCCGTCCATCGCGCGTTCGCCATGCTGATCCTGTAGAATATTGGCAAAAGGTGTTGCTGTATAACCAAGATAGGAACGCCTGCTGAACAGATTGAGCAATGCCCGTATATGGCCGTTAACCTTGCTGGCATATTCTGCGCCTTTGTAACCAAGGTTATTTAATGATGCGTTGTCGGCCTCATCATCCACCACAAGCACGCTTTTGGACAGCCGGGCAGAACCCTCGGGAAGTGATGATTTCAGCCAGAAGATCAGATTGGTCAGAACGGATACGTTCTTCTTGCAAATAAGTAATCGCTGATTGGTAAAATCGAAATGATTGTCAACCATCGATTTCCGGAAGTCCGCAGTACCGGTGGTAACTGATGTGATCTGATATATCCCGTCCCGGCCAAATTTCTGAATTTTCCCGACACCAACATCCTGATTGAACTGACCACCCTTGTCTCCAAGGCCGATTACATCATGATTGATCCGCTTTTGCGTCTGAACCCGCAGATCTTCCATGATACCTGAGAAAACGATGATGATATCGTAACCGGCATCAATCGCACGATTGATAACACCGTTAAAGTTTGCGGTCTTGCCGGACTGAACCGAACCAAGTACCAGTCCTTTTTGCAGCGGTTCAATCTTACGTTTCGGATCACCCAGTCTTTCAATGATGGCATGTGTACTTTTCTCCGTGTTCTGAATTACGTCTACCGGCCGTTCGATGCTCCGCAGATAATGGATATATCTTTTAAAGTAATTCCATTCTATTTTTGTTTCGCGCTTATCTATCCAGCGGTCATAATCCTCTTTTTCATCGATCACGCTGTCAGGGTCGTTCGTGGTAACGATAACTGATTTCAGGCGCAGTTTTATGTTCCCGAGCCATTCAGCCAGACGGGATTCATCTGCTCCCTCAAATTCATAGTCGAAATCAGGATTATCTTTAAGTGAAGCGAAGTGCGTATCTATCTGATGGTTCAACTGCTCAACGGTGATGAAGCCCTGTTCGCGTTTGTAACGCTCAGCACGTCTTTTGATGATATCGGATAAGTGTTCCCAAGCCATTTAAATCAGAATAAGGTTTCTAAAAAAGTCTTCACATCGTTATTTTGTCCGAAGCTTTCCAGCAGGAATTCCCGGATCTCTTCGGCAGAATATCCTGCCTCTTCATAGTAATTTTTCAGGCGGCTGATCTTTTGCCTGTCGGCTTCAGCCAGCCCTTCGCCGGTTTCGGAAGGAGCTGCCGCATCACCTTTCCATACCTGGTTCAGCTTTTTTTCCAGCAATCCGGTTACTGTCCGCAGAATATCTTTCTGTTCTTCGGTGAGCTGACTTTCCAGCTGGCGCAGCAATTCAAATTCATGGCTTATGCGCAGTACAGGTCCGGCTGCGCTGTTTTCGCGGGTGATCAGTGATAATCCTTTTTTGGCAACTGTATTTCTGATCACACCGGATGCAAGCCTCTCCCGGTATTCCTTCAATGCCTGTGCGGCAACATTCGAGATCATCACTGCCATTGCCCTTTTCAGACCGAAGGGAAGTTTCAGCGATGATTTGGCAACATTGAGATGAAACTCACTGTCATTGATATTGGTAATATCTATTTTGAGCCGGCCGAACTGAAGCCATATCGTACGTGTGATGGTTCTCAGCCAGCCGCCATAGCTGATCAGCCTTTCGTTCCGGTAAACATAAATACCCTGACAGTCTTCCAGTGTTTTGCCGGGCGGTGCCCAGACAGATATATCTTCCCGCGCTTCAGTCGCCGCCCGCTTTGGAAGTATGATACCCTGAAAGCGGATATAGGTATCACCGGACTGCCAGTAATCTTCGGAAATGATCTGAACTCCGGTAGTGTTAACAGGAAAAGGATCGAACCCTTCAACGAGGGAGTTATTCAGGCGTATTTCGAGCTTGCCTGACTGGAGAAACCTGTGGAATACCAGTCCGAGATGGCTGCGCAGTTCTTCCAGTTCGTCGTTAATCTCCGACTGTTTTTTAAGGCGCTCCAGTTTATAAAGGTCATCCCATATTACAATCGTCCTAGGCACAAATGATTCGCTCTGGCCATGAAAGTCTGTGCTGGTTTCTGCGAAATCCTGCAAAAGCTTTTCTGTGGCAGTTTCCTCTTCAACAATCAGCGTCCAGTCTTCCGTTTTTTTAAGGTATTCCACATCCCATGTTCTCGCCTGATAGGGTTCACCTGCTTTTGCAGAAATAAGGGTGAAACGCCTGGCTTGGGAAAATGAGCCGGTTTTCAAACCGAGCCCGAACCTTCCGAGATCATTACCTGCACGTCCGGCATCCAGATCAGCACTGGGAAAACGCATGTTGGCTGTAAGCTCTTCGCCGGTCATTCCGCACCCGTCATCGGCGATATAAAGCCGGAGTGGCGACACATTCGCATTAATCAGCAATTCTACCCTCCGTGCTCCGGCAGTGACAGAATTGTCAACCAAATCCGCAACCGCGGTAGAAAGTGAATATCCCTGCTCAGATATGGATTTGATAAAAAATACTGGGGGTGGGGATAAAACTATACTTTCCGGCATAGAACTGATGATAATGGCTTTGGGTTGTTAATATTATGAAATGTTTGTATGATCTGAAACTTATTAATATTTTTTATTTAATATCTGAACAATACAGGCTCCCGCACTTCCCTTGCATTTTCCGGAACCAGTATTTCATGTACAACCGATGCTATCTGCCATGCGAGATAAGGCGGTACAGCATTACCCACCTGATGAAACTGCTGTGTCCGGCTTCCGCAAAACCAGTAGTTATCCGGAAATGTCTGTATCCTTGCTGCTTCACGCACGGTCAGACTCCGGCATTGTGACGGGTCATAATGAATAAAATAATGTCCGTCCTTTGAAATATGGCTGGTCACCGTTGTTGCCGGTTCGTCAGGAAGCTGAACCCGGAAACGGTCATTGAATTTCCCCGACTCTGCATTTTCGTGATCGGGAATAAGATCTGTACCGAATTTGCGATAGTCGTCCATTCTCGGGAACTTTTTGAACTCCCGCGTATACAGCGCTGCAAAAAGGTAACGCTTCAGGTCCTGGGTCAGATGCCCCCGTGACTGATGCTGGAGGACACCGTCTAATTTTTCATCGGAATACCATCTGCTTAATGGGTGTGCCTGGGAGATCGTCCGTGGCGTACGGCGATAATCTGATCCGGTACTTTCAGGGAGTGTCTGTTCAAATTTAGCATTGTAGCCCAACTCTGAAAAAGTGCTTAAAAGTTCTTCCGTGTAGCTGCTGATCCGTTCTGACCAGCCTTCAAATGAGTCGTCAAGGTTTTGATATTTACGCGCCTTTTTTGTACCCTTTTCAGTATTGACGATCTCAGTGTGGGTAAATTCCCTGTAAATTCCGCTGCGCAAAGCTGGCAAAGCACCGATGACTGACTTCAGATCCGTTTTACGGGATGGTTCAAGGGTTCCGGGAACCACATCGATATCTTCACGCACCCCCAGTAAAATAACCCGGTGGCGTTTTTGCGGTACTCCGTAGTCCTCAGACCGGATCAGATAATCCCCATCCGTTCTGACATTATCTTTTACCAGTGAATATATCCGGTAACCCGGTGGCGCATATTCCGGAAAAACGATAGCCGGTGTGGTCAGGTCAGCCATGATCTTGCTGAATATCTTTTCACCGTTAAGCTCTGCCGAAAGCAGCCCTTTAACGTTTTCCATCACAAATACGGCGGGTTGATGACGTGCGATGATACGCAGATATTCCTTGTATAAGTGAACACGGTGATCGGTCTCGCTGATACCGCCCACGCGGGATCTGCCCACAAGTGAGTAGGCCTGACAGGGCGGTCCGCCAATGAGCACCCAGTTGGTTTCTCCGTCCAGCTTTTCAGCGATCCTACGGTCTACTTCCGCTTCGGATGTTTCACCGAGCGTGGCCTGCCATGCTTCCCGCATAGCTTTATGGTGCTGTTCCGGCCATGCCTGATAGAGGTCTTCAATGGTGATTTCCTGTCTTAAAAAAGCGTAATATTCATCCGGCAGTTCACGGAACGGGAACTGGCGTACAAAAGAACGAAGGGTAAGGGTCTGATGCGCGTGACTGTCCTTCTCTATCGAAAGTTCAATCTTGAATATGCGGTCATTGTCATTCCCGGTCAGCGAACTGAACCCCTCAGCCAGGCCTCCCGGGCCTGCAAACAAATCAATTATCGGGAAAGGCATCTTAATATTCCAAAAAAAAATCTAAGATAGAAATATTAACGCTTTCACCAACAACCGTCGTCCGGGGCTATTGTTACATCAGCCGTTCACGCAGCTGACATTCAAGCTGATCAAGGGTGTGATCAGCCGCTTTTTTTCTGAGGTCGCATTCCCAGAGAGTAATGATGTGCCATCCCGCGGCTGCCAGTAATATTTCGGCCTGCCTGTCCCTGGTCTGGTTCCCCGAGATTTTATTGAGCCACCATTCTGTCCTCGTTTTGGGAACCACAAAGTACCGGCAACCATTATGACCATGCCAGAAACAGCCATGAATGAAAATAACGGTTTTATATTTAGGAAGAATAATATCCGGTTTGCCCGGCAATTTTTTACCGTGCAGACGAAAGCGAAAACCTCTGGAAAATAAAAATTTCCTGACAAGAATTTCAGGCATCGTATCCCTATTACGGATACGGGACATATTGTAACTCCTGGTTTCTTTTGTGTGAACGTCCGCCATGTATCTTATTAACCAAAAAACCGGTCAGGATGTTCTACTGCACCAGGGACGGGAGGGGAATATACCGGTCAAGTCCTGTTTCGGTCAGGAATGTTTCCTGCATTACGCTGTAAACATCCAGACCGTTACTTTCACAAACATCAAAACATTGCTCTATAAGCCGGTTCCTTAATTCAGCTTCTTCGGGGGTATAACAGGGTGATCCCGTTTCCATATTTACATAGTTATGGAAGTCCTCATCCGGGTGTGCATTGGTACCTTCATTCACTAACTGTTTCATAAAAAGCTCCACATCAGCAGTAGTTAAAATATCAGTGATCATAGCCTTTGATTTAATAGAAATTCATACTTAAATATAACGATTTTTCAGTATATTTAAGTATGAATTTCTGGAAAGAATCGGGTTATGGTTTTGCTGATTTCGCTGAACTGCCGCTGGAAAATATGCTGATTTTTATTCCGGCAATGTCGAGGGAGGATATTATTGACTGGCTTTGCTGGAATGACCATAACGGAATTTATCGTGATGAACAATCGATCAAAGAACTGGGTAATGTGATGAGCAGGGACGAGGGCATTGAAATTATGATACGGCAGATCGAAGACGGTCGGCCTGCTGATTTGCGGAAACTGTAATGTTTCACAGCTTTGGGCTTACTGTCCGCAGTTAGAAGCTTTTCTAATGATCAGGTGTGCCATTGCCGGGTCACTCAGTAACCGCTCCATCTCCAGCTCAATAATATCCCTGATATCCTGTTTGATCTGCAAATAATTCCGCTCCACAATAGCGCTGCTGATCTTCCGTACCTCCGGCAAAGCCACATAACCATCAATCTCTTTTTTAAGTGCGGTATGGTCGTTTACAATTTCCCCATGAAAAGCTTTCAATTCAATCTTGCAATCCGGGTTATCGGCCACCATCCCTACGAATTCGCCGGAACTCAAAGCCGAAATGCGCGAGGCCGGCACGGCAGCTTCCAGTTGCTTTGAACGGCTGATGGAAGTATCGCTGCGATTAATGGATAAACTTTCCCTGTCCTGCATGATGCGCCCGATTTTTTCGGACACATATTTGGCCGTATCACCCGATACCTGGCCAACCGCCATGTTGCCTACAATACTCATGATCACATCTGCCTGCTCGCGCCCGTAGTCCTTGCGCAGCTGACTGGCATCCTGAATGCCGAGCGTTGTGGCGATCAGGTTGGACCTCCCCGTCGCGATTGTCGGGATGATATCCGTGGTCAGCGTAGGAAATTCATCAAACACCAGGCTGCATTTCAACTTGTCCTTTTGATTAATGATCTTCAGCAGGCGGTTGGTAAAAAGCGATAGCACTGCCCCATAGATCTGTATCTTTTGCGGATTATTGCCCATGCACACGATCTTCGGCGCATCAGGATTATTGATATCCAGCGTAAACTCATTGCCGGATAACACATAATACAATTGCGGCGAGGCCACCCGCGCCATCGTGATCTTCGCCGAAGCGATCTGCCCCTCCAGTTGCTCCACCGCATCCCGCTTGTAAGCGCTGATAAAAGGATTGATCAGGACATCAATTTCCTTTTGCGTACCCAGCAGTGTAAACAGGCTATCATAATCCGCCTGCATCAATTCGATCACATGCGGCAAGGTGCAAAATTCCCCGTCATTATACTTCCGCAAATACCAGATGATCGCTGTCAGAAAGTTGATCGGCGATTCCACAAAGAAGTCGCCCTGCTTCTTGATCCACTCGCGGTTCAGCCCCAGCAATATGGTACGCGCTGATTCCACCGCATCCGTCAGGTCCAGCATCGCCGAAGGATCCAAGGGGTTACAACGATGACTGCGCGAGAGGTCATCAAAATTGATGGAGTAGAATTCAGGTTGTATCCTATACCCGCCCTTATGCTTCAGCCATGTATTATAGGCGATCACCGCCAAGTCCGGCATTTTAAAATCGTAGACGAACATCGCGAACCCTTTGCGGATATGCTGCGTGATCACATGCCGGATGATAAAATAACTCTTACCCGAACCCGGTGAACCCAGCACCAACAAAGCCCTGAACAAATTGATCAGGTTGATCCAGCCATCCCGCACCTTGCCTTTCAGCACATACTTCGTCGGCAGGTTAACCGAAAATTCATTTTCCAACAGACGCTCCTCCTGCGGAAACGTCTCCTGGTCACGGTTAAAAATGTCGCCCTGCAGCTTATCCCGGATGATCCGGGACAGCATCGTACCACCGCTCAACATCAGCAAAAAGCCCAGTCCGCAGCCAGCCATATAAGCCGATGCCACCAAAGCTATTTTTCCCCTCACCAGCAACACCAATTGACTGGCGAGAAAAAAAGAAAGACCTACCGCCAAATAAAGCGCCGCCGTCTTCCAGGTCTGCTTTTCATCCTTCTTTCCCTTTACCCCGATTAACGCAATCGCAAGAAATCCCAGCGAGATCAGCTTCGGCCTCAGGAAGCTGCTAAACAGGCCGGTCTTCACCACATTGTCCAGCAACCGGTCAGACAGTCCCGACACCCAATGCCATTCCACAAAAGCCCCGTAACACTCCACATAAAAATGCAGTAATAATATCCCGATACTGATCAGCCTGGTCATGTCCAGGATCTTGCGCATCGCCTGATCGTTTTCTCCAGTTTGCATATACCCCTCACCCCCTTTAATCTCCCCCGAAAGAGGAGAATTAAATCCAATAACACTTTTATTTTTCATCTCACCAGCAAGCGCAACGCTCACCAACATCACATCGACATCCGCACTTTCTTTTTCTTCTTCTTTGTCCGCTTTAGTTCCCAATCCATCATCTCCGCCGTGCCATCGGTATCGAGCAGGCTTTCCACCAAACCCGGCCCCTGATGGGCACCAATACCAGTCAAAATTTCCGTTCGATCTTTACGCGTTTTACCCCCTATTGCCTGCCCGTCCCGCGCCAGTTTTGCAATTCGCCCGTTTTGTTTTTTCCCCTCATCAGCCCCGGTGTTTAAACAGCGTTCCCTTATGACATTTGCACTATAGGCTTTGCCCAAAACACTTCCATTAAACACACATTTACTATAATGATCTACATAAGTCACCCCATATAAAATACCCTGATCATTATACCGCAAAATCATATCAATACCCTTAGTTTTCAAATGCGTTACCAAACCATCCAATGTTTTAGCGCCATTTAACAAATACAGATCGATCACATTTTTTAACCGCAGTTTCGCTTTCGGATCATCTTTATTCAGCTTATTCGCTTCAAACTTTTGCGTTAAAAATTTCAACGTTGGTTTTGCAAAAAACAAACTCGCCTTCACCGGCACGCCAACCTTGTTACCCTGTTCATCCAGCACCCGGTAAACCAAACCATCGTGTTTAAAAACCCGTGACTTTTCGTCACCCCTGTCGGCAACGACATTGTATTGCCGCAGCACCGCATTCAGTTCTGCCAGCGAGGCGTATTTATACTGCGCCAACACTTTTACTAATACATTATTAATGGCTTGCTTTGTCTCTGTTTTACCATACAAAACCTTCGCTGCATTGACGGGCTTCACCTGAAACACCTGCCGCTTTTGCTGCTTGTCGGCCACCACCAAACCAAACATTTGCTCGATCTCTTTACGCGCCGGTTCTGACTTATCCCGCCCCAAATAATTCATTCGGATCGCCTTACCATCTGACCTGATATTTGTGGTCACCAGATGCAGATGCGGGTGCCCTGCATCCTCATGTTTGTATAACAAATAAGGCTGCCCGGCAAAGCCGATTTTTTCTAAATAGACTGCTGCGATCTCCCGCAAATGCTCATCCGAAAGTTTTTCAGTGGGGTCAAAATTTAAAGACACATGCAGGCAGTTATGCTTCGTCCGCTGGTTCAGTTCAGCCAGTAATTCCAGCCGTCTCAATTTCTGGTGAAAGCTCAAATGCTCCGGCCCGACGGGATAATAACCCGCCTCCAGACAGACCGCCAAACTATTCTTTACCTTATGCTCATTATAGTTTAAAGCAATGCGCAAATGCTTTGATTGATGGATCACTGCAACCATATTTCATTCAGTGAAACCAGCTTCAATTCTATCGCCGAAACAGCAGCAAAATAGCGCTCCTTATCCTGCTCAAAACGTATGACCCAGGCCTGCATTTGCGGCGCATGATCTAGCATATTCAAGCGGTGCACAGCCTGGTTAAAATTCACCCCGATGGCATTTAATTCCCGACGCAAAAGCCCCAGTTCTTCCAGCAGCTCATCCATGGATTTATTGCGCGTATAGACCGTAAACTTACGCCTAAAGATCAGCCGCCGCACCAAATCCGACAGCTTGCGCACCGTCGAATTTTTCCATTTATCCTCTAATTCTGCATATTCCTCTGCCGTCAAACGCAGCGTAATTCGTCGCTTGCGGCCATTATTTTCCTCTGCCATCACTCATCCTCCCACAACATATCCCTGCCCTAAAGGCTGCAAAAACAACCGTTATCCCAGCGCCCCCGACTTCGGAGAAGGGGCGCAATCTTCCATTGTTGTCAGACAATGGTACATCTTGCCGATCGCAAAACGGGCGATCTCACGCATTCTCCCGGTGAGGAGAAAAAACGAAAAATGGCAAGATCACTTAACAGACAAATATTTACCCCTGGCCAATTGCCGCACTTGTTTCGGCACTTCGCCCTTATGCATCAGCCACTCGTTCAAATCCTTAAATTTCTCATAGTAAACGCTCCGGTCCACAAAATTGCTGCCCAGCGACAACGCGTATTTTGTAAAAGCCTGGCCCGTGACATCCCTGTCCAGCCAAAGCCCGACCTGCTGGTGCCTCTGCAAAAAGGGCAGCGCCCGGTCGAACATTCCGGCACCATTCAGTACCACAAAATCCGTATTGCCCGGTTCCTCATAAGGATGCAAAGTCTGATAGGATAGAAAGTCCATAAAACCCTCAAATACCTGTACCCTGTCTGATCCAAAACGAAAGGTCGTAATGTCTTTGGGTGAGGCGCTTTGCTTGTAATTTTTGTTGCGGATCTCCCAGCCCCCCATATCATTGGCAAAGCCCAATCCGTAGTACCTGCCACCGCCTATTTCATACACGACTTCCTTGCAATAATTGTCTGCGACAGCAACAGGAATAGATCGTTCATGCAAATAATTTTTGAGGGGATAGGCATATAAAGATTTGACGAATTGGATCACTAAACGATCCTTGTCGCTCGGCCCTTCAGACCGCAATCCCGGCTCAAAAGCCGGCACCCGCTGCTCACCAAAATTATCATTCAAGCGAACCAGCATTTCGGCCACCGAGCAATCGTAATAGCGCAATAGAAAATCTACCGGATTACCACCCACAGCCAGCCCAAAATCGTACCATCCGTTGTTCACGCGGTCGATATGAAAACTCGCCGTCCGTTCATGTCGTAAAGGCGACAAATACCACCAATCCGTATCATTTTTCTTGCGTGCTGTTGGCTCATGCCCCAATTTTTCCAGCAGCAAGGCCAGGTCCATTTGGCGCACCTGAGCCAGCTTAAACAGTCTATCCACTTTATCCATCTCACTTTCCTTTTCCTGTGACAAGAGCAAAAGTAAAACAGCCCAACCGCATTCACCTATCCACCCCAAATATTGGGTAGGATCGTTTCAGCTCAACTACCGACCTTTGAGCTATTGTTAAATCCAAAAAATCAAATACGCATGGCAACGAAAAGTATGATAGGGACCGTTTATGAAACTTTATTATGTAGTCCGGGAATGACCGAAGCGGTAAAACTCGACTTTAAGCTCAGCCGGAAGACGGTTTTGTTGTTAAACAGTGTAGTCGAAGCTGGATTGGGTAACGGAGCTGATAAACAGGAGTTGTTGAATTTCATACCTGGCGAAGATGCGGAAGAGCTCAGGAACTTTGTTGACGAATGTCTGAAAAAAGCAGGACTGAAAGACCTGAATGAAAAAATGAAGGGCTTGATCGCCCAATAAAAATCCTTCAGAGTGCGGCCCGGCGCCGGGCCGCTTACCCGGATATTCCTAAACGAAATTTTATGTTTTTGTTTGGCACAATTGAATACAGCCCGATGATACCATTGTCGTTTCCCGTGGCGGCGAGGAAAATTTGACGATCTTTAACAAGCCGGTGATTGCAGAAGCCGCGATCAATTTATCGGCGCTTTTCGTGACTGCTATCGGGCATAAAGAAGATGCGACCTTGCTGCAAAAAGTGGCGGACAAAGCGTTCATTATGTCAACGGCGTTCGGGCAGTTTCTGAACGAGTCGTATAACGAAACGGTAGCAGAATTGCAGCATTCGCGGGCGCAGCTGGTAGAGTCGGTGAAGAAACAATTGACGGCCGCTTACCAGAAGGAAATCGATAATGAGAAGCAGAGCAAGGCGGACCTGCAGAAAGTTTACGAAGAAAGGATCAGCGGGATGATCTCGGTGCAGCAGGAAAAGCAGCAGGTTTACGAGCAGCGGATGCTGGTGCTGGAAAAAAAGGGTAAGCTGAATTGGATCGTTGTGCTCATTGCTGTTATTTAGGGCTACTTTTGGGTTATCTGATCAAAGGCCATTAACATGATGAAAACGTTCAGCGAATTTAAGGAATCCCTGGAAAGCAGCCTCCCGCCTGGCGAGCTCAGCCCTCAGCTCGCGAGCCTGTGGTATGATGCTAAAAACAACTGGCAAAGGGCCCATGGGTTGGTCGATCACCTTGACGATCAGGGGGCGGCATGGGTACATGCTTATCTGCACCGCAAGGAGGGAGATTCAGGCAACGCGGATTACTGGTACCGAAAGGCGGGAAAGCTGCGTCCGGTTGTGTCGTTGGCTGAGGAATGGAAACTTTTAGTTGAACATTTTTTATATAGCTAAATAACGGTCATTTCATGGCTATTTCATCGAGATGGTCACTCAAAAAGTGTCTGACGGTGTTGCCTTAGCCTTTTACGATCTTCAGTAAGTCGTTTTTATAAGACTCACTGACCGGAAGCATTTGCCCCATCATAGCAACACGATTCTTTTCAATATGATCAACTTTACTCAAATTGACCAGATAAGACCGGTGAATGCGGATGAATTGGCCGGCGGGTAAAAGTTCTGCGAGTTCCTTCATGCTCTGCGCGGTCAGGATCTTGTCGTCGCGGGTATGAATGATCACATAATCCCTTGCGCCTTCCAGGTAATAGATATCAGCCAGATCGACCTTAATGATCTTATAGTCTGTTTTTACGAATATAAAACCCGGCCTTTCATTACCTGTCGGCGTTAGTTTCAGATCGGCCAGCTGAGGGATGCCGAACCGTTGCTGCGCCCGCTCGATGGCGATCATAAAACGATCAAGCATGATCGGCTTGAGTAGATAATCGACGATATGATGCTCATAACCTTCCAGCGCATATTCACTGTATGCGGTTGTAACGATCACCATGACGCGTTGCTGCAAGGTTCTCAGGAACTGCATACCGGTGAATTCCGGCATTTGCATGTCCAGAAAGATCAGA
The DNA here is from genome assembly GCF_039839285.1 of Mucilaginibacter sp. CAU 1740. Taxonomy (NCBI): domain Bacteria; kingdom Pseudomonadati; phylum Bacteroidota; class Sphingobacteriia; order Sphingobacteriales; family Sphingobacteriaceae; genus Mucilaginibacter; species Mucilaginibacter sp. CAU 1740. Next base: position 748,444 of record NZ_JBDOQS010000001.1, on the reverse strand, counting down.
TCGATGGCCTGGCTCCTGACCAGTTGCAAAGCGGAGAACGGATCTGATGTCGCGGTCACCAGGTTCAGTCCGGGGACCCTGGCCACATAATCGCTTAGCAATGACAGTGCGAGCGGTTCATCGTCCACGATGATACAGTTAATAGCGTTAGGGTGATCATTCATGCAGGCTGAGGGTTAATTTTACAGAAAATAATCTGCCGTCATCATCGATGTTCAGGTGATGTGCGCCACCGTAAATAAGTGACAGACGTTTACTGACATTTTCCAGGCCGATACCGCCGGTTTGGTCTTTATTGGTACTGCTGACCTTGTTCATCACCAGGAAATTCATTTCGTTGTCAATAAAGTAAAGCCGGATGAGTAAAGGATGGTTTGGGTCCCTCAGATCCCCATGCTTAAATGCGTTCTCTACAAAAGGGATCAGCGTTAAAGGCGCGATCTTTAGCGCCTGATCGCCGGAAGCGTCCAGTTCCACTTTGATAGCCGGCTCGAAATCGTAGCGCATCAACTGGAGATCGATAAAGTTGCGCAGATATTGCAGTTCTTTCAGCAACGGCACGAACTCTTCCTTTTCATAGAGCATATACCTGAGCAACTCCGAGAGCTTGCCGATCGACGGCAAAGCCTTCTCAGAGGCCTGGTAGACCAGTGTATAAACGTTGTTGAGACTGTTGAACAAAAAATGTGGATTGATCTGGGAACGGAGAAAGGATAATTCTGCGTTCCGGTTTTGGACGAGCAGTTCGCTTTGGCACTTCTGCGCATAGGCGGAGAACTGGATAAAGAAGAACACCACTCCGAAGCCGCTGTAATACACGGCAAAGTAGATATTATCCATAAAGTATCTTGCCGGCTGACGCATAGCCGCCGAATAGTTATGGGAACCCCAAAGGTGATAAGCGATCACCTCCTGAATGAGATAACGGCAACCGATCATGACAGGTAAAGCGGCCAGCAGGTATAGCAGGACGGCTAACACGCGCCGCTGTCGCCTGTAAAAGAACTGGAAAAACAGCTGGTAGCTGATCTGATTGTAAATAATAAATGAGAGCACCGTGCTGAGATGTGACCTAACGCCCCGCCAGTTGCTCCAGAACACATATAAGCCGTTCCCGCCGAGGTAATTGCCCAGCTGCCAGTTAAAATCCGTGAATGCATAGAACAGCACGAAGTAAATGGTCAACTGGATGTATCTCGGCCTCATAAATCAAAACTACGTGATCTGAAGCAACAGAGCGCATAAAACCTGTCAGGAAGGATATTTCCTCTGCCAGCCGGCAATTTTCGTCTGCGGATCAGTTGCAGGCGAAAAACGGTGATCTGCCACCCGAATAAGCCGGTTCAAAGATTCTGTAGCTCAACTGATCTTTGAGAGGGTACTTTCATAGCCATGAAACCAGGATCTGCTAACAATATGTACCGATGCATCACCGTTTGGATCGTCGCCCTTTTATCTATCACGCCCTTGATCTCGACCGGGCAAGCTACCAGTATGGTCGCGGGAAAAGTCATGCTGGCACCCGGTCAGCCACTGGCTGGTGCGACCGTCAGTGTTTACCAAACCGCTACCGGAAAGCTTGAACACAGCCGGCAAACGGGTGCTGACGGGAGCTTCCATATTCAGGCCGTGCTAAAAGATCAGTACGTTTATGTCAGCCACGTTGGATATATTTCCTATAAGATCAGCACCTGGGCACAGGATAGCCTGACGATCATACTTGTCCCGCAGGACCGGCAGCTGGAAGAGGTGGTCATCAGATCGAAAAAGCCTTTTCTTGAACAACAGTTCGACCGGCTGATCGCCCATGTGGACGGCGACAGCAAGGCCGGGATCAATGCGACCGATGTGCTCAAAAAATTACCCGGTGTTGCCATCCTGAATGATAATACCGTCATGCTGGAGGGAAAGGCGGTGACCGTTTCCCTTGACGGCAAGCTGACCCGCCTGAGCGGAAACGAATTGATGGCACTGCTTCGTAATATGCCCGCTGCTGCTATCAGTCAGATCGAAGTGATCCATAGTCCGTTCGCTAAATATGATGCCCAGGGAGACGGGGGGATCATTAACATCCGTTCCCTCAAGCGCATAAGGCCGGGTTATAATGCCTATGTCAGCCTGACCGGCGGTCATGGCTGGAAATATCTTTCCGGCAATAACGCTTCGGCCGGACTGAACTACCGCAATGGCAATAACTATTGGTACGGCAGTTATGCTTACGGACTGGGCACGCAATCCCAGGAGATCCAGACCAATACTTATCTGGGCGCGTCCGGGCAGCGCTTGTCGGATTCTATGAGGTACCGTTCGCCTTACCGCGACCAGAACATGCGTTTGGGCTGGGACCATTATTTAAATAAAACAGATGTGCTCGGGCTACTGGTCACCGGCTATCAGAGCAGTAGCGAGCCGTCAAGAAATTCGGAAACGGGTATACTCGCTTTGGCGGCCCCGGGTCCCGATTCAACACGCTATTCCGATAACCGCAACTCCCGCAGCAGCAAAGGACTGAACCTGAACATCAACTATAAGCTCAGGCTTGACTCCGCCAGGCAGCAAGAGATCAACATGGACGGGGATGCGGGCATATTCGATTACCAGACCTTCAACCTGCTTGGGTTGAGGCTTGAAGACAGCGGGCAGCAGCTGCTTTTTCCGCAGCAGCGGATCGTTCAATCGGGTAACACGCAAACCCATATTTATAGCTATAAGGCCGATTATACGCAGAAGCTTCACAACGGGAATCTGGAGGGTGGTATCAAAGCCGGTCACGTCAATGTAGCCAACCGCTTCTTTTCCGAAAGCGGATCGCTGGGGAATACCCTCCGGGATAACGGCAGCAATGATTTTCTGTATGAGGAAACCGTTCTGGCTGCTTATATCAGTACCAAACAGACCTGGAATAAACTGACGGTCCAATTGGGTTTACGTGCGGAGCACACCACCACGCAAGGCACATCGGTCACCTTAGCTAATGTGTCGGACCAGCGATACCTGAACCTTTTCCCGAATCTGGTCGCAGGGTACAAACTCAGCAGCAGTTCCTTGTCAGCGTCTTATTCGCGGCGTATCGGCAGGCCCACTTACAGCTATCTGAATCCCTTTGTCATCGTTGAAAGCGCTTACACTGTTTTTCAGGGCAATCCCAATTTACGGCCTGCGTTGACGGATAACTACCGGCTGGGTATCAATATGCTGAACAATAAGCTCAGTTTTTCCTTAACGTATAGCGAAAGTAAAGATGTGATCACCGACCTGGCGCTGGTCGATGATCAAACCAAGATAACATCGCGCTTAAAGGCGAATTTAAGCACAGGGCGGAACAGCGGTTTTAATTTCGGTTATAATAACCGCTTCTTTAACCGGCTGGACATCAATTATAGCGGGACACTCAGATACAGCCGTTATCACTTTGATTATGCGGGCTCGCCGGTCACCGTAACCCAGTTCACCGGTCAGGCTTATCTCGATAACCAGCTGGAGCTCCCCAACAACTGGTGGTTGAATGTGTACACTTTTGCCAGTACCAGGGTCACCTACGGAAATAATATTACTTTACCGATGACCACTACCTCCCTAAGCGGTGGTACCAAACTGCTAAAAAATAAGGCTACCCTGTCTTTAAGCCTTAACGATGTGTTCTTTACAGGGATCCAGCGGAGCCGGACGGATTACGGAAATGTGCATTTTGATAACCGGAGCCAGTATGACAGCCGGAACATCCGCCTGAATTTCACTTATAATTTCGGTAGCGCCGATTTCGATGTCCGTAAACGCTCATCCGGATCGGCTGATGAACAAAGAAGAAACTAGTTTGGAAGGATACAAACGTTAACCGCAGGGTCACCGCCTGAATTAAAGTATAACAATTTATTAATCCATCCGCTGTCAACAGGTTACCGCATTTTTCGCTAAATTAGGCTGATGAAACACATTGTCCTGATCGAGGATAACGAAGCCTTACAGCAGTTGGTTGCTCAATTCTTAACGGAGGCGGGTTATCGCGTTACTTCTTATCCGGCTTTAACCAGTGTGGAAGAATTAGCGACGCTCGAAGCAGACCTGTTCATCATCGATGAGCGCCTGCCTTCGGTCAGCGGTCATATCATTTGTATCCTGTTGCATGCTGATTCGGTCACCAGAGCGGTCCCGCAGTTATTGATATCAGGCAGCCCTGTGCTTAGTAAGTTCTCTGATCTGGCGGAGGTCAACGCCAGTCTCCGCAAGCCTTTTGGGCTGGATGAATTATTGCTTAAAATAAAAGAACTGATCTGAATTTTGTGCGGCAACCCTCGGTAATATTCCTTACCTGCCGGTATAACCTTTCCCTTCTGCCAGGGCGATGATGTGTCGGACGCGCTGATCCAGTTCCCCGATCGCGTTTTCCATCAGCAAAAGCTCTTCTTTTTCGGCCTGATAATCCGCTTCTTTGATCACATTCATCAGGCCCATGACCGAGGCCACCGGGCGACGCAGCTCGTGGGACTGTGACCAGGCGATCGCGTTGAGGAAATTTTGCTGGTCCGCGCTCTTTTGCCGCTCCAGCATGAGCTGCGTGACATCAGTGGCATTGTAGGATACACCGATGATGGTACCATCATCGTTCCGGGCCGGGTCAAAGCTGAAATACCACCAGATCGTTCTATCGGGATAATCAAGCCTTCTTTCCAGTTTTACGGGCTGGCCACTCAAGGCAAGCTGATAATTGGCGAGAAAATCAGCCGTGTAAGCCTTATTGATATAATCGGTCACTTTCATTTCCGGCAGGATTTTCACCTGGTACATGTTCCATACAAAGGCTTCCAGGGCCTTATTATAGGCGAGGATCTCCATGTTTTTTCCGATGAGCAAGTGGCAGGACGTTTCACTTTCAAAAAATGAGCGTAGTTTGATCTCGGCATTCCTGGCCGCCACGTATTGTTCTTTAAGGACTTTTAAACTGGTATCGAACTCCAGCAGCTGGATCACCTGTTTGGACAGCCCCTGCAGCATTTGGACCTGCAGGACACTGAGCTCCCTCGGCTTTTGGTCAATGACACATAAGCTGCCGAGGGCTTGTCCATCCCCGGTCAACAGCGGTACGCCTGCGTAAAAACGGATCCTTGGCCCGTTCAGCACCAGGGGATTTCCTGCAAAACGGCTATCCTGACTGGCGTCGCTGACGATGAGCGTTTCCTGCTGCCGGACCACATGATCGCAAAAAGCTTCTTTGCGGGAAGTTTTGCTTAAGGCAAACCCGGTTTTGAATTTAATATGCTGGGTGTCGGCGTCGATCAGGGTGATCAGCGCGGTCGGGGTATCACATATCTGCGCCGCCAAGGCAACAATCTCCTGTAACTCTTTTTCCTTGCTGATCTCCAGTTTCAAAAAGCGGTTGACCGCAGCTATTCTTTCTAACTCTTTTAATGGCATTCACGGACCCATACATCTACCTGGGCGAACTTGTTTACGTGAACGGGAACGATTTGGTTTTTATTTCAGGTCTGAAAAAAGTATAGAACCGGTGGCGGCCATGCCCGTGGCATGCAAACAATATTGCTCAGGACTGTTTATTTAACAATGGAGTTGTTCTGGAACTATTTAAAACCCTACCGCAACCTGATCATCCTGTCCCTGCTGCTGGCCGCGGTTGCGCAACTGCTGGCTTTGCTGGACCCGGTGATCTTCGGGCATATCATCGACCGGTTCGCGACGAATAAGGATCATTTGCCCGAAAATGAACTGATACACGGGATCGTATATTGGTTGCTGATCGCTTTGGGGATCGCCATCATTTCCAAAGGCCTAAAGTCTCTGCAGGAATATATGACGCGCAAAACCGTAGCGCGTTTCGGGATGCAGGTTTTCAATGACGGGCTGAAGCAAACCCTGCGCCTGTCCTTCCAGGAGTACGAGGAAAGCAGGAGCGGTACGACGCTTTCTGTCCTGCAGAAGGTCAAGACCGATGCCGAGCGTTTTATCAATGCCTTTGTGACCGTGCTTTTCTCCTCGATGGTGGGCGTGGCCTTCCTGATCTATTACAGCCTGAGCAAGAACTGGCTGCTGGTGCCGGTGTTCTTTGTTGGCATTATCGTACTGGGCTCGCTGACCGGCCTGCTGTCCAAGCGGATCAAGACCGTGCAGCGCTCGATCAACCGGCAGACCGATGCGCAGGCCGGTATCATCACGGAGAGTTTGCGGAATATCGAACTGGTCAAAAGCCTGGGCCTGACCTTCGCCGAGATCAGGCGGCTCAACGCACAGACCCAAACCATCTTTGACCTGGAAATGTACAAAGCCAGGAAAGTAGCCTCCCTTTCTTTCCTGCAGGGCAATATGCTGAACCTCCTCAAGCAGTCGATCCTGTTCATACTCCTGTGGCTGATCTTTCGAAAAGTACTGAGCACCGGTGAGCTGATCGCCATGCAGTTTATTTCTACCGCTATATTCACGCCACTTCAGGACCTGGGTAACCTGATCATTCTTTACCGGGAAGCAGACGCCTCTTTTAAAAGCTTCGATGTGCTGATGCACCGGCCGATCGAGCGCAGGCCCGAAGAGCCGACCGAGATCGGCGAACTGTCGGAACTCCGTTTCGAGGACGTGGTGTTCCGCCACCGCACAGCAGGCTACAACGCGATGGATGGGATATCCTTCGACATCAAACGCGGGCAGACCATCGCATTTGTCGGGCCATCCGGCTCAGGAAAGTCTACGCTGGTCAAGCTACTGGTCGGTTTGTATATCCCCGTCAGCGGCAAGATCTGCTTCAACGGGGTATCCTCCAAAGCCATCCGCTACAATCCATTACGACGGCAGATCGGTTTCGTGACGCAGGACACGCAGTTATACGCGGGTACGATCCGCGACAACCTGCTCTTCGTCAAGCCCGGCGCGACAGACGCAGAGCTTATGGAAGCCCTGCGGAAAGCCTCCGCCACTAAGCTGATCGAAAAAGCCGGAAAAGGCCTGAACACCATGCTGGGCGAGAACGGTATGAAACTTTCCGGCGGGGAGAAACAGCGCATCTCGATCGCCCGCGCCCTGCTCAGGCAACCGCGCCTGCTCATCTTCGACGAGGCCACCTCGGCCCTCGATTCGCTGACCGAGGAAGAGATCACCCAGACCATTCGCGAGGTTTCAAGCAGCCGCGAGCAAATGACCATCCTCATCGCGCACCGCCTGTCCACCATCATGCATGCCGATACCATCTATGTGCTGGAAAAGGGCAAGATCGCCGAAGCCGGCTCGCATGAAACCCTGCTGACCGGCAAAGGCTTATACTATGCCCTCTGGCGGCAGCAGATCGGCGAAAGGCGGGCGACTTAGATGTTCGCCTTCAGTGCCCTTGGAACTGATGTCCTGGTCAAGGTTGATTCAAAAGCTGTTGTAGTACTTTTTTACCATTTTTGTTTTTGGGGGCCAGCGCCACGGATCTTTGGTACACCTTATGGCTTCCGCTTTCTGGCCATCGGACAGAAGTGCCCGGCACAGCTGTTATAGGCATTCCAGCTGTTAGGAAACAGTGCTTCATCGGTTTTGAAGGTTTCGAGCGCTTGCTTGAAAAAAAGCTGCCCGGGCAGATAGTAAGCGTTGCTGTTACCCGGGAAGTCATATCCGAGAGCATTCATTTCGTCCTCGCTCAGGTAATAGAATCATTTAATGAACATAAGCAGCCTTAAACGCCGCCTTAAAATCCGGCAATGTGATGCTGCCGGTCACCTGGGCGCCCTTTGCAAAAAATCGCGGTTGATCAGCCCTTGCCTTACGCCTTGTCCCATTTTGGTGATCAGGCCCGCCAGTTCGGGCGGCAGCCCCGCAGCCAGCATGCCTTGCTGTAGCTGTTCATCGGGGGCCGACCCGGATTCGAAGCTTTCTTTGATCAGATCCCTACCCAGGTAAATTATCATACCATCAGCTACGCTAATGCTGCTAAGGCCCTGCAAGCCACTGCTGATCTTTCCCGGTTCAGAATAAACCCCTCTTAGCGCGGGGTCTTCCTATAAAGGAACCATCAAGCCTGTCTCCCTGGGATGACAGGCTTTTTTTGGCCTTTTCTCAAGGTATAACGTGATCCAGATCACATTTTGACCCAATAACTGTCATTCCCCGTGCCCGCTATCAACCCTACTTTTGGGCAACAAATCAAGAGATATGAAAAAGACAGACAAGCGAGCTGCGATGATCCTCCTGATAATGGCAGCCGCATTTTTTTTACCCCTTCCACAATTGGTTAAAGCACAAGCCACCTATAAGCTGGCCGCCGGCAGCACGATTAAAGTTTTGGGCACTTCCAATGTCCATGACTGGACGATGATCTCCAATGCAGTGGAGAGCCAGGGACAATTCGATCTGCCGGGTCATAGCCTGCCAGCCTTAAGTTTACGCTTGTCGGTGACCAGCCTGAAAAGCGAGCACACTTCGATGGACGACCGCACCTACACCGCGGTGAATGCCAAAAAATATCCGGACATCAGTTTTAAGCTGACCTCAGCCGAAGTGGTTCCTGGCGAGAATAACACTTACCAGATCAAAGCCAAAGGTGAGCTGACCATCGCCGGTGCGACGAAGCCGGTGAGTGTGGATGTAACAGCAGTTAGCAGCGCAGATAATGCCATTACCTGCAGTGGATCTAAAAACATTCAGCTCACCGACTATGGCATTAAGCCGCCAACCTTTATGCTGGGCGCTATGAAAGTCCATAATGACCTCACCATCCAGTTCAACCTTATTTATAAAAAATAATTATGAAAAAACTATACGTAACATTATGTGCAATTACGCTTTTCTCTTTCGCCGTTAAAGCACAGGAAACGATCCAGTACTATCGCCCTAACGATCAGCGTGGAATTAACCAATTCGAGACCAGCAAACAGGATACGGTAAAATTTACCGGCCTGAAAGTCAAGGTGGGCGGCAATTTTGAGCTGACCTTCCAGGCGCTGAAGCAAAGCAATACGGCGGTACCCTACATTCCGGCAGGCTATTCCAGCAGCGTGACCAGCCTGCAGCCGCTGACACACGGCTTTACTTTACCCATGGCCAACCTGAACCTGGATATCCAGCTGGCCGATGGTGTGCGCATGAACCTGACACAGTATTTGGCATCCCGTCACCATGAGAATACCTGGGTAAAGGGTGGTTATATCCAGTTCGATAAATTAACGTTTTTACATAGCGACTTAATAGACGAGATCATGAAAAGCGTGACCATCCGGATCGGCCAGAACGATGTGGATTATGGTGATCAGCATTTCAGGCGAACCGATGGCGGTAACACGATCTATAACCCCTTCATCGAGAATTACATTATGGATGAGTTCTCGACCGAACTCGGCGCCCAGTTCTATTACTTCCACAAATCGGGATTGTTTGCGATGGGCGGTATCACCGACGGCCTGCTGAACGAGACCGTGGTCAAATCCACCAAAATAGACGTAAAAACGGGTCAGCCACTTCGATATGAACCGGCGTTCGTAGGTAAGCTGGGCTTTGACAAGCAGATCAATAAAGATCTTCGGTTCAGGATCTCTGGCTCCGCCTATACCGTCAGCAGCTGTTACAGCAATACGCTGATGAGCGGCGACCGTACCGGATCCCATTATTATAATGTGATGGAAAATGCGGCTGTTGCAGCAGCGACCACGCTGGATGACGCGGTCGATTATAATTTTACCTCCGGCAGGCTGAGCCCCGGCTTCAGCAACGAGATCCATGCTTTTATGGGCAACCTGTTCCTGAAATACCGCGGCCTGGAGTTCTTTGGTACAGCGGAGCATGTCACCGGCCGTACGGCTGCCGAAACCGATGGCCGCCGGGCTAACCAATATGCCGGTGACCTGGTCTACCGTTTCCCTGCGGATAAGGAAAACTTTTGGGTCGGCTTCCGTTACAATACCGTCAGCATGGCGCTGGCCGGCACCGGCGATGTGAAGGCTAACCGCGAGGCCGGTTCTTTCGGCTGGTTCCTGACCAAAAACGTCATGATGAAGGCAGAGTATATGAACCAGAAATACCTGGATTACCCGGCAAACAATATCCTGAACGGCGGCAAGTTCAACGGCGTGATGCTGGAAGCCTCTATCGGTTTTTAACAAGCTGTTGCATGAAGAAGATCATTACCACCGCGCTGATCGCCGGCTGCATCCTATTCGTGATCAGCTATGGGGGACTTTACCTTGGGGTAAAGTTTTTCCCGGGGCTGTTCGTCACTTATAATAACCCCTTGTTTAATTCCGATGGCAGCAGGGATGTCTTATTTTACCTGCACGCGTTCATCATCAGCTTTGCCTTATCCTGGTTTTGGGACCGGTTTAAAACTTTATTCAAAGGACCGGTGGTATTGAGAGGGCTGGAGTTCGGGCTGGTTTATTCCCTGACCGCACTCTTGCCCGTGATGTGGATCTCTTTCAGCTCGCTGGATATTACCCTGGTGATGGTGGGCAGCTGGTTTTTCTACGGGCTGGCGCAAGCGATCATTGCGGGGCTGGTCTTTGCTAAAGTTAACCCCTGATCGATCAAACGCCATGCAGTTTAAAAATAGCCTGTCCGGGATCTTACTGCTGCTGACCATCAGCGGCTTTACCCTAAAAACAAATAAGGGGATGAATGCGGTAATAAAAAGATGGGTAGTGAGCCAGACCAGCAATCTCAGCGTGAACGGCAGCACCAATGTGAACAAATTCACCTGCGTGATACCTTCTTGTCCCTTGCAGGATACCCTGACCGTTACCGGAAGTGCTGAACAAGCGGTCGTCTTATCCGGGCGGATCAAGTTACCGGTCAGCAGTTTTGATTGCCATATTTCCCCCATGACCCGTCAGCTCCGGGAAACATTGAAGGAAAAACAATTTCCGGTGCTTTATATCCGGTTTTTATCCTTAAGCCGGCTGCCGGTGATGACCGCGGCACCTGCGGAGATCACAGGCCTGGTCGATATTGAAATTGCCGGCATCAGCAAACGTTTCGAGGTGGCTTACCAGCTGAGCCAAGACGCGCAGCAGATCGTCCACCTCCGCGGAACAAGGGTAGTTAATTTTTCGGACTTTAACCTCATACCACCGACCAAGCTGGGGGGCATGATCAAAACAAGAGATGCGCTGAGCGTAGATTTTCAATTGAATATGAAAGAATTATAGTAAAAACTTAAGCAAAAATAGATGATACCCAAAACAATGAAAGCAGCCGTGATCCATGGATTCGGCCAACCGCTGCAGATCGAAGAACTGGCGGTCAGAGAACCGCGCGAGAATGAGATCCTGGTCAAGGTCATCGCCTGCGGCGTATGCCATACGGACCTGCATGCCTGCCAGGGCGACTGGCCGGCTAAACCCAAGATGCCACTGGTGCCTGGTCATGAAGCCATCGGCTACGTGGCCGCCATCGGACCCGGCGTTCAGCATCTCAAAGAGGGCGACGTGGTGGGCGTGCCCTGGCTGTACAGCGCTTGCGGCTGTTGTGATTACTGTTATACCGGCTGGGAAACGCTTTGCGAACAGCAGCAGAACGGTGGTTACAGCGTAGATGGCGGCTTCGCCGAATACCTGGTGGCAGACGCAAGGTATGTGGCGCATTTTCCGGGAAATATCAATTTTACGGAGATGGCGCCGATCATTTGCGCCGGCGTGACGGTGTATAAAGGCTTAAAGCAAACGGACGCCAAACCCGGAGAATGGGTGGCCATTTCCGGCATCGGCGGTTTAGGCCACCTGGCCGTGCAGTATGCCAAGGCGATGGGCTTGCACGTGGCGGCGATCGACATTGCTGATGATAAACTGGCGCTGGCTAAAAGCCTGGGTGCCGATCTTACCGTGAATGCCAAAGAAAATGATCCGGGCGCCTTGCTGAAAAAGCAAACCGGCGGCATGCATGGCACCCTGGTGACCGCTCCGTCCAGGATCGCCTTTAACCAGGGCTTGAGCACGCTCCGCCGAAAAGGGGTGCTGTCGCTGAACGGCTTGCCCGCGGGAACTTTCGATCTGTCCATTTTTGACACCGTGATCAATGGGACAACGATCCGGGGCTCGATCGTGGGCACCCGCAAGGACATGGATGAAGCCATATCCTTTGCGGTGGAAGGCAAGGTGAAAGCCACGGTCAAACCGGCTAAGCTGGAAGATATCAATACGGTTTTCGACGATATGAAAAAAGGCGATATCAGTGGCCGCATGGTGCTGGAGATCGCCAAACCGCAGTAGCAAATAGTGATCCCTATAGCAGGTTCCTGGGAGCTGAGCAAAGCATAGTGCCGGAAATCTCCTGCCTGTGATAAGGACTGTAATTCTAACTCAACCGCATGTCAAAAACAGCAAGATCATGGGCTATGCGCCATGCCAAATGCCCGCGCTGCCGCAGGGGGAACATGTTCGAAGGCGGCTTATACCATCTCGGCTCCAATGGCATCAACCTGAATTGCCCCCATTGCCGGATGATCTTTGAAATAGAGCCGGGTTATTTTTATGCAGCCATGTATGTCAGCTATGCCATGAATGTCGCTGAAGGCGGCTTTATATGGGTATCGACGTACATGATCACCGGGAACAACGACTCGCCCTGGCTGTATCTCGCCACGATCCTGGGCGGATTGGTGCTATTGTCACCGCTGAATTTCCGATATTCCCGCGTCGCCCTGCTCTACTGGCTGTCACCAAAAGTTCATTATCATCCCGAACTGGACGTAGCTGAAATTAAATAAGCGTACCGTAAACCGGAGAAATTATCCGGATCAAACCGGGACTCAACGGATATTAGCTTAAATTTGCGCTAATGAAAAAAGAAAAAAATGATTATTCATTCTGGACGAAATATAAAAAGTTCGCCGGAAATGAGATCTTGCTATATGTGGTCATGGTGATCGGCATCATCGCTGGGATTGTGATCATCAGTATTTTTAAAAAATAAGAAAAGCTTTAGCGATCACCGAAACGGGGTTCAGCCCCTGGCTTGCTCTTTTGCAGATAAAGCGCGGCAACCAGCGATAGCAGCAGCAGGATACCCGTTAACTGGTGCAATAGGCCAAAATATAGACCTGAATGGAACATTCCATGGGTTAGGGACAAAACTCCCAGGCAAACCTGGGCACTGACCAGTGCCAGCGGCGTCCAGCGCAAGGCGGAGTTTTTAACGAAAAAGCTCCGCAACAGGATCAGTACAGTAATGAGGTAGGCAAGGCTGCGATGGACCACCTGGATAACAATGAGGTCATGTGTCAGGCGGTAGATGACGTGCCCGCCCCGAAACGGGTTTGGCGGGATCAAGGCACCATTCATGTCGGGCCAGGTAGGCGCACTTAAAGCAGCATGTGTCCCCGCCATGAATGCGCCATAGATCAGCTGTAAACCTAATAAGATCAGAATGACCGATAAAAGCCGATTCGTTCTGCTGCAGTATAACTGGCAGGGAACGATTGCTTTCATGACCAGCCAGAATAAGTAGCATAAAAGCAATAAAGCACAGGAGAAATGGATGGCCAGCCGGATATGATCAACGCGGACATCCGTATCGTTGAGTCCGCTTTGAACCATGATCCAACCTATGGCTCCCTGCAGGCCGCCCAAAGCGAAAAGAATAATGAGCGGCCAGACCATTGACTTCGGAATCAGGCGATTAAACAGAAAAATGGCAAAGGGTACAACAAAAACAATGGCCATAAGCCTGGCCCATTCGCGGTGCAGCCATTCCCAAAAAAAGATATGCTGGTAGTCCGCCAGTGTAAAGCCGGTATTGAGCTTTTTGAACTGAGCGATCTGCTGATACTGTTCAAAACTGAGGCGCCATGAGCGCTCGTTCATTGGCGGCAGGGCACCCAGCAAGGGCTGCCATTCGGTGATGGACAGTCCGGACCCCGTCAGCCGGGTAATGCCGCCCAGAATGATCTGGACCAATACTAACAGAACTCCCACTGCCAGCCAGCGGGTCAGCCATTTGTTAACCGGTTTGCCCATAGATATCAATAAAATGCAAAGATCACCGGATCATGGGATCAAAAAGCGTCATTGCATCATGTCACGGCCTGACTTTTATCATTTTTTCCTGGTGCACGATCTCCCAATTTTGTTTAAAAAATTGATATGAAATATGTAGTCATTACTTTGCTCGCTGCTGTTGGCTTATTAGCCTCCTGTACAGGGAGCGGCGACAAAAGCACCCGGGGCTCAACAGCTGACACCGGCCGTTTAGCCAAATCAACGGACAAACCGACCGCAATCGCGACACAGAACAACCCCGCAATTGAATCGACACCCGTGAATAACCAGATCGAACTCACGGCCAATGACCGGATGCAGTACAGCGATACCTTATTCAAGGTCAAAGCCGGTCAGCAGGTAAGCCTTAAACTGACCAACATCGGTAAAATGCCGAAGAATTCCATGGGCCACAATTTTACGCTGCTGAGAACAGGGACGGATATTACCAAATTTGCCAGCGAAGGACTGAAATATCGCGACCAGGATTATGTTCCCGCTGCGATGAAAGATTCTGTGATCGCACATACCCCGCTGGTCGGCCCGGGAGAAAGCGCCCGGATCAGCTTCGTCATTAAGTACAAAGGTTATTATGATTTCATCTGTACCTTCCCGGGTCATTACGGCAGTATGCGGGGCAAGATCGTAGCGGAATGATGATGGATCAAAGCAGGAGCAGCAGGTCCGCGCGGCCGGTTCAGCAAGGCATTTTGATAGCCGGGAAGGACGGGCATATCCTGTCTGCCGATGAGACGGTCTGCGGGTTATTGCATTACCGCGCTGATGACCTGTATGGTCAGTCGCTATGGGCTTTGATCGGCTATCATCCCGAACCTCCCTGCGATGAAACGCTGAAACACCGATCTCAGGCAGTAGTCTTGCCAAGGCCGGGCCTGCCTGCTTTCGTGGTGACACTGAGTACCTTGTCGCTGGCGCAGCAGGAGCTATTTGTCTGCACGATCCGGCTTCAGGAGGAGCAAGCTGAGGACCGGGTCGGCTTTTTGGCAAGTGCCGTAGATGCCCTGCAGCAGGCCAAAGCGGAGATGCAGCTTTCCCTGGACAAGGAAAAAGAGGTCAATCAGTTAAAAACGCGCTTTGTATCATTGGCTTCCCATGAGTTCCGGACCCCGTTAAGCAGTATCCAGTTGTCCGCAGCTCTCGTTGAGCGTTATTACGACCGGCTCGACCGCGATCAGGTATTCCGGCACCTGCATAAGATCCGGCTGGCAGTGGGCGCATTGACAGAGATCCTTGAAGATTTCCTTTGCCTGGAAAAGATGAACAGCGGCAGCATAGCGCCTGTATATGAGCAGGTCGACCTGCCCTTATTTTGCCGCGGGCTGGTGAGTGAAATGAAGCTCCAGGCCAAACCGGGGCAAGAGATGGTGTATGATCATGAAGGAGAACAGACTTGCCTGGTGACGGATAAAAAACTGCTGCGGCATTGCCTGTTAAATTTACTAAGTAATGCGATCAAATATTCGCCTGAAAATTTGCCGGTCAGGCTGACCACCCGTTTTTCCGGCCCCCATTGCGAGATCGATATCGCTGATCAGGGCCTGGGTATCCCTTTAGCGGACCAGGCAGGCCTGTTCGAACCGTTTTTCCGGGCGCACAATGTTATGGATATCCAGGGGACCGGCCTTGGCCTGAGTATCGTCCGGCGCTATACCGAACTGATGAACGGTAGTATCCGCTTTCAAAGTGAAGAGCACCGGGGTACCCTATTCACCTTAAGCTTTCCGGTCCGCTAAGCAGCCGGCTGATACAGTCAAACAGCTCCTTTTCGTCGAAGGGCTTGACCAGGTATTCACAGTTGCCGATAGCCCTGGCGATCGCACGGTCAGCTGTTTCTGATTTGGCGGTAACAAAAATGAAGGGGATATCCCGGGTGCTGGTGTCTTCCAGCAGGGTGCGGAAGACCGTATACCCATCGGTTTCTCGCATGAGCACATCGCAGATAACCAGGTCAGGCAGTTTCGCTTGCGCCTGCCGGATGCCTTCCAGGCCATTATCGGCAGTGATCACCCGGTATCCTTCCAGATCAAGCAGTTCCGCAGTATTTTCCCGGATGTCTTCGTTGTCTTCAATCAGCAGGATCGTTTTTTGCATTTCGTGGGCCGGCTTCAAGGTATGAATAGCCAAAAAAACAAAATTTGCCCGACAGTTCGTTTGTCCATAATTCAGCAAAATTTGTTCTGAAGACAGACCGCCGCTTAACATTACAGCTGATTTCTGAAGGTGGATGGTGATTCCCTCGTGTGCTTTTTAAAGAATTTACTGAAAGCCGCCTGATCACTAAATCGCAATGCTGCCGCGATATCTGCGATAAGCAGATTGCTGTCACGCAAAAGCAGCTTTGCCTCTGCAATGATCGCCTCGTCGATCAGCGCGCCTGGTGTTTTGCCGCAAGCGTTCCTGATCGCATGGATCAGGTATTTCGGGGTAATGAAAAGAGCGTCCGCATAGAATTTCAGGTGGTGTTCCTGTTTGTCATGCTTCACCAGCAATTCACTGAATTGATGATGCAGGGCCTTGTACCGGCTGATACTATGGGGAATATCACGGGCATTTTTTTTGTAGATAGCTGCCGCTTCATAAAGAAAAGTGAAAAAAAGTGTTCGGATGATCTCTGCATGGTAAACGGAATTATCTTCCGTTCGTTTTTCCAGGAGGATCTCATAGAGCTGGAGCAAGATCGCCACTTCTTTTTCAGTTAACCGGACAGAGAATCCGACCTGTTCACTCAAATAGTGAAATGCGTCCAATAAGGACGGGCTGATATGATTCGCCAGTAGAAAATCCCGGGTGAAAAACAAGTACCGGCCTTTGCAATTTGGACTTACCTCCGTCAGCTCGACCTGCGTGCCCGGGGAAGCTGCGGTCAGGCAGTAAGGGACCAGTTCTATGGTATTATAGTTGACCTTTCCTTTTAGCCAACCTGCTATGCAAATGAATAAAGAATAGTAATCCGGCCGGAACGGAGTCATTCCGCCGCTAAGCGGTTCGTCCCGGGCAATATAGTAATCTGCGGCATACCAATGTTCGCCCGTTCCGGCCACTGTTTGCTGGATAGAGCTTAATGGTATTAATTTTTTTTCCTTCATTGGTGATGGCACTATTAGCGAAGATACAACCGAAATCCCGCATATCCACAGCCGGTGTAATGAGGCGATCCGGGAACGTTATAATTTAATCGTTATGGGTATATAGTTTTTTTCATACTCCCTGCTGTTCTGCCTGACTCAAAAACCGGCATGACATCGGCTGCAGCCCTTTTTACAACTGACAGCCATTTATCCGGATGATCATAATACATAGGAAGGACCAGGTTTTCTATTTTTGCTACGATATCAATCTGATTTTTCATACCACAAGCGTACGGCAGGCTCCTCATTATCGGACTGACCGGCCGCAGCCGGGATGGTGATGTCAGTCACATTCCTGCTCAATATCATCGCGGCTGACAAGCAAAAGGTCAGCATATGGTCTGTTTTTCGAAATGCAGTAATTGCTGCCGGTATTTGTCTGGCTGATGATGCCCGGTTATCGTCTTCAGCAAAAAACTACCATTTTTTTAACAGCTCGGCGATCATCTCGGCCGAGCTTAAAATGCCGGTAAGCTGGAGGATGCCAAGTTTGAATTCAGGGCTTCAATGACGAGGCTAAGCTGATTTGGACGGTCTTTTCAGAAACCTGCAATTGAGCGGCGATCTCCCGCGGACTGAGGTGGTCCTTTCGGCCAAGCTCGTATATCGTTTTTAGCCACATTTCCAAAGCCGGGCCAGGCATTACTGTTCATTGATCCGGTATATATCCTTAAGATGGTCGAAAAGGCCGGACTGGATAAACCCGGACCGCTTCAGGACTTTTCGGGCGGCGCGGGGGGCTGGCTTGCAGCCAGTCCCTGGCCTCATCGCGGGATCGGAGCCGTTTGTGCGGCAGGAAGTGAAGGGTTCGAGCATGCCGCAAAATTAAAAAATTAATAACTGCTAATGACTGTCCAGGCTTTTGATAAAGGCGACCAATTCATGCTTTTCTTTGGCTGTAAGATGCAATTGATCCGAAGGCAAAGTCTGGTTTGGCAGGCGGATACCCAGACCTGCACCACCGCCTTTGTCGTAGAAATCGATGACCTCTTCCAAGGTTTGGAACACCCCGTTGTGCATATACGGTGCCGTCCTTGCCCCGTTGCGAACGGAGGTGATCTTGAAGGCATGATCATTAAAGGCATACGGCTGTAGCACGTATAGGCCGCGGTCGGGGTCGATGCGTTTGCGATTCTTCCGCTCAGGCACACCGATCACCTCCGCTTCCATTTGCATGTAGCGCGGCGGCAGCGCCCCGTTAAATAAGGGCAGGTAATGACAGGTTGAACATTTCGCTTTTCCCATAAACAGGTTGAAGCCTGCGATTTCTTCTTTAGTTAACGCCGAACTTTTTCCCTGCATATATTCGTCAAACCGGCTGTTCAGCGCCGTCAAACTGCGCACATAACTGGCCAGCGCATTCATCACCTCGAAGGTATCAATCGCGGCACGGCCCTTTTGGTAATAGGCCCGCGCAAATAGCTCCCGGTACGATTGATCCCGCCACAATTTACCGATGGCGACCTGCATGTCACCATGCATTTCATCTTTGTTCTGCATGACGTCCACTGCCTGGTCTTCCAGAGAGGCTGCCCGCAGGTCGTAGAACTGTGCCGGCTGAAAGGCCGCACCAATCAGCGTAGGCGTATTCCGGGAGATCATCTTCTTACCCAGGACATCCAGGTTCTTGACCAAGCCATCAGAAAAGGCCCTATCCGGCTGGTGACAGGAAGCGCAGCTCCGCCGGCCACTACCTGACAATACCGGGTCACAGAACAGCCGCTTGCCCAGTACGATCTTATCCGTAGTAGCCGAATCTCCAGGCGCATCCGTATAAGCATTACGGTTAAAGGCACCCGGCTCGAACAGTGTCGCGGCATCCTGATTAAGCAATCGGTTATACCGGATATCCGGCAGTTGCAGACGATGCTGCAATTGCGTGATCCCGCGCGTAAGCGGGTCCGCATAATTTTGATGAAGGTCGCCCGGTCAAAGCCGTCAAATGAAACCGGCCGTCTCAGGTAAGCGATCGCCTCGGCGAAATGGATCGCAGAATCGTATTGCCCGATGACCTGCGCTACACTTGCCGTAGCTGCCGCCGATTCCCGAAAGCAGTTCCGCAGCAAAGGGTCATCAAAATCATTCAGCCCAAGGATCTCCACGCGGAACAGCTCCTGTTTGGCCGCGTCGAGGACCTGCCAGTCTTGCAATTCCATTTTTGCAAATTGCTGCCCGAACGCCTCGGCATTGATCGCCAGCCGCGGGAGTGCTGCCGCCAGTTTCGCTTTATCCTGCAAGCTGAACCGCGGAAACAACATTTCCTCAATGACCTGCAAACCGTCCGGCTGGATGACCTGACCGCTGAACTCCACTTCCGGTACCGGCGGCCCGTTGATCTGCCGGGTGGTCAGCGGATCAAAGTACGCCGCCGCCCATTCCAGCCGCTTATAGGCCAGTCGCACCTGACGGAAGCGTTGTTGCAGCCTTAGCGAATTGGCCGGCGAAAGCGCCACGGTCTGCAGCTGCCGGATAATGGTCTGCAGGCTGTCCGACTGCCGCAGTAACTGCGCTTTAACCGCAGTAGCCGGGGTGTCCGGCTCACGCAGGGCCAGTAGCGCCAAAATGCCGCCCAGCAATATACCACCGGCAATGACTTTAAAACTCGAACGCATGGCTTAAGGGGTCGGCATGTTGATCACGCTTGTTCAATGGTTTCAGTTTCCAGCGTTTCTCGATAAAGGAAAGGATGCTCACCGTCTCATAGCTGGTATGATCCACAAAACCCTTTTTGGCAAAAGGTGAGATGATCAGCGCCGGGATACGCGTACCCGGTCCCCATTTGTCGATCACCGGTGGGGCCACGTGATCCCAGAAGCCACCATTTTCATCGTAGGTCAGGATGATCACCACATCCTTGCCGTTCGGCCCGTTCAATACCGTATTGATCAGTTCGACCGCATGGTTCTCGCCGCCCTTGATTGTCGAACCGCCGGGATGCTCGTTCTCTAAACCGATAGGCTTCACAAAAGATACGGCCGGCAGTGTGCCTTTTTTCGCTGCCCGGATAAATTCCGTTTCATTCCTAAGGTGTTTTTTCCGGCCCTTTGTCCCTAATGCATAACGAGCGTAATAAGCTAACGGCTGGTGGTGATAAGTAAAGGTCGGGTCGGGCTTACCGGCAACGGCATCGTTCCAGCCACCGGAATACCAGGCCCAGGAAACGCCTTTATCCGATAAGCGATCCCCAATATTCGGGCCCTGCTGCGTCGGCACGAGGTTAGCCACATTCTCGCCTTTAGGGTGCAGGTTCACGGAATTGACCGTGTTGACTGCATAGCCGTCCGGCGTTACCGTACCGTCCGTGAGCATCTTGCCGGCTGAATCCACTTTGGCTACGATATTGGTCGGCGCGTTCGGAAACACCGGGGTAGCGGCCGCTACCAGCCATTGGTGGTTCAGGAAGGAGCCGCCGAACACGCTGTGAAAAAAATGGTCGCACAGCGTGTATTTCCGGGCCAGCTCATAAAGCGGCAGCTCGCTGGTCTTGTAATAACCCATCGACAAGCCGCGGGTATAATTGTGCAGCACGAACTTGTTCATTTTGCCGCCGTTGATCTGGGCTTGTTCCTGATACCAGCGGTGCGTGACGTCCGGCGTTGCTACATCGGCGGCTACGTACTGGTCAACATTGAAGATATTGTTCGGCAGGTTGGTCGGAAAGGCCGTGCTGTGCGGGATAGGCGGCAAGGTTTTATAGGGCTGGTTGTTGGCATCCAGTTGGACGATATTCTCCGGTTTGGCCTGGGCCAAACCTTCAGCACCGGGAAACTGCCCCCAAAGATTATCAAAACTGTGGTTTTCCATGTAGATCACCACCACGTGTTTGACTTTGGTGATCTGTGCAGTGGCTGGTAGATCGCCCGTTGCCCATACGGCCAAAAGCAATAGAAATGATCGGGATATTGATTTCATAAAATGCGTTGTTTAATAATTTGTTTAATGTTTAAAATCGTATGCGCTACTTAAAGGCATGGATCAGTTGACCTGAAAGGCCGAAGGTGTAGTCCAGTCCAACTGCCAGCACACCCGTTAACAGGACGCTCGCCAGCTTCCAGCTAAAAGTCCTGACCAGGCGCTTGTCTTTGATATTCCTCCAGATGATGGGGAAATCGATCATCGCGCTGGCCATCGAAGAGAGGATAGCCGTGCTCCCGGCGACCGAAGGCGATATCTGCCCGTGCATGGCCAGCATTGCCGCCGCAGCCGTGGTGCTGGCGCTGCTGACCAGACCGCCGAGAAAGCCGGTTGCGAGCATGCCATTTCCCCCGAACAGGCGTGTTAATAAAATACCACCCACCTGTATCAAGATAAAAAGCAGGCCGAACGAGGCCAGTTTCTTTAAAGAGATGGGCGACGCCAAATCAAGGGTACCTGCGGCTTTATCCTCCCGGCTTTCATGTGCCAGGTCCCGCCAGATCCATAAAGCGGCCACGGCTGACATTGCCAGCAGCGGCAGCAAGGTAGCCGTCAGGGACAGGGGAACGAAGATAGCTGCGATCATCATGTTGCGGGTGAACATCGCAATATTGATGATACTGGACAGGACGGTGATCCTTGAAGCCCGGCCTGCCTGCTGCACCCTCGTGGTCATCTCGGCAATAGTGGCCGTGCTGTTGACCAGTCCGCCAAACACGGCGCCCAGGTATAGGCCTTTGGAACTGTATAATCTTAATAAGACATAATTCAGGAAGCCGATCCCGGCAATGGCGATGATGCTGATCCAGGCATCCGCCGGATTGAAAAGGTTCCAGTGGTCAACATAACGGTTGGGCATCAAGGGGTATATCACAAAGCCGATCAGCCCAAGTAAAATGGCGCTTCGTATCTCGGTCAGCTGCAAGCCGCCGGTAAAACGGTTCAGTTCCTCCTTCATGGCCAGCAGCATCGTCATAACAATAGCGCCCGCCACAGGTGTAAATATATGGCCCAGACCGGTGAGAACCCCCAGAACATAACTCACCAACAATGCCGCGGAGGTCGTTACTTCCAGCGCATCATCCTTGCGCATGCTGCGAAGATTCATCGCCGCAATAAGCAGGAATACCCCGACCATCGACACGACGATCAGTTCAATGCCCACCTGGGCAGCTAAAGCACCCAACAAGACAACAATGGAAAAAGTGCGAATGCCCGCTTCCTTGTGGGACCATTTACGTTCCATCCCGATCAGCATGCCGATACCGATCGAAATAGCCATCTTTGTGGCCACGGGGCCAACAGGTGTATTCAGGAAATCTGGGGTCATAAAAAAAAGGATTTGATCGAAAAAAATTACGCCGGGGGATTCAGGCGGTCGATCAGATCAGCAGGCAGGATGTCAGCGCGTAGCGACGGGTACAAGCAACAACCGGCCGTGAAAAAACAGCACGAAGGCTAACCGCCGGTATGGAAAACAGCAAAAGAAACTGAAAGAAAGAAACCAGTAATTTACGGATAGGCGCAAGACGGCTTGCATAAGCTTCGGTTGCGCTGAACGCTTCCGCCGGGCAGGCATGATGTTCATCGTTCTTTTTGACCGAGCGTTGCAGCATACCAAAAGCGCCGGAACCGGCCCGGTCTTTCGCGCTTACCTGATACACCATATAAGGACGCAGGAGGAACACCAGCACCCCCAGCGTGAAGATCCAAAAACCGATATGTGTTTTCCTACGCATGGTATAAATGTAAAGTTAGCGCTTATCGGCAGTTTTTCGGGGAAATGACCAGATTTTTTATTTTTGGCGCATGAAAGATACGCTACGAATTGCGGTCCTGGACGACTACCAGCAGGCGGCTTTGGCTTATGCCGATTGGTCCGCCATCCGGGAACGCGCCGACATCACCGTCTTTAACGATCACATCGCCGAGGAGGCTGCGCTCATCGATCGCCTGCAGCCTTTTCATATCATTTGCGTGATGCGGGAGCGCACGCCGCTTACCAAATGCATTCTCGACGCTTTACCCAACCTGAAGCTGATCGTTTCGACCGGCATGCGGAATGCTTCCATCGATCAGAAAGCCGCAGAAGCGAAAGGCATCGAAGTGAAACACACCGGTTACCTGGAATCCGGTGCGCCGGAACTGACCTGGGCCTTGCTGATGGCGGGGGCGCGGTACTTGCCAAGGGAAGTCAGTAACTTTCAAAGCGGCGGCTGGCAAACCACCATCGGCACCGACCTGAAGGGCAAAACGCTCGGGATCGTCGGTTTAGGGCGCGTCGGCAGCAAGATCGCGCAGTACGCCAAGGCTTTTGAGATGAAGATCATGGCCTGGAGCGAGAACCTGACCGAAGAACGCGCGCACCGCGCCGGCGCTGAAATGGTCAGCAAAGAGCAGCTGTTCAAATACGCGGATTTCATCACCCTGCACCTGGTGCTGAGCGACCGTTCCCGCAACACCGTCTCCAAAACCGAGCTTTATCTGATGAAACCCAGTGCGTACCTCATCAACACTTCCCGCGGACCGCTGGTGAACGAAGGCGACCTGATCGCAGCCCTGCAAGCCAAACGTATCGCGGGCGCCGCCCTCGATGTTTTCGACCAGGAACCGCTGCCGCCGGATCATCCCTTTCGCAAGATGGAAAATGTACTTGCCACCCCGCATATCGGTTACGTGACGGAAAATACCTACCGCCTGTTTTATGGCGATACAGTGAAAGCAATACTGGAATGGCTGGGCTGAGTTCAAGAGAGTTGGCGAAACTGGTTGGCCCTACGCTTAGCGTAATGAGCCTTTCCGAATTATTCCACTTGCATATCTGGGCCAGGAATATTCCGCCGGTCACCTACCTGAACGGTATGATCCTGTTCGTCACGGGGCTGGCGATCCTGCGCATTCACAACCTTTGGAGCCGCCGCTGGCCGTTGCTGCTGACCCTGCTGGCCTGGGGCGCACTGCTGGGTGGATTGTCCCGGATCTTTTTTCCAGCGGCGAAACAGGCCGGCGAGTCGGTTTATACCTACGTATTTATATCGCTGTTGCTCCTGACCGGGCTATATCTCAGTTATCAGGGCTACCGGAAAAAATAAGGTGCTTTTACTGTCCCGGTTTCAATGGTCTGGTCGTCATATTTCTAAACAAAAAACATGAAAGAATTTGCTATGATCTTCCGGCTTAAAGGCATCGCTGACTTTAAGCCTTCCCCTGAACAGCTCCAGGAAAGAATGAGCTGGCTGGCCGGCATTGCTGCACAGAACAAGTTAGTGACAAGGGCAACACCCTTTTGCCTGGTCCGGACAGTGCCAGGACCGTCAGGCCGGGCGGATTGGTGACCGACGGGCCGTACACCGAGATCACCGAATTCATCAGCGGTTACATTGTGGTATGCGCCGAAACAATTGAAGAGGTAGTCGGGCTGGCCAAAGGGAATCCGATCTTTAAGATCGGCGGCAATATCGAGGTTCGCGAGGTAATGAAGCGGGATTAGCTTGGAAAGGGAATTACCACATACAGATCTGCTGCCGCACCTTTTCCGGCAGGAATACGCCAGGATAACGGCAGCCCTGTGCCGTTATCTTGGTTTAAGGGAGGTCGAACTCGCCGAAGATATCGCCAGTGATGCCTTCCTGAAAGCATCCGAGCACTGGGCACTCCACGGCTTGCCCAAAGACCCGGTAGCCTGGCTGTACACCGTCGCCCGGAACAAGGTCAGAGATCACCTGAAACATCGGTCGATCGTTGACAGCTATGCAAAAATTGAACTGGCCCGCGATCCTGCAGCTTTACGACCAGCTGCTGCTCATCGCCGCAAGCCCGGCGGTCGTATTGAACCGATTGTTTGTGTTTGCTAAGGTGCACGGAAATAGAAAAGCTATTGAAGAAGCTGAAAAGCTGGACCTGGTCTCCTTGCTTCAATATCAGGAATTACTCGGCTATTTATATAGCACTATCGATCATGAGAGGGCCTTGGATCACTATCGCAAGGCGCTGGCCTTATGCAGCTCAGCCCTCCTGCGGCTCACTCTAAACAAGGAGATCGCCCGCTTGTCATTAGAGGACTGATACGAGTAACCGTGCGATCTTACGCTGGCGATCTCCGCTATCCAGATATTTGACCCTGCTGATACGCGTTGTTTTGACCGGCTTGATCCCGCAGAATTCCAGCGTGGCCTTTTTGATCGCTTTGATATCGCTGTTGCCGTATTGCCACCAGAGCCAGATCGCCGGTGCATCCGATGTGGTGATGACATGGGCCGTTTTTCTGCTGAGTTGTTTATCCCAGAAAGGGTCTTTTGTGTGGTATTTAAAAGCAGCGCCAGGCAGCAGCGTGCGGTCAATAAAACCTTTCAATAAGGCGGGTACCGAACCCCACCACACGGGGTAAATGATCACCCATTTATCGCACCAGGTTATATTTCCCCAGGCTTGCCTGAGATCGGGCTCCAGTTCCTGGACCTGCGCATAGCCTTTCCAAAGAATGGGATCGAAGCGCATTTCGCCAAGGTCCTGTCGCCTCACCTCGTGCCCATTGCTGATGGCAGCACGCTCGTACTGGTTGGCGATCTGGCCGTTGAAACTGTTTTTATTGGGATGGGCCAATAAGATGTAGATCTTCATCATTGCTCGCTGTTACGTTTCCTGGGAAGGCAGGGACGCCCCTGTTCTTTTTTCAAAGCGACCGGTTCGCTTATGCAGGCGGATGCGGTACAGCACCAGTTCTTTGACCGTGCCGATGTCGCTGGCAAGGTCAGCAATCCCGTGCGAAGGATGGGCATCCTCCGCTTTGGACAGATACGGCTCGATCCGGCTGATGAGTTTGTTCATGGCCTGTTCGGATTCTTCCACGCCGGGGAGCTCTTCGAAGGTACCCCGGCACACCGCGCTTTGCCAGTTGAAGAAATTTTCGACCCGGTCCACTTCAAAACATACTTCCGGGTTCTTACGCATCATGGCTATTTTCAAACCTTCCGCCGAATGTGCATAAATATAAGGCGGTTCATAAACATAATGAACAGGTATGATATAGGTCAGGCCATCCGCGTGACAGCCAATACGGCCAAGCAGCTGGCTGCCAAGCAGTTCTTCCAGGGCCTTAGGGTCAAGTTCTCCTAACATCTTTTCATGTTTAATAACCCAAACATACGGCTTTGGTACAGTGAGATGCTTGACCAGCATCACTTTCCGGCATGCTTGCCGTCATTCCCGGAACGGTAAATACAAGCTAAATTTGAAGTATCAAATCCACGATCATGAGCACAGAACTCGCAGAATTTTCTGATCTACTGGCGGAACTGTTCGATCAGGAACCG
This sequence comes from Mucilaginibacter sp. CAU 1740, assembly GCF_039839285.1. Classification (NCBI taxonomy): domain Bacteria; kingdom Pseudomonadati; phylum Bacteroidota; class Sphingobacteriia; order Sphingobacteriales; family Sphingobacteriaceae; genus Mucilaginibacter; species Mucilaginibacter sp. CAU 1740. Next base: position 722,125 of record NZ_JBDOQS010000001.1, on the reverse strand, counting down.
GCCGAACCCGACAACTACTGGGAACTGTTGCCGCAATTATTTATTTAACCGATACGACCATGAAAACGATCATCGCTGCCACCGATTTTTCAGCACTTGCCGGGAATGCGGTTGACTACGCCGCTGCTGTCGCGCGGTCCACACAAGGAAAACTGATCCTATTTAATGCTTACAGCGTTCCGGTTCCCGGAGCGAACGGGCTATTGTCCCCGGCGGACTATGATAACTTTCTGCTTCACAACCATGAGCGGCTTGAAAGTAAAGCGAAGGCGATTGCCGATACTTATGCGATCGAAGTAATTTGCGAAACTTCCTATTGTTCGGTCAACCCGGAACTGGAAGCGTTAATTTTAAAGTACCAGGCTGATCTCGTTGTGCTGGGCATGGAGCCCGATAGTTTGACGCAGGATGTTTTTGGTAATACCACCACCGCGCTGATTGGAAATCTAAGCTGCCCGGTACTGGCAGTCCCTGAAAGCGCCGGGTTTGACGGCGTCAGCAGGATCGTCTTTGCCTGCGATGCTGCGCAAGACTTTCCCGCCGGATCGCTGGCTAAAGTGAAAGTTATCGCTGAAGCATTCCGGGCCGAGGTCGAAGTGTTTTTTGTGGAGGCTGAAGCGGGTGAACTGCCTGCTGCTGAAAGCCTGCTCGCTGAGGAACTGAAGGGCATCGTTTATTCGTACAAGAAGCTGAGATCCGATGCCATTATTCAAAGCATCAGGCAAGAAACATTGGCTTGCGGAGCTGAGCTTTTGATCATGGCCCCGAAAGTTTACGGGTTCTGGTCATCTTTGTTCCATCAAAGCAAGACCAGGCGGATGGCCTCCGGTCTAAACATACCTATGATGGCCTTAAATACTAATGACCGGGCGCCTTCATCCTATAGCGATGAAACGCATCTTATCCGCTCGCTCAGGCCTGAATCAATTAAAGCAGTGCTTGAGTAGTGATAAGGATCATTTTCAGGGATGACGCCCAACCTTAATTTATTATGCGCTGCAGCGGATATTTGTTTGATAAAAAACCCAGATATGAAAAAGATCAATGAAGACCCGGAACTGGAATTTGAACTACAGGAAGTTTACCTGACCGGCAGGCAGTGGCAGAGCGACCTGGCTTTCCTTGAGGAGGAAAGCAATTTTCTTGCTGAACAACTCTCTGAATCCCATCAGCCTGCCATTGCACAAACGAGCCAGCACAACCTGGCAACCCGTTTAGCCAATGCCCGGGAGATACATAGCGGGATTAGGATCAAGTTAGGTGATTTTATCAGGCAGTTGGAACCGCTGCTGCTGGAAACCGATCCGGACCCAGAGCTGAAATTACTGGAAGATTTTATCGCGCTTCAGACAGCGATACAGGACGCGCTAACCGTACTGAAAGGCATCAAATATGCGCTGGTAGAAGCCCGCCGGGCGGCTTGAATAAAAGCGGCACCTGTGTGTGTAACCTTTATGGATAGTTCAGCGCGTTTTCAGGAAGAGAGCAATAGCCCAATCCCTATCTGGGCAAATGGGTCTATATGAAACAGTTCTTCCTCCGCAAAACACTGCTGGTAAAATCCAGCTTCGCTTTCGTGGTCATGCCCGGTGGTTTCGACATCACGGACGAACATTTCGAGGCTTTGACCAAATTTTCCGGTGGTCATTTTCGGAAGGGAATATTATCAGGACCTGATCCGCTATATCGAAAATATGAAAGCCTGTGCGACGATCGGCGAAGATGATATAGGCTTATTTCTGGTCACGGATGATCTCGAAGAAGCCCTATAGCTGATCCGCGAAAAAAGTATTAAGGAATTTGGGCGGACACCGGTCAGCAAACACAAACCTTTCCGCTGATTATTCGAAAAATGGTAAATGTTAATGATTCATGCAGTGCAAAGGGTGACGGCTGTGGAACAGGCTGGCTTCGGCATACAAAGATGTTTTGAATAAGCCGTTATCTTCTTCCACCCCGAAGGCCTGCGTGTGCTGAAAGCTCCGTCCCTCATGTTCCCATTCCAGTACCAGCTCCCAGGAGCCACTTTCCAGTTCGTCCGTTTCGATTTTCAATACGTGCGCCGCGTCCGTTTCAAAATTTTGAAGTTTGGACCGGCCCTCCTGCGCGGATAGTGCGCGGAGCCGCAGGTTTCCCTTAACGGGGTGGTCGAAGGTCAATTGAAGTGCTTTCATGATACAGGGTAATTAGCTCAAAATTAAGGCATTGATCGACCTGAAAAAGTGATCACTGTCACGACGGCGAATGATGCTCATCTGCTGCGGGTGGCGACAGATTAAGGAGATTTGTAAATCAAATCAATCATTACATGAAAAAGATCGCTGTACTGACCGACTTCTCCGAGCGCGCTTACCATGCCGCGGAATACGCCTTGTTACTGGCTGCCAGGCTACAAGCTAATGTATTGTTATACAACTCCTTCCTGGTGCCCTCGGCAGAGCCGCTGGCAGGGCAGATCGTCTGGCCAATGGAAGATTATGATGAGATCAAGAATGGCTGCGAGGCAGATCTGGAAAAACTTAAAGCGCGACTGGAAGGAAAACTGGCTGATCAAACCAATGGCTTTCGCCCGAAGATCGAATGCCGGGCCCACGACGCACAATTTGACCTGACGGCAGACGAGTTTTTGCGTGACCGGGACCTCCTGTTATTTGTGTTGGGTAATCACCAAAAGGGTTTTTCGGGCCTGATACTGGGTAACCATACCCGCGAGGTGCTTAACCGTTCGGCACTGCCCGTGCTGGTCGTTCCGGAAAAAGCAGTTTTTGAGCCGCTCCATAAAATAGCCTTTGCGACCGACCTGGGTCAAAGCGATCTTCAGGTCGTTCAATCGCTGACTGGCCTGGCGCGGCCCTTTAACGCGGAGATCCTGCTGACCCATTTATGCGAAAGCACGCCGGAAAACAGCCGGGCAGTGCAGGACTTTCTGCATGAAGTAACCAACAAGGTCAATTATCCGCACATTTATTATCGGCATTTGGAAGAAAAACATCTGCGCGAAGGCTTGCACCATATGGCGGAAACGGTGAAGGCGGATCTCGTCGTGATGGTGCACCGCCACAAAGATTTCCTGGAGCGCCTTTTCAGCCGCAGTCATAGCCTGGATCTGGCGGAGCATACGGAACTACCGTTGCTTATATTTCCTTCACCCGCAAAATTCTTCCCAGTCATTTAAAATAAACAGCGTGTGGATTGCTGTCCAACGGGCAATATCCATGGCCCCTTCGGACTGCCTTGCTGGTTCCGCTGGTCCCGGAATCATCCTTGCGGGGGCATAAATCGTAAGGGCAGTAACAAGCCGCCTTTTGCAAGGACCCTTTGTTGGTTTCAGTAAGCTAACTTTAAAACTAAACACCAAAACTTTTCTTGCAAGGTTACCGGGGATACTCTTACCTTATTGAATACTTACCCTAACGACCGTTTCACAAAATCGATGTTAGGTAAGCCGGTTTACAAACTTATCAAAGCTGCAGGATGCCACCTTCAATTTCATTTGTGTCTTATCAAATATTCACTCCAGCTAATGAAATCCAAAAAGCATTCCTTCCAGTGACTGACCTTTTTGCCCTCCGTGCTCGTCGTATTCAGGCTATGGTCGCCACCGATGAGTGTTCTGAGCGTCAGGTTCGTTTTGCCGAGCCTGATGAATTCGAGCGGTACGATAAATGCGGATTCGTAGGGCGCATTGCTGTCCTGTGTAGCAATGATCTGGTAAAGGGGAATCGCCACCTGTTTGAGATCTTCGATAGGCCCCCTGGCATAGCTGATCCAGCGCTTATTGGTATAGATAGACCCCGGTTTCGCATACCCCGGGTCTTTAAAGATCTCCCGGTAATTGTTGAGCATGGTATCCAGCTGCCGGGCAGCGAGCGTGTCGCTGACCTTGCCCTCATAAAGCTCACGCCGTTTCATGATCATAAAATCATAATAATCCGGCATAGCGCTGCCGCACCATAAGCCCCCATGAGTGATCTTTTTGTTAACGGTCAGCAGGCGGGACACCACGTTAAACCCTTCGGAATGCCCGAAGACGATGGTCTTGCCCTCATCCTTCAGGAGTTTTTTCCGGCAATAGTTGATCACAGCGTCCGCCGTACGAACGCGATAATCCAAGCTGTTCTTTTCCAGGTAAACGGCGGGCATGTGCCTGTTCAGGCTGTCGATCTGCGCATTGCTCAGTACGCCGGCATAGCCCGGCCGGGCGATCAGCACATACAGATAATCCTCCGGTAGCCAGTGCTGCTCGCCATGGTTCCAGGTATAGACCTTCAGCTGGCCCTTCTCGTACTCATAGTTGAACAGGGGCTTCGGAACAGAACCATCCAGGAACAGCAACATATGCCTGGGCCTGGGGCTCGTCTGGTAAACATAGAACCGGGTCGTATCCCGCTTTTCGACGATTTGATAAGCTTTGAATTTGACCATGCGCAGCAGGCTGTCCTGCAAAGGGACCTGGGCCTGCATCTTACCTGCAAGAAATAAGCCTGCTCCTAAGATGAGGAAAAACTTCTTCATGGCTGCTTCGGCGTTTCCGGCTGATCCAGCGCCGCGCGCAGCTTACCGGCCAGCTTTTTGAATGAACCCAGCTGGCTCCCGGTGGCTTTTCCTTTGTCCAGGCTGGCTTCAAAATGGTCGGCTGACAGGACTGCCGTATATGCGGGAACGGACCAGCGATTCTCGCTATCGCTCTTGCCGAGCAAAGCGATGAGTTCGAAGCGAAATTTTTCCGCACGTTCTGCCGGGAACGATGACCTGATGGTGTATTCCGTGTCGCTTTCCTGTACTTTGAAACTGGTTTTCTGCGAGCGATGTCTCGTTTGCCCGGATGCAGCGATGCCGAAGATTACCGCTAAAATGGTAAAAATGTGTTTTTTCATAAAGCAAACCTAAGCGATGCCGGGGAGAGCGCTTGTTAATGAAGTGTTAATGCACTGTTAATGCGATCAGGCCCTCAATTTTGTTCGCTATCTTTGGCTGACACCATGCCCATGAAACAGAAAATACCGCTGCTGATCGCCGGCTGCATCCTGCTGGTACTGACCCTGACAGGCATCCAGGCCTATCTCGTGCGTAATACGTACGAGCTGACCAGATCGCAGTATGAGACGGAAATTAAAACGGCGCTGGTCAGGATGGCCGGTACGCCGGTCGCGGCAGGATTCGAGGACCGGATCAATGATAGCCTGAAATCGATGGCAGGCCGTTATGCCGCCGGACAGATCAGCAAAAAAACATTTTTTTCAGCATTTGGTCAAAAGATCGCATCGGTCCGAACCGCCGCGGATCGTTATTTTACAACGGTGATCCGTGACAGCCTGCACCTGGACGGGGTGCGCTACCAGGCAGGCTTCCGGGAGCTGATCATCGAATACAATGGCAAGCGAGATACCCTGTTGTCGTCCGCGGACCGCGTATGGTTTTTCACCGGTCAGCGCACGGACACCGCCGGCTTGCTGGCGCTTAACCATGAAGCCTCCCGTGTAGGCGATTATGAGAAAACCAAGCTGACCGGACAGGCCCGCAAACAAACCAGCTTATACGTCCAGTCTCTGATCGTCCGGAACGCGGACAACGCCGGCTGGCAGCGGCAGGTGCTCCGCCGGATGGCAGGCGTGCTGCTGCTCGCGGCTGCGATCATTGTTGCCGCTATCCTACTCTTTTACATGGTGTTCCGGGCCATGTTCCGGCAGAAGCGCCTGGCCGATATCCGTACCGACCTGGCCAATAACCTCACGCATGAGCTCAGAACACCCCTGAGCGCTGCCGGGCTGGCGCTGAAAAGCCTGCAGCGACGCGAAGCGAAGCAAGATCCCCGGCTCAGTGAGGAACTGATCGCTACCTTGCAACGGCAATTTGAAAAGCTCCAGGGTATTACCGACAGTGTGCTGGATGATGCCATGGGCATGGCTGTCCGCCCCAGCTTAAAGCCAACAGTTATCGCGGCTTGGCTCAAAAATTACGCACGCGATGCGGGTAACGGCCGGCCGGGTTTCCGTTCGGAGATCGACGGCTCCGGCTATATGCTCCGAACGGATACCCGCTTGCTGGAAAAGGCCATGGATAACCTGTTGGATAACGCGTTCAAGTACGGCCGGCCCGGGGGCGAAGTGGAGCTGAAAGGCTATCCGGAAAGGGGCGCTTACTACATCCGCGTCCAAGACAACGGCCCCGGGATCAGTAAGCCCTACCAGCAGCTCGTATTTGACCGCTTCTATCGCGTGCCGGAACAGGATCAGCATAATGTTAAAGGCCTCGGCCTCGGTCTGCATGCCGCGCGTCAGGCGATAGCGGCGATCGGCGGCAGCCTGAGCCTGCAAAGCGAACCGGGCCAGGGCTGCACATTCACCATCCAACTCCCGAAGCATGAACATTAAAGTACTGATCGCCGAGGATGATCCGGACGTTGGGAGCCTGCTCTGCGGCTACCTGCAACTGAACGGCTTCACCGCCGTGCTCCGACCTGATGGCAAAGCCGCTTGGGAGGAGCTTCGCCAAACGTCTTACGATATCGCGGTGATCGATGTGATGATGCCCCTGGAAGACGGGTTTACGCTGGCTGGAAGGATCAGGCAGGCATTGCCCGCTTTACCCCTTATTTTCCTGACCGCCCGTAAGCTCAAAGAAGATGTGCTCAAAGGGTTGAAGCTCGGTGCCGATGATTATATGACCAAGCCATTCGATGCCGATGAGCTCATCCAGCGGATGCATAATATTTTGCGCCGGGTGAACGGCCAGCAGGATCAACCGCAGTTCCTGATTATTGGCCGTTACGTTTTTGAACCACAAAACCTCCGGTTGTCCAGTGAAGACTACGCCAGGCAATTGACGGACAAGGAAGCCCGGTTGCTGGCTTACCTGCTGGAGCAGCAGGGCCGGATCGTCAAGCGCGCTGATGCCCTGGCCGCCCTTTGGGAAAACCCGGACTTTTTCAGCGGGCGCAGCATGGATGTTTTCATCAGCCGCTTGCGCAGCTACCTCGCCGCCGATCCCAATATTGCCATTGAAAACATCCGCGGGGTAGGTTTCCGACTGAATATCGGCGGATCAGTCCAATAACCGTACTGAACCGCCATCGACGCTTGAGTCAAACGTTCAGCCTCTGGGCGAAGAGATCTTGTTCCAGCAGAACATTGATCAGCATCAATAAAGAAGTGTATTATAGTTAAATAATAGATTGATTAGGTAATTAATTAAGTAAAGCGCGACGCAAGGCCGCGCCTTTATTTGATAAAAATCCTAACTTTATCATAATCAATAGCTACGCCTATGGGATTCCTGTCATTTTTAAGCAAGCTTTTGGGCCTGGGGCGCCGCTTCAGCGGAACGCCTGAACAGTACCTCGCCATGGTCCGGTATATTGCCGCAAAAAACAATCCGGCTTACACGCAGGACAAACTTCTGCATTGGGGCGAAACCTTTCAAAAGATCATGAATGTTAAGCTGGCACATTATGCCGACTTCCGCGACCTGATGGCGAAGGGCACGCCTGATGTCTCCCTCATCACAAAGGTGGACGAACGCTACGAAGAACTTGAAACGCCGGCAGGACCTCAAGAAAGCGCTTTACGGGGAAAATGCCGATCTCGGCGGGGACGATATCATGACCAGCCAGGATGAAGGATCGGTCTTCGCCCGCAAAATGGTCAAAGACTTGTCGCAGCATGTACAGTTTCCGGACGAAGAACAGGAAAACCTGGAACGCCTCTGAAATCCTTTCCAGGCGATCAGGCCCGCTTATGCCGCAATACGACCCTTTTAACCCGGATACGGAAATAATCGTAAAAAAGGACGATCAGTAGTAAACCCACCGGAACGTAAAAGGCGGCGAAATGCAGCCGCAAATATGTATAGCCCCCAGCCAGGCCGCCCAATAGAAAACAGATGATGATCGCCAGCCTTAACCAAATACGCCGCTGGTGTGCGGCATTGAGATTTTTCCGGACAAGTAGCGCCCCTGACAGGTCAATGCCGAGGTCCGTGAACATACCCGTCAAATGCGTGGTGCGAACGACCGAGCCCGATACCATCGAGACCAGGGCATTCTGCATCCCCATAGCGAACAGCAGGCTGCCCGCAAAACATTCCGTTTCGGGCAAGGTATGACGGTAACCATGTCCGTATACCGCTGTGCTCAGCAGGATGAGGATGATCAGCACAACCGGTGCGGTATAGGCGAACGACTTTTCGCGGCCAACCTTGCCGATATACAGACTGGAGACGAAAGCGCCCGCGAGGAACAGTACCAGCCAAAGGCCGACCATCCGGGCTGCGCGCCACTGCCCGTTAATCAGGTCGACCGCTAACAAAGCGGCATGACCGGTCACATTCGTTGTCAGCACCGCGAACGCCATAAATCCCGCCGCATTGATAAACCCGGCGTTCAAACACAGTAATACGGCCAGACGCAGGTTATGCGCAAAGCTTCTTCGCTCGCCCGTATGTCTCAGCATGATGATCCTCTCCGCATAAGCTTGAAAAAATGTCCTGAAAGGGACCTGATTCGTATCAAACCGACCGGTCACCCGCCGACTTCCAGATCTTAAAGGTATTTTCGTATTGACCCTCTGCGTCCCGGATGACCAGTGATAAGTCCGCTTTACGGACCGGGATGTGCTGATCAACAGCCCGGTAAATCTGCTGTAGTAAATTACCCAGGCGGTGCTCCAATTCAAAACGTGAAATGGACACGATGATCTGGCCGGCGACCGTTTTCACGGTACCTTCGCTTGCTAATTCGCTTTTAAGCAGCCGGGCGACGTCAGCTGTCAGCGAGGCCAATTGAGGTAGATCGAGTGGGTTCATTCTTCGGATCTTAAGGTGAAAAACTAACCGGATGTTCAAAGGTAAACATTGCCCGGCCTTTGTGCAAAAGCGTGGCTGATTTATTGTATAAGCTTAGTAAATATTAGAAAATGGACAACATACAATCATCCTCCCTGAAAAACAAAGCAGATGTGATCAGCGACCTAAAGGAATTACTCGAACTGGTTAACGACGGAAAAGAGGGCTATCATAACGCCGCCGAAGCAACCGAATCGTTTGAGCTGAAAGCCCTGTTCTCCAAATTATCCGGTGAACGCATCGTTTACGCCGCTGAGCTGAAAGAGCATATTGCCCTTCACGGCGCGGAAGCGGACAACGAAAGCGGTGGCATCTTAGGCGGACTGCATCGTACCTGGCTCAGCATAAAAGGCGCGCTCACCAGTAAGGACAACAGCGCACTTATCGAAACGATCATCACCGGCGAAAAAGCAGTGATTGCTAAATATGACGAACTCATCGCGGACTTTGCTGACCATGCTGACCACATGGAACTGTTAAAGGGCCAGCGGGACGGGATCCAAACCGCACTTATGGAGATCGAAGCGGAGGAAACGAAATATCAGCAATAAGTACAAGCCGACCTGTTTTCAGGGCGGAATTGTTTTTAAAACTGGTTGATACAGAATTGTTAATGTTGTGACCGAATTTTAAATCATTTTAAACAGTTGTCAATTGAGGCCCCGGGAGGGGCTTCGTTGTCCTAAAAAGATAGACGCATGGAAGATAATACGAAAGCCGAAGTGGCTAAAATGGACGAATTTGACTATGAATACTGGGCTAAACATTTCAACGTTTCAGTCGAAGAGTTCAAGCGGGCCAGGGAAAAGGTAGGTGACAACCTCGAAGAGATCGCGAAATATTTCAAGAAATAGCTATGCGCTTAAAAGAGTATGTCAAAGAGCGGGACTTTCACAAGACCGCCGAACCCAAAGCCGGCAAAAGCAAGGACAAAGATCATTTGATCTTCGTGGTGAAGAAACATGATGCCTCTCGTTTGCATTATGATTTACGACTGGAAATGGAGGGCGTATTGAAAAGCCGGGCAATGCCAAAAGGTCCGGGCCTAGATCCCAAGTTGAAACCTCTCGCCATGATGTTCGAAGACCAGGGTATCGACCTGGAAAAAACATTGAAGAAAGCTCAAAGTGTAATTAAATAAAAAGACATGAAGATCATTAAAAATATCATTGGCGGATTGGCCGGAGCGATCGCGCTCAACTTATTACATGAAACGGTGAAACAATTCGACCACGATGCCCCGCGCGTCGACTTGGTCGGCGAAGAGGCCCTGAATAAAGGACTGGAAGCGATCGGCACCGAACCGCTGGAAGGTAATTCACTGTATGCGGCTACCCTAGCCGGCGATATACTGAGCAATGCTTTTACTATAGCCTGATCGGTGCTGGCAAGAAAAAATACATGGTCCTGCGCGGCCTGGGTTATGGCGCAGCCGCAGGGATCGGCGCACTGAAACTGACCAAGCCCTTGGGCCTGAGCGACGCGCCCGTTACCCGTACCGAAAAGACGCAGGTATTGACCGTAGCGTATTATACGCTGGGCGGGCTGGTAACCGCCTTAACGATCAGGGCACTGCGCTCTAAACCTGTTTAATGCTTATCTTCGACGCTGCACCATGAATGGACCATCCGCTGAAATTTTAAAAGCCCTGGAAACAGCGCCGAATATTTACCTCATCTTATCGCCTGAACTGTATATTATTACGGCCAGCAATGCCTACCTGGAAGCGACCGAAACCACCCGCGAAATGATCGTGGGTAAACATATCTTTGAGGCCTTCCCGGATAACCCGGAGCTGCCGGATGCGGATGGCGTCCAGAACATCAATGCCTCTTTACAGGAAGTATTGCGTACCGGTAAACCGCATAAGATGCGGATCCAGCGTTACGACGTGCCGGATATCCGTCAGCCGGGCAAATTTATCACGCGTTACTGGGACCCGAGCCATACCCCGGTGTTCGATGAAAACGGGGAGTTGTCTTATATCATTCAATTAGCCAACAATATTACCGAACAGGTGCTGGCCGATAAGGTCCGTCAAAAATTGGAGATCAGCGAGCGCCACTTCCGGTTACTGGCTGACCTGGTGCCTGCCAAGATCAGTAATGCCAGGCCCAATGGCGAGGTCACCTATGTCAACCAGCAATGGCTGGATTATACACAGTTGAGTTTGGAAGAATTCAGGGACTTTGGTTACCACCAGCTTTTGCATCCCGACGAGATCGCTGAATTTATTGAACGGCTGGCAAATGCTGCCCGGGATAAGGAGCCGATGGAAATGGAAATGCGCTACAAAAATGCGGCGGGCGAATACCGCTGGCACCTGAATATTGCCTCGCCGGTGCTGGATGACAGCGGCGAGATCACGATGTGGGTAGGCTCTACAACAGAGATCCAGCGGCTCAAAGAAGACGACCAACGCAAAAGCGATTTCATCGGTATAGTCAGCCACGAGCTGAAAACACCGCTGACCTCATTAACCGCCATCTTACAAATGCTGCAATCCAAGCTGCGAAAAAGTGAAGATAGCTATGTGGCCGGCGCTTTGGAAAAAGCGAATCAGCAAACCAAGAAGATGAGCCAGCTGATCAATAGCTTTCTGAACGTTTCGAGGCTGGAGTCCGGGAAGATCCTGATCGAGAAGCAGCCATTTTTGATAAGTGGGCTGATCCATGAGGTCATTGACGAATTCAGCCTGGCGGGCACGACGCACATAATCGAATTGCAAAACTGCGGTAAAACGGTCGTTCAGGCAGATCAGCCAAAAATAAGTTCCGTGCTGTCCAACCTGTTGAGCAATGCCGTTAAATATTCGCCAAAGGGTACCAGGATATTTGTTAATTGCGAGGTCGTAGGTAGTGAGGTACAGATCAGCGTGACCGATGAAGGGATCGGCATCCGGCCCGAGGACCGCGATCGGATATTCGAACGATTCTACCGGGTGAAATCGAACACCCATATTTCCGGCTTTGGTATCGGCTTATACTTAAGCGCTGAGATCATCCAGCACCACCAGGGCCGGATCTGGGTGGAAAGTCAGACCGGGAAAGGGTCCAGCTTTTACTTCACTTTGCCCTTATAAGATTCCGGGCTTCGATGGCACTCCGGACAAATAATTTTCCGCTTTTCGCCCGGAAGAGTCTGATCTTAATTCATATGATTTACTTTTTAACAAAAGTGCAGAAAGGCGGGTTGTTTGGCTTGCTTATTGACTAAACTGGTACAGAGAAGGTTATGAAACAGAAAATACTGGTACTGGACGATGACGCAGACATACTGGACGTCATCTCTTATATTTTAGAGGATAAAGGCTACGAAGTGGTGTCCCTTTCGGGTGGGGAAGAGATCTTTCAGACCATCCGGCAATTTCACCCCGACCTGGTGTTGATGGATGTGATGCTGGGTAATATGGATGGGCGAATGATCTGCCGTGAATTAAAAGACCATTCGGATACCCATGCTTTACCTGTGATCCTGATCTCTGCATCTCATGACCTCGCCAGATCGCTCAGCCAGGAAGGGGCCCCCAATGATTTTATCGCTAAAGCTTTTGATGTAGATCACCTGATCACCAAGGTCGAACAGCAACTGGCTGCCTGAAATAATAACTATTCCGTCGACCAAACCTGTGGATTGGCCCGGACCTCACTGATCAAAGTGATCAGTTCCTCTACCTCATCAGCGTGAAGGCGATGTACCTGGCCGGGTGAATAACTAAAAAGCTTATCTGGAACCTCAAAGCGGATATAACCTAAGTAATCCGGATCGCGGTTAGCTTCCAAATGCTGGCTGCTTTCTTTAGTTCTTTGGGTGTTTGGATCATCACGCCCGGTATCTTTAAAAACAGAATAAGTTTCGGTAATGATGATATGTCCGTCGAGGTGAGCCAGCGTGTCAGGTAGGATCATGACCGACCGTTCGGTGTGCAGCGTAAAAAAGAGCGGCTTCATAAAGCAGTGCATAAGACTGCCCGATGAATGCCTGACAGAGTGGATGTATGGGTAACTCCGGTACTCCCAATTTGTTTGACCGTGCCTAATTTAGGTCGGTCAGTTGGGCAGCATAAAATAAACCGTGGTTCCGGGTCCGTCCGTTTCTTCGATACCGATCACACCGCCATGACGCACAATGATCTCTGAGCACAGGTATAAGCCAATGCCTAAACCGTCGATTGCGCGGCGCTCGCCGGAGCGGTAGAATTTTCGGAACACCTTGGTGCGGTCCTCATGGGCGATCCCTAAACCCTGGTCAGTAATTTTTACGGTCAATGCTGCATGTGATGAAGTCAGGCTGATCCGGATCAGCGGCTGGCCCGGCGAATATTTGATGGCGTTATTAAGCAGGTTGGTGATCACCTGGCCGATCCGGAAACGGTCCGCATTCACGTCGGTCTGCGTTTCTTCCGTAACAATACTGATCTGATGGTCCGTGTGCAGCAAAGCAGCATTCTCGGTGATTTCCTGAACGAGCTGTAACAGGTCAAAGCCGGATTTTTGTAAAAGGATATCCTGGTTTTGCGCCAGCACCGGCCGGGCCATTTCATTGAGTAAACGGGTGATCCGGTCCGCCGAACCCAGCGCACGCGTCGCTATGCCTAATATTTTTTCATCGTCCTGCTTTTGCAAGTGGCGTTCCAAAATTTGCAAAGAGCCTTTGACAGCTGACAGCGGTGTTTTAAGTTCGTGCATCGCAACGCTCAGCAGCTCATCCCGCAATATTTCCAGATCCTTGAGCCTGGTGATGTCCGTAGTGGTGCCCACGATCTTACGGGGCGAGCCACCTTCACTAACTACCTTTCCCTGTGCCTCGATCCAGCGGATGTCCCCGTCGGCATGCTTGACCCGGTATTGCGCAAAATAAGGCACCTGCTCCTGGATCGCCCGTTCAACAGCGGCCTGCATACCCGGCTGGTCCTCCGGCACGATACTGGCCAGCATTTCCTGGTAAGTAAAAGGGGATCTGGGATCACGCCCGAAATTTCGTTTGCATTGCTCGGTACACCTCATCTCGTTCCCCTCGGCAAAGCTTACTTCCCAAAAACCCATGGCAGCCTGATTCAGCGCACCAGCCAGGTCTTCGTTGGAAAGCGTAAGGGATCGATCGGATAAGGTGGTATCCACACTCATGTTTAATGACAGAAAATAAGGTGTTACCAAATCTAAAAAATAACATCAGTAATAACAACACCCGCCAGCGATAAATTTACCGAACTAATTAAATTATTTGACTATTAGTAAAACTTAACCCACTCCTGCAGGTTGTTTTAGCGAACATATTACGCTAAAAATCAAGTCATCATGGAAGAAAACAACCGGGTCAAACAGATCCATACCCAATATCAGCAAAGCATCTGGCTGGATTTTATCGACCGCCAGATCATCCGGTCCGGAAAATTGCAGCAGCTTATCGATGAGGACGGCATTCGCGGCGTGACCTCTAACCCGGCGATCTTTGAACAGGCCATCAGCGCCAGTGCTGATTATGACCAGGACATTTTAACCCACGGCGAAACGATCACCGATCCGGAAGCGCTGTTTTTTAAACTGGCTGTCAAAGATATCCAGGCCGCGGCGGACCTGTTCAGCCCGGTCTACAACGAGGAAGTGAGCGGCGCCGACGGTTATGTCAGCCTGGAGGTTTCCCCGCTGCTGGCCCTGGATGAGCAAGGAACGATCGAGCAGGCGCGCCAGCTTTGGCAGGAAGTGGACCGCAAGAACGTGATGATCAAGATCCCGGGTACTATTCCTTGTCTGCCGGCCATACGCACTGCGATCAGCGAGGGCATCAATATTAATGTTACCTTGCTGTTCGGCTTGGAGCGCTATGAAGCCGTGGCGAATGCTTACATCGACGGACTGGAAGACCGTTTGAATGCTGGAAAGCCTATTGCGCAGATCGCTTCGGTCGCCAGCTTTTTTCTCAGCCGGATAGACCTGCTGGTCGACCCCATGCTGGAAACAAAGGGTTTGCAGCACCTGCAGGGCAAGGCTGCGATCGCGGCAGCGAAGGCAGCCTACGCCTTATACCGCCGGATCTTTAGCGGAGAACGCTGGCAAAAACTGGCTGATGCGGGCGCTAAACCGCAGCGTTTGCTTTGGGCCAGTACCGGTAACAAAAACCCGGCCTACCGGGATACCCGCTATATCGAAGAACTGATCGGGCCGGATACCGTCAATACCTCACCACTGGGAACCATCGATGCCTTCCGCGATCATGGGGAGGTCGGGAACACTTTGGAAAATGAACCCGAACAAGCTTTATATTTGCTGGAAGAACTGGCTAATGCCGGCATTGACATGAAAGCTGTTGCTTTACAACTGGAGCAGGAAGGCATTCAGAAATTTGAAGCGCCGTATAAAAAGTTACTGGCAGCTATCACTGACAAGCTAAACCCGGGGTCATGATTCTGGTCAGGTAAATTCATTTTCTTAAAACCTGGTTTTTCGCGGATTGTTATGGGTGAAACTGTACACGCTTTAAGCTATGCAACCGATCTATTTAACCGTAGGGCTGCATCCCTTGATGATCATCCCTGACAGAGCAAGCCACGCTAAAGGAGCTGCCGAAAGTACGCACACCTATTATGTTTACCGACATCAGCCGGGTTCAAATGACAATGAAAAAGGCGACTATATCGGTCGCCTGGTATTCGAGATCCCGGACAAACTCTTTGATTATTTTCCTGAAGGTCCGCACCCGCTGGAAAGTGGAGAGGCGAGTGAACTGGTCGAACACCTCAGCCATTACCGCGAAAGTTCCGGCTACCGGTCGGGAAATTAGGCGAACCGGCGTACCATGGCCACCAGTTCTTCCAGGTCAAAGGGCTTAGGGAGATAAGCGTCCGCACCGCTTTCTTCAGCGACTTGCTCCAACTGGTTGACCGCGGAAACGATCACGACCGGAATGCCTGCGGTAGCCGGATCCTTTTTCAGCTTGCGGCAGATATCGCGGCCGAAGCCATCGGCCAGCCGGTTATCCAGCAGGATCAGCGCGGGTGCGATCTCCTGCACATAGGCAACGGCAACGCTTTCCATTGAGCTGATCACCCGGAAGCCTTCGTCCTGCAAAATGTAGGTCATCATATCCAAGATATCTTGATCATCTTCAATGATCAGAATGGTTTCAGCCATAAATGTTAGCGGTAGGTGGCAGTCGTAAAAGGAGAAATCTGAATGAAAGGTAGCGGAAATACTGCGCGGCGAAGGTACGGAAAAATACCGTCGCTGATCCCTTTAAAATTGTCCGGCCCAATCGTCGTCGCGGTTTTGGTTTACAAACAAAGTGATGAACCAAACCAAAAAAACGGTCATTAACAGCTCCCGGTGCACCAGCAGCGGCGCCTGCCGCATTAACCATAACAGACCGTCCCAAACCAATAATACGATCATCAAAGCGACGATCAGCGTCCTGAGTAAATCCAGCTTGTCCATCATTCCATCTCCTCCAGGTTCTTTAAGCAGAAGATCTCCCGCGCGATCAGTTTGCAATTTTGCCCCAGTTGTTCCAGTGTGCAGCATTTCGTTTTGATCTGTACCGGCAGTTCGTTCACGGTTTCCATCAAATCGATATGGAGCAGACAAGCAGGCTTAAGCTCGTCGCTGCCCTGGAGCTGCCCGAACAGCTCATAAGCCGCCTCGCGCTCATCACCAAAGAAATATTGTCCGTAATCCGTAAAGCCCTGCGGTGTTTTCAGACTCAGCAAGATATAGAATTGGGTTTCCATGATATGCTTTAAATTCAAAGAGCCCCTGCCAGCAGGAGCCCTTCGGATTAAACAAAAACTATTCACACTTATTTGATCTCGATCTGCCTGCGCAAGGTTTTCGCTTCTTCGCGTTTTGCGATATCGATACGCAATATGCCGTCGGTATAAGTGGCGTCGATCTTGCTGTCGTCAGCGCTTTCTGGCAAGGTAAAGGAACGCACGAAGGAACTGTAGCTGTATTCGCGTTTGCTGTAGTTTTTTTGGTTCTCTTCGTGTTCTGCACGTTGTTCCACCGAGATGCTCAGATGGTTGCGTTCCAGGTTCAATTTAAAATCTTCTTTTTTTAGGCCGGGTGCCGCCAGCTCAACATGATAGTTGTTCTCGGTCTCGCTGATGTTGACGGCGGGTACGCGGGTCACCATGCGGTCATTAAAAAAAGTGTCATTGAAAATGGAATCGAAAACGTCATTAAAGCCTGGCAGTAATGAGCCGTTTTATTTTTTCAGGATTGAATTTAACTAAGGTCATGGCCTTCTTCTTTTTAAAAGTTGAACAATAAGATTAATTAAACTGTAAAAAGGATAACAAGCCCTATGCCAGTCATTTAACCCTGAAATATTTTCATTTCCGGGCTGAAAAAATTGCAGCCCCGGTGCCAAAATTTCAGCGCCGCTAAAATGTTTCGGCTGCTCATTCGTCTAATCCGGTATGACCCTTCAAAAAAAACAGATCGCGATCATTGGTGGCGGCCCCGGCGGACTGACGCTGGCCAGGTTATTACAATTAAAAGGCGCACAGGTGAAAGTGTATGAGAGGGATCTGCATCAGACCGCGCGCATCCAGGGCGGTGCGCTTGACCTGCATACCGAATCCGGGCTCGCGGCTTTAGCCAAGGCTGGGCTGATGGAGGAATTCAAGGCTCATTATCGTCCCGGCGCGGAGTTGTGCCGGGTTACCGATCAACAGCTGAACATACTTTTGGATGAACATCCATTGGGCCGCAAAAGTGATTTTGGCGATAAGAACCACCGGCCCGAGATCGACCGCGGGCCGCTGCGCGATCTCCTGCTCAATTCCCTGGCACCCGGTACCGTTGTTTGGGACAGCCAGGTCACTCGTATGGAATTATTAGGTGACCAATGGCAGATCCATTTCGCGAATGGCAACAGCGTTACCGCTGACATTATTGTAGGTGCAGATGGTTCCAATTCCAAGATCCGGTCTTATGTCACGGATATAAAGCCGATCTGGACAGGCATTACCTTGTTGGAAGGCGCAATCAAAGAAAGTTCGATAACGGCCCCTCATATTCACCAACTGTTAAAAGACGGGAAAATATTTTCCTTCGGAAATGACCAAGCCATCTTTGTCAGTTCAAAGGGCGATGGCAGCTTTGGATTTGCCGCCAGCTTCCGGTCGGACGAGAATTGGGCAAAAGATAGCGGCATTGATTTTAAAGATCACCGGCAGGTGCTCGAATGGTTCAAAAACGAGTACAACACATGGAGCCCTGTTTGGTGGGAACTATTCTACAGCCCGGACACGATATTCATTCCCCGGCCCCAATACTGCATGCCGCTGAAACTGTGCTGGAAGTCGCATTCTAATATCACTTTGTTGGGTGACGCGGCGCACTGGATGCCGCCTTTCGCAGGTGAAGGCGTGAATATGGCCATGCTCGATGCGCTACAACTCAGCGAGGCGTTTTGCAATCCTAAATTCAACGACACGTGCGCTGCTATCGCGCATTACGAAAAGCAGCTGTTCACCCGTTTTGCCAAGGTCGGCCAGGAAACTTTGTTTAATACGCGCTGGATGCACGGATCGAAAGCTTTACAGTTTATACTGGCGATGTTCGGCAGCAATTCATGGAAGAAGACAAGCTTTTTGGCGCGGTATATCCTGCAGGTCAACATCCTGCCCGCATTACGGCGGTTGTTCAGTTTACCGCCTGATCAGTCCTCTGTCAATTTTCCAGGGCGATCCAGGCAGAACTGAGATCCCTGAACTTTTAATGAAATTCCTGATACTGTTCTATTTTAAGCCCGACAGTGCAGCCAGGGCCTTGATAGCTTCCTCATTTTTCGGTTCGAGTTTTAAAGCCCGATCATAAATGATCTTCGCCTGTTCCTGCTGGCCATTTTTTAACAGCGCTCCCGCATAACTGTTGCAAACCTGCCAGATGCCCGGGTAAAGCAACAAATTAACTTTAAACACCTCCATGCCCTGGCTTTTTTGGCCGCGATCCAGGAACAGGTGCCCCATGAAATCCATTTCGCCGGGATCAAGTTCATATGTGGCCGAATCGGCCCGCATTTGGCTGAGTTTAACCGCGCCGGCATCGGGGCCATCTTTGAACAAGGCTTTGGAATAGTATAAAGCGGTGGATAGCTTGCGGATCCGCTCAGGGCGGTTGTCCATGATCTTTAAGGCATTGGAGCCGGTCGTATAGATCGCCTCGCTTTCTGCATTGTCCAGCACGATCACCGTTTCCTGTTTATCCAGGTTCCGCAGGAAGATGTTCACCTGGCCGGGGATCCTGCCCGTATGGAATACGATCTTGCCTGCGGACGTGTCCCGCAAAATGAACCAACCCAGCCCATAGGAAGCCTGGCCCGCCGAACTGCTGGCGTCCGCCAGTTCTTTATTATTTAATACCACGGGCGTAAACGCCAGCTGTAAGGTCGCTGGCTTCAACAATTTGCCCTTGTACAAGGCCCGGTCAAAACGAAAAAGGTCGGCAACGGTCATGACCAGCCCGCCCTGACCAATGAGGCCGTTCAGGGTATAAACCCATTTCTTATTTCCCGGCAGTGTTGCGACCGGCAGCAGGTCAGCAGCATAAGGTGCCGAAAAACCATAATTAATGGCCCGGTCCGTATTTTTTGTCTGGATCAGGGAAGTTTCCAGGTAAGCGCTTGGCATTCCCGCAGGCTTGAAAATATGACGCTGCAAATAGGCGGCATAGCTTAAGCCACACAGCTTTTCCATCAGCAGCGCGAGCAGGTTATAATTAATATTCGAGTAGCTCCATTTATCGCCGGGAAGGAATGCCAATTTCCCGAATGACCTCAATGCAGGCAAAATATCACTGTTCTGCCAAACCTTGTCCGGCTGTTTGCTGATCAGCGAATCATTGAACAACACGTCTTTATCAGGCAATCCCGAGGTATGGGATAACAGCTGGCGGATGGTAATGGCGGGATAAGGAAATTCCGGGAAATACTTAGCGAACGGATCGTCGAGCCGCAGCTTTCCGCTTTCGACCAATTGCAGTACCGCGGTGGCGGTGATCGTTTTGGATACGGAAGCCAGGCAGAACAGCGTTTCCTCCCGGTTGGGGATGGCGCGGGCGATATCCTGGGATCCGAAAGAATTTTGATAAATGATCTTTCCTTTTTGAGCTGCCAGCACATTGCCGTTCAGCTGCTGATGGCGGTGCTGCGTTTGAAAAAGACTATTCAGGCGCTGGCGCACACCCTGGGCTGAACTGAGGCCGGTCCAAAGGACCAGCATGCAAGTGAGTAGATTTTTCATTAGTGAATAGGTTTGATCCGGTTAGTATCTGGTTTGACCGGTTTGATGATGGTTGTTTTGGCCGGCACCGGTGCGATCGGCTTTATGATCGTATCACTGTCCTTGCGGGAACGTTTTGCAGGTGTTGCCTTTATCGGAACCGCCTGGATTTGTTTTGACGCCACAGTTGGCGGCGCATAGCGTTCCAAACGTCGGGCCGACCGGGTATACAAAGCTTTTTCACCGGCTTTAAGGATCAGCGAAGCGCGCTGCGAAGCGTTTAAAAGCACTTTGCCTTCCTGAACGGCAATGCAGATCGTATCCTGATCAGCCGATGTATTAACCGAAAAGCGCGTGCCCAGATCCTTGATCGAGAGCTGTTCCATATCGATACGTACCGGATCCTTGGCCTGGTGCCTGATCGTAAATTCAGCCGAGCCGGAAAACCGGTAACGGCCTTGACCGATCAGGGTCAGGCGGCTACCGGCCATCAGCTGGGCCGTAGAACCGTCTGGCAGATCGATCTTTTTGCTGGCAGGTCCGCTGGTATAAACAACCGGTGACGGTTGTACCGGCCGGGACTGGTTCAGCCACCAGCCAAAGCACAGCACCAATAAGATCACCGCCGCCGCAGCAAAAGGCCATAGCATTCTTCGTAACGGACGCGGTTTGATCGCTCTTTCGATCTGCTGCCATGTTCGGGCTGGATCCGGTGCCAGATCCAGTGCGAACACCCGTTTGGCTTCTTCCAGTTCAGCCCCACGTTCCGCGTTCTCGGCCGCCCAGTCCGCCAGCTGCATCGCTTCTTCCGGACCGGCTTCCCCGGCAAGGAACCTTGCGATCCGGATATCCTGTTCTTCTGCTGCTGTCATGGCTTTGGATTTAAAATTTTGCGCAGGATCTTCAGCGCGTTCCCCATATGATTTTCCACCGTCTTTTCAGCGATCTGCAATTCCGACGCGATCTCCCGGTATTTTTTATGATCCACCCGGCTCAGCAGGAATACCCGCCGGCATTGTTCCGGCAATTGCTGAACCGCTACATGCATTTTTTCTAAACGTTCCTCCATGATATCGTCTCCCTGCTCCTCACCACCTGTTGATGCGATCGCCATCGCATACCGCTGCCTTACATCCCGGTGCTTGATCACATCCAGGCTCAGGTGATAGACGGTTTTATACAAATAAGCGCGACCCACTTTTACCAGATCTACCTGCTGCCGTTGCTGCCAGAGTTTCACAAAAGCCTGCTGGACGACATCGGCCCCTTCCTCACTGTCCTTCACCAGGGTCAGGGCATAGGTCGCCACCTCATGATGATACCTGTGAAAAAAACTTTCGAATGCGCGGACGTCCATATCTAAATATACTGTTAGACGAGCGTCTTAAGAAAAACCCCTAGTGTTATTTCATTCCGACCGCAAACTTTTCACCGGGTTGGTTAACGCCGCCTTGATGCTGTGGTAACTAACGGTAAGCAAAGTGATCAGCACGGCACCCACCCCGGTCAACCCAAAGACCCACCAGGATAACCCGGTACGATAGGTATAATGCTGCAGCCACTGGTGCATCAGGTACCAGGAAACCGGAACCGCAATCAGCAGGGCGATACCTACCAGGATAACAAAATCCTTTGATAGCGATCCCCAGATACTGAGCACCGATGCGCCTAATACCTTACGGATCCCGATCTCCTTGACACGCTGCTCGGCAATAAAGGAGGCCACGCCGAACAACCCGAGACAGGATATAAAGATCGCCAGCACCGCGAATACGGAGGCCAGTTTCCCCACGCGTTCTTCCGCTATGAACTTTTGCGCATATTCACTGTCAGCGAACTTGTAATTGAAAGGCGCATCCGGCGCGAATTTCTTAAAGACCGTTTCGATCCGGGCCAGGGCATCAGAAGCAGACATGCCGGCCCTGAGCTTCAAATTGACCACATTGAAGGAGCGCTCATGGTCATTCATTAAAAAAACGGTTGGTGTAATGGGGTCAAAAGGCGAGTTCATCACCATATCCTTTACCACGCCCAGTACCTGCCAGTTTTTGCCATGCCACTGGATGGTTTCGCCTACCGGCTCTTTGAGTCCCATTTGGCGGATCGCCGCTTCATTGAATAAAAAGCCTGAGGAATCGCTCAGAAATGTATTGGAGAAATTCCGGCCTTCCTTCATTTTCCAGCCGACCACGCTGCCGAAATCGGGGTCGACCAGCACCGTGCCGAATTCCTCCTGCCGATTAGGATCCTTGCCCTTCCAGCTGAGGTTATCAGCGGAAGACCATATACCGGTCATGGGATTGGAGGAAGCCGACACGCCTGATACTGCGCCCGTCCTGAGCAGTTCATCACGGAAAGCCTTGTAGCTCTTGATCGCATTGTAAGGTAATGAAACCAGGTTATCCCGGCTGTAACCCACCGGCCTGTCCTTCGCGAATTCGATCTGCTTAAATACAATCACGGTCCCAATGATCATGATCACAGAAACCGAAAACTGGAGTACCACCAGTACTTTTCGCGGCAATGCCGCAGACCGCCCGGCTTTGAACGTACCTTTTAATACTTTCACGGCGTTAAAAGACGACAGGTATAGTGCCGGGTAACTGCCCGCAAGCAGCCCGGTCAACAGGCAAAAGCCAATGCAGGTTAACCAAACCAGGGGACTCGTCCAGACCAGATGCAAATCCTTGCCCGAAACGTCATTAAAAAACGGCAACGCCAGCCAGGCCAGCAGCACTGCAATGACGAGGGAAAAACCGGCGATCAAAAAAGATTCACTAAGGAACTGGGCGATAAGTTGTGCACGCAGTGAGCCGATAGCTTTACGGATACCCACTTCTTTGGCTCGCTTTTCACTCCGCGCGGTGCTCAGGTTCATAAAGTTGATGCAAGCCAGCAGTAAGACGAACAAACCGATGATCCCAAATAGCCATACGAATTGCAACCTTCCCGCTACGGCAACGCCGTCCCTGAACTCGTACAAATGCCAGTCGCGCATCGGGAAAAGGAAAAGTGCAGGTTTAGCGGCATCTTTGGCATGTTCATATAAAATGTTCTGGATTTTATGAGAAAGCTGCTGAAGGTCGCTGCCCGGGTTTAGCAAGGCGTATAGCTGGAAGGAACTGTTGTACCAGTTATTCATATCCCCGCCGTTCTGAAACAAAAGCGCGACCGGCGCGATAAAACTCATATTGCCAAACTGGGAGTTTTGCGGGAGATCCCGGTAAACGCCGGTTACCTGCACCAGGTGCGTATCGTTAAGCTTGATCGTCTGGTTGACCGGGTCTTTCTTCCCAAACAGGGTCCGGGCCAATGATTCATTGATCAATATGGTGCCGGGCGTTTTAAAGGAAGATTTTGACCCCCTCAGCATATCAAGCGAAATAATATCCGTAATAGCAGCTTCCGCATAACAGCCAGTCTTGGTAAAGGCGTGGTTGTTATAATTCAGGTTTTGTTCCATAGCGATCACGGATGCTGCCTGCTTAAAGTCATTGCCATACTTGTCCCGGAGTTCGGCCGACAAAGGCAAAGGCAGCGAGGCTTGTGTCGATTTTCCGCCACCGGTATTGACATTGGCCAGCACCTGTACAATGCGGTCATAGTTTCGGTTGGACTTGTTGAAAGATACTTCATCCCAGATCCATAGGCCGATCAGCATGGCGACCGCCATGCCGACTGCAAGGCCGCTGATATTGATCAGGGATGACACTTTGTTCCTGGTCGTATTGCGCCAGGCGATCTTGAAATAATTTTTAAACATAGGATTGCGGTTTATCTGTCCCGAAATTACAGTGGCAGGCCGGGATCCATATGTCAGATTATAAGATGGCAGTTTTTTTTTATACTCGGCAGGCGTTTTCCCCGTCAGCTGTTTGAATACGCGGTGAAAAGTACGGGGCGAGTTAAAGCCGGCATCGTAGGCAATGCCCTGTAGGGTGAGCTGATCAAAGGCCGGGTCCTGCATTTTTTTGGAGATATCGGCTACGCGGTATTCGTTGATAAAATCATTAAAGCTCTTTTTATGCACGCTGTTAATGATCCGGGACAATTCGTGGACGGTCATTCCCAACTTAGCGGCCAGCGAAACCAAAGTTAGCTCCGGGTCCTCGTAATAACGGTTGGCTTTGACCACCTGCTTTACCCAGGAGGCTTTTTGCCGCAGGTCCACCGGCAGCAATGGCTTTGATACGGGCAACCCAGCTGCCGGCGAAACCGCGGGCGAACGGAGCAATGCCGTTCCTGACAAACCGATCAGCGCAGCCAGGAAAAGCAGCTGGAAGCACGCAAAAGTGTTGGTACCGCTGATAAAAACAGCAGGTGCCGACAACAGGCCTAAAATGCCCATGCCGGTCAGGGACCGATGCAGCCAGCTGAAGGCGTGGCGGTACCGGTCGCCGCCGCTGAATTTTTGCTGCGCGTAAAAATCATGGATCAGCGCCCGGCTGCGGTACAGGCAAATGACCAGGAACAGGCAGGTCAGACCCTGCGATAGGCTATCCAGTTGCTGGAAAGCCGCCGCTGGATAATGGAGTATCCCTATAACCACGAGCAATGGACCAAAAGGTAACCAGTCCCTTCGCTGCAAGGCTTGCAGCGGAAAGATTAATCTGCGGACATATAAATAAAGGAGCGGACCGGTCACCTGTACAAAAGGGAATCGGAACCGTTCCCCTGCCAGTGATTGGACCACTGATAGGGCCATCCCGAGCAATGCAAGGCCAAGCAAACGGTTTGCGCCATCGCGGGCGTTTTTGCTGAGCGCTAAAAGCAGTGCGAGGTGCAGCCCGATGAAGATCGTTCCCAGGGCAGCAAGATCATAGAGACCGATATGGAATGTTGCGGGTGTCAATTCAGGCGAGCCTTCAATTACTATTCCAAATTTATAAAATGTTCATTTAAAAAATGTTACAGATCAGCCTCACAATCACTGCCCCATAAGCGGACGATGGACCGTTCGATTATGACCGGTGGATCAGCGCAGATTGAACGTCAACTGCCAGGTCAAGATAAATTTTCCTGCGCACGGTCTACTAGCACGGCGAGCGCATCCCGACGGTAAGCAGATCAAGATTTTCCATTAACGTTCGCGTATCAGTCAATATGCGGATTACAGTGAAACGTTCAACCATATCATCAGCCTGAAATTCCACATTGCCGATGACCGTATTTTCGAAGAAAAGCGTGCTAATCGGCTACACTGTATCCGTCCGGTCTTACAGGCGCATCCTCATAAACCTATATTCTATTAACGCTTCCCGGACGATGAAGAAATATCTAAACACCATTACTGGTTTTTTGACAAAGATTTTATGGTGGTGACTGTTGACGCGAATCCGAACTTGCGGATCGTAACAACTTTTTGTGCCGATGCAGATGAATAGGAATAATATTACACCCGGTACAAGGAATTTGAGGCCGGAAAGGATTGCCTGTAAACAAGAACAGCACCCGGTCAGTGCTGTGCGCAAATACAGCTTTGCGTAGCCGGTACATTCGTCCTTTGGGCGATGTGAATACAAATGTATTTAAATATATTTTAGCGCTGATCTGACTGCTGGCCCGATGCCCGGCGCGGGCGCTTTGACGGGGCAACTTTCTGCACCTGCTTTTTATCTTCCGCCAGCCGGACGCTCAGCTGCCGACCGCCCAATTGGCTGCCATTGAGGGCCGCAATGGCGCGGCCGGCCCCGGCGCTATCGGTCATGGTCACGAAGCCATAGCATTTGCTTTCCCCCGTTTGCTGGTCGGTAACAATGGTAACGGTGTTGACGGTGCCATGGATGCTGAACAGTTCCAGCAAGCCGATCTGGGATAGGTCTTTCGAAAAATCAACGATGAATAATTTGGCCATGCCCCAATATACAGAATAACCTTTTAAGCGACCTGGGTAAACTCATAAAAATCCTGGAGCACATCGAAAGGTTCGCGGTAATGAAAACCGCATTTGGCCAGAAGCTTACTGGCGGCGTAATTGCGCCGGTTGACCACGGCCGCAACTTTCGGGATGCCCTGCGCTTCCAGCGCCTGGAGGATCTTTGGCAGCAGCTTGCTCATCAGGTTTTTACCTTTGTATTCAGCCTTGAGGTAAAACTCGATAAAGAAGGGATAGTGGCCAAGGCGGTAATGTTCACGCGCGACCGCAGGCGGGATGATGTCCACGATGCCGACGAGCCGCCCCGACCTTTTATCCGTGATCAAATGGATCACATTGCGCCCGGAATGGGCGCTTAAAATGGCGGTTTTTAACCATTGGTCAGCTTCGGCTAAATGATTCAGCTTCTTTTCGGGGATAAAATGCAAAGTCTCCGCATCGGAAAATAGCTCAAATACCTCGTTTACCAGTTCCCGGTAGCGCAGCAGTTCGGCGGCGCCGACGGCGTTGAGCCGCAGTTGGCGGGTTTCGAGGTAGAGGGGCTCACGCATGGGCGGCAAATTTAAGCAACAGCGCCATTTATTCCGACCACAAATCAAAATTGGCTCAGCGTTTTTCTACTGCCCGCGCGCGCCGGATCAGCGCTTGCAATAATAGTCCGGTCGCAGCAAAGTGGTCAGTACCTGCAATGGTGTCTCAGCAGCGATGAAGTAATCGGCGGCATGCCAGTCGCCGGCAGCTTGGGCCAGGGTTTGCGGGATGGATTCTAAAGGCGGTTTAGAGGTGAACGGCGTATCACGATTTAAATTTAAGCAATGTTACTATTATAACTACAACCACTTTGCCGCGAAACGGTTAAATTCCTTCCGGAGTTCCTTAATGAGTTTTTCCTCTGTGTCGTACTGTTCTTCCAGTAGCGCGAAATTGCTCAAATTACCCTCTTTAAGGTACCCTGCTGCTTCCTCCGCTTCTCGGGTCATTTCCTCCAGGTTAGTCTGGATGCGGTCTTTTAAGCCGTTGATATAGTCATGGTGGATCAATAACTGGTTTTGAAAATGGCCAACGCCTTCGGCTGCTTCCTGACCGGTGTTACCGGCAGCGATCTCTTCCAGCCACTCCTGGAGGATATTTAGTTCGATATTATAAAATTCGAGCCCGCGCAACCACTGGTGATGCAGCGGTGCGATATGTGTAATGCTGTGATTTCATGCTGCAAGATTAAGTAACCTCTTTATTTTGCTAAATGATCGAACATTCCTGGATTTGTGATAAAGATCACATTTCAGGACGTAAGCGGTCAGGGAATAGCCGGGTATCACTTGAGATCTTTGTCAGGTAAAAACACCAAAATGAAAAAGATCAGTTTCGCCGTTTTTTTACTATTTTGCTCGGTAATGAGTTTTCCTGCTTTCGCTGAAACGCATCAGGACAGCCTGGTAAAACAGGCGATCAATAGTCTATTAAGCAAGGATGCGCTGCAAAACACCTTACACTTTCCGGCCACGGTCAGGCGCCTTTACCGCGGGAACAACGGACAGGCGCTCTGGATCAGGCCGCAGAACGGCGAAGGGCCGGCCTGGCAGGTGATGATGCTGCTGGATTGCGTCTTACAATATGGCCTTTCACCAGCCAGTTATCACCCCACCGAACTGACCTATAACCGCCTGCACCGCGCGCTCGATACGGTCGGCAAAGTAAGCCCTATTGAAGCAGGAAAACTGGACATCTTTTTGTCAGATGCGATCATCACTTTTGTCAACCATCTTCACTACGGGAAGTTCAACCCGCTTTTGACCACTGGCAAGATCGACCAGGATTCGTTCAAAGGCTTTCAGGCCGACAGTGCCGTGCTTGCCGCCCTGCCGGAAAACAAGCCGTATGAGTTTTGGTCAAATATTGAAAGAACCCAGCCCCAGGATAAGGCCTACCGTGACCTGCAGCGGCGCATGCGATTGCTTGAAGGACAATATTCCGGGGATAACTACCAGGTCAGCGACCAGGAGGTCCGGCTGATCGCCGTTAATATGGAACGCATGCGCTGGCTGCCGGGCGTGTCTGGCGATCATATCCGGATCAATCTGCCAGCCTTTGACCTTAGCTACCAGTATGGTAACAATGTTGAACACTTCCGGGTGGCGATCGGCCGAGCTGCTACGCCGACGCCCGAATTGAGCAGCGCCATTCCTTCTCTCACCGCCGCGCCTGATGTCGTGTTGGATCAGGACCGGTTCGTCAACGAATTGTTGCCCCGGGCCTTAAGGGATAGCAATTTTCTGCGGAAAAATCAGTACGCCCTATATGATAAAAAGGGGACGTATCAGCCATCAACGCATTCAACGCTGGACCAGGTCGCCTTATACCCGGATGATTACCGCCTGCGGCATGCCTCAGGCCATGACGGGGCGCTAGGCAGGCTGGTCTTCCGGTTTAATAATCCCTACCGTATCGACCTGCACGATATGCCCCGGAAAGCATTTTTTGAACAACGGAACCGGGCGATCACGACCGGCTGCATTTGGCTGGATGACGCGGAAAAACTGGGAAAACTGGTGCTGCTGAATGACGGCCAGGTAAAAAAGGCCGCTCAGCTGGGCAAGGCGATGAAAAAATACCAGCGAAAAGTATATATGCTGCAACGGCCGCTACCGATCGTCATTACTTATCTCACCGTCCTTATGAATGAAGGAACACTGGTCGTTTACCCAGATATTTATCACAAAGATGCAGAACTGGCCGCCCGAATTTTTCCATCGGGTAGCTGGCTTGTTGCTGAACAAACTTATTGAATCATGATCTATCACTATTACCGGGTAAAGGCAGGCGACACGCTGGTACATCCGGTTTACCTGCTTTGCTGGCCGGTTTTACATCCCGCCGGCACGAATTACCGGCTCCTGCCTGAAGATGAACGCTTCGCGGTTTACCCGGACCTGGTCACCGCGCTGGAAAAGGCAAAAGCAGGCGCGCTGGCATACATCGGCCGCCTGATCAGCTCAGGTAAGGCAGGCCTGCCGGAATTGTTACAATACCGGATCGATCATTATGAAGACCTGAACGTTAACTTAACCGAGGCTAATATCCGTCGCATAGAACAGCGGGTCTCCGCTGATCCGCAATTCCATTGGCAACCTTATCGTATACATATACCCTATGATCACTAAAGAAGGAATTTTCGGCTATGAGCCGGACCCGCAATTCGAGACTTCGATCGCCTATTTCTCCATGCAGTTCGCCATCGACCAGTCGCTTAAGATCTACAGCGGCGGCCTGGGCTTTCTGGCAGGCTCGCATTTGCGCAGCGCCTATGCGCTAAAGCAAAACTGCTCGGCGTGGGCATGCTCTGGAAATTCGGCTATTACGACCAGTTGCGCGACGCAATGCCTTGTTGAAGCCGGCATTCGTGCAAAAGGTTTATTCCTTTTTAGAGGATACCGGCCTGGTCTTAACTGTGCCCGTTCATGATGCGCCAGTCCATGTAAAGGCTGGCTGCTACGGTCGGAAACCTTTGGCTCCGCGCCGCTGTTCCTGCTGAGCACTGACCTGGAAGACAACGATGAACTTTCCCGCTCCATCACCCATTGCCTGTATGATCTGAACGAGGCCACTCGGATCGCTCAGACAATCGTGCTGGGTATCGGCGGCGTCATGCTGCTAAAGATGCTCGGTATCGATCCGGAGATTTACCGCATGAACGAAGGACATGCCGTTTCGCTGAATTTTACCTGTATGCCAAATACAAAAGTCTGGCGGAGGTCCGGAAACGGGTAGTCTTTACAACGCATACACCTGAAATGGCAGGCAATGAATCGCATCTCGATGCGCTGCTGAAAGAAAGCATGGTATAATAATACATTAGCTTGTAGCCTGGCAGCCAGTGACAAGGCGTATTCCGCGGCATGGTAAGCGCGCTCGGAGAAGTCGGTCAGTACAGCGATCTTTTTCATGGAATGATTGTCACTTTTTCCAGACGACGAATGCATTAATTTTGAAGTAATTACCCTGTATCATGAAAGCACTTCGATTGATCCTCGACCACCCCGTTAAGGGAAACCTGCGGCTCCGCCCACTATCCGGGCAGGAGAGCCAGTTCAAACCTCGAGATTTTGAGACGGACGCGGCGCACGTATTGAAGATCGAAAAGGACTGGCTGGAAAGTGGCACATGGGAGTTGGTACTGGAATGGGAACATGAGGGACGGAGCTTTCAGCACACCCAGGCCTTCGGGGTGGAAGAAGATAACGGCTTATTCAAAACATCTTTGTATGCCGAAGCCAGTTTGTTCCACAGCCGTCACCCTTTGCACTGCATAAACCACTAATGCTTACCATTTCTCAAATAACCAGCCGAAAGGTTTTTGTTTGCTGACCGGTTTAAGGCCAAATTCCCTGATGCTCTTTTCTTTGATGAGTTGCACCGCTTCCTCTAGATCATCCGTAACAAGGAATAGGCCGGTGTCTGTTTCTCCGATGGTCCCACAGCTTTTCATGTTTTCTATATAACGGATCATGTCCCGGTGATATTCCCTGCCAAAAATAATGACCGGGAAATTTTTGATCTTGCGGGTTTGGATTAGCGTCAGCGCTTCGAAATATTCGTCCATCGTGCCGAAACCACCGGGCATGACCACGAAGGCAAAACTGTATTTCACCAGCAGTACCTTGCGCAGGAAGAACTGCTTCATATAGACCCATTTATCCAGGTAAGGATTGGGCTGCTGCTCGACTGGCAGCCGGATATTGCAACCGACGGACCTACCGCCGACATCTTTGGCGCCGCGGTTGGCGGCCTCCATCAGCCCCGGTCCACCGCCGGTCAGGATGGTGAAACCCAATTTGGCAAAAGCTGCAGCGGCCTGGCGGGTTTGTTCATAAAAGGGATGGTCTTCTTTAAAACGTGCTGAACCAAATACGGTGATGCAAGGTCCGATGAAGTGCAAGGCGCGGAAACCGCGGATTAGCCCGGTCATGGTCTGGAATGTAAATTTAAGTTCCTGCCAGCGTGACTGCGGGCCGTCCAGGAATTTGATCTCGGAAGTATTTGCCATGCGCAAACTTAAGCACGGCCGGTACTCTGACAAGTGACCGTCGTCACGCGCTTCGGTGATCCCCGGCGGTCAGCCGGCGGCATTCCCGGGCGATCGCGAGTTCTTCATTGGTCGGCACGACCAGGATATGTGTACGGCTATCATCTGCACTCAGATCGCGTGTCCCTCTTTCTTTCGAAGAATTTTTAGCGCTATCGATATATATGCCCAGTATGTCCATATCACGGCAGACCAGCTCGCGGGTCAGCGGATCGTTCTCGCCGACACCAGCCGTAAAGACGATGGCGTCCAGGCCGTTCAAGGCCACCGCATACGCGCCGATGAACTTTTTGATCCGGTAAGTATAGATCTCATAGGCCAACATCGCGGCGGGATCATTTTCCTGGTAAAATTTGCTGATGTCCCGCATATCGTTGGATCCGGCCAGGGCCAGCATGCCGCTTTGCTTGTTCAGCAGTTCGGTCAGCTGTGCAGCGCTATATCCTTTTTGCTGCTGCAGGTAAAGCAGCACCGACGGGTCGATCGTTCCGCTGCGCGTTCCCATGACCAATCCATCCAGCGGGGTAAGGCCCATACTGGTATCGATACATCGCCCGGTATTTACCGCAGCCATGCTGCAGCCGTTGCCAAGGTGGATAGTGATCAGTTTGGCTTCCGGTTTATCGAGCCAGGTCATGGCTTCATTCGCTACATATTGGTGACTAATGCCGTGAAAGCCATAAACCCTGATACCATCCTCCTGGTAAAATTTGTCCGGGATCGCATAACGGAAAGCTTTTTCGGGCACGGTTTGGTGAAAAGCCGTATCAAAAACGGCGATCTGGGTTGCTGACGGGAATAATTTTTCGGCTACTTCGATGCCTTTGATATGGCCCGGATTGTGCAGCGGCGCTAAAGGATAAAGTGCTTTGATCTTCGATTTGACCTCATCGGTAATGAGCGTGGTCGCCGTCAGGGTTTCCCCACCGTGAACAACGCGGTGCCCAACGGTTACAATGTCGTCCGGGCTGCCGATGACCGCGATGTCCGGCCGGGTCAGCAGTCCTGCGAGGGTTTGCATGCCCGCTTCATGATCCTTAACCGGCTGGTCCAATTTGATCCGCTGTTCAGCACCCGCTTTAAAGATCTCGTGCGTTACCTGTCCGTTGTCCTGGCCGATGCGTTCGATCAGCCCGCTGCAGAGCGGCTGATCGCTGTCTTTTGGAAAAAGCTGGTATTTGATAGAGCTGCTGCCCGAATTGATCACCAATATATACATGAACAAAAATAATAATTAACTGGTCTCTTCCTGGCTTTGAATCGCCGTGATAATGACCGTGTTGAAAATATCGTCGACCGTACATCCGCGGCTCAGGTCATTGACGGGTTTATTCAGGCCCTGCAGCATCGGACCGATGGCTAATGCGCCGGTTTCGCGTTGTACGGCTTTGTAAGTATTATTCCCGGTGTTCAGGTCCGGGAAGATCAGCACGCTGGCCTGCCCGGCGACCTCCGAACCGGGCAGCTTTTGCCTCCCCACGACCGGATCGACGGCGGCATCATATTGTATCGGTCCTTCCACCTTGATGTCCGGACGCCTTTCCCTGACCAGTCCGGTAGCCCGCCGAACCTTGTCGACATCTTCGCCGGCACCCGAAGTCCCGGATGAATAAGATAACATGGCCACGCGGGGCTCAATACCGAACCGTTTGGCATTATCGGCCGAGGAGATCGCGATCTCGGCCAGTTCTTCGGATGTCGGGTCGGGGTTCACCGCGCAATCGCCAAAAACGGATACCCGGTCGGCCAGGCACATAAAAAAGATCGATGATACCGTGGAGATGCCAGGCCTGGTCTTGATGAACTGCAGGGCAGGGCGGATCGTGTGCTGCGTGGTATGGACCGCGCCGGAGACCATGCCGTCGGCTTCGCCTTTATAGACCATCATGGTACCAAAGTAGGAAACATCGGTCATCAGGTCGCGTGCCATCTCTAGGGTTACGTTCTTCTGCTTGCGTAAGTCGTAAAGGGTCTGCACATAGTCTTCCAGCTGCGGCGCGTTGGCCGGATCGATCACCTTGAGCTTTTGCAGGTCCAGGTCCAGACCCAGCCGCTTTACCGAAGCAGCAAGCTCGACAGGGTCGCCGAGCAAGATCAGGTTGACGACATCCTGCGCGACCAGCCGGGCGGCAGCCTGCAGGATGCGGTCGTCGTTCCCTTCAGGTAAAACGATCGTCTTTTTTTGCCGGCGCGCCCATTGGGTCAGCTGGTACTGGAACATGTGCGGGGTCATGGCCGCTGACCGGTGCAGCACGATCTTTTCGTTCAAGGCGGACTGGTCGACATAACGATCAAAAGTTTCGATTGCCAGCCGGATCTTTTTATTATCATCCGGGCGGATACGGGAATGCACACCTGCAACGAAGTTGGTTGTCTCGAAAGTGCCCGTATTCACGGCCATGATGGGTACAACCACCTGCAAGCCTTCGATCAGCCGTATCACGGGCGCTTCGGGAACACTGCCTGCCGTGAGCACGATACCTGAAACTCTTGGGTAACTGGAGGACATGTTGGCTTGCAGCGAACTGATGATGATATCCCCGCGGTCGCCGGGTGTGACGATCAGAACGTTCTCTTTAAGGTAGTTCAGGAAATTAGGCACCTGCATCGCCCCGGTTACAAAGTTATCCACCGGGTTTTCCAATAGTGTCTCGCCAAAAAGCAGGCGGCCGTCCAAACGGCTGAAGATCTCGCCCACGCTGGGATTTTCCAGCGCCTTATCTGCCGGGATCACCGCGGTCAGGACGTCAGGCGGTAATTGCCTTTGAAGCTCCTCACTGGCTTCCCCTGAAAGTGTGGATGCCATCCGATTAACGACGACCGCCAGTACCGGGATATCCTGTTCCTGGTAAGCCTGCCAGAAGTTCAATGCATCCTGGACGGTCTCGGCAACGGACTTTTTATTACCCGATACCAGCAACACGACCGGCGCATTTAAGTTCCGGGCCATTAATCGGTTAAGTTCAAATTCGACGGCGGTGCCTCCACCGGTAAAATCACAGCCTTCCACGATCGTAAAGTCGGAAGCCTTTTCCAGTGCTTTGAAACGGCCGATCAACTGATCAAGTAACTCGCCCTGGCGGTGTTCTTTTAAATGATGCAGCGCCTCCTGCCGGGTAAAGACCCAGGCCTCGTCATACGCCTGTTGTAACTGGAAGTGTGACAGTACCGCCTGGATGTGCGGGTCTGCCGGCGCCGCGGAGCTGATCACGGGCTTGAAATAACGAATCTTTTGAGCACGTGTCAATAACATGTTGACCAGGCCTAAGGCTAGTATGGATTTTCCGCTATAGGGCTCGGCAGAAGCTATAAATATACTTTTTGTCAATGCTTTGGATATTTAAAGGTATTAAACACACAGGTGCAGCTTTTGTTCAAGCTGCCCGGCGTGCCTCGACCAAGGCGTATTTGATGCCCTTCAGCACGTCCAATGCATCACGGACAGCAGCCTGCAAAGCGACAAAATCTTCCAGCAAAGCCAGGTCCGGTTCCGGTTCAGTCACCAGCAACAGCAGTTCCAGGTGTTGGATAAAATTATCCAGCTTAATCCGTATGCCGCCCTGTATATCACGCGCATTTGCTAACCGGGCCGCCAGGTTGTGTTGACTCGGGGGTGCGATAGCAGGTGGATAGGGTGCTGAGAGTTGTCCGGCAAGAAAATTGCTTTCCTCCTCGAGAAAAGACAGGTCACTTTGCCACTGCTTGCCGGTCAGGTAAACCTCCTGCAATTCAAATTCCAGTTCCGGGTCTTCGTTGGTCTTTTTCATATCCTGGTTTTTATAAAACAAATATCCGCTTCAACGCTTAATAGTTTAAGGCTCAGCATCATCCCTAAAAATGATCCTTATCACAATTCAGGCACTCCTTTTAATTGATTTTTGTCTCATCAGCACATTTTTATGCAAGATCCTATAACAGAAAAAGAATTACGGTTGCTGGACGCTTACTGGCGTGCGGCTAATTATCTTTCGGTCGGCCAAATCTACCTGCGCGATAACCCCTTGCTGCGCGAACCTTTGCGGATCGAACACGTCAAACGCATGCTGCTCGGTCACTGGGGCACCACGCCGGGGCAAAATTTTATTTATGCGCACCTCAACCGGATCATCAAGAAGTACGACCTGAACATGTTCTATATTTCCGGGCCCGGCCATGGCGGCCCGGCGATGGTGAGCCAGACCTACTTGGAAGGCACTTACAGCGAGGTCTATCCTGACATCAGCCAGGACGAAGCGGGCCTGAAGAAATTGTTCAAACAGTTTTCGTTTCCGGGAGGCATACCCAGCCACGTTTCCCCGGAATGCCCGGGTTCGCTGCATGAAGGCGGTGAACTGGGTTATTCCCTCAGTCATGCTTTTGGTGCGGTGTTCGATAACCCGGACCTGATCGCCGCCTGTGTCATCGGCGACGGCGAGGCCGAGACCGGACCGCTGGCGACCGCCTGGCATTCCAATAAATTCCTGAACCCGGTGACCGATGGGGTGGTTTTACCGATCCTGCACCTGAACGGTTACAAGATCGCTAACCCGACGGTCCTGGCACGCATCCCGGAAAAGGAATTGCTGGCGCTTTTCGAAGGATACGGTTGGAAGCCTTACCTGATCTCCGGGGACGAGCCGATGATCATGCACCGGGAAATGGCGGAACTGTTGGAAAACATAACAGAGGAGATCAGGCAGATCAAAGCGAAGGCTGCGACCGATCCGGATGAGGCCAGGCCATGCTGGCCGATGATCATCCTTCGGACGCCAAAAGGTTGGACGGGCCCGAAAGTGGTGGACGGCCTGCAGGTCGAGGGTACTTTCCGTGCGCATCAGGTACCTCTTTCTGATCCGGCCGCGAATCCCGAACATCTCATGCAACTGGAGATCTGGCTGAGAAGCTACCGTCCGCAAGAATTATTCGACGAAGACGGACGTTTGATACCGGAGTTGCTTTCGCTTGCTCCGGCCGGTGAACGGAGGATGGGGGCTAATCCGCATACCAATGGCGGCCTGCTTTTAAAAGATCTGCGGATGCCTGATTTTAAGGTTTACGGACTGGGGCTAACCGAACGCGGTAACAACGGACCCGGGGATACATTAGTTGTCGGCAACTTTGTCCGGGATGTGATCCGGCTGAACCAGCAAAGCCGGAACTTCCGGGTCTTCGGACCTGACGAAACGCTTTCTAATAAGCTGGACGCCGTATTCGAGGTGACGAACCGGCAATGGGAAGCGGAAACCCTGGAGACTGACGTGCTGCAAGCCAAGGAGGGCCGCATCCTGGAAATGCTCAGCGAGCACCAGTGCGAAGGCTGGCTGGAAGGATACCTGCTTACCGGGCGGCACGGGCTGTTCAACTGTTATGAAGCCTTCATTCATATTATCGATTCGATGTTCAACCAGCACGCCAAATGGTTGAAAGTGACCGCCGGGCTACCCTGGCGCCGGCCGCTGGCCTCACTGAATATCCTGCTGGCCTCGCATGTCTGGCGGCAGGACCATAATGGTTTTACGCACCAGGATCCGGGATTTATGGATCACGTCGTCAACAAAAAAGCCAGTGTGGTACGCGTCTACCTGCCGCCGGATGCCAATTGTCTGTTGTCGGTCATGGACCATTGCCTCCGCAGCAGGCATTACGTGAATGTGATGGTCGCCGGCAAGCACCCTTCGCCGCAATGGCTTTCCATCGATGAAGCGGCGCTGCATTGCACCAAAGGCATTGGGATCTGGGAATGGGCAAGTAACGACGAAGGGCTGGAGCCTGATGTGGTCATGGCCTGTGCGGGCGACGTGCCCACTTTGGAAACGCTGGCAGCGGTATCAATCCTACGAAAAGCCTTGCCGGAACTGAAGATCCGGGTGGTGAACGTGGTCGACCTGATGAAACTTCAGCCCGAACAGGAACATCCGCATGGACTGAGCGACACCGACTTCGATGCCCTGTTCACGAAGGACAAACCTGTGATCTTTGCATTTCACGCTTATCCCTGGCTGATCCACCGCCTGACCTACCGCCGTACCAACCACCACAATATTCATGTACGTGGTTACAAGGAAGAAGGCACAATCACCACGCCGTTCGATATGACGGTACTCAACGAAATGGACCGTTTCCATCTGGTGCAGGATGTGATCGACCGTTTGCCACAATTGGGGGCGAGGGCGTCATATCTAAAGCAGGGAATGAAGGATAAACTGATCGAACACCGGCTTTACATACACGAAAACGGGATCGATATGCAGGAAGTAAAGGAATGGAAATGGGGCGCGCCTTAATTATCCAATGGCATCTGCTATTTATTAAGGGTATTTCGCCAGTCTGACAGTAATCAAATGACAATCAAAACAATGTTATGAACAAAGAATGGCACGCAGCAAATCCCATGCTCCGGAATCCAACAAAAGCACAGCGGATCAAGTGGCATCAGGCCCATCAGCAATATTGCGCCTGCCGCCCGGTACCTGAAAAATTGCGGCAGAATGTCGTGAGTTATGAAGACGTTGCGATTCAGATACCGGTCATCAGCAGATCCAAATGATGCTGCCTGTTTAAAGTCATTGCCATACTTGTCCCGGAGTTCGGCCGACAAAGGCAAAGGCAGCGAAGCCTGCGTCGATTTTCTGCCGCCAGTATTGACATTGCCAGCACCTGTACAAACCGCCTGTCAATTACTTCACTTTCAAACGATCTTCTTACGTTTTTATTGACCCCGGCCTCATCGACCACATTCAGAAAAAAAGATAATCTGTCGCGCCACCAGCACCCATTTCATGGGCATAAAAATAATAAAGAGAGATGGGTTTAAATTGTTCCGATGGCAGCACTTTCTACGAGTAAAAGTAGTTGTTGAAACAGCGATCGTAGGGAAGGCCACAAAGCCCCCATGAACTTTTCGGAGCTTCCAGCGCAATGGAAAATAATGAAAATGATAATGCTCTATGAAGTTACCAGCGGCAAACTCACAAAAAAGGTGGTTCCAGAGCCTTCGCGACTTTGGCACCAGATCCGCCCGCCATTGGCCCGGATAAAGTCTAACGAAAGCATGAGGCCCAAACCGGTGCCTTTTTCACCTTTTGTGCCGAAAGTGCTGTTCAGCCTGCCCTCCTCAAATAGTTCTCGCTGTTTATCGGCCGGGATGCCCTGGCCATTGTCATGAACAGCGATCACGGCTTCGTCTGCCTTTTTTTCCGCCGTAATATCGATCTCTCCGCCGGGATAAGAAAACTTGATGGCATTACTGATCAGGTTACGCACGACAAAATCGAACTGGTCACTATCAGCCAGTACCGTTAAGCCATTCGCGTCAGGCTGTTTGATCCGTACCGCTTTTACTGCCGCCTGTGCTTTGAGGAGGTCGAGCGAACGCTGGATCGCATCCATGGCGTTGATCGAAGCAACCTTCGGCTGCGCGCCTTTTAATTGGGCGCTAGCCCAATTAAGCAAAGTGTTCAAAGTTTCATTGAACGTCCGGCTCTGCTGTTTCAGCAGACTGATCACTTCCTTTTGTTCTTCCTCATCCAGCAGTCCGGCATCCACCATCTCAAGCGCCTGCATGATGCCACCAGCCGGGCCGCGCAGGTCATGGCCGATGATGGAAAAGAGGGTATCCTTGATCTGGTTGGATTTGGCCAGCGCCTTATTCAGCCGCCGGGTGCTGCGGTAGTAGTAGGCAAAAATACCAGTCAGTAACGCTAGTGCGATCGTTACCGTCAGCCCGATGGTCCGCTCCCTGGTTCGTATGGCATCGGCCCGGAGATGCTCAGCCTCTTTTTTACGGCTCTTTTCAAAAACTGCCTGCAATAATTTCTGGTGCGCTTCTAAAGCAGCCAGAGATTCCTTATAGTTCTGCTGCTGCTTGTACACGCTACTGATAGCTTTTAGAATATCGGCGCACAGCTCCGGCTTATCCAGGCCTTCCGCGATCTGCAAGGCGCCGTTCAGATAAGCCAGACTTTGATCGGATCGCTGCCCCTTCAGCAATAAAGCGATATGCACCAGCGCCCGCGCCTCATGTTCATGCAAGCCGTGGCGGCGGGCATGCGCTAACGCCTTTTTGTGATAGTATAAGGCTTTGTCCGTATCCTGTCCTGCTGCGAATCTTTTAGCCGAATCGGTAAATTGCTTGTAAGTATTGACATGCGCGCTATCCACCGGGGCCGGCGTTTGCCCCTGACAGCCGGTAAAACACGAAAGCCCTAAGAGGCAGGCCAATACATAGTTTTTCATGAACATAGATACGTATATTCGCGTGGTTTAGTTCGGCTTAGCTTCCATTCATTTTATTTTGTTCATTATCTTTGAACAATGGAGAGCGCTGAAGAATTCAATTGCCTTGATCAAGACCAGCAATACGCAGCGATGATAATGGGACAGTTCTTGGATGACCGCCGCGCTAAGGGCCAGGTCATTCAATTATTTTCCATACCCCGTTTTTATATAGAGCGCAGGTACGATCCGGAGACCAACTGCATCATGCGTTACAAAGCTTTCCATACCCATGATCGCCTGGTGCCCAATATAGCCGTATCAAATTCAATAACCCATAGTGAGTAAGAAAAGCTGGCATATCCCAGTCTACGGACTTTCCCCCGGCTCCAAGCGCGGTATCATGATCATGCGCGATGCATTTGACGGCTCCATGGAAGAGCAGCACATCGAACGTGCGCACCGTGATGGCGGTTACACCTTTATCGTCCAGGAAGAAGGGAAAACCTACCTGGAGATCGATTTTCAAACCTGCCGCCTGAGCGCACCCGGTATTGTCTTCATCCATCCCAACCAGGTCCACCGGGTGATCGCCTTTGAAGCCGCTACGATCAGCACCTGGATGATCACGGAGGAAAATCTCCGCCCGGAGTACCTAAGCCTGCTGAACACGCTGACGCCGGTTAGAACCCTGCCCGTCCAGACAGCAACGGTGACGACCCTTTCGGAAGCGGCAGCTTTATGTTTGAAACTGGCTGATCAAAAAACCGATCAGCTGCAAACCACGCTTTTGCAAGATAGCTGCAATACTCTCGTAGGGCTCGTGATTTCTCAATATTTGTCCGAAGGCAATATTACCGGTGAACATTCGCGGATGGAGGAATTGACGAGGGCGTTTAAACATGAACTGGAACAAAGTTTCAAAACGATCAAAAGCCCGGCAGCTTATGCCGGCAGCCTGAACATCACTACGTCCTATCTGAACGAGTGTGTCAAAGCCAGCACCGGAAGATCCGTATCCCGGCATATCCAGCAACGCGTAATCCTGGAAGCCAAGCGGATGCTTTATCACTCCACCCGATCGGTTAAAGAGATCTCCGCTGAACTTGGTTATGATGATCATTCGTACTTTACCCGGCTGTTTACCAAGGTTGCCGGCCTGACACCTTTGGCTTTTCGCGACAAAAACCTTGATTAGTCCTACACTTACCACCTCTGGTTATTTTCCCGACGGCTAAAACCGTGTTTCTTTGCTGTCATAAATGACAAGGAATATGGCAACATCAACTATAAATATTTTACAGGATAAGAAAATAGCTATCGTCGGCGGAGGCCCGGGCGGCCTGACGCTCGCCAGGCTGTTACAACAAAAGGGCGCTGAGGTTAAAGTTTATGAACGTGATCGTAGCCAGGCCTCGCGCGTGCAGGGCGCCATTGTCGATCTGCATTTTGATTCGGGATTAAAGGTGATCGAGGCCGCCGGCTTAACGGATGCATTCAAAGCCAGCTATATGGCAGGTGCGGACAGATATCGCTTGCTGGATCCCGCCGGAAACATCCTGTTAGACGACGGCAACCAAAGTGGTAAAGTGGGTTTTGGTGACCCAAGCTTCCGACCGGAGATCGACCGGGGGGCGCTTCGCGATCTGCTGATCGAAGTTTTACTGCCGGACACCGTGGTCTGGGACAGCCAGTTTTCAGACATGGCGGAAGTTGATGGACGTTGGGAGCTGCGGTTCAGGAATGGCATGAGGGCCACCGCAGATCTGGTCATCGGTGCTGATGGCTACCGTTCGAAGGTCAGGCCATATCTGACGGATGGCAAAGCGCTGTATTCCGGCGCGACCATTATCCAGGGCGAGATCGATGATCCCGAAACCGCTTGCCCTGATATTTATCGTTTGGTGGGTAATGCCAACCTTATGGTCATGGGCGATGGCAAAACGCTCGCGGTTCAACCCAGAGGCGACGGCGGACTAACTTTTTACGCAGCATCGATGTACCCGGAAAACTGGGCTGAAGAAAGCGGAATTGATTTCAATCAACCGGAGGAAGTGTATGCTTACCTGGCGGAGCTTCATCAAGGTTGGAACCTGGTTTTTTTTACACTCTTTAAGGCTTGCCATCAATTTGTATTGCGGCCGCTGAATTATTTCCCGGTGGAGGATCGCTGGATGACAAAAGACAACCTTACCCTGCTTGGCGATGCCGCGCATTTGATGCCGCCGAACGGCGAGGGGGTTAACCTGGCCATGCTGGATGCGCTGGATCTCAGTGATTGCCTGACCAGTGATAAAATTCAAAACCTAAAAGAAGCCGTTAAGACCTATGAAGAGATCATGGTCACGAGAGCTGCCGCCTTAAGTCAGGAAACGCTGGAGGGCATCGAAGATTTTGCTTCTCCGACGGATGAATCCTTGCGAAAGTTGGTGACCATGCTTGGCGGACATGATCCGGCTTAAACAAATCACTCAAGCGTAAGATTTCCGTCAACATTATAAAGGCTGTCAATGGTCTTTCCCAGGCGAACATTGATTTGACCTTCTGCCTTACAGGCCAGCACGAATAGGAAAAAAAATGATAAATATCTCATGACAGGATAATTTATTGTAAGCGAACCATAAATATAGCCCCCCCGGTAGCTGTAAAAAGGCCATGGCTAAGGTAAGAATCATAAACTTCAATACTTATTCTATATGTACGCCCTCTCCGGCGGTTTCGAGCCGCCGCATCGGGGCGTTCATAAAGTTGTCCATATAGTTCACCCCGGCGTGCGAGTAGCCCGGCCCGTGACCTTTGTTGTGAAAGATAAGCAGCTGCGCATTCGGCAACCCGCGTTTGATCAGTCGGTTAAATGAAGGGCGGCACCACGGATCTATATCACCTGCAGCGATCAGCGCCGGCACAGATGATCGGACCGGTGCCCTTACTGATCCGGTCACGGGCTTTGCCTGCCAGCAATCGCAGATCACATGGTCAACATTGTTGAACCTATATCCCGCCAGCCATGGATAGCGCTTGGCCTCCCTGGCCTCAACCGATCGGCTTGCGAAGGCGATCTGGCCGCTGCAATAGACCGAATAACGCATCGCCAGGCTCACGGAGGAATTTCCCGCGAAATAGCCATCCATTACCTCACGAACAAAGGGTTCTGCCCGTCCCGCGATAATCTCTGCGATCACAAAGGGGACCGATTTCACTTGCGCAGTATTCAGTCGGTTAATGATCGCATCCAGTAATTCCTGCTTACCGTAACGCACCGTAATGCTATCCGCCCCTTGTTTTTCCAGGTATCGGATCTTAAAGCGTCTATCACTCAACTCCGAAAAATAATGATGAAAGCGATCTTTTAAATCCGAATATGCTGCTGAAGAATCCGCACAATTCTTAAAGACCTGGTCCAGCGCCTCATCGATATTTTTCAGGGCGCTTTCTTCATAGGTCACAAAAGCAGGCAAAGGAGAGTTCAGGATCAGCAGGCGCACCGCCTCCGGGTGTATATTTGCCACCGATAACATCAAACCGCCGCTGTAAGAAATCCCCACCAAGTTCAGCGAATCGAGGCCGAGCGCCAGCCGCAGGTCATTAATATCCTCCACGCTTTCCGCGGTGTTATAAGCGGAAAGATCAATACCTTGCGCTACCAGGAGCTCGCGTGATCGCTTGACCGCCTGCATGACCAGACTGTCTTTGTTCCGGCCATCCAGATAGCTTTGTTTGATCGCTTCATAAACCTTATCTGCTT
Organism: Mucilaginibacter sp. CAU 1740; assembly: GCF_039839285.1. Classification (NCBI taxonomy): domain Bacteria; kingdom Pseudomonadati; phylum Bacteroidota; class Sphingobacteriia; order Sphingobacteriales; family Sphingobacteriaceae; genus Mucilaginibacter; species Mucilaginibacter sp. CAU 1740. Next base: position 679,167 of record NZ_JBDOQS010000001.1, on the reverse strand, counting down.
CCAGGTTGGGTACAGCTCGTTTAGTTCCCCGCTGGTCAAAAGCGATAAAACCGCCATACTTCAAAAAACCCGAGTTATAACTGATACTGTCGATGCCTGTCGTGGTACTGTATCCCGGCCCGCCGGTCATGTACAGGGAAATATTTTTGTGCTCATCCTGATCAGGACGGCGAACAAAGAAAAAAGGCAGTTTGATCTTTCGCCCATTCGCTTTGCTGCGGTTCTCAGGCACCACCAGGTACCCCGTCTTGAGGATCAGCTTCGGATCAGCTTTGACCAGTTTGGGATAAGGCTCAATGCTGACTCGATACTTTTGCGCGAGCGCCGGTTTGCCAGCAAAGCACAGCAAAAAGGCATTCATTAATACCAAATATATAAGGTTAAACGATTTCAGTTCCATACGGCAAAGAAAACTAGGTCGGGCTTATAAGCAAAGTAAAAAACGGACAATCTGTAATGACATCTCAAAAAATCTCACTCAGCCTCCGCCCCGTAAAGTTATGCACGTCCTTATAAAAATGCGCCGGATCGTAATACCCAAAATCCCAGGGTTGAAATCCCGGCTTATCAGCCATCATTGCTGTCAATGCCGTTCTGGCCCGCAACAGCGAAAAATACTGCTTAGGTGCCACACCGACCACCCGGTTAAAGTATCGGTTGATGCTTTTTGAAGTAATGAACAGCCGCTCGGCAACCTCCGATGTATTCAACCGCATCCCCGAGGCGCTGTATTCACCAATGGCCTGACGGACCAATGCGGAGTAATGATCACCTGAACTGCGGCGCATCATCCCTAATAAATAATTTTCCATGATCTCTATCCGGTTGCTGAAATTGGCCGCCGCCTTCATTGCGCCAAGCAACTCCAATGGCAGGATATCCTGCAGCCTGATCACTCGGTCCTGCATCGCTGACTGGTTCAAACCCAATACTGCATCCAGACCTCCGGGGTAAAACTTCACCGTGAAGATCCGGTCCTCCGGACCATTGTGCCGCGTTACCGTCCCGTTCCGGAGGACCAGAATATCCTGATCCTTGCTGACAGCAGAGCGATTACCGGCCACATCGATCACATAAGCGCCCGCCAGGTTAATATAAAAAGTAGGGGTCCAGCTGCCGAACATCGTTACGCTGGCGTGGCCCTGATCAAATCGCAGCGCACATTTTTCAGCGGAGGATTCCGAAAAAAATTCTATGTAGGGGAGCAGCTCACCGCAGGGCGCGGCAAAGTCATAGATCTCCCGAATATCCTGAAATATTTCTGTCATCATAAACCTGCTGGTCATAAGACGGCGGCCGGAGTTAAATAGTTACGGGTCAATCAATAAAATTGTGCAGCATGTGTTTTAACACGCCATATCTACATGCTTCGCTATAAGTTATTTTTAATTATTCTAAATAAGGATTACATTTGTTGCCGTTATGATGAGGGGCAAAAATCGACCGGGCAACCATTTGGCGAAGGATCAGGCATTCATTGACCTGTTCAATGCGCATTGGGCCGGCGTTTTCCAGCTTTGCCGCAGGTACACCGGCGATGAGGTCATTGCCCAGGACCTGACCCAGGAGATCTTCCTTTCCCTGCTTGAACGGGAAATGAATTTTGAGACCGATACTGCTGCGGCCCAATACCTGGCAAAGGCCGCCCGTTATAAAGTGATGAACTATCTGAGGGACAGGAAGGTCCTGGAACCGGCCACCGCAGAAACCGGTGCCACAAACCGTACGGAAACAGACCGCTATAACCCAGAGACTATTTACCTCGCCTCGGAACTTGCCGGACAGCTAGCTCTGAAGATCGAAGCATTGGAGGAACCTGCCAGAACGATGTTCCTGCTGAACCGCCAGCAGGAAATGAGCTACCGCGAGATCGCCGAACAATTTGGCGTTGCCGTAAAGACCGTCGAAAAACACATGAGCCGGGCGCTCCGGTCATTGCGCGCCATTAAATAATTTATTTTTTCAGATCAGCATAGGGTAGCTGCCAACTCATGGTAGTTATCAGTATGGAAGACCTGGAACCCGAATTACTGAAACGCTATGCCCAGGGCCGTTGCACCGACGCCGAACGCCTTCGCGTGGAGCAATGGCTGGAAAGTGATGCACCCTTATCCGGATCAGGTACCGAAAAGGAAGAAATCAAACAAAAGATCTGGTCCGGCATCAGCCAAAGCGCCGGAGGATACAAAAGAAAGCAACTATGGCCACGCCGGTACATTGGTATCGCTGCTGCTGCGGCCTGCGTATTCCTGACGGCCGGTTTGCTCCTGTACATGAACACCGGGCTACCGGCAAATCCCACTGCAGCCTTCACGCGTTACCGCGTACCTAAGGGCAAAAGTGCCAGTTTACAATTAGCCGACGGTTCCACCGTCCGGCTGGCCGGCGGCAGCCTGCTGGAATTTCCAGCAAAATTTACCGGCGAAACACGCCTCGTCCGCCTCCTCAGCGGACAGGGATTCTTTAACATCGCGCATGATACCAGCCATCCTTTCATCCTGGAAACTGCAGGGACAAGGATCAAAGTACTCGGCACCCGCTTCGACGTGAATGACAATGATCCTGACCTGTTGCTCGTCACCCTGACCCAGGGCAGCATCTCCTTCAGCGATGCAGGCACCCATAACAAAAAGGTCCTCAAACCCGGTGAGCAACTGGTTTATGATAAACAGGCCTCCGGCATCAGAAGCCTGACCGCGACCGACACTACGGCCGTGACCGACTGGACACGGGGAGTCCTTTCCTTCCGTAAAACACAGTTGCGTCAGGTACTCGTGAAATTGGAAAGCTACTACGGTGTTCGCTTTGATACCCATGAGCCCTTACAGCTGAACGAGCCCCTGACCGCGCGTTTCGACAACTATCCCCTCGACCGGGTATTGCAGCTGATCGAAAACAGCAGCCGGCTGAAGTTTACCGGGAACAGGAACGGAAACTATATCGTCACATCAAACTAATAGGGAGAGAGAAAAATAAGGAAAGAAGAGAAAACCTTGCAAAAGAAACTACCGGACGTGCTCCAACACGCCGGTAGCTATAAACATCATCAATCGTCACAATCAATGAATACTTGTAAAATTAGAAACTTTTTACTGGCGGCCATCGCTGCCCTGATCTTTTTCAACTTAAAAACGGCATCCGCGCAAAGCGATCCCAATGCGCAGGTGCGCATCAGCCCTTCGAACCTGACCGTTCGTGAGGCATTCAGCCAGCTGAGTAAATCAGCAGGACTGAATTTTGTTTACGGCAATGTGGAGTCCGAACTCGACCGCAGCATCACCCTCGATCCCGCCTCCGGCAGCGTCAAACAGTTGCTGCAACAGATCGCATTCAAATCCGGACTGACCCTGACCGGCAGCGGCAGGGACATCGCCGTAAAACTGACGCCAAAAGGCACCGTCAGCGGACGTGTCACCACCAGCGACGGCGAACCTGCCCGCCTGGTGACCGTTACTATCCGCGGCCTGCGTAGTACCACCGTGGATCAGAACGGCTATTATACCTTCCGTCACGTGCCCGCCGGCCAATATACGTTAACGGCCACCTATGTAGGACTTGAGACCCAGAGCCAGCAGGTGACCGTTAGCGCGGAGGCACCGCAAACCGCAAATTTTGAACTGCATGAAAGCCAGCAGGACCTCAAGGAGGTCGTGGTCAGCGGCTCGAAAGTGAACAAATACGGCCGCAAGGAAAGCGAGTACATCGCCCGACTGCCTATTAAGAACCTCGAGAACCCGCAGGTCTATAGTGTTGTGCGGAAAGAATTGTTCACCACCCAGATCGCCACCACGCTGGACGAGACCTATCGCAATATCCCCGGCGCCCTGGTATCCCGCACCGGTGCCGGAATGCCCGCCATTACCGCCCGGGGCTTTACGACCGGTGACAACCTGCGCAACGGTATGGCCACTTTCCTGAAAACCAATATCGATCCGGTGATCGTAGAGCGGGTGGAATCCATCAAGGGCCCGTCCTCCACACTTTTCGGGTCTACTATGGTCAATTTCGGTGGTTTGGTTAACTACGTGATCAAAAAACCTTACGATACCTTTGGAGGTGAGGTCAGCTATACCGCGGGCAGCTTCGACCTCAGCAGACTGACCGCTGATGTCAACGTTCCGCTAAACCAGGACAAGTCCCTGCTTTTCCGTGTCACCGGTGCGCTGCACAAGGAAAACTCTTTCCAGGATCAGGGTTTCCAGAACCTGCAGGTGATCTCGCCAAGCTTTACCTACCAGATCAACGACCGCCTAAAGTTCACCCTCGACGGGGATTTCACCCGGGTGAAAGGGACATCATCCATCCTGCTGACCATTCCGACCAACGCCTTTAACGGCAAGAGCTTTAAAGATTTGCCGGTCGGTTACAGGCAATCCCTGATCGATAACTCCCTGGCCAGCCAGCAGTCCTCGAACAATATCTTCTTCCAGGCCGATTACAAGATCTCGGAGAACTGGCGCTCGCAGACCAATTATGCTTACTCCTTAGGCGCTTACGACCAGTTCAACCAGTTCGATTTCGTGTACACCTCGGAGAGCACCATCAACCGGAAAGTGCGCTTCTTCGCGCCGGACAAATGGGGCCGTAAACAGCTGCAGCAGAACTTCACCGGTGATTTCAAGACCGGCCCGCTCCGCCACCGCTTGGTTATCGGCCTGGATTACCTCAGCCAGTACCGCCAGCTGCTTTATGCGCAGGTGAACCTGGACATGATCGACCTGACCAAACCCATTCCCGGCATCACCCTTCAGCAGGCCAACAATGCTTTTGCCGCCATGAATGCGCCCCAATCTGATTCCGGGCAGGATAGCTATGCCGCCTATGTTTCTGACCTCGTGAATGTAACCGACCGCCTGATGGTCATGCTGAGCGTGCGCGGCGACCGCTTTGTCAATAAAGGTTCCAAAAGCCTCAGCACAAATGTTACCACCGGAGATTATAAGCAAACCGCTTATTCGCCGAAGTTCGGCCTGATCTACCAACCCATCAAAGACAAGGTTTCCCTGTTCGCCAACTACATGAACGGCTTTAAGAACCTGCCGAACGCCATACAGCCGGACGGCACCATCGATGTATTCAAAGTGCAGCAGGCCAACCAGTGGGAAGGTGGGGTCAAGGTAGACCTGCTGGACCACCGTATCGTTGCCAACGTCAGCTATTACAATATCGACGTGAAGAACTCCACCCGCTTCGAGATCCGTGACGGCCAGAATTTCCAGGTACAGGATGGCACCCAGAAAAGCAAGGGCGTGGACTTTGAGCTGATCGCCAATCCCATCCGGGGGCTGAACATCGTGGCGGGATATGGCTATAATGACAATAAGTTCACCAAGGCCGCACCGCGAGTGGAAGGCAAACGCGCCCTGCTGACCCCGGCCAATGTCGGTAACCTTTGGGTGAATTACACCCTGACCGCCGGTAAACTCAGCGGACTGGGCATCGGCGCGGGGGGTAACTATGTATCCTCATCCTACTTTGCAAATACCGGCGATTATACCTTTACCTTACCGGCCTATACATTTATCGATGCCGCCTTATTTTATGACCAACCGAAATACCGCCTGAACTTCAAAGCTAATAATATCGGCGATGTGCAATCATGGGCCATCGACGGCAGGCCGCAAAAACCCGTAAATTTCCTCGCTTCCGTTGCGTTCAAATTTTAAAAAAGGCATTCGGTTGCTGCACCGCTGGCTCGGACTATCGTCCGGGCTGGTGGTGTTTATCCTAGGGCTGACCGGTTGCATCTATGCCTTTGCCCCCGAGCTCAAGGAATGGTGCTGCCGGGATCGCTTTTATGTTCCGCATCCCGGACCGGTCACCCTTCCGCTGGACCAATTACGCGAAGCCGCACAATCGGCCATCGACAGCAGGCACACCATTACCCGCGCCCAACTCTTCAAGGATAAGCGCCGTACCTGGCAGTTCCGAGCACTGAAGATCGACCCTGCCGCATTTGGCTACAGCCGGTATTATACCTACTACGACCTGGTTTATGTCGATCCGTATACCGCGAAGGTCATCCATGTGGAGAACGGAAAGAACGATTTTTTCACCGTTGTTTTAGCCATGCACCTCAACCTCCTGCTCGGCAAACCCATTGGGCAGCAGGTGATCCGTGTGTCCGTTATCATCTTCCTCGTGCTGCTTATCAGCGGGATCATTCTCTGGTGGCCAAAAACATGGAAAAAGAAGCAACTCAGCAACAACCTGAGCATCAGTTGGAACGCCGGGTTCAAACGCCTGATCTACGACCTGCATAACGTTCCCGGCTTTTACAGCTTGCTCATACTGTTGCTTATCGCGCTCACCGGGCTTATGATGTCCTATGGCCTGAACGGGATAACGATAAAGCCCGTCAGCTCCGATACGACACAGTCAGTCAGCAAAGCAAGTATCAAAACCGCCTTGGGCAAAATCATAAAAAAAGGAGAACGATCCGCGCCCGGTGCCGGGTACCTTTACCTGAACTATCCTGCAGGTCCGGAAGGCACTTATACCCTCACCGCCTATTTCGACCCGTCACATCTCTATGACCGGCAGCAATTCCGCTACGATCAGTATACCGGCACCGAACTGGACCGCAGCCCAAAATTCGGTCAGCTCGGCACTGCCGATCAGTTCAGGACCTTGCAATATGACCTGCATACCGGAAGCGCCATAGGCATGACCGGAAGGATACTCGCCTTTCTTGCCAGTCTGGTCGCCACCTCACTGCCCCTTACCGGGCTGTTCATATGGATGGAAATGGAAGACACAAAAAGCACAGGAGGGGATAAACAAGATAAGGCATGGTCGAGCAGGATAAGTGCCTGAACGATGGCTCATGCAACTGGCAAACGAATACATCATGCACCCGTATGCAGGATAAAACCCGCACCGCGAACGACCTCCAGTTCCAGGCGGGGGTCACCCGCTAATAACTTACGGAGCCGCCCGATAAAGACATCCAGGCTCCTGCCGTTAAAAAAGTCCGCGCTGCCCCAAAGAGATTCCAGGACAAAAGTGCGCCTGAGCAATCGGCCCGGTTCGCGGCACAACATTTCCAGCAACGCCGACTCCTTTTCGGTCAGCAGCCTGCGCTGACCATTGAGTTCCAGGGATAGTTCCTGTGGATGAAAATGATAATCACCCAAGACATAATGTTGAGATGGCTTTTCCCGATCCCCCGATCGCCGGAGGATATTCGCGATCCGCAACACCAGCTCATCCACATCGAAAGGTTTAAGCATATAGTCATCGGCTCCGAGACTTAGCCCTTTCAGCACATCTGCCTGTTGCCGCCTTGCGGTCAGAAAAAGAAAAGGGAGCGACGGATAGGCCTGCCGGATCTGTGAAGCCAGCACAAAACCATCTGCGCCTGGCAGCATGACATCCAGTACCGCGATAGCATAAGATCCGATGGCCAGCTCCTGCATGGCAGTTCGCCCATCCGTTATCAGCGTAACCCCGAAACCCTTGACCTCCAGGTAACGCCGGACCAGGTTCCCCAGATCGGCATCATCCTCGACGATCAGTATCCGATGTTCCATTCACTTTGAGTATTAAGGTAAATAAGTTCCCGCCATCCGGCGATTCCACGTAACGGATCCTGCCGTTCAGCAAAGCCGCCTGCTGCTGACAGATATACAATCCCAGCCCAAGGCCCTTCACATCATGAGCATCCGGCTGCGGCACCCGGAAGAATTTATCAAAGAGGTAAGGACGGTAACGATGTGGAATAGCCGGCCCCCGGTCGCCGATCGAAAGATGCATTTCGCGTCCCGCCCGGGTAAACCGCAGCGAGATCGGACCCTCCGTATATTTGATGGCATTATCCAGCAGGTTGACCAGGATGCCGGTCAGCCGGTCCGGATCGGTATAACCAGTCAATCCCTCGTCAACAGAACAGATCAACTCCCGCCCGGACTGTTTTGCCAGTTCCCGCAGGTCTTCGGCTACCTCCTGCAGATTTACTGCTCGTAAACCAAAAATAGTCCCCTGAGCGCCGAGGGCGCTCCCCATCACACTATCCATGATCCGCCCGATACGGCCCAGCTGCTTTTCCAGCTGATCCAGTAATTCCGCCGTCCAGACCTGATCCGCCATGGCTTCCGGGGTGCGCAGCGAACGCACCACGACCCCGGCCGCGCTCAGCGGTGTTTTGAGCTCATGCGTCATATTGTTCGCGAAATCCGTCGTAATATCCGCCACTCTTTTTTGCCGGAAAATGGCCAGGAAGGCCAGCACAAATATCGCCAGTGCCGCGGCGATCAGCAAAGCGCTGCCCGCTAAAGTGAAAGCCATTCGCTTAAACACCAATCTTTGCCAGCCCGGCGCATCCAGCGTGCTCTCCGTCCAGACCCCCAGGCGGTAAATTTTGCCATCCAAAGGAAAACCCGCCTGCTGCATACTTTGCCCAACCTGAAAGGCCGCTGCAGTGTTATCCCCGCCACTTCCTGTCAATACCAGCGAACCGATTGCACCGTTTGATCCCGAACCATTCAATAAGGTGTCCGCCTGTAAACCGTTATATAAGATCACCCGGCTATAAGAGAACCGGTACCGCGTATTCCGCAGCAGGCTGTCACCCGCCAAAGCCCGCAAAACGGCATCATTTTCCCTCCTTAACAACCTGTTATATACGCCCTGCATCCCCGAAACATCCGGCATACGCCCTGAACGTATCCCAGCCTTCACAGAATCCATCAGCAACTGCATTCCCCGGTGGTTCAGCGAGTCGACGGCGGCCTGCGGGGCAAGGCCCATCCTTTCCGTCACCAGCCGCAGCCAGGCCGCCTTTTCCAGCCGGTGGGTACCCGCCAGCAGACGATACTGCATCCAGCACAGGCCGGCAAAGACAAGCAAGCTTCCCGCGATCAGCAGGCCGAATTTTCCGGGAAATGACATACCCAAATATAAGCGCATTACCGTGGCAAGCAACAGACCGCAGGGCCCTTTAACTTTTCATTAACCTTTCCTTAACCCGCTTTCTGCCGCCAGAACCTGTCTTTTGTAAAAAATATCATTATGAAACCTACTTGCAGACTATTGTTATTCACCCTCATCCTGTTCACCTTCCGTAATGAATCCGCTTTTGCACAGCAGGAATACTATGACCGTGCGATGAAAGCCTACGAACAAAAGGATTTTAAGCAGTCAGCAACTGTGCTTGATCTGTTCATCAAAGCCAAAAAACAAAACCTCGGTAGTAATGAACTTTACAACAGCGCCTGTATCTATGCGATGGCCGGGGAAAGTACCAAAGCCTTTGAACTGCTGGAGAGGCTTGCCGCTCAGTTTTTGATGAGCAATGCCGCCCGCCTGGAAGCCGACAGCGACCTGTCCGCCCTGCGACAGACCGACCGCTGGAAGAAACTCATTGCTCAGGTGAACGAGAACAAGCGAAGCGAACCCGCCCGTACCGCCCGAACGATCAGAAACGCACTGGCCCGTGCAAAAACAATACTGAAGAAAGACAATGGCGCGATGTGGGGCACGCCCCTCTGGAGCAGTCACCTGCTGATCCTCGATACGAAGAATAAGATCTACAGCGCCCAACCCTTAGAGGACGCAGTATTTCAGGATTCACTCTGGTCACGGACCCTGCCGGACCGCACGCTCAACCAGAGCAATGCGCCGCAGGACTTTGCCGGCAGCCGCTACGCGGTGGTCATGACCACTTACCTTGCTGACAGCAGTGCCACACTGATCCATGAACTGTTCCACCTTGCGCAGGAAAAACAGGTACAGCTCAACGGCAATCCTCTGAACTACCTCGATGGCTACCAGGCGCGCGAGCTGCTGCGCCTTGAATACCATGCCCTGAGGGAGGCACTTTCTTTGGCCCGGAAAAATGCCCCGAAAAACGATATGGCCGCCCAGCTCAGCGATGCCGTCTGCTTCCGTAAACTGAGGAGGGCGCTCTCTCCAGAGACAGCCGATGCCGAGATCGATATCGAAAGTTCCGAGGGATTGGCCAATTATACCGGCTTCCGCTTATCTGACCGCAGGGACAAGTTCGCGCTGGCCATTAAAGAGATCAACGGCAGGGAAAGCGCGCCGACCTATACCCGCACCTTTCCCTATGCCACCGGCCCGGCTTATGGACTCCTGTTTGACCAGCTCGGAATTGAATGGCGCAGCGGACTGAACAAACGCTATAACCTCGGCGGGATCTTCGAGATACGCTATCTCCATAATGAGGTCGCCACCGACAGTGCCGCCTTTCATGCCGCAGCAAATCGTCATGACTACAACCGCATCCACAAGGAAGAACTCGACCGCAAAGCCATCTTTGACCAAAAGACCGCCTGGTTCACCAAAACCCTTGTGGATGCCCCGGTCCTGCATGCACGGCTCTCGACGGATACTTACAGCCGCTCCTTTGATATGAATGGCACCTTCGTCCTCCAAGATAAAGGCACCGTTTACACCGCCATTCGGGGAACAGATATCACCGGAAAGAACTTCGGCAGTTTCCAGACCACCAATACCGGCACTGCGGATCAGCCCGCCGGGATCCTGGGTAGCCCGGACAACCGCGAGTTCATCTTTCCGCTGCCCCTCAGGACGGAAGGTAGCAAACTTACCGGTCCAAATTATGAGCTATTGCTCAATCCGGGGTGGGTCGTCAAACCCAAAGGGGATAAAGGAAACCTGGAAATCGTTAAACAATAATCTGAATTCACTAGCTGCCGAAGTAAGAATAGATATTCCGGGCAAGGTATATCCTCCAGATCAACATCCTGCCCGCGTTGCGGCGACCAATAAGTTTGCGGTTTGATCAAACCGCTGTTATATCGGTCAGCTCGATCCAGGCCGGTCCGTGATCGCTGGAATGCTCCCAGCCCCGGACGTGTTTGTCTACGCCGGCTGCTGTCAGGCGGGGCTCCAATACGTTGTTCAATAAAAAGTGATCAGGGTACTTTCCTGAAATACCTTGTATTTGCAGCGCTCCCTATCGTGGTGCGGGTATTCGCTCACTTTAAAGTGATAGACTTGCTTGTCGTGGCTGATCGTGATCGGAAAATGTTCCATGAATTAACAACTTAAGAATGTCGCGTTTGTTTCCGTTAAATAAGAAGCGCCCCTGATGGGCAGGGGCGCATTCTAACCAATTATAAACCTAAATTATGAGAAGAGCCGCAAACGCGGGATCGAACCACTGGCGCTGCCTTTCAGCTGTTTGCACGATATATAACTATATACTTGTAATAGAAGCATTTGTTCACCTTCGTTGGCAGATTTGCGCATTTTTACGAACTTGTTAATTTGAGCCTGAAAATTCCGCTGTAAATGATCAGAATGATAATGCTTTATAAACTTGCCAGCGGCAAACTGACGTAAATAGTCGTGCCGGTGTCTTCCCGTCTCTAACACCAGATCCGCCCGCTGTTCACTTATTGCGATGCTGATCGGAGAAGGGTAGATATAAACAATTAGGGGCGCCGGCTTGTTGGACAGATAGATGACCGCTACGTCCGACCACCGTAAATACTGCACAGAGGATTTTATTCTGGGCAAAGTCATGCTGCTCCCGCCCGTAGTGATCTACCTGGCCACGCTTAGTGGATTTATCTTAGCCGCTCTGATCTATGTATTTGTTATTCAGCATATTTTTTTTCATGGCGGCCTGGCCCTCGCCTTCGGCCTGATGATTTTGGTCATGATGCTTATCTTGCAGGTGCATGCCCAAACTGTTATCCTTTACCTCGATAACAAGTCCCTGTTCATAGACGGCAAACGATACCTTCGCCAGGAGATCAGCGCAATAGAAACTTACGACTATGAAGCCCGTGAGCGCACCCGGATATACTTTTGCATCAGCCTAAAAAACGGCAGCAAAATTTATATCACCGATACCCGCATTTTTGAACGTAAAGACAAGGAGCAAGCGGTGAAACTCAGAAAATTGCTGCGAGCCATGAAAAAGCGATTGTCCATGCAACGCGTTAAAACGAACCGCTGGAGCGGGCGCGTTCTTTATCAGATTTACCCCGATCCCAGCATATAAAATATTTAGCCATTCTTTTCTGCCTTTTCTGCGGTAATGACTTGCATGCCCAGCAGGCCAAGGCCTATGAAGTCGTGCATTACATTGCCAGGAGCGGCAAATTCATTTATTCGCTGGACTATGCTGATGGCTACCCCGCTGCCAGCCACATCAGTATCAAGAATGGCAAACAGCCCGCAAGCCTGTTACAGCCGGTCAGCGGAGCGGCAGAAAGCAACGGAGATTTTGTATTTAGACCCGCCAAAGGTCTAACGATCACACAAGTCATTTTGAAGGCTCTTGATGAAACCAGTTCTGCACCAGCCAGTATCAAGGCCATTGCGATGACCGGCAAAGGCCGTGTCATTTTGAACTTCAAAGTGTTCGGCACGTAGTTCAAGCCGGTTTCTTTCGCATGAGCTCATATGATTCCCGGATGTAAACGAATAAGGCAGGCCGGATATCATCCAGCGAATCCACACGGATATGATTCTCGAATTTTCTTCCGGCGGCAACACTTTTGATCACCGGCTTTTCCGGGTGGGCAGCCGCAGAGTAGAATTTAATGTCCAGCCATTTTTTCATCGGCCGGATGATCAGAAAGCCAACCCGGCGGGTAAAAACGATGCAGTTCGGCGTAACACCGATCAGCACCCTTTCCCACTCCGACACTTCAGCCAGGATCTTGTCAAAAGCCAGCACCAGTTCCGGCGAACGCCCTTCGAATAAACTGTCCAGGCTTACCCGCTCACAATAGTGGCGGTAATCCTTCCAGGGCAGTTCACGGTCACAGTTCGGGCAGGTCCAGCTCATCGTTTTTTTTCAAAAATCGTAGCCAAAACTATGCCGCCAAGGCCCGCTCAGGTATTCCCAAGGCCTCAGCACGATGGCGGTCACCTCACAGTGTTAAAAGCGCTGCTCAACCCTTACGGCAAAGCCGTTGTCGGCTCGACCAGTCCCCGCTTTTATAAAAGCGGTCCACTTTAATCTGCACATCACAGGTAAACTCAGTGTAGCAGACCTCTAATTCCTGTGTATTGACCTGTTGGACTTGCTGCCCGGTAAATGATACCATTTCCGCATGACAGGCCCCGGCAAGCAACAGAAAAAAAAGGGGAATGGTATTTTTCTCATATTTCGGAAGGCGCAACAATTTAGCTTGAATATCGTAAAAGACAGTTTTATGATGCGCGTCATAAAGTATAATAGCGGCATAGTCTATATTTGCCCCTCGTTATCTTGTTAACATCAAAATCGTTCTATATGGAAAAATTAAAAAAATTAAAAAACCTGCTGGAATCAGCAGAAAAAGAGGGCCAGGCCTTCTACGAAAAAAATAACAAGGCAGCCGGCACACGTTTGCGCAACGCCTTACAGCAGATCAAAGTACTGGCGACCGATCTGCGCAAAGACGTGACCGAAAAAAAGAACGCCGCAAAATAATTCACAATAATCAAGTTTAACTTTTTGGGGAAGCCCTGCTGAAAAGCGGGGCTTTATTTTGGGGCAGAAGAGGCGAAAAACTGTCCAGTCACAAAAGTGGCTGTAATCTTCCCAGGTTCAGCTCAAAACCATCAACAAACCCTACCGCCAAAGGCTGGAAAAACAATGGTCAAGTTTTCCTCGTATTCAATCCTGAGAAAAGCATTTTATCCAGCGCTTGTTTTCATATAAGGTAGATTGGTATATTTTGCTTTCAGGATTTTTGGTGATGCCTTTTAAATAGCCTTTGATCGTTTTGAAAACACTACGGGGCATTTGCTGGCTGACCGTGATTCGCCTGATCAGGTTCAGCGGCATATCGATGTCATAAAAACTTTCCGGATGGTCACCTTCCAAAATGATCCGGTATTCTTCTTCACATCGATACGGCCAGCGTTTGGTAAAAGGCATCTGATCCAGATCGATGACGAAATTTTTGCCTTCAACATCGGAAAGCTTTTTGTACCTCACCACACCGTGCCTTATGCCCGGAATACCTTTCAGCAACTCGAACAACTTTGGCGCATCAAATTCGATCATGCAACCACTGCCACCGCCGGAAAACGTTTTCCAGTGGTGTACCGTATCATCCCCCTGCGAAAGACAGACCGCATGCAGGCTTTTAATAGCCTTCCGGCTTTTATATGCATGGATTACAGCCGAATCGTTCTTATCATCCCAAAGATCCGGTGTCAGCAGGGTCAGTTTCTTCCGGTCCAGCATATCCAGCAGGATCGGCAGGGTCGTGTAGCGTTTGAGTTTGGTGATCTTTTTCATCAAAATATCAGTAGAGGTATAAAGTCAAACCTAAAGATACAGTATGACAGGCAATTAGCGGTTAACCTTATTTACGAGACTAAATCACCTATGAGCAAATCAAAGTTGTACATCCTGCATAATATAAAATACAGGTCGCGAACTCACTTAAGAAGAAAACCTGTTAAACAAAAAGCCCGATCCTATCGGACCGGGCTTTTCGCTATGATGTGTGCCTGACACTATGCATTTAAGCAAACGCCGCGCAGATGATTAGCAGAGTTTTTCTCTATCTTTTTTTGCGTTAACAAAAAATCTTCCATTCCTTCGTTTAGCTCCCTGATGATCTGGAAGTTTTCAGCATCTGTAATCGGAACTTTTTTTGACTTAGCGGCGATATCTGCAAGCATTAATTCATATTTGCTTTTCGATCCTGTCATATGTTCTTTTAGTTTAAGTTTTCTTTAAATTGCTGAAATGGATGGGCAAAGGTACGAACTCGCTCGAACTTTCCAAAATTCTGAACAAAAAATGTGCCGTCCGTATAACAAGCCAGAAATGACAGGTTACTCAGCACGTCAGAATTCTTGTAAGGTTCGGTTGCGTCCTGTATGTAAAGTTCATCACAATCTCCCTTTTCATAAGAATCTAATTTAGAAACTTCCGCAACCCAAATGAACTTAGGCATCGGTAAGGCCAGGATCATTTCCTTCACTAAAATATTAAGTGTTTCGTTCATTGCGACATATTGTTTATATGTGCGGGTTGATGCCAGGAAGATCCGCGCTACTCTTTTTTCCCCATCATTGACACCTATGATGCTGTTCCTGAAAGCGTTGTAAAAGTTTTTGGTAGCGACCACAGCATCCAAATAGATCCGATGATAAAGCGGAACAATGATGTTGGTGATATCACAGCTATGCCACCTTTCATCGGTGATATAGTCCTCACAGGGTTTATCCAACTTAGCCAGCTGGTAGGGTGGCTGATTGTCATCGATCAGCACATATTTTCTTTCGATCTTATTAAAATCGATCACTGCCAGGCCGTTTGATAGGGTTACATGCGGCTCTGTACCGGTAACCGATCCGGGTGAATGTTTTGTGCGGCCGATAATATTTACCGCGTGGCCGAGTTCTTCATTTTCCAGTACCGCAATGACCGGTATCCCTGATTCCACATAGGTGCTGATAATGGAATTAAAATCGTAGCTGACCTTCTCCTGCTCCTCGCGCGAATAGATCATCGCGCCAAAGCCGAAATCCCGTATGGCATAAGTGATCTGTTCGGCGGTCAGACCGTCAGAAGGCAATAGCCGTTTATAAGAGAACTTGTGTAAGGTTTGATTAATGGTCGATAACAGCACCGGTTTGTATTCCGGGTACTTATTACCGAAATATTCCAGGATAGACCAAACCGTAGTTTCGGCACAGGTCATCGTCTGGTGATCCTGGCTGGCATGCGGAAAGGCCAATACCTTTTGCTTTACAGCGTATACCGTTGCGGCAATCTTCGCCAGACAGCATTCAATATTGTCGTTGATGATCGCTCTTGGTGATAAGGCGTTACGCCCGATAATCCTGGGAAACGTAGGACGCAAGACCAGAAACCCTAAATAATGCTCACTGATACGGCTTTTTAAGGTTTCAATACCCGTCGCATCAAAACGTTTAAAATCATCGGTGACCATTTCCGTATCAAAAAAAGACAGTCTGATACAATCACGGTAATATGGGTTTAGTTTTGATGAATAATAATGATAATAAGCATCACGATACATCTTGTCCACATATTTCCGTTCAACAAGTACATACAGGTTCTCTTTAAGTGTTTTGAAATAATCTACAAGATGTTTAGCCACGATCTTATCCGCAACAGCTACCGCCAGGCCGTAATCTTCCACAAATAAGGTGCTGATATGCGCGGCTACCTGATCGATAGGGAATATCTCCACCCGCAAAGGATTTTTGATATTTTCGGTGATTATGTCGATTATTGAAGGTGATTGGTCCATATGGTTGTTTCACAAATATATATGATTTGTAATTAATGCATATAAAAATAAAGGTCTTAAATGTCGGGGACGGGGACGCGATCATTGTCAGTCTGCGGAAGGAAGAGAAAAAAATCGTTTTCATGATCGACGGCGGGCGCGCCAGGAATTCAGACGTCGTCATGCCTGCCCTTGAAGAAATGCTTAAAGAAGCTGGGATAGAAGGCCCGGAATTTATCCTGTGCACGCATTATGATGATGATCATATCGGCGGCTTACCCGAGATCGCAAAAAAATATGCCAAAACGTTAAAAACCATCTGGCTGCACAAAACCTCGGTCAAGGTGGGACAAGAAATACTGACCGGTAAAATAGCTTCAAGACCTAAGCGCAGAGGCATATTGCCTTCACAGTCCGGACGCTATCTTCAGGCATCTTCTTACGCTGAATTCACCCAATACCAGCGCGTCATCCGAGACCTGCAGCAGGAGATAAAATTCCTTGACCTT
Organism: Mucilaginibacter sp. CAU 1740; assembly: GCF_039839285.1. Classification (NCBI taxonomy): domain Bacteria; kingdom Pseudomonadati; phylum Bacteroidota; class Sphingobacteriia; order Sphingobacteriales; family Sphingobacteriaceae; genus Mucilaginibacter; species Mucilaginibacter sp. CAU 1740. The sequence continues at coordinate 662,453 of NZ_JBDOQS010000001.1, read as the reverse complement.
TTAAAAACCTTAGCCATCAACACCGAAGAGCCGGTAGCCGGTCAGTTTATCATTGAGGGCTGGCCGGAGCTAACGATCATCAGCCCTACTGAAACACTTTACAGGTCTTTGTTCCCGGCGAAATTTAAAGGCGCCGCGATCATCCGTGCCGAGGTATCGCAATTACAAGGTGAGGAAATAGCGGAGGGTGTGTCCGCGATCAGCGAAGACCCAAACCAGGCATTGGATCATTTACCAAAAACAACTCTAACTCCCACCAATGTCAACAGCGCGGTTTTGTTACTTACCGTTTGCGGCAAAAAGCTACTTTTCGCAGGCGACGCAGGTATCCGGTCTTTGACATCTATCCCGGATCACGACGAGCTACTGGCCGGTATCTATTGGTTAAAAGTTCCCCACCATGGCAGTAAAAACAACCTCGACAGCAAGCTGATCACCTTAATGCGACCGGTTCACGCCGTCATTTCCGGCAATAAACATATTTCCCCTCAAGTCGTGAAATGTTTTGAACATATCAACTGCAATCTCAAAACCACCAGAGATGACGGAACCATCGTGTTCGAAGAGACCTTTAACTGCCAGCAAGGGCTATCCGAGGCAAAACATTCCGATTAAAATGCATTAAAACAAACAATTTATCGTACACCACCTGAATCACAATTATAACCCTAACAGCAATAATAAAGCGAAACGCAGCCAAAGTACTGAACTGTTCCGGGTCGAAGCCAAAAACTATACCCTGCCCGTGCTCGTAAACACTCAACTGGAAAATGCTTACCATGAACTGGAACTGCTCGGCTTCCCGCTCAGCATGACCCTGTTCGACCTGTTGCAAACCGGCTACCGCGGCGAGATCCACGCCAATGACCTCATCAACCACGTCGGCCAGACCGTCAGAATGGTGGGTGAGTACGTTTGCGAGAAAACCGTTCACACCAAAAACAACCAGCGCATGTGGTTCGGCAACTTCCTAGATGCCGAAGGCAATGCCTTCGATACCGTACATTTCCCGAACGACACCCCGCAATATCCTTTCCGGGGCAAAGGCTGTTACCTGATCCTCGGCAAGGTTGTTGCAGAGTTCGGCTTCGCCAGCCTCGAAGTGCTCAAATTCGCCAAATTACCCATACTACCCAATCCCGTCATTTTTAAACTACCTGCCTGCCGTCTGTGCCGAGCAAGCCTGCACCTGGAGTTCATTTTGATATATGCCCGGAGTTTTGTATTTTTATAATATTCAATAAAAAAATCGCGAATTTATATTAATCCAAACATCATGCTCAACAGAAGAAGAGTAAAAACAGATGATGGATGCCTGCTCTTCGCGACATCCATCCCGGCTTTAAGCGCCGAAAACTTTCGCCTCGGTGAAGACTTTGAACTTTACAACCCCAAAACCGGGGAGTGGCGTTTAAAAATCGTAACCAGAATCGTTGATAACCAGGACGGCCGTTGTCGACTTGACTTATCGTTTTAAATAACTGCTCCTAACGGGGCCTTTTTTGTTCCTGCCGTAGGATCATTACACCTGCGAGGTCAAGACTTTTTGCAGGCAGATCAATCTGACCGCTGTCGCTGTTCAATAGTTGCTGAACATAAGGCGGCGGTTCGGTTAACAGGTATTGCCCTGATGCATTATCATCTGCTAAAAAGTAGTTAGTTGCCTGCCGGATAATGTGGTCGGAAAAACTCTGCTGATCGCCAAAACATACAAGTGTATGCCAGGGTTTTAAATCCGGCCAAAGTATGGAAAGTCGCGTTTCACCCGCTGCGCGATGTCCCCTTACCTTGAACGCACTGAGCAAAGAACAACCGTATAGCGGTACATCTGAACCGGGCAAGCCTGCGCCTGGACTTCTCGTAAGATACAAGCAATATAAAGGAATACAGGGATAGGTCGGATTAGCCGCCGCCTGTAGAATCAGTTTTTCGCATTGCGGAATACTGGCTTTACCCTTATAATGCAAATGTTTGAATTCATCCGCTTCGGCGGCAATGATCTTGGCCTGCACACGGAATCCGATCCACCGGTTATACTGGTCACCCAACCACCATTCCCAATCTGCACCAGTAACCCCTTCTTCAATCCGGGTAAAGGCTTTTATTTTTACTTCATCTGGATGCATGATCTTTAGCCGGATCAAATTAAAGTCAGTAAAAGACTCCTCCTTTAGCTGGTAAGCTACTGCCCTTGAATGACTAATCAATCGAAATGTATCCGTGGCGAGTTCCTTGAATGTTTGGCAAAGTGCTGATGACATAGTATAGGTTATAAAGGGCCGATAAATAAGGATAGTTCTGCCATGATCGCGGCGTTAACCGTTGGATGAAATTCCTGGTATACTGTGTTGCCCCGAACGTTGAATTTGGTATCAGAAGGCTTGCTTATCCTAAAATGCTGCAAGCTGTACCAGCGGACACGACGGCCTATTTCTATTAATGGGTTATGGTAAGAAGAAAGTATTTGATTATCGACGACCAGGCCAATTGCATAAACCTGAATATCACTGCTATAAGAGCATGACTTCAAAAATACGATATCGCCCGTATTCATATACCGGAAAACTTCATGTAAATCGGCTGCATCACTTATGCTCCAGCCGGTTCCAATGATATCTCCCCCGATCATTAGGTCACGTACCTGGCGGTTGTTGATCTTTGTACCTACGCCGTATATTGCCATGAAATAAAATGTGATAAGTGTCTGCCCAAATATAAATAAAGCAACGCTATTCCTGCCAACTGCCGTACAATTCCACGTAGCGCCTCTGTTTTGCATCAGCGACCATCAAACTTCCTTCCAACAAATATTCCCAGGCAGGCAGATCGTTAAATGGCTCGCCGACCCAATATTTTTCGAGGTATTCTTCTTTTGGGTCATCCGCATAGGCTTCGTACCAGCGATTATCAACCCGGTGATCTGCCATTGTGGGGTACATAACCCTTACGTCAAGCAAATAGGGTTGCTTAAAATGTGCCAGCATCCTTCCCAAATTTGCACGGCCCTCGTCATTATCTTCAGCAAAATAAAGGCAGGTCAGACGACCAGGTGCATCATGCTTATATAAACGTCTGCCACGCTCCATTTCCAGCTCAAGATCGCTCTTGCGAAGTAATTTTTCTTTCGCTTCATCAGTCAACTCCCGTGGGTTACCACCAACCTTAAGGGTTAAACCTTTACGTAGTTGAGACGCCAGAAACATAATCTCTCCGCGCGGACTCACTGCTTTCTCAAATATTTGATCAGCATTATCTCTTAACTCTTCCAAACTATAATGATAATAATCCATTGGAAGTTCAGTCCAGAACCCCAACTGCATCAAAGAATTGATGCTCCCGCTTTGAACAATGAACTGGCATGTTTGCTGATTGTTGAGATCAATTGCATGTAGAAATTTTGTTTCCTCTGACATAAACAATGTTACGATAATAGATTTGATCACACGAGTATTAATCACCTAAAAAAACTTTCAGACAAAGCAAACTCAGTATCTTTAACCCAACATTAAATCTGCATATGGAAGCTTGTACACTTTGTCAAAAACAGCCTGCTGATAAAACCGGATCACATCTCATCCCGTCTTTTTTATTGAAAATGGTAGAAAACTACGACGGCTCCAACAAACGTGACCGAGGTTTGGGTTTTCGATTAACAGCAGAAGATACCGAAGTACATTTTGAGCGTGCTGTTTCGGGCGAAAAAATTACCGAAGTAATGGGTGAGTTACCTGAAGAGGAACTGAGGAATTACCCTTCACCGTCCATTCGCGATTATGTTTATTGCAGCAATTGTGAGAAGTTTTTTGGTAAATTGGAAAGTGCTTATGCGCCAACGCTGAGTAAAGATGGTAAAGATAATTATCCAAGTACCGATGATCCGCTGACTGCGACCCTTTTTTGGTTATCAATATTTTGGCGCGCCTCTGCTGCCGGCACCTATGGCTTTTCCTTGGGCGAAAACGAACAGGAGCAGTTGCGCAGCATTTTGGTTTATTATACGGAGAGTGACGCTGGCAGTGACCAACCTGAAGGATTGCAAACTTTGCGCTATAAGATTATCCGGAGTGTCGGATTTGCCAAACAGTTAACAGGCTTTATCTCATTTGACCCCGCTGAAACTGAGCCGTACTGCGCAGTTATAGGCGAGTACGCTGCCTTCCTTTACTTTGATCAGGTAAAAACTGCGCAAATACCCGATGATTTTTTTGGTTTTGAAAAAGTAGTTGCTGATGCAAAAGTCAATTCAAGCACAACAGGGGAACAAATATTGGCTGTCCCTGATGATGTATTCCTGGCAGCAAATAATAAACTTGCCTTAAAAATGAGCGAGCTAAAGACAAATTATTTTTCCGGGCTTATTATTGGTACAGCAAAAATTTATTTTGGATTTAACGGCAAGCTGCCAGCAGATACCATTAAAGGTATCGCAATAAAAATTCCCGATTCCGATCAACCTAGCGGCAAAAAATATAGTAAAAAAGAAGTCATGGAACTTATTGCCTCTGAACTTTCGGTTTACTTTGAAAGCCTTAAAATTGAAAGTAAGTAACCCGATTCTAAACAATATCCTTTGCCCTTAATATTATTTAAGGGTTTGATAGAATACCCGGTGTACATTTTCCGAGGCAAAAGGATTTAGGCGGATGAAAACCGTAAACAGACTTGTCGATAACAAGATGGCCAGTGTTGCATATTTCTGTTGTGTTAAACTAAAATGCCCCTTTCGGGGCTTTCTACAATTACAGGGCACCCAATTACTTTTGGGCAGGAATAAACGCTTCATACCATGGCAGGTTATGATCATCCCCGCTATTTATCATGACCACACTTCGGACTCCAGGTTTTCCGACCTTATCGCCATCATTATTAACGAGCTGTATATATACCTGTTCTAAGTGCGAAAATTTATCACCAGGAGCAGCTTGAAAATTCACAGCAATGGGAACTGCTGATACACTGGCGTCAGTACGAACGTTTACGATTTTCATTTCGGATGTATTTAAGCTGTAAAAGTTTCAAAAAGCTTGGTCCAATTTTCTATCAAATCAGCAGGAACATCTTTCATCACTTTATCAAAATTATTAATCATCACTCGGGCAAAGTCAACTTTCCACCCCTTTTTAAGAACAATACCATTTTGTGCAGCCCACTTTTCAATCTGATCAACGATTGGCTCACCAGCTTGATAGGCATCTTCAAAAAATTCTTTGGCTCTGAACTCTCTATCGATATTTTTAATGAATGCCTGAACTGGGAGTAAGTCTTCAATCTCAAACGCCTTATCACCTAAAAAGGCTGATACTTCCAAGACCTTATCTGGCTGTTCTTTATATAAATTATCCTTTAATTGTTTGATCTGATCTTTACCTAACCGGTCTGAATCAAGTAAAACCGTTGGAAGCTGGCCGTCTCGGGACGTTACTAGTTTTGTTACAGGACTCATCCCGCGAACACCGCCGGTAGGAATAAAGACAAACTCTTTTGAATTTAATAATTTACCGATTCCTATGAGGAAACGTTTGATCATTGACAAATAAATTTGGTCGCTTGGTCCCTCTACTAAAACAGGCACACATCCCAACAACAAAGTATCTGAAACAGTTAACCCTAAAGCGGCGTGAACCGGATAAATCGACTTTTCAGCATCAACTTCATCGTAACGTAGATTAGACGACACCTTAGTTCTGCCAGTTGATTTATCAACATATACGGCTTTAACATTTGCTAAATTCTCCATGTCCACTAAAAATGGAGAATGAGAAGTATATATCAGCTGGTTATTTTCAGACAAACTTCTGAAGAATGCAGCCAAATCATATTGAGCCAATGGGTGCAGTGAAAGTCCTGGCTCATCAAGTAACAAAATCGCATTCTCATGCTGATTTTTGGTTTCAACCAAAAAAACCAAGAAAAAACTAAAAAACCACTGTAAACCACGGCTTCGTCCTTCAAGCTCAATGGCTTCCGTTCTCAGTTCATCAGAAACATTAATTCGAAAATGACTTCCATCTGCTTCAAAGGCAAAAACATAATTACCTTGTTGCCACCATTTTTTAAAACTTTTAGTTAACTCGCTGGCAGCCGAGCGAAGTAAAACACCTCTCTCTTTCTTTTTTTCTGCCCATTCTTTTTCTTCTTCAGCGGTCAAATTCAACTCTTCAGAACTAACCTCTTGGTCGTAACGATCATACTTTTTAACAACTATTTTCCGATCATTACCTAACTCATATATCTCTTCAGCTGAAAGCTTCACATATTTAAATAATACATCTAGAGTACGTGCTTTTGCACGTGCTGATTCGGTAAGATCTGTACGTTTAAGGTCTTCGATAACACGTGGCAGGTATATTTCGCTATCGAGGTTACCATAATCTGAGTAGTAAACAAACTTAGGAATGTGATTTAAAATTTCCTGCCGTATTTCTTTGGTCGTTTCAATAGCTTTCCCTTCAAAAGACTTTAAAATCTTATCCAAAGGGCTAATTAATCTCGTGTTAAAAAACTCAGGTAAATTCTGCTTTTTTCCAAATTCAACTAATAATTTGGACAAGTTTTCCAACATCACTTGGATATCTTCCTTTTGCAGATTATCACTTCCGTTATCGGGTATTAAGGTTTCGAGACTGCCGCGGACTTTTTCTTTTAATGCATCAGGTTCTTTTACAAAGTGTTCTGATTGTTCCAAGATGGTTTTAAAATCAGATAACAACTTTTGCACCTTTGATTTGGGATATTGCTCAATTTTAGAATATGGAAGCAAGATGTGATATAACCCATCGTATCTTCGTTCGATTGAAGTAATTCGCGCTTGCTCCGGATCACATAAACATGCTTTTGCAACTTTATCCCTTACCTGTTCATCAAGTTCGAAATCGGCCTTAATGAAAACATCTTTTTCATGTCCATCGGCTTTGTATTGGCTATACAAATGACGTGGATAGTCAGCTAGAGGAATTATCGGCTCCTTATTCGCTGGATTGAGTTTCCAGAGCGCTATCAGCAAGTTCGTTTTACCAGCTTCGTTAGTTCCCACTAAACAGGTGTTATCACCTGCATCTATCCAATCACTTTCCTCAATTGAACGAAAGTTGATCACCTTATATCTTAGTAATTTTGTTGGCATATACGTTTTTTAATAACTAATTTCAAATGCCATACCAATTTGATTTCCAGTAAAATGCATAATATATACTGCCGTTGTGTCTTAAGTTCTTTGTAAAAAAAATGAGTAAGTGTAGATAGAACACATCTAAAAAAAACCGCCTAACATATTTGAATCACACAAAACCATCATGATTTTAAGAAACTGACATAGTTACTGCCTTTCTGCCATCGCTTAGGCTACAAGACGTCCATCGGAAATGGTCATCTAATATGTCTAATTGTCTTTTATCTTCAAAATCATCTTCTCCAAAAACTCAATCACAATCTCCTTATCCCTCGGCTCCGCACGCCCCGCGATACTGCGGATCGTATCCCAAGAGATATCTGCTTTCCAGGGTGTCGATAAAAACGGAGCAACCGCCTTACACACCTTACGGAAACTTTTGCCTAAGATCAGCTTCACGTCAAAAGCAGACTTCAAAACGATACCCAACTGGTCCGCACTCAGTGCACATAACACTTTATCAAAAAAATTCTGCTCAGAAGGATTCCTATCAGCGACGGGTTCAACTTTTTCCGGTAAGTAGGTTTGGTAACGCGCTTGCACACTTTGGGCCAACTCGTCCAGTGATTGCCGGATCAGCGTACCCAAAACGCGCAAAGGGCCTGTTTTAGGATAAGCAGCCAGATTGGAAGCTGCTTGGCGTTGTAGCAGACGCAAAGCCTGATCATAATGCCCGGCAACCACTTTCAGTTGCTCACTACAGTACAAACAAAAGGCCTGCGTCTTCATACAGGCGCTTACCCGGTCGATCTCTACCAGCAGCCGGTCTTTAATACTTTCCTGTAATTCAGGCGATAAGGTTTTTATATTGGTCTTTGCCGGATTTAAGGTTACTTCCAGTAATTCATCCAGCCAAAAGAAGGGATAGGTTTTTTCATCGTTTACGCTCTTACTCATTCCGCTATTTTTAAGTTCCTACTGGCGGCTCCAAAATTTATACACGGTTTCCCTAACCGACAGCCTTTGCTGCCGCTCAATTGGTTTCCAGGAAAATGATTTGATGAAGTCGCTTGAATAAAAAGCAAAAGCGCGGGTTGGTACAAGTATGCGCCTTTTGAAGGTACTGGTATACCCTAGGAGAACGCAAACAAGTACGCCCGCGCTTAAGCGGGCATTGCACTTGTTCTTAGGCCTCCTATTTAAAAAATTACCAGTTTTTCAAAAGACCAAGAATGTTGTGAATGCTAAAAATTAGCTATGTATGTTAAAATACTGTTCTGTTTCTTACTTCAAATTTGTTCGCCATAAAGGTAGATAATTATAGTTATAAAATATTGCCTGCGGCGGCTGCCGCTTCAAAAGCCCAGTTCACGATCACACCGATCGTTTTCCAAAGGCTTCTGCTTTCCTCTTCATTATTGATGTCGATGCCGCATACCCGGCTGCCATTGGTCCGCGCGTGTAAAACAATGTAATACACGCCACCCAGCAGCAGGGCAATTACATCCCGGAAATTGATACCCGTGTCCCGGAAATAACGGTCCGTCAGTTCCAGCAGCCGGTCACCGTTCGCTTCCCGCGTATCCGAGATCGCGCGCAGCAGCGGATTACTTTCACTGATCTGCCAGCGGATGATCCGCTGCATCTCCGGGTTATCCTTAAAGAACATATAGTTTTCCTGCATCAATTCCGTGAATAAGGTTTTCACCTGTTCCCGGTCCGGCGGCTCATCCTGCCGGAACCGCTCGAAGAACGGCGGCCAGTAATCCTTCTCATGAATGTAGGCCTTCTTCAAGTTGGCCAGGCTGTCAAAATAATACCTGATCAGATTTTTGTCACGCCCCAGGTGACGGGCGATGGCATTGACCTTGATGTCCGTGTAACCGGATTCTTCCAGGATCGCGCCTACCGCTTCGATCAAACGCCGTCGCGTTTCATCGGGATCCCTGATCTTATGTCGCTTCTTCTTTGTAGCCATAGGCAATTTCCCCCTTTCTTTCGTTAAGCCGCAAGCGGCTGTTTATCCATTCCCAGGCATTCAGCACCTGGTCAAGGTCTTCCTGCGTATGCATTGCCATTAGACTCTGGCGCACCCGTGCATCCTTTTTCGACACCGCCGGATACCCGATCTGGTTCGCATAGACACCCGCCTCCAGCAATAATTTTGTGGCTTCCGCCGCTACCAGCGGATCACCCACCTTTACCGGTATGATCGCCGATGCCGTATTCCCTACATCCAGTCCCAGGCCGATCAGGCCATTACGGAAATAGGAAACGTTCTCCCACAATTTCCTCATCCATTGGGGCTCCTCATCCACCAGCCCGATAGCCGTCGTGATACAAGCCGCAGGCGGCGGCAAGGTCGCCGAGAAAATATGCTGGCGCGAATGAAACTTCAGGTACTCCACCAGTTCCGGTTTCGCCACCACATAACCGCCCACATGGGCGAAGGTCTTGCTGAAGGTACCCGTGATCAGATCCACTTCCTGGAACAGATCATACAGTTCCATCACCCCTCGTCCCCGCTCGCCGATCACACCCGTGCCGTGGGCATCATCCACCATGATCATCGCATTATACAGTTTACAAAGCGCCACGATCTTATCCAATGGGGCCAGGTCGCCATCCTGCGAATACACCCCGTCCACCACGACCAGTCGGGTGCGGTATTTATCCTCATTCAAACGCAGGATATGTTCCAGCGCATTCAGGTCATTATGCGGAAAGGTCTTTACCGTTGTTGTCAGCCCTCCCTCAAAAACCGAAGCATGTACACTAGAATCAAAGATCGCCAGATCCTCCTTTTTCAACAGGCATTGCAGCATCGCACTGTTCGCCGTATAACCCGTTGAATAAACGATAGCCGCATCCCTGCCAAAGAATCCCGCGATCGCCCTTTCCAGTTCCCCATGAAAATCATAATGCCCACCGATAGCAGGAGAGGCCCCCGCGCCCGTACCATATTTCTCAATGGCCGCTATCGCTGCCGCCTTTACCTTCGGATGCTGGGTAAAGCCAAGGTAGTCGTTTGATACCAGGCTTACATAATCCATCCGTTTTCCCGGCTCCAGTTGCAGGCCGACCCTCGGTCCGCAGCCCGAAAAGGCCATCTGCCGGTAATTCCAGTGGCCGCGTGAACGCCAGTCCGCCACATAGGCAGCCCACTCCGCGGCGCGCTCATAAGGCCCCATACCCGTAATGTTCTCAAAATCCTTGAATGTTTTGTTGATCAGATTTTCCATGAAATGATAATTGTTTAGGTCGAAGGTAAAAGGCAAAAAAGCGCTTGTCGGGGAATTAAGGGGCACTTTTTGACAATTTATTTTCATATAAATTAAATCGCTGCAAATCAGATTATTCCAAAAAGGTGTAAAGCTTTAGCGATAGGTACAATCTTCCAGCGCCAGCATGCGATAGGCCTTTGGATACACACCCCGCCGCTGCAGGAACCAGAAATTGAAATGAGAACCATTGATGAACCCCAGCCTGACCGCGATCTCCTTCATCAGTAATTTGGTCGTGGATAACAGAAGTTCTGCCTCCGCCAGCCGGCGGTCCTCGACCAGTTCAGCCACCAGGAAGCCCGTGCCCATCAAACTGATCTCATTTAACTTCCGCGGTACGATACCCAGCCTGCCCGCATAAAAATCCGTCGTCAGTTGCTCCCGGAAATGCCTGTCGATCAGTTCCAGCAACTTGATCACCACCCGCTCATGCGGGTGCACCGGCTTTATCCCATTGGCCTGCCGGTAATAGGTAGCCGTCAGTTCGGTCAGCAACGTCAGATACAGCCTGGAAAGATCAGGTTCCGGTGGCAAGCGCTGCCGCTCTTCCAGTTGTAAAGCCAGAACCTCCAGCGCAGCCAGCTGTACATCGGACAGATCCACAAAAGGACGCTGCGCCAAAAAATGCAGGCGCATCTTTTCCGCTACCGGTTTTAACAGATAAGCCGGACGAAAACGGACCAGCCAGCCGGCAGGTGGCAGTACTTTGAAAGCCTGCATCATACCCGGCCGCAAAAAGAATAACCTCCCTTTCGGCAGATCCCGGTCCATCATCCTCAAACGCATTTTTCCGCAGCCCCTGGTTGACCAGCATAAAATAAAATGATCGGATTTTCCGTAATTATCAGGGCCGACCCTCCGGCCGTCGAACCGCTCCAGTTGCCAGGGCATTCCATCCCTGATCCCTGAAACCGGGAACGAATTACGCGTAAAAAACGTTCTTTCCTTTTGCTGCAAAGCTGTGATCATCGCTCCAATAAAAAAGCGCCGGCTGCTCCCAGGGCCGGACGCTGATATCTTTCTATTTATTAACTAATTGATCTTATAAGAACGTGGAGACTTCAATTCATTATTTTTCCAGAAAACGGCAATCCAGCAGTTCCACCCGCGGACTCAGGTAATGCCCTTTAACCGGTTCTTTCCGGAAAAGATCCGTACTCACATATTTTTTATTGCTGTCCGGGAAAACCGTGACCACTGTGCTACCCTGACCATATTGCTGTTGCAGCCGGATAGCACCCAGCAGATTCGCACCTGAAGAAATACCGACGCCTAATGACAATTCCCGGCTCATCCGCTGAGCCATCAGGATCGCATCGCCATCGCTCACCTGAATGATCTTATTCAACTGGTCCAGTTTGATGATCTCTGGAATAAACTCATCACTGATCCCCTGGATCCGGTGACTGCCCACCTTATAACCCGTACTCATCGTCGGGCTTTCCAGAGGTTCCAAAGGATGGATCTTAACCGCCGGATATAACATCCGCAGGTACTTGCCCACACCCATGACCGTGCCGCCTGTGCCGACCCCGGCCACAAAGGCATCAGGTTTCAAACGCTGCAGCAATAACTGGTGCCCGATCTCCCGGCCGGTGGTCTCATGGTGTGCTTCCACATTGAACTCGTTCTCGAATTGCCGCGGCAGGAAAACACCCGGCTGCCTGCCCATATCCTCCGCAATCCGGATGCTGCCCAGGAAACCACCCTGTGCTTTTGACACCAGTTGCACCTCCGCGCCGTAACTTTCGATCAGCGCCCGCCGCTCCATACTCATCCAGTCCGGCATCAGTATCCGTACCTGGTGACCCAGCGCCCGTCCGATTGCTGCAAAAGCGATCCCGGAATTACCTGAGGTAGCCTCCACGATCATATCATTGGGTTTCAGTTTACCCAGCTTGCCCGCCTTTTCCAAGATATATAAAGCCATACGGTCTTTGATACTCCCCGTTAGGTTCAAATGCTCACATTTGACCAGCACCTGCTGCTCCGGCCCCTTATCATAACGATAAACGATCGCGTACATCGGTGTCTGCCCGACCATCCGCCAGAGATTGGCTATCCTTGATGTGGTCATAACATATACGCCCCTTCACTGCCTGCTGCTTCAACCACATGCGGCCTTTTTTCTTCTACAATCCTTTTTATCTGATCATCGCCCAGATGCCAAAGCATTTCCGCCACCATGTCCGGCAACTGAAAACCCAGTTTCCAATGCCAGTCCGTGGAACTCTGGTGCCCGTTGATATTGGACGGCCAGTTATTTGCGATCGTCTGGCGAAAGTCCGGCGCGTAGTTCACTTTAAACTCCGGCAAATAATGACGGATCTGCTGAACCAGCTCCGCCGGATGAAAGGTCAGTCCCCATATATTATAACTGGTGCGTACATTCAATTTGTCACAAGCGGCATCCATCAGTTCCAGTGTCGCCCGGATAGCATCCGGCATATACAGCATCGGCAGCAAAGTATTGGCCTCCAGATAACAGGTGTATTTCCCGAACTTTACAGCCTCATGGAAAATCGCCACCGCATAATCCGTCGTTCCTCCGCCAGGTAAACCCGTATGACTGATCAGCCCCGGATAGCGGATACTGCGCACATCAATTCCATAACGCTCAAAATAATACTGGCACCACAACTCGCCCGCTGCTTTACTGATCCCGTAAACCGTTGTCGGCTGATGCGGCACATGCTGCGAACAAAATGCCTTCGGCGCATTGTTCCCGAATACCGCGATACTGCTCGGCCAGAACAGGCGGCAATTCTTCAGATGACGGGCCGTCTCCAGGATCACCAGCAGGCTCTGCATATTGATATCCCAGGTACCCAAAGGATCATTTTCGCCCCTGGCCGACAATACCGCCGCCAAATGGTAAACCTGTGTCCAGGGCTCGCTTAGCAATACCCGCTGTAACAGGTCAGGATTGGTCACATCCAGTTTCAGATAGGGACCGTCTGCAAATAAACCATCCGAAGGATGCTGAATATCGCTGGCCACCACATTCTCCCGGCCATACTTCGCCCGGAGCGCCGGCACCAGTTCGGTGCCGATCTGCCCGAGCGCCCCTGTAACCAATATCTTATCCATGTTCAATCACTGCTAATTTTACCGACTGTCTGAAATATATAAGTGCCCAGGGTCAGGACGATCCCGATCATTCCGGTAATCGCCCATGGCCCCGGTGTGCGTAAAGACCTAACTATACTTTCGCCCAAGAGTGTAAAAAAGATCATTAGTACCTGCGTCGCTTCCACCGCAGCCATCGCCATCGGTTGACGGTGGGTGAGGCTTAATGCTTTAAAAAAAAGCACGCAACCCACCAGTCCCGATAAAAAAGCAGCCGTCAGACTGCTCAGCCATTGCAATTCTACGGGCGGACCGGCCTGCAACCAGGCATAGGTCCCTAAAGCTATCAGCACCGGCAAACTACCGATCGTCATGCCTAATGACCGTTGCAGAGGATCAAGCGATAACCCCTTTCCCTCCAGTTTTAATAGCAGCATCCGATTACTCAGCGGCCAAAGTACCGCGGCACCCACCGCCAGCAATAAGCCCGATACCGCCAGCCAGGAATACTGCAGGTGCTGCAACTGGTCCAGCTCCATCAAACCCAGATAGCTTAACGGCAAAAAGCCGAAGGCCAGTGCCCGGCGCGGCACCACCGCCCGATGATCGTTATAGATCAGCGGCGACAGCAAGATCCCAATCACGATCGTTGTCATAAATGCCGCCATCACCAGCCAGGATGGTAAAAAACGGGTGGCGTAAACCAGCAGCGCATAATAGCCCCCGAAGCCCAGGTTCCCCCATAACAGAAACACCCAGGGCAAACGGCAAAGCGCGGCGACCAAATTCCCTAAACGCTTACGTCCGGCTACCACCACGAGCAACATCGGCAACAACAACAAAAACCGTAAACAAGCCGTCCTGGCCCAGTGTAGGCCATGCGCATTCAGCAGGCTGTTCACGATCATGCCACTGGACATAAAGGCGCTGCTTAGAATGCCCAGTATAAATGCGAATATCAATTGCGGTCGTTGCATCGTACATCAACAAAGCGCCCCGGAGGGCGCTTCAAACTAAATTTTAAAATTGGTAATGGATTTCAAACAAAGTTAGCTGACCGGGCATCAGCCCTTCGGTAGATTTTTCAGGAACTTCGGTAGATTTGAGAACGGTAATCTGCCGGTGATACCCCTGTAAAACGGCGAAAGACCTTCGCAAAATTAGAAGAATCATCCATCCCCAGTTCAAAGGTCACTTCCTTGACCGACAGCGAGGTAGTCGCCAGCAAAGCCTTGGCTTCCAGCACCAGGCGTTCCAGCAGCAAGCCGCTCACACTGTTGCCCAGCGATTCCCGGCACCAGCTGTTCAGTTTCCATAAAGGGACCGCCAGTATATCCGCATAGAAATCCGGGTCCTGCCGCACCTTATAGTAATCATTGATCAGCCGCTTTAGCTGCTGCAATACCGGGTAATGACCGCCATGCACCGACAGCCGCTTCCGCTGGTCCGTGCAGTTCAGCAGACAGCCAAACAGCACCCGTAGCTGGTTGATCAGCATCGGATCGCCCGCGTTTTTTCCCATCGTCTTTAGAAACAGCTTCCACAGAAAAGCAAAGTTTTCCGCCTCCTCCGCATCCAGGTCCACATAAGGCCAGTGAAACAATTCCGCCGCATCGATCCCGCCGCTGCCCTGCTGCAAAGCATGAAACACATTTTCCCGGAAACTGATCATCCAGCCATCCGCAGCCGGCCTAATGATCCGGTGCACCCGGCCCTCCGCCACCGGAAACACCCGGTTATCCGCCAGTTCGTAGTCCTCAAAATCGATCTGATGTAAACCGTCCGCGCCATCTACGATCCACAACAGCATATAGAAATGATGCCGGTGCGGCGCAAACGACCCCTCGTTCAGGTAGTCTTTGATACGGAATACCTGCAAAGCTTCCGGACCCGGAATATTTTGAAAGGGCAGTACCATCGTGCATCCTCCATTACCACCTCATTAATAAGTCGCAGCTAGTTGCAAGGCCTTATAAGCATTCACGACGCCACCGGTTACGCAATAAGGTGCCAGCAAATCCCGCTTTACCACGGACTTCAGGATAATTTCCTTTACCTGCAAAGCCGATAATTTGGGATAATATTCCCGGATCAAAGCCGCTACACCCGTCACTACCGGCGCAGCCATACTGGTACCGTCATGATAGGCATATTTTGAACCCGGCACCGAACTGTAGATCTGTACTCCCGGCGCGAATACATCCACTGAAGATTTTCCATAGTTAGAGAAGGGTGCTTTCAAGGTTGTATCATCTTTCAACCCCGAAGCACCGACCACTATGTAAGCCAATGATGCAGAAACCCGGCGTGGAAAATTAGCTGCGCTGTCAATGTTCTTATTGTCATTACCCGCCGCCTGTACCAGCAGCACATCTTTCTTCAAGGCATAGGCGATCGCCTCATCCACCGCTTTCTTATCCTGACTGTAAGCTTTACCAAAGCTCATATTGATCACAGAAACGCCATGATCTGCCGCATAACGGATCGCATTGGCTATATCCTTATCCCGCTCATCGCCATCCGGCACAGCGCGAACCGCCAATATCCGAACTTTATCTGCAATACCGTCCAGACCAATACCATTGCCGCGTACCGCGCAGATGATCCCCGCCACATGCGTACCATGTTCTGCATCCGGCCCCATCACATCACCAGTTCCATAATTCCGTTCTTTACTGTCGAAATAATGATCGCCGACAACCGACCGAGGATCATAGGACAAATTCAAATGGTAATCCACCAGCGATTTAAAATGTGCGATCACCTCATCCAGCTGCTCATGTTTAAATGCCGCATAATCCGCACCACCATTCAGCATCTTGAGGACAGTCTCCCGCACCTGCGTTTCCCCCGGACCAACCGGCGGATAGGCTTGCAAATCAACAAATTTCAATTCCGGTTTGCCGATCTTGCGCTCCATGCTTTCCAGTATCGCTTTAAAGTTGCCGATACCATTGACCATATTAGACGCTTCAGCCAATTGCTTAACCAGGGATTGTTTTTCAGCATGATAGGTCGTCATCTCAGCTGGTGATAGTTTAGTAGTATCCCGCTGTTCGACCTGCCGCACCTGCCGTGTCAGCTCCAGATTATCATAGTGTACATTACCTTTAGCAGAACCAATATAGCTCCAACCATAAGTACCGTTATCAAAACTCTTTTTCTTTGGGTTCACCCAAAGCGCCCCGGTCAGGTCTTCGTGCAAGGTGTCCACACCTGAATCGATCACCCCAACGACAACCGGTTTAGCGGTCTTACCTTTTAACAAAGCATAACCTTTGTCCGTACTGATGCCAAACAGACTGTCCTTAGCCAGGTCTTTATGCTGCCAGTTAGGGATTTCCTGCGCATGGGCAAATGAAGTCATCAACATCAGACCCAATACTTTATAAGAAATTCTATAAGTCATATTCAAAAAAATTATTTTATTGCCAGTGGGCGATAGCCGGAAAGTTTATCGACGCCATCCCAGGGAATGACCG
Organism: Mucilaginibacter sp. CAU 1740; assembly: GCF_039839285.1. Lineage (NCBI taxonomy): Bacteria > Pseudomonadati > Bacteroidota > Sphingobacteriia > Sphingobacteriales > Sphingobacteriaceae > Mucilaginibacter > Mucilaginibacter sp. CAU 1740. The sequence goes on along the minus strand of NZ_JBDOQS010000001.1, from coordinate 645,510 downwards.
CCCCCGGCAAGGGCACAAACACCTCACTGGCTTTGCTTAAAAATTGGTTGTTATCAAAGTGATTGTTACCGCTGCTTATCGGTCGCGTTCCGAGCAAAACCGTGGAGTGCGGTTTAAAAAACGGCGTTTTCCTGTCCTGCGGAGCGAATGACAATATCCCGGCAAAGGTATTTCCCTGAAAAGTACCGTTCTCCGACCAGTCTTTCAGCGAAAACCTGCTCATGAAAGAGTTACCGGTTACCCGGTAAGGTCCGTGATTGACCTCCATGAACAGATCCACATAATCGTTCTCGGAACAGTAATTTCGCAGAATCGTAGTACCCTGCGCCATCCAGTCCAGCCAGATGCCAATATTTGTATTACGGACCAGGTTATCGCTGATCACAACATCGATCGCGCCATGCAACTTAATGCCGCCCATTTCAGCGCCCCAGAACCTGCGGTTTGTATAAATATCATGTATATCGTTTCCTGCGATGGTACTGAAGATCGCGCCAAGGCTGCCGCAGATACCCGCCGTCCCGCAGTTGTAGATCTCGTTATGACGAACCAGGTGAGAACCGATGTGTTCTTTGTTCCAGCCGGCAGCAATGGCCCGCTCAACCACCCGGTTATAAATCACACTACCATCTGCATTCATATCGTCACTCCATTCATTGTGGCCGGTCGCCCGATCCTTGCCCAAGGTGATGCCCGCGCACTTAGATTCACTGATCAGGTTATTTTCGATAATCCAGCACTTACTCCAGTGCGTGCCGATCGCGCCGACCTGTTCGGCTGTAGGTGCGGCCCACTGGGTTGCGGCCTGCCTGATCCGGAAGCCGCGAACGGTAATAAAATCAATACCCGGCCTCTCCGGATAAAAACAAGACGGGCGAACATTCACTTCGGTCAAAGCATGGTTCGGATCATTATCCTGAAAATTGGCCGTGATAACGGTCGAGTCCCGCAATACTTCAGCATGCCAGGTATACTGTCCACTGAGCGCCTGTAACGCTTTACCAAAGGGATCGCCAACATTTACATCTTCCATCACTTCTTCCAGCGATGCTTCGTGCAGCGGCATGCCGTTATGATAAACTTCGCCTGTATGCAGTTCATGCCCGTGAAACTTCGGCAGGTCCAGTGGTGCCGGTAATTGCATGTTACCAAAATACCAGTCGCCCCGGATCAGATCACCGAAAGGATTATAGCTTCCAAAAAATTGATTGGACAACACCAGCCGCCAAACATGGCCATCTAATTTCCTCCAGCCGGATACCGTTTCAGCACCGCTTATCACAACGGTTTCTCCTTTGGCCGCCTGGTAAATGATACGCTTGTTGGCTGAAGACCCGCCAGATAGCGGCTTCACCCACTCTCGGTAGATCCCCTGGTGCACGGTAATGATATCACCAGGCCGCGCAATCGCAGCGGCCCGGTTGATGGTCAGAAGGGGATGATTAACCGAGCCAGTTTCGCTGTCACTGCCATTTTTAGCCACATGGATCTCTCTTCCATAACTGACCAATGAGCAAAGTGACAAACCGAAACATAAAGCCCGTCTGTAAAATCTAACCCGGATCATTTATGCTGATCAATGTTTTGCTGGAAGGCGTTGCGTTCCTCCTCCGGTATATTCTGACCATACTTTGCCAGGTAGACTGTTGCAGCAGGTACATAGCGCGCCCAGTCCTGATGATTGATAAAATGTACTGTTTCCGCGCGTAAAAGGATCTCCTCACCAGGTGCACCAAAGGTTTTTGCTTTAGCTTCGATCATTTTCCAGTCAGGATTATCTGACGCGTTGATCATCGGCTCCAGTTCTCCTTTAAAGATCAAATTCATCATGGCCACGGTATATTTACGATCCCCCAAGACCTCCCTGAATTGATCAGCGTGTTGCTGCATCATTGTAAACCCGGCATCCTTCGTACTACCCGTGAATTGGGAAGTCGTTTGAATATCCTCATCGCTGAAAGGCGCTTTCAAACCAGCAACCAAAGCATTGCCTGCAAGCCGGCTGCCCGGCTTATCACCCGCCTGCGCCGCCAGCTGCGACAATCGTTTCAGGAACGCAGCATCACGCTTGCCATCAATATACTGCTGCAAAAGTTCGCTGTAAAGTTGCGCCGGTTCCGTCACGTCGGCATCCTGCGCAGAAACTTCAGGCACGTGGATATTCACATCCGGGTTCAGCGTACTATGAATCTTAAGTAGATACGCAAATGGTATTTTGACCACTTCCCGGTCGTAGGTCATTAGGCCGTTCTGTTCACCTTCCACGTCAAAAGGTTGCGTATAGATCGAACCCGATAAGCCATCATGTTGAAGTAATTGCAAATGCTGGTTCATTACCGTGTATTTGGCTTTTAAGGCGGCCGGTTTTTCCTGTATATACCCCCAGGCTGAACCTGTCAGCCACTGGTGGTCCGGTATAAAAACACCGATACCGCCGAATTCACCCACCACCTGTGCTTTACCCGGCTGTTTAACCGGCATCATGGGATCAGGGTAGGCATGAACATCCGTCATATCTGCCGAAACATAAGCATTTGGCGATGGCGAACGTAAATGCTCATTGACATACAACAGTTCCCCTGTATGCCCATTCACCAAACGCGTCGGATCTGTTTTCTTTACCCATTCAGTCAGCCTTTGCTGATCATATTGCCCCCATTTTTCATTGAACAATACCCAGGTCGTAATGCTTGGATAATTATGCAGCTGCACTATTTCCTCAGCGGCCTGCTTTTCAAAGGCCTGCTTCGCACCCTCCGGCAAACCCTGATTCGGGTTTACAAAATCCTGCCATACCAGCATGCCCAGCTTGTCCGCCCAGTAATACCATCTTGCCGGCTCCACCTTGATGTGTTTACGGATGGTATTAAAACCCATGGCTTTGATGGCTTTGATATCAAAAGCCAAAGCTTCATCGGTAGGTGCGGTATATAAGCCATCCGGCCAGAAACCCTGGTCGAGCGTACCCAAATTGAAGTAAGGCTTGTTGTTCAGGGCAATTCGGTCAACGCCCTTTTCATCTTTTACGATGCTGCTTTTACGCATCCCGAAATAGCTTTTCACCTCATCGCTCCCCAGTTTGACAGTCAGGTCATAAAGGTAGGGATCGCCGGGGCACCACAGGTGCATATCTTTTACCGGTAAAACGATCACAGCATTCGCTTTGCCTTTAACGGTCTTACCCGCTGCAGTCAGGCTGAAACCGGTTGCGGCAGCTGAATGTACCGTAATGCTAACCTGCTTTTTGTCGATATCCGGGGTAATGGTCAAACTTTCAATATACTGCTGCGGCACCGTTTCCAGCCATACGGTTTGCCAAATGCCCGAAGTTGGCGTGTAATAAATATTCTGCGGATTGAGCACCTGCTTACCATGCGGGCCGTATCCCTGGTCAGATGGATCCCAGACTTTTACGACAATCTCATTGTCCCCATTCCGCAGCAAAGCGGTCACATCAAAGGTAAATTCCGTATAGCCCCCCGTATGTTTACCGGCCTCTTTGCCATTCACAAATATCGTCGCCTCAAAATCCACCGCACCAAAATGCAGCAGTGTTTTTCCTTTACCGGAATAATTAAATGTTCTCTTATACCAAAGATTATCCGTTGGCTGCAATGCTTTTTTAACACCCGACAAGGCGGACTCGATCGGATAGGGTACCAATATTTTACCATCGTAGCTTGATGGTTTCGGCGCATCCTTTTTTGTAATGGCATATTGCCACATGCCGTTCAGGTTTTGCCAGTTACTGCGGACAAGCTGCGGACGCGGGTATTCTTTCAAAGCATTGCTAGGGCCAACGTCCTTTGCCCAGCGCGACTGGATAGGCACAGCCTGCATTTGGTAATCCTGCGCCATTGCATTGGCAGAAAGGCCCAGCATCGCCGTGACAAAAAGCTTTCTCAACTTATAGTTTATCATCATAATCGGGTAATAGTTTTTGTACTAAGATCATTTATTGATCTTAGTACAGTCATGGTTATTATATTTTTAGTGATTTCCGCCGAATTCGAAGCTGAATCCTGCTATTTCGACGGTTGTGTGGGCCAGGTCGGCTCCCCACGTTTCATTTTCTCAAAGTTTTCGCCGATCTCCTTGCGCAGCGGATCTGCTTTGACCGCTTTGGCTTCCCATTCCAACGATTCATCCTTGTAGCCGAGCCTATAGAGCAGGTTGGCATAGGTATCCAGGTTACCACCGTTATTAGGCTCTTCGTCAACGATGGCTTTGCTCCACTTAAGCGCAGCTTGCAAGCTGGTATTATCGCTATCTTTCGCGTTTTCGAAAACGAACCAGGCATCATTGCCTTTGGTAAAGTTGTCTATTCGCGAAGGGTATTTGCGTTGAATCTTATTTTTCATTTGAACAAAAGCAGGCACATCTTTTTTTGCATAGTATTGAAAAGCAATTGCATCCCAAATTGCCTGCTCACCGTTCGCGCCGTATTTGGCAACCACTTCTTTTTCCACCTTTGCCCAGTCTGGGTTGGCACCTGGTTTACTCAGTGGGATAATGATCTCGTTATTAATATATAGGGGCTCAACGCGCTCTTTGTAGATAGCAGTTCCTCTTGGGCCATATTTATTTAACGCCGCTTTGATTTTGGCATAATCCATCTTTTTGGTCTGCTGATCGATGTAGGGCGCCGACGCTTCGTTGTAGATAATATCACTCACCTTGTTTTTTACAAATTCACGGTCTTCTTTGAGTTTGAGTGCCTGGTTGATCTTTGCCGTATTATTGAGCAGGAAGCTAAATTGCGGATCGCTGGACTTGGACAGGAAACGCGCGAGAAACAGCAGATGCTCGTTGTCGAAACGTTCATTTGGTTTCAGGCCAGCATAATATTCGGTGACCAATGGTCCGATAACCTGGTACTGTTCCAGTTTAACGGCAAGGTCTGCCAGTTTAGGGTAGTCAGATTTCGCGAGCTGATGCTGCTGAAAGGCCTTTAGTAAAGCCGGATACTGGTCTTTAGGGTTGAGGGCAAACTGGCTTTCTTTAATCAATTGTTCTGCTGGAATAGCGCCTACAACTTTATTGACCAGTTCTCCCTCCGGTGAAAAGAAAAGGTAAGTTGGGTAGCCGGATATACTGTAGTCTTTTTCGATCGCGGTGGCATCATTATACCAGCCCTTAACCAGTTCAGCGTCGCTCTTGGTTTTATCCATTTGGACTTTAACGCTGATAAACTTGTCATTGAAGGCTTCGCCAACCTCAGCTTGTGGAAATACTTCCTTATCCATGGTCTTGCATGGGCCGCACCAGGTGGCAAAGGCATCCATAAAAATGAATTTGTTCTCGGCTTTGGCTTTTCCTTTGAGTTCGCTCCAGTTGGCGGCAGAAGTAAATTGTATGCCCTGTGAATAGCCGTAGTTGCTGATCAGTAAGAAGATGGCTATTAAGAGATTGATTGTTCTTTTCATAAATTTTGTTTTGAATTATTAATTATTGTTTGCGGTACTTGATGTGTCCAATTCCAGTCCGCTATTAATGCCTTGTAGTTTGGCTGGTATGCCCTTGGTCATCCAGACGGGTGCCGGTTTTCCTTTTAAGTAATGATCGAAGAATTGTTGCATACGGCGGGTCATATCTTCAGAACCGTTTAACGTCGTGTGTCCTTGCCCGTCGTATTGTAGCAGCCAGCAAGGCTTTTGCAACCTTCGCATGCCCATGTATAGTTCAATACCTTGACTAAACGGTACCCGGAAATCCTCTTTGTTATGGATAATAAGTAATGGAGTCGTCACCTCGTTTAGCTGAAATATCGGCGAGTTCTTGATATAGAGGTCAGGCCGCTCCCATAAGGTTGCTTTTAAACCTCCCCATCCATCTTCGAAAGTGCTGTGGCTGGTTCTTTCGTTATCAAACAGTCCGTTATAATAGCTAACGAAATCCACCGGGCCGTTGGCTTCACAGGCTGCGGCAAATAATTTAGAATGGGTGATAATACTATTGGTAGCGTATCCTCCATAGCTATGTCCTTGCAATCCCATCTTACTGGAGTCTACAAATGGGTATTGCTTTAGATAATTGGCTGCTGAAACAACCGTTCGGGTAATGCTTTCGGCTGTATTTTGAGCTTCAATTTTTAGGTTACTTAAAAACACCAAATAACCGTTGCTGACATAGGTAGGAATATCAATGTTGGCTCCCGTATAATGCGGCGCTTTGTACATATGAAGTTCATTACTCCGGTACTCGTCATAGTAATGAAATATGATCGGGTATTTTTTACTAGGGTCAAAGCTCTCCGGCTTAAACAGCACGCCTTCCCCGGTTTCATCATTGCCCATCGGAAATTTGATTAATTCCGTAGTTAGCCAATTAACATTTCTTTCCGGTTGGATATCGGTGAACTTTTCGAAACGCTTAAAATCTTTGGTGACGTACAGGTTTAGTGACTGCTCGGCGCTTTGCCTACCTACCAGGTATACGTTCGCGTTTTTCGCTTTCAGAGGCGCTGCACTTTCCGAATTCATAAAACCCAGAAACATATCCTTCATATGGTAGAAATAAGGTCCCATGGATAACTCAATTGGTTCTGCATTGCTATTAAGCGTGATCTGAAAAAAGCCGTTGTCTTTATTTTCCTTATTCAGAGCAAGCAGTATAACTTTATCTCCATTTTTATATATCGGCTGATTACCCATTAGTCGCAGCACCGTATTATTTTTGCGCCCATAGCCTTTGGTGATATTTTTAGGGCTTTGCTGGCCGGTAGGATCCACTAACCATAAATCGTATTCGTCATAAAGCAAGAGCTTACCGTTCAGCCATCCGGGCGATCCAAAAATCAAGGGATAGTTTAATTCATCCTGGAACAGCGGAAAGGGTAGACCTTTACTGATCTGACTATAGGTGCGATGGGATGCAATTTCATAACTGTAGTAATGATTGTCGTTACGATCATAATACACAACATAGCGTTCATCAGGGGAAAGCTGGAAGTTCGCCATTCCTGCGTATTTGCTTGCGATTGTATCTTGCTTTCCTGTATTCAGATTCGAAAGGTACAGTCTCAATCTTTGGGACGGGTTCCAGTGTGCTTCACCCAGCCCGTAATTTTCGGTCATCAGCATCCACTGATTGCTTGCCTTTCCGAGAAGGTAGGCGGATTGCTGCGCGTTATCCAATTGCAACAATTTTTGCTTGGATATATCATAAACTGCAAGGAGAGATCTGCCTTCATCCTGCTGCAGCTGTTCAGGCTGAATAAATTTATCATTGAAAGCCCATACATCAGGCGCACCATTGTAGGTCTTCTCCTTTTTAACGTCGTCTTTTTGTATCCTAAAAAATAGCTTGCTGCCGTCAGGAGTGAACCTCAATGGAAAATCGCTTAGGTAGTAATCAGCCGGAAGGTTCAAAACAGCCGTTTCTTCAATTGGCCGTTGATCATTAAGCGCGACAAAGTGCAGTTGTTTGTGATGTTCCCCACCGGTTAGAAAGCCAACTTTGTTCGCCTGGGCGTTTATGGCTATATTGGAAATGTTCTCGGTGCTGGTTAATATCTTTGTATCAAAATCCTCAAAGTCGAATTGAAGTAATTGTCTATTATTAGCGTACACCAGCCCCTGATTTTCCGGGAATAGATGATACTGCGAGACGCTATCGAGCGTCTTTGATAAACCCGTTTTTAAGTCTTTGACGGTCAAGCTGCGGCCTTCGGTTCCGTGCGAATACAACAAATAGGTTCTTTCCATACGCTCGGCGAGTTGAAAAGAATTCACTTTGTTGATATACTGGCTGATTCCTGTTTTTAGGTTCAATAGGAACAAGCTGTCCTGACTTGTCTGATAAAAACAGTATTTGCTGTCTTTACTAAATTGCGCCTGGTCGCCGTTGGCTATCTTTTTGTTGAAGCCTTTGCCTACAGCTCGTATACATAACCAGTTTTTATTTCCAACAGGGCCGTAGCGATACCAGACATACTTGCCGTCATTGCTGATACCCTGCCCCTGCAATTGGTTCCAATGATCAAATATGCTTTCCGTAACAGCGGGTTTGGCAGGTTGTTGTCCTTTCCCATAAAGGCATAGGGCAAGCAGGATCAATAAAATTATTGGTCGTTTCATTTGCAATAAATAAGTTGTTAGTTACACCGGGAATCCGTCACGTTCCCGGTGTTTGAAGATTAATAACCTGGGTTCTGATGACCTGCAAGTGCAGGATCTCTGTTGATGTCTGTTTGTGGTATCGGGTAAAGTGCCCAGTTCGGACTCCATGTACCGCCTTTTTGAGGGGTGACTGTGCTCATTACCTGATCGATCTTGCCGGTCCTTTTCAGATCAAACCAGCGATTGCCCCATTCACTAAATAATTCGTGGCGACGTTCATTCAAAATGGCATCTAAAATTTCAGTTTGTGTCCCAGCTGGTGTATCGCCAAGTCCTGCTCGATGGCGAATTTTATTTAAATCATCACGAGCTCCACTTAGATTACCTGAGATGGCCCGCGCCTCCGCCCTTATTAGGTATTGTTCACCTAAGCGAAAAACCATGGTATATTCTTGAGGCGCGTCGAATGATATTTTAATTTGATATTTAAACGGGTAGCTATAACTATTCCCGTTTGCAGTGATACTGCCTATCCATTGAAACTTTCGTTTATCGTTTGACTGAAAACTTTGGAATAGGTCGTTACTTAAAAATACAGATGGCGCGTCTCCTGTTGGAATAAAATAACCTCCATCGGGGGTGTTTCCACTATTAATAGGTTGCAGCTGCCAAATTGCCTCCTTGCTATTTTTTAAAAAAACGTCGTTTAAACTATCCAAAAGAATATAACGGCTGTCTTCAATTATTACTGTTGATTGCTTTTCAGCGTTTGCTGATTGATTCAAGTACAAATAAACTCTGGCAAGAAGAGCGGTAGCCGTGGCACGGTTTGGTCGCGCCCTTTCGTCTTCTATTTGCGTTAGCGCATCTGCTTTTAAATAATTTTCATTTAGTTGTCGTTGAGCGTCTAGTAGGTCGACGATTATTTGTTGATAAACAACAGTTTTGTGAGTACGACTGATATTTCCAGTTTCCTTCGGATCAGTAGTTAAAATAAGTGGCACATCCCCATACAGATTGACAAGGTAGAAATAACAAAGTGCACGAATAAATTTCGCTTCACCTAATAACTGAACTTTTACTTTATCATTTAAGGAATGCGATGCGTTCAACCCTTTTATAGCTGAGTTTGCTCGAAAAATAAACTCATAAAATTCAGACCAAAATCTGGGTGGATTTGTGTTGGCAGATAACTTATTGATGTAAAACCTAAGCGAATAATCCTCATTTTTGTTTAAGAGATCCAGCTCATCGGCTGAAAGGCCACCATCTACCGACAAACTATTTCCACCTGCAGCAAAGCTGCCGACACTTAATTGATGGTAAATACTAGTAAGTACTCCAGCTGCAGTACCTGGGTCATTGTAGATATTAGCCCCTGTTAATTGATCACTAGGTGGATTGATTTCCACAAATTTCTTACAAGATGCAGTGTAAATTATAGTCGTTGTATAAAAAATATATAAACAAATTTTTTTAAATGCAATATTATACTTCACTTTTTCAAATTTTTTCATGGCATTTTCTTTCATTTTAAAAAGTTGCTTTAAGGCCAATTGTAATTATAGCCATCGTTGGTAGTGTGCTGACGCTTTGCGTTTCCGGGTCCAGACTTTTATAACCTGTTATGGTCCAAAGATTTTGCCCGCTAACATTAATTTTTAGATCGTTAACTCCCAGGTTTGATTTTAATGCTATTGGAAGACTGTATGATAAGGTCACAGTTTTTAAGCGAATAAAGGATGCGTCTGTATAGGCTGCGGTGCTCTGAGAGGCAAATGTGTATGCATCTGATAGCGATATATCTTGATTATATCTTTGATATTTCCCAAGCTCGGCGGGACTCTTCCACCTATTCAACAATTCTATAGGCTGATTTATACCGATGTAGCCGGGAGTATTAGAGAAATCATACAAATAATTTCTTCCCTTTTGCTTCACAAATTGAAAAAGGAAATCAAAAGTCAAATTTTGATATGTGAAACTATTTTGTAAGCCACCATAAAACCTTGGCTGCAAATCGATAAACTGCGTCTTATTTTGAGGGTCTTGGCTTGGATCAAATGTAAATTTGCCGTCTTTGTCGCGGAATTGATATTGCCCTGTAGCTGGGTCTACGCCGGCGAAATCATAAGCCTTTACCATTCCAATCGGTGACCCAATTGCATAATCAAGATAATACGATGAACTTGCGAGATTTGGGTATTCTACTAATTTATTTCGGTTAATGCTGATGTTTCCGGACATGGTCCATCTAAGAAAGGCTTTATCAATGATTTTGGCACTAACCGATGATTCAAATCCACTATTTTGCACTACAGCGGGTAAATTGATAGTGTAGTTGCCAGGGCCCGATATTGATGGAAGTGGATAATTAACAAGTTGATTGGATGAGCGGTTCCGGTAAAAATTGAAACTTAACAATAATCTGTCATGAAAAAAACTGGCATCGATTCCTAATTCAGCTTTCGTTGTACTTTCCCATCCATAATTTAAATTGAAAACGCCTGAGGTCAAATACCCTTTTTGATCCTGATAAGTGCTAAACGTTGGATTGTACCTTTCAAAATATCCATAATCGGGTATTCCGTCATTTCCGGAAGTACCATAGTTAATTCTAAGTTTACCAAAACTTAGAATGGAAATTTTATCTTTAATGATTGATTCTTCAGAAAACACCCATGCTGCTCCAAGAGAAACAAAATTTCCAAATTGTTTACCTGGTCCAAACCGGCTGCTGCCATCCCTTCTTAAGTTTGCATTTAATAAATACCTATCTTTTAAATTATAGCTAATTCTACCAAATATCGCATTGTATTTGTATTGCGAAGTGGGGTTGCTGCCTGTATATCGGGAAGCGGCCGCCAAGGAATTCATTAATTGATCATTAGGAAAATCATAAGCATGTATATTTTCGTAAGTTGCCGTTTTGCTTTGGTAGGTTGCTCCAAGAAGTACATCTAATAATCCGTTGCCTACTTTTGGTGAAAAAGTAATTTGTGGTTCAATTATTATAGATTGGATATCATTTTGATTAAAGTCTGATTCCCTCAAAGTAAATGGCTGGAGGTCGGGGCGAATTGATTTAAATGGGGAATCTTCAACTATGGAATGACTACTTAAATTGTTGTATCCTAATGTCGCCTTAATATTTAGAGAGGAAGTTATTTGATAGCCAATATCGCCACTAGCAGTTAAATTATTTGTTTGAGCCTTGTAAGGTTGAAATAATACAGCATAAGGATTATTAAAGGTACTTGATGTAAAATTCCATGCTTGTATTGTATATAATCCCCAGTTTAAACTGCCATCTGGCAAATAGGGATCGGGAGCATTCGGTGGCAAAAAAATAAATCGTGTAAAATCCTGTCTCGCAAAATTTGTCCAATTCGACATGTAGGATCCTGTCAAGCTCGCCTTCAACTTTTGGTTTAAAGAACTGCCATTAATGGAGAAATGAACATTTGCCTTTTGGTCGTCCGATTGCCCTGGAAAAACTGTTGTTTCTTTATGGTAGGTTCCTCCAATAATATATCCTATGTTAGTTCCTCCTCCGGAAATCGATGCATTAATATTATTATAATGTGCAGTTCCTCCTAGAAATTTGTCCTGCCAATTCGTATAACGTGTACTGTCGTAAAGGTAAACATCTGAGTTACCAACAGGGTCATAAATCTCTGGCGGATTATTTATCGTCCCCCCATCGTTAAGTATCGCTTCCTTTCTCATTGATAAATATTGCTTTGTATTCATAAGACGAAGCCGTTGATTAATTTTCCCGATACCACTTTGAACGTTCACATCTAATTTTGCCGGCCCCGCAATACCCTTCTTCGTAGTGATTAATATCACACCGTTTGCTCCCCTTGAACCGTAAATCGCTGTCGCGTCAGCGTCTTTGAGGACACTGATAGATTCAATATCATTAGGATTAATAAAGTTAAAAGCAGATAGTTCGGTATTAATTGTACCATCACCTTTATTAGGATAAGGCCCCATTAATCCAGAAATGGTGTTATCGTAAGGCAATCCATCTACTATGAACAATGGATCACTTCCGTTAAGACTGTTTCGTCCCCTAATTTGCACGTTAACTTTTCCTCCAGGTAAACCAGTCGATTGTGTAACGGTCAATCCTGATACCCTTCCTTGTAACGCTAATAAAGGATTGTTGATCGATTGCTTTTCGACATCCGCAGCTTTTATGGTTGTAATATCACCGGTGCTCAAACGCAAGGATGTCTTTCCATAAGCCTGCACCTGCACCTCATCCAGTTTCGAATCACTAGGCTCCATTCGGACATTGCTCAGGTCACTGTTAACCGCTATTTCCTTTTTCTGGTAGCCGATGAATGTCAGAACAAGGACAGCATTCTCATTCACTTTTTTGAGCGAGAATTCACCTTTTTGATTGGTAATGGTAATGGTATTGCCGGTGTTGGATGTTCCTTTTTCCGGCTTCACAGTTACCGTCACACCGGGCAGCGGCAGACCTTTTTCATCAACGACTTTTCCGCTGACGTCGATCAGAGCGAGGTAGCCTTTGAGCGTTTCCAGTAAGGATCTGCTTTTTTCCTTGAATACAACAGTATTCTCTTCAATGTCGTAGGTAATGGCCTGGTTGGCAAGCACCGCTTTCAGCGCCTCGTCGAGGCTGGCGTCTGTGAGGCTTACGGTAACGGCTTTGTCTTTGACCAGGTTATCACTGTAAATGAAATCGTATCCGCTTTGCTGGCGCAGCTTTTCCAGCACGTCACCAAGGTTGGCGCGCTTCTCGCTGAGGTTGATCTTTTGTGCGTAGGTGCTGGCACTCACCGCCATCACTGAGATCAGCATTATGAGGGAGGTGATCTTCATGATTCTTATCGTTTTTCGCAAGGCATGGTATGGCCCTACGGCTATGCGTATTGCATTATTATTCATACTTTTGAATGTTCGGGTTAATCCTTAATTTGTTGTCACACGAATTAATATCCCTTGCGGCCTGGCCGTTCAGGATCGGGTTCCCGGATATGAACGTGTCCCGAGCTCCAATTCGGGATGCGTTTGCTTTTCCGTTCGCCTTCACCTAAGGCCTCATATGCGTAAAATCCTTTTCATAATCTGTCAGTTTGAGTTTAGTCGTTATGGTTAATTAATATCAGGTAGTTGTTTATTTTCTCTTACTGGAAATAGTAATGGTCTTTCCTTCTACTTTAAAGTCCACTTCCCCCGTCTTGCGGAAGAAATTCAGTACCGTAGCTAATTTCTTCGTCCGATTCACCGAGCCGTTAAAGGTGACCGATTTGGCCTGCTCATCCGTCCAGACAACCTGCACGTCGTAAATGCGGGCGATCTTTTTCATGATACTTTCCAGCGCTTCATGATGAAAGACCAGTTTGCCCTGAAGCCACCGTGCCATTCCCCGGCCCCGCGACCTGCGGGGCAATCAGGGGGAATTAACTACAACAGAATAAGCTGCCCCGGCCCCGTGCTGTAGAGCCATCATCCGAAAGGAATGGGTTACGGACACAGCAGCTTTCCCGCCCCTCCCGGTAATATCCGGGAGCGGGTAAGGGAAACCCTTGCCCAAATTTTAACAATAACGGCGAAGCCCTCCTGAGGGCCAATGAAAAACAAATATCAACCCGAAAAAACGATAGTGAAGATGAAAACGTGCAAAAGAAAATCGTGGGGCAAAACCCTGAAAACCGCTGCCCTCAGCGCAGCATTAACCGCCGCTTACCTGCTGGCCAAAGCCCAGGACGGCAACGCCGGCATCCAGCAGGCCAACACCCAGGTTAGGAGTTATTTTGAAAGCGGAACCAACCTCATGTATGCCATCGGTGCCATCCTCGGCCTGATCGGTGCCGTCAAAGTGTATTCCAAATGGAATGCCGGCGATCAGGACACGTCCAAAGTTGCCGCCGCCTGGTTCGGCTCCTGCATCTTCCTCGTGGTCGTGGCCATCATCATCAAATCATTCTTCGGCCTTTAAGATCATAGCTTATGAAAACTCTACTCATCGGCAAACTGCACAGCTATATGGTGCAGCATCATACCGACCTGCTCATCGCCTTGCAGGAAGATCACCGCCTCAGCCATTATCTCGGCAGCAAAGTGGATTCCATTAGCGGACTGATCGATGACCTGCAAAAAGAGAACCGCCCGAACTATGTGATCGAAGCGCTTTGCCTCGAAGAACTGACCCGTGACCTCCGGCCATCCCGCTTCAGCTGGATGCGCGAACTGCTTGAAGCCGAGTTTCCGGAAACCCATCAGCAGATGAACCGCAGCGGCATACTCACCTATGAGCTCATTAACCTTACCGGTGCCTGCGAGCCCATTTTCGAGGTCTTCGGTTTTGGCGAAGAACACGAAGACCTGCCCGCCTTGAGCAACGCCGTCACCGGCATGATCGCCGAATACCTCAACAATCGGACTTAAACATGAACAGCATTTATTCCATTAATAAAGGCATCAACAAAAGCATCGAGTTCCGCGGCCTGCGGGCGCAGTACATCTGGTATTTCGCCGGGCTGGTACTCGGCCTGATGATCGTTTTCGCGGCGCTCTACATCCTTGGCGCAGGAGCAATTATTTGCCTGGCCGTCTGCGGTTCCGCCGCAGCCTTTGGCAGCATCAGGATCTTTGCGCTCAGCCGGAAATATGGTGAACACGGTCTGATGAAGGCCATGGCCCGGAAGCGATTACCGCGTGTGCTCAAATCTTATGGCCGCCGCTTTTTTCAGCAATTAAACTATAAGGAGAACCCACATGGCAAAGCTTAGAGAACCCGCCATTTTCCGAATGGAAAATACCAGTTTTTATGTCGACCTCGAAAGGCAGACCCTGCGGCAGACCGATAACCCGGATAACGAAATATCCTTTATTAACCAGATGCAGGATATGGGCGACCACTACATGCTGGCATGGGACGCCGCGACAAAAAATGCCGCTGCAAATCCGGAAAAAGGCGAACCGCTGATCATACCGCCATTATCCACGCTGGATCCCGAGGGGATGTCGGAAAAATATGGCATGCCTCTCTCCGAAATGGCCGGCAAGTCCGATTTCGAGATCATTGTTGACCAGGAAGCTTTAAAAGCAAGGCAAAACGGGATCTTGCCGCAGATCGATATGGCCGGGGAAAAATTCATCATCGACCTCCGCCTGCAGGAGCTGCGCCATGCGGAATACTTTTTCCCGGTGATCAGCCTGAAGTCCATGGACCTGACCGATGATGGCTGGCACTATGAGGCCTTCTATGAGCCCATTATGAAACAGGTAGTGCAACTGGACCCAAAACTGACGGAATTCCCGGACGGCATCATCAAAATTAAAATACCCAACGAACTGGGGCTGGACCCTGTTGGGACGGCACGTATCTATGGGATGGTCGAACGTGATCTGTTGCGCCGTCATCCTATTCAAAAGAACCTGAAAGCCGAGGTTATTCCGCTCAGTGAAACCCAGGTGCCGCGCCTGATCCGTCAAAACCGCGAACAATTACAGCGCGAACACGAGCAGATCACCCGGAGAATGAAACCGGGTAAAAGGCCCAGATTTTAATCCTGCGCCCGAGCAAGGAAATACCAAGTGAAGAAGAAATGTGAAATGGAAAAACAACTGAAAGATATACTGCCCATACTCGGCATTGAGCAGGATGCCATCCTGTCCAAGCAGGGAGAATTTACCCTAGCGTTCCGCATCAGCCTGCCGGAAGTGTTTACGCTGTCGGACGACGATTATGAAAACCTGCACCAGGCCTGGGTCAAAGCCATCCGGGTACTGCCCAAAGACAGCGTTTTGCATAAGCAGGACTGGTTCCTCAAAAAAACCATTCAACCGGACAAGGGCGATGCCCGTCCGACCTTCCTCGGTGAAGCCAGCGACCGCTATTTTACCGGGCGCGAATACCTGGCACATGACTGCCTCGTGTACTTGACGCGCAAACCACAGGGACGGAAACCATCAAGCTCCCTGTTTTCCAACCTGATCAGGCCCTGCCTGGTGCCAAAAGATATGCTGGGCGCGCAGGGCATCCGTGAATTTCGCGACACCGCGGCCCAGTTCAAACGCCTTCTGGAAGATACCCGCCTCATCCGGGTGACACCACTAACGGCAGCCGATCTGCAAAGCCAGCTTAAAACTACCGGGCTGATCGAGCGCTATTGCTTTCTCGCTGAACAGGAAGGACAGTCCCTCTATCAGGATATTACCATGGGGGAAACCCTGCGCATCGGCAACCGGGAATTGGCGATCTATACGCTGGGCGATACCGAAAACCTGCCTGCCCATTGCGGCTCGCGCCTGACCTATGAGGCCTATTCCACCGATCAGACCAAATTTCCCGTCAGCTTTACGGGTAGGCTCGGTCTCTTGCTGAATACCAGCCATATCTACAACCAGTATATTTTTGTTGGGGATGCGCAGGCGACCCTCAAACAACTGGAAAAGAAAAGGCTGCGCCTGCAATCCCTGTCAGCCTATTCCCGGGAAAATGCCATTGCAATGGATGCCACCAATGATTTTTTGAACGAGGCCATCAGCCAGCAGCGCTTACCGGTCAAGGCGCATTTCAATGTCATGGTCTGGTCGGATGAACGGGAAACCCTGGTCGCCAGAGGCAACCAGGTCTTATCTGCCTTAGCTGCCATGGATGCCGCCGCCAAACCGGAAACGGATGGTGCCGCACAGATCTGGTGGTCGGGCATTCCCGGCAATGCCGCTGACTTTCCTGTTAATGATACCTTCGATACTTTCGCCGAACAGGCAGCCTGTTTCCTGAACCTGGAAAGCAATTACAAAAGCGCCCGGCCCGGTGACGGTATCCGTTTTTGCGACCGTCTTTCCGGCCGTCCCGTCTATGCCGACCTGTTTGATGCGCCGCGACATGAGGGCATCACCTCCAATATGGGCACGCTGGTCTGCGGTACATCCGGAGGCGGCAAATCAATGACGGTGAACCATATCCTTCGCTCGCTGTATGACCAGGGCGCGCATTGCGTCACCGTCGATATCGGCGGCAGCTATCTCGGACTCTGTGATACGGTAAAGGGCTATTATTTCACTTATACCGAAACTGACCCGATCCGCTTCAATCCATTTTACCTGGGCAAGGGCGAAGTGCTGGACACCGAAAAAAAGGAAAGTTTAAAAGCCCTGCTGGTATCCCTCTGGAAAGGCGAGAACGAGACTTTTAACCGCGCGGAGTATGTGGCCCTCTCTAACGCACTACAGGGTTATTATGAATATCTGGCACAAAACTCCCCGGTATTCCCCGGCTTCGATTCTTTCTACGAGTACCTTGAGCGCGACTACCGCGCGGTGCTGCAAAGCCACCGTGTCAAAGACAGTGCCTTTGATATGGATAATTTCCTGTACGTATTGCGTCCCTATTATAAAGGCGGTGAATTTGATTACCTGCTGAATGCGCGGGAAAATCTTGATCTCCTGCAACAGCCTTTCATCGTATTTGAGCTGGACCAGATCAAGGATCACCCGATCCTTTTTCCGGTGGTGACGCTGATCATTATGGAACTGTTCATCTCCAAGATGCGCAAACTGGCCGGTGTCCG
Organism: Mucilaginibacter sp. CAU 1740; assembly: GCF_039839285.1. Classification (NCBI taxonomy): domain Bacteria; kingdom Pseudomonadati; phylum Bacteroidota; class Sphingobacteriia; order Sphingobacteriales; family Sphingobacteriaceae; genus Mucilaginibacter; species Mucilaginibacter sp. CAU 1740. Next base: position 627,890 of record NZ_JBDOQS010000001.1, on the reverse strand, counting down.
CAAGGTATTGACGATTGACGAAGCCTGGAAGGCCATTGCCAAATCCGGCATGGCCGAGTTCCTGCGCTATGCTTTTAAGACCATCCGGAAATTCAACGGCATTCCCATCGTCATTACGCAGGAGCTGGAAGATTTGGTGTCATCGCCGATAATTAAAGACGCCATCATCAATAACGCCGACATCAAGATCCTGATGGATATGCGCAAGTTCCAGGGCAAGTTCGACAAACTGCAGGATACCCTCGGCTTATCTGATAAGGGTAAAACGATCCTGCTTTCGGTCAACAAAGACAACCGGGAGATCTTCGTCGACATCGGCGGGCAGATCATGAAGGTGTACAAAAACGAACTCTGCCCCGAGGAATATTATGCCTTTACAACTGAAGGTAAGGAAAGGGTAAAAGTGCAGGAATACGCCCGCGAACATGGCAGCATCGAGGCAGGGATCGCCGCGCTGGTGAATGAACAACAATCAAAAGAACAATAATATGGAAAAGCGATCACTGATCAGCCGTCTGCTGACGGCATTTAAAACACTGCTGGCCTATGGTTGCCAGCACGCCGGGAGCCTGTCCATGATGGACTGTTCCTATACCCGTTGCAGCGGTAATATCCTGCTGGATGACCCGGCGACGGCCATCCTCCGTATCCGCCCCTGCGGGCAGTTGTATGAGATCACGCGCGGAAGTTTTGAGAACGGGCAGTTCCGCGTGAGCGAAAAGTGGCTGGCTACCTATGGCTGGCATTCCAACGGGCACCTGATCGCCCTCGGGCGGACCCTGTACATCATTTTTGACCCCACCCGCAAACTGGTGCTGGTCGAACATTTTCCGGACGAGGGACCGGTCACGCTGGAAACCTACCATCAAATATAGGAGGCGATATGAAAAAAATCATGTTATCCGCTCTGATGTGCATGGCCATTTTCTTTCGGCCTGTAAACGCCAAAGCCCAGGTACCGGTAGTCAGCGCCTTTACCGGCCTGATCAAGAAGGTGATCGTGGCCATCGACCTGGGGGTGCAGCGCCTGCAGAATAAGACCATCGCCCTGCAAAATGCACAACAACAGATCGAAAAAACCCTTCACCTGAACAGCCTGAATGATATCTCCGGCTGGCTGGATAAGGAGCGAAACCTGTACGCCAATTATTATCAGGAACTGGCGAAGGTCAAAAAACTGCTGGCCGATTACCAAATGGTCAAAGACGTAGTGAACCGGCAAAAGCAATTGCTGGCGGAATACCGGCAGGCCAGCGCTTTATTTAACCGGGACGCGCATTTTTCTGCTGCCGAACTGCGCTACATGGGGACGATCTACGAAGGCATTTTGCAGGAAAGCCTGCGGAACCTGGAGGCCGTGACCACAGCGGTGACCTCGCGCAGTACGCAAATGGATGATGCGGACCGCTGGCTGCGGATTGATCAGGCGGCGAAAGCCATCCAGCTCAACCTGGACCACTTGCGCCAGTTCAACCGGCAGAACGTTCTGCTCAGCCTGTCCCGCACCAGTGATGACCGCGACCGTTCAGCAGTCCACCGCCTTTATGGTCTCCACGATTGATCACCAAAAAAACAAAACGATATGAAAATGAAATCATTGATCCTGACCATCCTGTTACCGGCCTGCCTGATCGCAGGTAAAAGCAGGGCGCAATCCTTTTCCTTTGGCGACCTTTTTGGTCAGCAGGGCAAAAAGAAAAAACTGATGGCGGCACAGGTAGGCGGCATTTATACTTACCTCGACGCGCTGAAGGGCGGCTACAACATCATGCATCATGGCCTTGACCTCGCGCATGAACTCAAAGGCGGCACCTTCGGCCTCCATAGCGATTATTTCAGTTCGCTGGAGCAGGTCAGTCCGGCAGTGCAGCAAAACCCAAAAGGCGAAGCGATCACCAAACTGTATCAGGAACTGAGGCAGCGCCTGAACACGGAGATCATCTGGCAGAAAAAACAGGGGCTGCTGAAAAGCAATGAACTGGCCTATCTGGAAAAAGTATCCGCCAACCTGAGCAAACTCGCGGAGCAGGATATGGCAGAACTGAAGGACCTGCTAACACCCGGAAAATTGCAGCTGACCGACCAGCAACGCCTGGACCGATTGGATAAGCTCTATGCAGTCATGAAGGATAAAGCGGCATTCGCGGCTTCCTTTACGGCCAAAACACGGGCGCTTTCCCAAAACCGGCAACGTGCCAAAGCGGAAAATGAACAGATCCGGAAACTTTACGGCATTCCCAAACCATGAAAAAGCGATTAAAAATTTTGGTGCTGGCGCTGCTTCTCGCCGGCATTTCACCGCTGACCACGCGGGCGCAATCGGTAACGGATTGCATCGAGCAACTGATCCTGGATTACCAGAAACTGGCGGGTCTGAAAAGCATACTCTCGCAGATGTACTCAGGTTATGATGTACTGCGCCAGGGCTACGGGGCCGTGAAAAATGTATCTCAGGGGAATTTTTCCCTGCACCAGGCCTTTCTGGACGGTCTGTTACTGGTTAGTCCGGCAGTCCGCAAATATCCAAGGGTGGCGGACATCATCAGTGACCAGGCGAGCCTCTTCAGTGAATATAAAAATGCCGCGAAGCGCTTTAGCGGTTCCGGCAGGTTTTCGCCTGAAGAACTGCGGTATGTGACTGCGGTTTACGACCAGCTTGCCGATGCCAGCCTGAAGAACTTGGACAAACTCAGTATGGTCATGAGCGACAGTCAGCTGCGGATGAGCGATGCCGAAAGGCTGGCGGCCATTGACCGGATCTATCTGGACAGCCGCAACCAGCTGAGTTACCTGCGCAAGTTCAACGACCAAGCCGGGCAAATGATTTTCCTGCGGGATAAAGCGGCCAGGGATAAACAAACCGTTAACAGCCTTTACGGCATCAATCCATGAACATGAAAAAAAGATTATTCATATTTACCTTCCTGACGCTTTCTGCAGGTCTGTTGCCACAATTTGCGCATGCCGAAGGCGTTGCCGATGACCTGCATAGCCTGCAGGGCGTACTCGCGCAACTTTACCAGCAAATGCTGCCCCTGTGCCAGGGAATGATCGGTGTCGCCCGCGCCATTGCTGGCTTTGCCGCCTTATGGTATATCGCGGCCCGTATCTGGAAGCACATTGCCGCCGCAGAACCGGTAGATGTTTATCCTTTGCTGCGCCCCTTCGGCATGGGCATTTGTATCGCGGCATTTCCTGCCGTTCTTGCGCTGATGAATGGCGTGTTGCAACCCGTGGTGACGGCAACCGAGAATATGGTTTCCCGTTCCAATGCTGCCATCGCCTACCTGACCTCCCGGCCGGATGAAGACGCCGACCTGCCTGCCGGACAGCAAAATGCTGACCCGGATAAATGGTACCAGTATAGCCATCCCGATAATGCCAATCCCGACGGCTCAACCGCCAATCCCATTTTCGGTGCCTTTTCGGGCTGGAGCATCAAGAACATGGCCCGTAAATGGATCGCAGAAGTGCTCAATGTCCTGTTTCAGGCAGCAGCGCTTTGCCTGGATACGATCCGCACCTTTAAGCTGATCGTGCTCGCCATCCTTGGGCCTCTCTGCTTTGGCTTATCCATTTTCGATGGGTTCCAGCATACGCTGAAGCAATGGCTGGCGCGCTATGTCAATGTGTTCATGTGGCTTCCCGTCGCCAACATCTTCGGTGCCTTTATCGCGAAGATCTAGGTGAATATGATCACGCTGGCGCAAAGCGGGCAGTTACAGGGAAACGAGTTCGGCAATACCAATACGGCTTATCTGATATTTCTCGTCATCGGCATTCTCGGCTACTTCACCGTACCCAGCATTGCCAACTATATCATGAACGTCGGCGGTCATGCGCTGTTCAACAAAACCTCCGCACTGGCTTCGATGGCGGTATCCTATCTCAGTGGGTCGGTGATGCAAAATATGTTTACCTCCAACTCGCAGGTCAACACCCAGAGCAGCAACAGCAAACAGACCCAGTCCAATACTTACAACACGGAAAAGCTGAAAGGCTCCTCCGGTAAATCCCAATGACCATGTTTAAAAAATTCAGAAATATCGAAACGGCTTTTCAGCATGTCCGTGCTTTCACCATCGCCATTATCGCCTGTGCCTTTCTGGCTATTGGCTTTACGGTGTACCAAAGTCACAGGCTGATCGCCACCATCCAAAGCCGGGTGTACATCCTGTTCAACGGTAAGGTGCTGGATGCGGTAGCCGCCGACCGGAAAGATAACGTCGCCGTTGAAGCCCGCGACCATATCAAAACCTTCCATGAACTTTTCTTTACGCTGTCTCCCGATGACAAGGCCAATAAAGCCAACCTGAGTAAAGCGCTGTACCTGGCAGATGAAACGGCCAAACGGGAATACGATAACCTGAGTGAAAGCGGCTACTATGCCAATATCATCTCCGGCAATATCAGCCAGCAATTGCATGTGGACAGCGTTAACGTTGACCTGCGCAATTATCCCTACACCTTTAAATGTTTTGCCACGCAAAGTATTATCCGCACAAGCAGTACCGTCACCCGTAGCCTGGTCACCACCGGCGAATTACGGAATATCGGACGGAGCGATAATAACCCGCATGGATTTTTGATCCAGCGCTGGGCGACCCTGGAAAACACGGACCTCAAAGTCATCAACCGCTAACCTCGAAACGAAGTCATTATCAATCATCAATAAAAAGATTATGGAAACACTCACCCTTCAACAAAAACGCAAACGCAAGGCCTTGCTGGTTTTGCCTTTAATTGTATTTGCATTCTGCACCTTATTGTTTAAAACCTTCGGTGGCGGACAGGGCTATGCGGATGTTGGGGCAACACGGTCGCTGGGTTTTAACACCCATCTGCCGGATGCCAAACTTAAAGATGAGCGTAGCCTGGACAAAATGGGGTTTTACGACCGCGCCGCCGCCGACTCGGCCAAACGCAAACAGGCGGAGCAGCTTGATCCTTACGCCAACCGGCTGGCGGATTCTGCGTTTGTTACTGCGGGTTCTGTTTTTTCCCCTCACCAGCCCGGCATTTTTGGGAACGACGGGCAGCAGGAAAGCAACGGCGCGGCAGCCAGGGAAATTATGCTTCAAAAAAGACTGACGGAATTACAAGCCGCCATCAACAAGCCAGCAATATCAGCAGGTGATAACAACGCTCTTAATCATTCAGCGTATGGGCAAATAAAAGGTTATAGCGAACGACCGCTCACGATTCCGCCACCTGCGGAAGATCCCGAACTGAAGCAAATGAATGGCTTGCTGGAAAAGTTGCTGGATATCCAGCATCCTGAACGCGTGTTGGAAAAAAACAATAATAGTGCTTCACCCAAAGTAGCAACAAAGTTCCAGGCCATACCTGCGGTTATTGATGGCAATCAAAAGATCGTGCAGGGTACGGTCATACGGATGCGTTTGCTGGACAGCATCCGCGTGAACGGGCAGCTGTTCCAGAAAGGGCAACTGATCTATGGCAGCGGCGACCTGTATAACCAGCGGGTAAAGATCAATATCAAACTGATCCATGTCGGACTGAACATCATCCCGGTCGACCTGACCGTTTATGACCGCACCGACGGTATGGAGGGGATCTGTGTACCTGAAGCGGTGACGGGTGATGCACTGAAAGACGGCATGGTTAACGGTGTGCAAACCATGGATATGATGACCATGGATCCATCTATGTCGGCACAACTGGCAACAGCCGGTATCAATACGGCCAAAGGGCTTTTTTCCAAAAAAGTTAAACGGGTAAAAGGAAAGCTGAAGAACGGGCATGAGCTTTTGCTGCGCGATAACCTGGAACTAAAAAACACGCCTTAACGATGCAGGACGGCAGACAGCCGGTCGTCACTATTTAATGATTTCGGCTTTATCATAATCAGGATTATTTAACCATTTAAAAATTAAAACGATGAATCAGGAAAGCTATCAGTTTACGTCCGAACAGCTCAAAAATCTGGGCTTTGGTGAGGACATTGCAAAAGATCTGCATACCAAGATGGATCAGAATTTAACAGAGTTCACTTTGAACCACACCCGCCAGTTTGGTAAAGATGTATTAGAATCGGTGCTCCATTTTTCAAAGGGCGATGATACGGCGAAGGACCTTACTTTTTTTAACCGCTTTGATTCCACGCTGAAAAAAGAGGGCATGGAAGATCTTACCCAATCCTTCTTTGTTGGCCAAAAATTTAATTATACACTGCAAGAACGCTATAATATGATGGACGGCAGAGCGGTTTTCCGCGAGCAGCCAAAAATGGAGCCAAGGGAAGAAAACGGAGTGACACAAATGAAACCGACCGGCGAAACTTATTTTGCCTGGCGCGGGCTAAACTTTAAGGAGGCAGACAAGTATGGCAATTTTAACCCCAAGGTGATTTTCTGGGACCATGAAAAGGAATTACAGAAATATCCGATCAAAGATATACAGGAAAAATATGAACGTTCCCGCATCATGCGCCCGCTGGAGAAAGGAAACCTTGTCGAAATTACCTTAGTACGTGACGGACAGGAAACGCAGGCACAGGTAGTGGCGAATCCGCGTATGATGCGCCTGGATTTTTATGACGATAAAGGTCAAAGCCTGATTGTCCGAAAGGCCGAAAAACAAGCCATGAGCCAAACCGAGAAAGCGGAAATGACGCCACAGGAAGTCCAAAAAGCGGCCATTGCCAGGGCAGCAGAACAGGCGCAGGCCAATACCCCGGTTCAAAATCAGGCAGCTGGTGCTAAAAAAAATGAGGCTGAACAAAAACCAGAGCAGGGACAACGCCGCAGGCAGGGGGTGCACGTTTAGTATGGAAGCCTGCAAGCCATTATCGGTATTTTTCGGCGCGGTGAAAAACGACCCGCGGATTTCCATTACCCATATTGGTTTGTTCGCTGCCCTGGTGGAGTGTTGGCAAATGAAAGGCTTTCCGGTACCTTTGTGTGCTTACGCGCATGAGGTCATGCCGATGGCCAAAATCTTGGCCAATACGACCTATCACCGATGTATCCGGGATCTGCATGATTTCGGATACATCATATATCAACCATCCTATAAGCGCAATGAGCGCAGTCGGATAATCTTAAAATGCGGAGAGAAAAGTGATGAATAATATAGAGGTTATCTGTATGCAAAGCGATGCCTTTTACAAATTACTGGAAGAGGTCATCGCTCATTTTAAAAAGCCGGTCGCTGAGATCCCGGACACCTGGATTTCAGCCTCTGAGGCGATGGCAAAACTGAAGATCAAAAGTAAAACGACGCTGCAAAAGCTAAGGGATGAGGGCCAGATACGGTTTACCCAACCGAAAAAGAAACTGATATTATATGATATCAATTCGATCAACGAATACCTGAATGATTTTGTTTATGAATCATTTGAATTACCGAAAGCAGAGCAAAGGAAGGTTTAACCCTTCCTTTGCTTGTTAAAAATCCAGTATGGCGTCAATTGCACTATCCGCCTTTTTGTAAGAAAAATTTGACTGGTAATTCATTGTTGTTAATATACTTTCGTGACGGTACATCTTCTGCAATACCTTTGGATGAATTTCCTTCTCTTCGGCTCTTTGCGCAAAGCTATGCCTGGCTTTATGTTGTGACGCTTTTTTTGCGCTCCCGATCATGCCCATTAAAAGATCCATCGTTTTATTAAGGCGTTTGCTGACGAATGAAATTCTGCGGCGAACTTCAAAACGGTCATCGAGTGATGGCAGATCTTGCAGATATGGAAAAATCAGTTTGTGGGGGTTTTCTTTGATATTTAAAGGATACTGCCTGATAATACGCAGTGCTTTTTCGGGCACTTTTACAGAGCCCCACTCGCCATTCTTGGACATTTTATAATGTAACCTGCCATTCTGAATATCTGTCCATTTTAAGAGTAAGCAATCGGTAACCCGCATTCCGGCGAAATAGAACTCTGTTAACCAGATATTGCGGGAATCGTTATAAATGACTGGATGTGTTGTGAGGTCAAGTTCTTCCAGTTGTTTAATTTCATATTCCTCCAATCCGATCTTTGCAGCACCGGTTAATTTAATGGATATATTTCCTTTCCCTCCAAATGGATAATAATCCTTACTGACTACCTTTGAGCTGATAGCTCTATTATAGATTGTCCTAATCACAATGATATGATTAGTGATTGTACGATCACTTAAAGGTTTTGGTGGTTTTTCTTTATCGTAGGAAAACTTTTTAGCGACCTTTAAATAGATAGTGTACCGTTGTAGCAGGTCAACAGTAATTTCTTCAAAGCTTATCTCTTGATTATTAACAAACTCATAGAATCGCTTAAGCCGTGTAGTATCCGCTTTGAGCGTATCGTAGTTGCCTAACGCTTTTTGATCTTCCAGGTAAATCCTGGCCACATCCTGAAAGTATAATTTTTCTACCTCAACCGGCTTTAAACTAACTTTGACATCCTTGGCAGTAACATGGCCTTTTGTTTCCATTTCCAAAGCTTTATCATTGGCTTTGGCTATCTCATTTAATATGAAATTATTTAACCTGGTTGAATTAGGATGGGACTTATTTACCCGTTGCGCTTTTTCATTCCATTGATCCAAACTATCGAGTTTTTGCCCGGTCATAATATACACCTGTTTTCTGTTTACAGTAATACAGATTGAAATGGGGAATTTGCCATTTTTTGTTGGTCTTTTCCTGATGTAAACCCTTACGGTTGCCATAATTGAACACTTAATCAAACCCTACTTTACCGTTGGTAAAGCTATTGGTTTTGGTCATACAATGTTCATACAGACCCTGTATTGATATGGGATTATGTGGTTTAACATGATTTCAAAAACCGCGTTTGAGAGCCATATAAGCGGTTTTTGCATTTCCAAAAACCATTTCTGGAGCGATTCATAACCCTAAGGTCGGCAGTTCGATCCTGCTCCCCGCTACATTAGCAGAAAGCCACTCTCATGAGTGGCTTTCTTTGTTTTTCAGCCTGCTTTTTTTCCACAACGATAACAGAAGATTTAGTTTATCATTTTCTGGCGGCCAATCACTATTAAAAGTTCTTGTGCTGACCGATGATCTCCGTCATTATCTGCAAGTTCTAAATAGTACCTTGCTTTTTCCAGTGAGCGCTCAACAATTTCACCTTCTAAATATATCTTGCCGATCATAAAATTTGCTTCATTGATCTCATATTCTGTGTTACCGTCTTTATTTATTACGTTAAAAATTTCCAGCGCCTTAACTTTGTCTTTTTCTATGCCTATGCCGTAATAACAACATAGGCCAATTGTGAGTTCCTGGTAAAAGCGTCCTGATTGGTTTGCCTTTGAATAAAGTTCAAACGCCTTTTCAAAATTTTGTTTATTTCTGTATTCAAGGCCTAAATTGTATGCCGCGCTATCTGAACCTGCATTCATAGCCTTTTCGTAAAGCTGCATTGCCAAATCCACATCCTTTTCGCAATATTTATATTCTCCATCGCACAGATAATTGGCGTATGCTTCAATTCCTTGTATGTCACCACTCTCGTATGACCTTTTGGTCCAGTTAAATGCAAGTTGTTTATCAATTTTAACAATTATTGCATTGTCAACTATTAAACCGTTTTCGTAATAAAATGCAACTTCGTTTTGCGCTTTACTGTCTCCGTTTGTAGCTTTCACTAACAGTGAATTCCAATCATAGATATTTTTTATTTCAATTCCGTTGATCATGATTTTCTTTTAAACGCCCTGTTGCAATTTAAGCCCTACACAATAATCTAATGCTCGAAAAAAAAGCAGAACCAATTATGCAATAGTCGAAATTACCTAAAAAAAATGCTCCATTATATTTCTACCAATCTGTCATCAATTAAATATTTTCCAAACATGCCATTTATGTACATCATGATAGTGGTTACTCCACCAACAAAGCCTCCGAAGCTTTCAATTAAATACATTTCTCTCAGGAACCTCCCCCGCCAAAAATATATTTCTTTCACCCGTACATATTCATCAGGTTAATTATAAATTCGTATTAAACCTATAACCTGATGAAAACGCATTACCTTTCTTTAACTTTTCTCACCGCCCTATTTTATTGCTCATGCCACTCCGCGCATAAAAAGTTGCCGTATGAAGATATTGATTCTGTAATGAAAATTATTCCCGCCAATATCGATACCACCATTATACTAAAAGACGGTGCAGGCAACATGCTTCATTTCAGGCAATACATCCTCACGCTGTTAAATAACGAGGGAATAATATATCGCGAAAAAGAAATACTGAGGTTGCAACGCTTTACCAAAACAGGTACCGATTCACTAAATAAAGATGATCATGCCATAGCACGCTGGGATAGATCAATAAATATCACAGAAAGACATCCAAAAACCATTACTGAGATTTTTGAAAGTTTAGCTGCCATATCTGCAAGTGCAGATAGCGTGATCGTTTTTAAACATAGGCGGACCATGTATCTTAAGCGAAAAGGGAAAAACATTACAACATTCAAAATAAACCTGGGTGGGAACCCGGTGGGTGATAAGATCTGCGACGGTGATTTGCGCACGCCAGAAGGTGTTTATTACCTGGATAATAAAGCAAATCGCACAGATAAGTTTTACAAAAGTTTCTGGATCTCATATCCGGATTCGGCAGATCGTGCGGATGCATTAAAAAGAAAAGTTAAACCAGGAATTGGCGTTATGGTACATGGCACATCACCCCAACGGGTTAACTCGAAAGACTGGACCAATGGCTGCATCGCTCTTAAAAACAACGATATGGATACCTTATTTAGTTACGTTATGGCGGGTACTTCAATTGATATCAGGAAATAGCATTCTTTTAATCGCTTGCAACAAAAGTTATTCTGTATATATCTTTACATATGCACCACCAGGAATTTGCACCACCCACCCAACTCCAGGATACCATAAAATGCTTTTGGTATAACCGAAGGGATGCCGATGAGCAACACCCTGCTTTTGAGGTGCAACCTGATGGTTATGCCGAGATTATTTTTTACTTCGGAGAACTTTACAGCATCGGTGATAGCGAAGAGCTTCTGCCTCTACCCTCTCCTTTTATGATGGGTTTACTCAGTAAGCCCGTTATTTTTCACTCGCAAAACCAACTGCAAATAATTGCTGTAAGATGTTATCCATGGACGGTTTTTGATTTGCTTGGCCTGCCATCGGGCAAAAACCAGGTGCACACGTTTCAGCATCCCATTGCCGGACTTCAATCTACATTAAATAAATGTATTGAGGCCGGAAAGATAGATGAAGCCATAGCCAGCCTAACACAATATTTTTTAAACGCACGCGACGGAGTTACCAGCAATGCCATGTTGTTTAAAGCAGGCGTTGCCATGCACAAAGCAAACGGTACCATACCGGTGAGCGAAGTAGCCGAAGCCGCACATGCAACGGTGCGCACGTTGGAAAGGAACTTCAAACAGTCATCGGGCCATACCGTAAAAGATGTATCGGCACTGATGCGGTTTGAACAGGTTCGTAACCGGCTATGGCATAGTCCTGAAGTTAACCTGGCGGGATTAGCACACGAGTTGGGTTATACAGATCAATCACATCTAAGCAGGGAGTTTAGGCGTTTCAGCGGCACTACACCGGCGGCCTTTGCGCGTGAGGCGAAGAAGGGGAAGCGAATTTTACCCGACGATTTTGTCGCGTTTGTACAATCCTAACAAAGCACCATTCCTCAATTTTGTGTATCAAATCATTACAACATGACAACTACACAAAATCAAAATAGATACGATGTAATTATAGCAGGTGCCGGTCCGGTTGGGCTGTTCCTGGCCTGCGAATTGGCCCTTGCCAAATGCTCGGTTCTGATCCTCGAAAAAGCCGAAAGTTCCAATACTCAACTAAAGCAGCTCCCTTTTGGCGTACGCGGCCTCTCGGCTCCATCTATCGAAGCGCTTTACCGCCGAGGATTGCTTGACGAGCTTGAAATTCATAAAACACTTAAAAACCCGCACCAGCATGCTAAGCAGGGTGCGCAACGCCAGATAGGGCATTTTGCCGGGATCCCGTTCACCGAAGGTAATGTAGATATGACCAAATGGGAGCACCGCTTAGAAAGTTCGCCGGATGTTAGTCTCATGACCACCATGGAAGAAATGGAAACGGTATTAGCGCGCCGTGCTGAATCTCTCGGGGTAGATATTAAACGCGGATATGCCATTACTGATTTTCAACAAGCTGATGCCGGCGTAACGGTTCAGTCTGGTGATAGTGTGTTTCAAAGTAAATGGTTGGTAGGTTGCGATGGTGCAAGGAGCGTTGTTCGTAAATTAGGCAATTTTGAATTTGCCGGTACCGAACCGGAATTTACCGGCTATTCCACCAGGGTAGATATTGCCGATCCTGAAAAGCTTAAACCAGGTCGTAATGTTACTGAAAGGGGTATGTACCTGCAATCGCAGCCGGGCTTTGTGGTGATACAGGATTTTGATGGCGGCGCGTTTCATGCCTCAGAGCAGCCCATTACACTACAACATGTTCAGGAAGTGCTACGCCGGGTATCGGGTACTGATGTTACACTCACCGCCCTGCATATCGCTACCACCTGGACAGACCGCGCCCGACAAGCTACCGATTACCGTAACGGTCGAGTTTTTTTAGCCGGTGATGCCGCGCATATCCACGCACCGCTTGGAGGCCAGGGATTAAACCTCGGCCTGGGCGATGCCATGAACCTTGGCTGGAAACTGGCCGCCACTATTCATCGTAGCGCTCCCGAAGGCTTGCTGGATACTTATTATGCCGAACGTTTTCCGGTGGGGATGAAAGTATTGGATTGGTCGCGGGCGCAGGTGGCTATCATGAAGCCGGATGCCTGGAGCCGGGCGCTCTATTCCATCATTAGCGATGTGATGAATACCCATGATGGTGCAACCTATTTTGCCGGGCGCGTTTGGGGCATCCATACACATTATGATCTTGGCAGTAATCAACCGTGGTTAGGTTATAGCGTACCGAACTTTGAACTGGAAGATGGTAAAACGATCGGCGAACTGATGGGTGATGGTAAAGGATTACTGATAGATTTTGGCAGCGACGACTCGCTCAAAGCTCTTGTGGCGGAAAGTGGTGATCACATCAGATACCTGGCAGGATGCGCTAAAAATCAATTGGGTTTAAGTTCGGTGTTAGTTCGCCCGGATGGTATTATTGCCTGGACCAGTCAGGATAACCGGGATACCAACGGACTTCTTCGGGCCATTGTTCGTTGGTTTTAATTTAGACAATTACAAAATAGCAGGTTAGCGGGCCAGTGCTGATACCTGCTATTCATGGCAAATTGGTGGGAGCTTTTTGCAGGTTATTTTTTAATTTGCCGATAAACTGATCAAAACGAGCATGAATTTTATACGCAAACTGTTTGAAAAAAAAGTTGACACCCAACCTCTTTATAAAAGCACAATCGAGGCCGCTGTAGATATCTATTTCAAAAACTATAATGATCCCGGCAAAATAGCAGATGAAATTACAGAACTTACCGATGTTAAGCAGGATGCTTTAATGCTCTATCTGTTTATCCCGCATGTGTTTTGCCGGTTGTTTCTTCCCGAAATTCAATATCCTGATCATTACATTGTTACAAATAACGTAGGGAACGATGAATACGTTAAATTTTCAGATTCGGCTATATTTAATGAAATGCTCATTGTTATAAATAACAACTGGGGTGTGTATATTGATCGGGACATAAGAAAAATATTATTTCATAGCGGAGATTTTAAGGCAGCGAACCAGATGCTCGGACGAGGGTCAAAACTGGAAGATCTTAAAGCGGTGCCGCCACGCATAGCCAATACATAGCACGGAGTTTTAATTTACTCCGTAATAAATGGCTCCAATACCGAATTAAACTCATCCGGCTTTTCCATCATCGGCGCATGGCCACATTCACTTAGCATAATGAGTTGTGCGTTTGGCAGCAGAGTTTTAAATTCAACAGCAACATCCGGGGGAGTGATATGATCATCGTTCCCCCATATTAAAAAAACAGGTGTTGATATTTCAGGAAGCCGGGCCGCAACATTATCCCGCTGTGCCGATTTTGCCGCTTTGATAGAGCATAGGCACTTGTTATTATCGGTAGTAACCCGCATCACTTCGTCAACCAGTTCATCGGTAGCAATAGCCGGGGCGTAAAATGTATAGGCCACCCGCTCATGGATATACTTACGGTTGCCGCGTTTCAGGAAGCTGCCAAACTGCGTGTTCTCATAAAGGCCCGAACTGCCGGTTAGCACCAGTTTTGAAACCTTATGCGGATATAAATGCGTGTAACGGATAGCCAGGTGCCCGCCAAGCGAATTACCAATAAGGATCACATTTTGCAAATTGGCTGAATTAACCAATCCGTCGAGAAACTCTATCAGGTATTCTAAAGTGTCGCCTGTATATTTTTCATATAGCGGGAGCTGCGGTACATGGATATCAAACCGGTTTTCAAAATGATCGATAACGCCGTTCCAGTTGCTTAGGCCGCCAAATAATCCGTGAAGTAAAATGATGCTTTGTTTCATTGTTTAATAAAACAAAGCTATCGCCATGATCAATCTCCGGTTGTGACTACAATCACAAAACGCGGCCCCGTTATTTTAACAAGGATAACCTTGCACGGCTAAGCGCCTCCCGACTGATGTACAGGTAACGGGCAATATTGGTAAGCGATATTTTTTGAATGATGGCCGGTCGGCGTTCCATCAGGTAACGGTAACGCTGCAAAGGGCTTTTTAATGATAGTAGGTATTGATGCTCTGATTGCTGTTCCGAAATTTCCTGGTACAGCTGCAGGTTTACATGCAGCAGGTTCATGTGCAGGTTATAAAGCGGCTGCATTTTTTTAATATTGATGCGGAGGATCACCGCATCTTCCAGCGCCACAATGCTTACGGCCGAGGGCGCTTTTTTATTATAACTTTCGCAATTGGCCAAAAAATCATCAGCAAAAGCAAATTTGATGATCTTCTCCTGGCTATCCTCATCCAAAATAGTGTACTTGAACGAACCGGATATTACAAATGCCGAAAACCTTGCCACCTTTCCATACTTTAAAAAAGCATCGCCCTTTTTAATATGTTTTACGCTGGCCATTACATCCAATAACCGCCACTCTTCTTCGGTTACCCTTGGATATTTTTTTTGTAGCCGTTGGTATAATTGTAATTCCTGCTTCATTTGTAAGCCCCGGTTTTGATTTAAATTTGTTGCGGTAGTTAATCCAATCAACTAAGATAACATGCGGGCAAATATTTACATCCTCATACTATAAATTTTACTTTAAAACATCAATTGAAATAAATCCGAAAGTATTGTTTATCTGTTAATAGTTAGTTTAACGCTGATATCGCAGCGATTTTAAATTGTTAAATGAGTTCAACAAATAACTACAAGAGTGCTTTACTATCAACATAAATTACTTTTTAAAAAAATTTAAAAAGTTGCGATTTTAGTTTACACATCACACATAATTTATTAAATTACGGCCGCCATTTAAACCAGCATGAAACCGCTACCGGCCAACACTTAATAAACAATTTAAGCCGGCAGCTGCTTCATCTACCAACCAAACACCAACCAACCAATGAAAATTACATCGTTTGAAGAGTACAAAAAAGTTTACCAGCAAAGCGTTGAGCAGCCAGAACAATTCTGGGCCGGCATTGCCGATAATTTTTTATGGAAAAAGAAGTGGGATACCGTACTCGACTGGAATTTTAAAGAACCAAAAATAAAATGGTTCCAGGGTGCGCAGCTTAACATTACCGAAAACTGCCTCGACCGTCACCTCGAAACCCTTGGCGATAAACCGGCCATCATTTGGGAACCCAACGATCCCGAAGAAGACCACCGCATACTAACCTATCGCCAACTACACGATAAGGTATGCCAGTTTGCCAACGTACTCAAAAACAACGGCGCAAAAAAAGGCGACCGCATATGTATTTATATGCCGATGATCCCCGAGCTGGCAATAGCTGTTTTAGCCTGCGCGAGGATCGGTGCTATCCACTCGGTAGTGTTTGGCGGTTTTTCGGCACAATCCATTGCCGATAGGATCAACGATGCCGAGTGTAACATCGTGATCACCTGCGATGGCGGTAAACGCGGCAACAAAGAAGTGCCGCTTAAAACCGTTATTGACGATGCTTTGGTACAATGCCGTTCGGTTAAAAAAGTGATTGTGCTTACCCGCAGCCGTACCCCGGTTTCGATGATAAAAGGCCGTGATGTTTGGTGGGAAGATGAAATTAAAAAAGTAGAAACACAAGGAAACCCCGATTGCCCTGCTGAGGTAATGGATGCAGAAGATATGCTGTTTATCCTGTACACTTCAGGCTCAACCGGTAAACCGAAAGGCGTGGTACATACCTGCGGCGGTTATATGGTTTACGCGGGCTATACTTTTGCCAATGTGTTCCAGTACAACCAGGGCGAGGTTTATTTTTGTACTGCCGATATCGGCTGGATCACGGGTCACTCGTACATTGTGTACGGTCCGCTATCTCAGGGTGCTACTACTTTGATGTTTGAAGGCATCCCTACTTACCCGGATTGCGGCCGTTTCTGGGAGATTGTTGATAAATTTAAAGTAAACATATTATATACTGCGCCAACTGCCATCCGCTCGTTAATGAGCTTCGGGCTGGACCAGGTAAAAAACAAAGACCTCAGTTCACTTAAAAAATTAGGCTCGGTAGGCGAACCTATTAACGAAGAAGCATGGCACTGGTTTGATGATAACATTGGTAAAAACCGCTGCCCTATTGTTGATACCTGGTGGCAAACCGAAAATGGCGGTATCATGATCTCGCCTATCGCGGGTATCACTCCAACTAAACCAGGGTACGCTACACTGCCATTGCCAGGTGTTCAGCCTGTGTTGGTTGATGAAAACGGCAAAGTGATTGAAGGCAACGGCGTGAGCGGTAACCTTTGTATCAAATTCCCATGGCCAGGTATGCTGCGCACCACTTATGGCGATCATGAGCGCTGTCGCACCACCTACTTCGCCACTTACGAAAACATGTATTTTACCGGCGATGGTTGCTTACGCGATGAGGACGGTTACTACCGCATCACCGGCAGGGTAGATGATGTATTGAACGTATCAGGCCACCGCATTGGCACTGCCGAGGTAGAGAACGCCATCAATATGCACAGCAGCGTAGTTGAATCGGCAGTGGTGGGTTATCCGCACGATATCAAAGGCCAGGGTGTTTACGCCTATGTGGTTAGTCCGGATAAACATGGCGATGAGGATATTACACGTAAAGATATCATCATGACCGTATCGCGCATTATTGGTCCAATTGCTAAACCGGATAAGATCCAGTTTGTAACTGGCTTGCCAAAAACACGTTCGGGTAAAATTATGCGCCGTATTTTGCGTAAGATAGCTGAGGGCGATACCTCCAACCTGGGCGATACCAGTACGCTGCTTGATCCCGGAGTTGTTGATGAGATCAAGGCAGGAGCTTTGTAATTAAAATACTTTAGTTAATTTTAACAATAAGTATAACCAACGCGTCGTTGCGAGGTACGAAACAATCTCCGATTTGCAGGTTAACCCTGTATTGTTTGGGATTGCTTCGTACCTCGCAATGACGTTTTTTAAATATCTCCATAGAAAATGAGTGACACAGGGAGCAATAAGGATAAGATCAAGAAGATAACATTGCTTCTTGCCTCTTTACTCTTGATCTCCTGCTTCTCCTTCGCTCAAACCAAACACAACCTCGATTTTTTCACTACTCAACACCAGTTTTATCTTTGCGATTCTGTCTTCACAGGCACTACGGGCGATACTACCTTTTGGAATAACGATGCTCAAATAGCCCGCTTAGGCACCACCGAAGATATTATCGGCATAAAAATAGCCAGCTTCGGCCACGTAAAAGCTGAGTTGAATGTTTTGCATACTGCCGATACTGAAAAAGAATTTGGCAGATATGACCATGTGGTTGAGGGAAGCGTAAAGCTGAGTTCGGGTATTATGGAGATCCTGAATTTTCCGGATACAAAAATCATACTGAAAGCTATTGTTACACCGGGTAGATACCGCGTGCGCATATACTCATATGCCATTAAAAATGTAAACCCCGAAGATGATGAAGGGACAGATCATTATAAGATAACCCTTTGGCCGGGGGAAGGGCGTGAACGGAAGGTGTTGAAAGCGTTTAAGGAATAGTAACTAAATTTCCATCAAACAAGACTGGTCGAGGTTTAGCGATAGCGTAACTTCGACCAAAACAAAGAAAAAAAAGATATTAAAAATCCAGGCCGATACGTTTATTGAGGCCTTCATTACCGATTCGGTAAACCCGTTCAACCGGAACCTGCAGTTCGTTTAATTTACCGGCATCAAGCAGTTGCTTTTGCTCTTTAACAAACTCGGTAACATCCTCTATTTTCCTGATCTGCTTTTTTCCAAAGTTTTTAAGCACATCATCTTTTAAGCCTAACTGTATGGCGCGGCATTCTTGTTTGTTACCGTACGCGTCATGATCCGGATCCCATTGCATGCGGACCGCCTTCTGTTCCAAATCGGCACGCCATTGATCATGACGTTCGTGATACTGAGGATTAAACGATGAAATCACCGCCTCGTTCAGTATCGATTCAAAATCAGCCTTATCAATCCACAAAGCCAATACACTTTCCTGGTTCTCCTTTGCAGCCCAGCCACAGCGGTACATCATCCACAAAAAATTAGGCTTTATCCACGACATGCGGTTGTAACTATACTCCGGGCCGCCTAAAAACTGATTAGCTACCGCGAAATTGGCAATACTTTTTTTGTAGGCCTGGTAAACCACTATTTGCTCACTTGTTTGATGAGCCAGGATGTGTTGCCCTGTTTTGGGCCACTGCTCCAGGCCCTGCGTATAAAATTCTGTTATTATATTCATACTATAATATAACGAATTTTCTTCAAAATAACAAGGGCTCCAAAAGTCTCCCTTCAGGGGAGATTTAGAGGCTTTTCGCAAACCATCCCCAATCCCAACCGTTACTCATATACATCTAAATAAAAAACATCATGGATAAATTAGAAATAAAAGGCGGCTGGAACGAACTGAAAGGAAAAATCAAACAAGCCTACGGCGACCTTACCGACGATGATCTAACCTGGCAGGAAGGTAAAGACGATGAAACATTAGGAAAGCTTCAGCAAAAAACGGGCAAAACCCGCGATGAGCTGGTGAAGTGGATAAACAGTTTATAAGAATTTGAAAAGCTCCGGAGACGGGGCTTTTTACTTAAAAAGCTTTGTCAGTTCGATACTTAAGCCTTGCAAGATGACAGAATTTAAAATTTCATTTTTCTGGGCTTTCTGATGAAGATGATAAACACCATTCTGTAATAAATAGAGATCGGCATTTTCCTGTACAGGGTCTATTATAATGTACTCCTTAACACCAAACTTTTCGTAGATGTCTTTTTTCTGCCTCAAATCATAATAGGCATTAGATGGTGATAATATTTCAATGATTAAATCGGGGGCACCCTCTAATCTATTTTTTACCAGTTCGGCAACCCGATTTTCTGAGATATATAAGATATCAGGCTGTAAAACATTAACATCATTAAACATTACATCCATAGGAGCACTTACCAAAAAGCCATTATCCTCTTTTTGATCCAAAAAATTGGCAATAGCCTGAGTGATTTTAACAGAAATAACTTGGTGAATAGGAATAGGTGAAGGCGACCTAATTAAATCATAATTGATCAACTGAAACGGCGTACCTTCCTCAAGCATCAAATAATCATCCACGGTGAATCTTTTCTTATCAGCAATCAGCATACATTAAATATAACTAATTTCGCACAATGAAAAAAGCCAATCCTACCATACTTGTTGTTAATGACGATGGCATTACCGCACCGGGTATCAAAGCCCTGATGGATGCCATGACCGGGATAGGTCGCGTTGTTGTGGTTGCTCCGGATAGCCCGCAATCGGGTATGGGGCACGCTATTACCATTGGCAAACCTTTACGGTTAGATAAGGTGGATATTTACGAGGGCATCGAAATGTACCGTTGCTCTGGCACCCCGGTTGATTGTGTGAAGCTGGCCGTTAACAAGATCTTTAAAGGCCAAAAACCCGATCTGTGCGTATCTGGTATTAACCATGGTTTAAATAACTCTATCAACGTATTATACTCGGGCACTATGTCGGCAGCAGTTGAAGGGGCTATTGAGAGTATTCCTTCAATTGGTTTTTCGTTAGATGATTATACTTTACAAGCTGACTTTGAGCCTTGTATTAAATATGTAAAAGAAGTTGCCTTGCAGGTTTTGGCCAATGGTTTACCGCATGCTACTTTATTAAACGTAAACTTTCCGGCAGGGAAAGATATCAAAGGCATAAAGATCTGTCGCCAGGCTTCGGCAAAATGGGCCGAGGAGTTTGATGAGCGAGTTGATCCGCATAAACGCCCTTATTACTGGCTTACCGGCGTATTCCAGTTAAATGATGGTGGTGAGGATACCGATGTTTGGGCTTTAGATAATGGTTATGCATCAGTTGTTCCGGTTCAGTTTGATATGACGGCCCATCATGCCATCCCTTACTTAAACAACTGGAAGTTTAACGTATAATTTATGCTGAACAAAAACGATATCTCCGCAGGCTTGCTCATCGGTGCCATATTGCCGGGCATAAGCCTGTTTGTTTTTTGGTTCCTGCTTAAAAACCAGGTTGCCTTTATGAACAAGCCGGGCATACCCTATTTTACGGCCTTTGCAATTAACCTGTTTATCCTCCGCTACTTTTATGTTAAAGGAGCTGATAAAACGGGTAATGGCATTGCCATGATCTCGCTTTTGTTCTTACTGGCTATTTTCATTTTTAAACTACAAGCACTATAATGAAATATTACCTGGTAGCCGGCGAAGCTTCGGGCGATTTGCACGGGGCCAACTTAATGAAAGCCCTTAAAAGTCTCGACCCACAGGCCGATTTCCGCTTTTTTGGCGGCGACTTGATGCAGGCCGAAGGCGGCACCCTGGTAAAGCATTATGCCGACATGGCCTTTATGGGTTTTGTAGAGGTTATAGCCAATTTGCAAACTATCCTTAAAAACCTAAAATCGTGCAAGCAGGATATTTCGGCATACCAGCCGGATGTCTTGGTATTGATAGATTTTCCAGGCTTCAACCTCAAAATAGCTGAATATGCCAAGGCGCAGGGCATTTTAGTTTGCTACTATATTTCGCCCAAAGTCTGGGCCTGGAACCAAAAGCGGGTATTGAAGATCAAACGGATTGTTGATCATCTGTTTTGTATCCTGCCTTTCGAGGTTGATTTTTATAAAACATGGGGTATGGATGTTGACTATGTTGGCAATCCCCTGCTTGATGCTGTTTCGGCATTTCAGGCCGATCCGGATTTTCTTCAAAAAAATAACCTTGCCGGCAAAAACATCATCGCTTTGCTGCCCGGTAGCCGCAAACAGGAAATTAGTCGTTTACTCCCTGATATGGTTAAAGCCGCGTCGCAATTTTCTGAATACCAATTTGTGGTGGCAGGCGCGCCTTCTTTTCAGGCTGATTACTACGATCAACATTTAGATGGCAATGCCATCCCTATAGTGTTTAATTCTACTTATGATATTTTATCGCATGCTCGGGCGGCCATTGTAGCCTCGGGAACTGCCACGCTCGAAACCGCTTTGTTTAACGTGCCGCAGGTAGTTGTTTATAAAGGTGGCAAAGTGACCATTGCCATAGCCCGGATGCTGGTGAAGCTTAAATTCATCTCGCTGGTAAACCTTATTATGGATAAGCTTGTGGTAAAGGAGTTGATACAGGAAGAATGCACTGCCGAAAAAATTGGCAATGAGCTTTGTCTTTTGATCAATGATGCCGTCTATCGTCAAACCATGCTGGCCAATTATGATGAGCTTGATGTGCGGATGGGACAACCGGGCGCATCGGCTAAGACTGCGGGGCTTATTGTGAAGTACGCAGCCAAAGCATAATCGCCTCGGATAATTATCACAAATGAAAATAATAAGCAAGTAAGACTTACGAAGTTTTAAAAACTTCGTAAGTCTGGATTCTACATTACCTACTCATGCAAAACCAGTATCGCCTTTACCGATTTATTCATCACCTGGTTAACTGTGCTCCGGGTAAATAAGCGATAAACAATGTTATGGTGATGTTTCACCAAACACAACATATCAGTTTCGTGCGATTCAATAAACTTCATGATGCCGTTAAGGGCGCTGCTATCCTCTATATAGTTAAACTCCAGCTCAGTATGTTTAATAACATCGCGTAAACGGGTTTCCCAAACCTGCACTTGTTGCTGGTCGGTTTTTTCGGCAACATAAAGCACCTGCATTTTTGCCGAGCCGAATGCTTTGATCATCTCATTCAAAGCGTTCACATCGGTAGCTGAAAGCCGGGTTTCAAAATCGGTGGCCAGGGTTATCATCGGTACGTTTTCAAACTTGCTTTCCAGCGGAATGATCAATGTCGGGATCTTTATTTTGGTTACCACCATGCTGGCGTTACTGCCCACTATGCCGCTGATGCCTGTAGCACCCATAATGCCCATCACCAGTAATTCAACCGGATTCGTTTCAACATACTTGGTTATCACTGTTTTTAAAAAGCCGACATCGCAAAGGGTGGTTACCTTAACGTTTTTATACTTATCGTCGGTGCTGTAAACGCTTGCCCAATCTTTTAACGCCTCACGTTTATTGTTATAATAGTCTTCAATAAATATAGCATTGTAAGTGCTGTTATTAATGCCCTCGGTAGGGTGAATGGCGTGGATAGCACAAACTTCACGGCCTAATATATTGGCCAGTTCCATAGCATAGGCCATAGCATTGGCGGCGCATTTTGAAAAATCGGTTGCAACCAGGATCTGTTTCATGTTCGGGATCAGATAAACAAATGAAAAAGCATGAATAATAAAAATGCTAAAATTATAGCTACCGGCAAAGTAAGTACCCAAGCCAGCGCAATATTTTTAAGGGTTTTGTTATTTAAATTACCCTTCCCGCCCGATGCCACCATAGCACCGGCAATGCCGCTTGATAACACGTGCGTTGTACTTACGGGCAACCCCAGTCCGGTACTAAGCCCTATGGTAGATGCTGCCACAATTTCGGAGGTTACGCCCTGTGCGTAGTTTAAATGTTCGTTACCTATCTTTTCGCCAATGGTAACTACAATCCTTTTCCAGCCTATCATGGTGCCCAAGCCAAGAGATAATGAAATAATGGCTATAACCCACACCGGGGCAAAATCGGTTACGTGCTCCAACTCGTTGGCTGCGTTGGTAAGCGTTTGCTTTTCCTGCTCATTAAGCGGCACCTTGTTATCCTTAATAACAGCGCGGATATCTTTGATCAAACTCTCAACCTGTTTACGGTAGCGGTAAGTTTTAGCTACTTCCTTTTCATTTTTTTCAGCAAGTGATTGTTTAGTTTGATCAATAGCTGTCGAAAGTGTTGTAATAGCAGGCTCTTTATTAGTATTATCAGTTAGTTTAACCTTAACTACCTGCTCGGTTTGGTTAAGGGCGGTCATTACCTTATCGTTAGAGATAGCATGATTAACCGCGAAACGGGCAGGTATAAACGCTATCAATATCAGCATAAATAAGCCCACACCTTTTTGCCCATCGTTACTGCCGTGAAAAAAGCTCACCAGCGTACAAGTGGTTACTAATAGCAGGCGGATATGGATCGGCGGCCTGTCGTTCTCCCCGCTGGGGATATGGAACAACGCGTGCGATTTAGTAACATGTTTCAAAAATAACATCAGCAACGCCGCCGCGCCAAAGCCAATAAGCGGTGATAAGATCAATGAAGAGCCTATCTCGCCAGCTTTTTCCCAGTTTACACCCGGGCCATTATAAAACCAGGTAAATGCCAGTCCGCCGCCAATCATCGAACCGATCATGGTGTGCGAGCTTGAACATGGGATGCCTAAATACCATGTGCCCAGGTTCCAGATAATTGAAGATAGCAATACAGATAGTACCAGGCATGCCCCTACGCTCACCGGCAAGGTCATCAAGCTATCAAGCGGTACCAACTTTAAAATACCCATAGCTACGGTAACACCGCCCAAACAAACACCCAAAAAATTCCAGGTGCCCGACCATGGTATGGCATAAACTGGCTTCAGCGCTTTGGTATAAATAACAGTAGCCACAGCGTTGGCGGTATCATGAAAACCGTTAACAAATTCAAAGCCTATAACGGCGAGTATGCAGAGCAGGAAAACGGCCAAAAGCGATCCGCTAAGATCAACCTGGCCGATAAAAGGGAGGATAACAGCGGGGGTAAAAAAATGCATAGAACAGCGTTTATCACCGGCTTATTTCATCTTAACCCGGCACGTTATCAAATAACCGGTTTAGGCGTTTCTTTAAAGCAACCAGAGTGTTAACATATTGTTATTTAATATGTTTAAATGTTTAACATGGGAAAGATCGTTGGGATTAAGAGATTGTCTGAATCAGAATTTACAGATTAACAGAATAAATAGTCGAGATAATGGTATTCTGCTAATTCTAAAATTCTGTAAATTCTGATTCAGACAAACAAACAAAGCCCTGTTTTTGGCAGGGCTTTATCGTTTTCATAGGTGTGATGCTGTACTGTATATATGTTGATCAGGCTGCATTAAGCGTTTGCTGTGCTGCTACCTGCTTGTTGTTTTTGAACTGATTACGTTCACGGTAGTTTTTAAGATCTTCCCTTAATAGCTCTAATAATTCACTATCAAAACGGGCCATTAGTTTGGTGATTGCTGGGGTTGGTTGATATGCTTTCATAGGTAGATGTAGGTAGTAGTGTTTTTATATAGTGTTGATTATGCTGCCGAGTTAAGGTATTGTTTAGCTTTTACAGCTTTTAAATCGCTCATGATAATTGCTTTAAGGGCGTTATCAAAACTTGCAATCAGTTTAGTTGTTGATGGTTGTTTTTGAGTTTTCATTGCTTTCAGGTATTAGTGCGTTTAATATTTTAATTTCTTTTATTAATCTTCTTTTTCTTCGCCCTCTTTATTTTCGCTGAGGTTATCGTGGCGGCGCTTTGCTTCGTTGTACTGCCTCAATATTTGCTCCTCATCGCGGGCATCTGATGTTTTGGTCGGCTCAACCGGGTTATCCCATTCCTTATCGTCTTCAACCCTTGCCACTTTGTTTTTAGCTTCCATAACAACTGCGTTTGATAGGATACAATCCAATACAATGCCAAACTTTTAAATTGGAGTAAAAAATGTCATTAAAAGCTCAGATATTTTTTACATTAAAATGTAAATACCTGTTTTTGAACAACTTTTAAAACGAATAATTTTTTACTTTTTTTGAAGAAAATTGAAAGCCACCATAAAAACAGGTGTTCGGCCCTGATCAATTACCGAACATCAGATACACCAGCGGACGCTTTTTTGTAGCTTAACACATGCACCGCGAGTACAATTACAGATAGGATGATACCGATAACGCATACCCCGCTCCACTGGTAAGTTATCCAAACCTGGCTGGCTAAGAAGCTACCCAGCGCGCCGCCTATAAAATAAGACACCATGTACACTGTATTGATGCGGTTACGGGCCTCGGGAATAAGCGCAAATATGATAGACTGGTTGGAAATGTGCGTAGCCTGCACACCCAGATCTAAAACAATTACCCCTATAACAAGACCGGCTACGCTGTTGCCGGAAAAATAAAATATTATAAAAGAGATAAGGATAAGCGACAGTGTGTAACCCGATAATGTATGGGCTTCCATTTTATCACTCAGCCAGCCCATTAACCCTGCTGCCAAAGCCCCAAAAACCCCTACCAAACCAAACATACCTGCAGCCGAGCTGCCCAGATTAAATTGGGGCTGCTTAAGTAAAAACACAAGTGTTGTCCAGAAGGCGCTGAAACAGGCAAAACATAAAGCCCCCCTAAAAGCGGCCATGCGTAATTTAGGCTGTGTTTTAACCAAATACACCAATGATTTCATCAACTTACCATAGTTACCTTTATAATCGGGTTCAACCTCGGGCAAAAACAAAAATATCATCAGCCAAATGAGCACCATTAGTCCGGCAGCTATATAATACATAGCCCTCCAGCCAAAGTGCGCGCCAACAAAACCACTTACCACTCGTGAAAGTAATATCCCTACCAATAATCCGCTCATTACAAAACCAATTTTTTTACCGCGCTCATGCGGTTTGGCCAAATGCGCGGTCATGGGGATAAGTAGTTGTGGAATAACTGATGATACACCAACCAAAAAGCCTGCTATCATCATTAAAACTGCCGACTGAGCCATGGCACTCCCTATTAAAGCGATGATCACCAATACCAGATCAATCAAAATAAGCCGTTTACGTTTAAGCATATCAGCCAGGGGCACGATAAATAGCAAGCCTGTTGCGTAACCAACTTGCGTGAAAAGCGAAATTTGTTGTGCTTTTTTATCGTTCACTTTAAAAGTATGAGCCATATCGGCCAGTAATGGCTGGCTATAGTATATGTTGGCCACCACCAAACAGGTTGCGATGATCATGATCCAAAGTGTTAAGGTTGTAAGGTGCGGATGTTGTTTTTGGGTAGCTGTAGTTGACATATTTTTAAAGAAGATGTATTTTCGCGGTAAAATTGTTAAAGCTTATTTAAAAAATTGCTTTGTTAAAGTAATTTTTGTTCGGCAACTGCGTTTAGGAGATAAATTGATTTAGCAACACATCGTTCTTTAACAAATCAAAAAAGTAAGATTTAACAAAAAAATAACACCAATTTTAGTTCTTATTTAAGAAAACAAACCTAAAAATCACTTTTAATCAGATTTTAATCTTAAAAATTATTAAAATATGGATTAAAACACGTTGTTTTCATAAAAAAATCCATTTAAAGTTATCTTTTTGTAAAATTTAAAAACAAAAACATAAATATTTCATTGTCAAATAAAGCTGCCATTCAAATTGAAATTAATTTTTCAAAAAATTAGCAGATTAATAATGATTTATTCTTATTTTTGACAATAAGATATCGGAACAACAAGTAATTAATAAAACTTACAAAAAAATTACAAAGAAAAATTTCCGAATATCAAAAGTTAGTGTTACTTTTACACCGTGTTAAAGATAACACCACATAAAATAGTCTTCTCATAATTTAGGTTTATAATTGGTTAGTAAAGGCCCCTGCCCATCAGGGGCTTTACTTTTTTAAAAACTTTAGGTTTACGCCACACTGCTTCAACAAAACCATTTAATTACAAAAAACAAAGCCGTTTATTTCATTCCTTTCAAACAAAATCTATCATCTAACAAAAAACTCCTAACCAGTTACGGCCAGGAGTTTCGAATATCGATTGTAAAATATTTTTAATGAAAAACCGGGATAGCCGGGAAGTAATAGCCTGAATATGGCAAATCGCCTACCTGGGTTCCGTTCAAATCATAAAAATAAAGATCATTAACACCGTAGTTTGTACCAAAGCCCGATTGCACTGTGGTAACAGCCAATTGGTTTGTTTGCGGCACATAACCCACACCCGAACCATAAAGCTCTTTACCTGCCGGGATAGTAATAAACGGACTTGTAAGCGAAGCGGCAATGCCGTCAATATACCTGTAAATAGTAGTACCGCCGCTAAAGGTGCCGTTGTTGGCAATGTAAACGGTATTGTTTTGGGTTGATGCTGTGATAGAACCGGGATGCCATGCAAACCAGGTACCGTTAGCGGTAAATGGTAAGGTAATAGTAGTTACCGCCAAAGTAGATGGGTTAATTTTGATAAGCGATGTACCACCCGCGGCCCATACCGAGCCATCCGGAGTTTTGGTAAACGCCACTACCATCCCCGATATAGTTTTAGCTACCGAGTAATCAGATACGTTTAACACTACGACGCCTTTGCTTTGCGATAAAACGAAAATGTAATTACCAGACTTGATCATATCACCAACACTACCCGTTACACTGGTTAATTTTGTACCGGTAGTATAGGTTGTTAAATTGAAGGGATACACGCCGTTTGCCGAACTCAACAAACCTTTGGTGGCATCAATACCCACAAAAGCCTGCCAGTTATTGCTACCCACGGCTGCTATCCTACCAAGTTCAACCAGCGAGTACGGATCAGTAACCACAACCGGGCCGCCAACTTTCGATACCAGGAACAACTTGTTATTAAATATAGTTCCATACTCAAGCGTTGAGCTGGCCGGATTTAAATTTTTGCCCGGATTTTCTTTAGTAAAAATGCTATCCTGTTTGGTGCCGGTCGCGAAGCTGTAAAAGCTTACACTCCCCGTACCGTGGCCATACCAGCCTTCGTTGATCAGGAAAAAGCCATTATCATATTTCCCTAATGATTGCGCTTTAACATTTTTAGTATTGGCCGGTTGTGTATCAATTGCCTGGTCCTTTTTACAAGAGCTTACCGCCAATACTAAAGCGGCAAGCGCTAATGCCCCAAACCGGGTGGTAATTAGTTTTTTCATGGTAGATGTTTATTCTTTTTTTAGATGATTAGTAAGTAAAAGGTGTAGCCGGGAAGTAATAACCAGCATAAGCAAGATTGCTTGCCAAAGCGCCCGAAGTGTTGTAGAAATACAGGTTGTTCACGGCATAATGAGCACCATAGCCCGATTCGACAGTGGTTACCGCCAACTGATCTGTTTGCGGGATATATTTAAGGCCTGCACCGTAAAGCTCTTTACCTGTAGGGATATTAATTAATGGTGTTTGTACCGAAGCAGCAGTGCCATCATATTTATAAATGGTGGTAGCACCGCTAAACATGCCGTTGTTGGCAATATAAACCGTATTGGTTTTGGTAGATGCGGTTATTGAACCCGGGTGCCATGCAAACCAGGTACCATAAGCGGTAAATGGCAAGGTAACAGTAGTAACGGCCAGCGTTGAAGGGTTAATTTTAATTAGTGAGGTACCACCCGCGGCCCAAACAGAGCCATCCGGAGTTTTGGCAAACGCCACATCCATACCGGCAATTTTTTTAACAACCGCGTTGGTAGCCGCATTGATCACAACAACGCCATCAGTTTCTGATAACGCGAACACATAGTTACCAGCTTTAATCAAATCGCCAACGGTGCCGCTAACGCCTGCTAACTTAGTACCTGTTGCATAAGTTGTTAAATCGAACGGGTAAATACCATCGGCAGAGCTTAACAAACCTTTGGTATCGCTCACGCCAACAAAGGCCATCCAGTTGCTACCCCCCGCGGCCGGGATCCGGCCAAGCTGTTTTAATGAAGAAGCATCGGCAATAACAACCGGTCCGCCCGATTTTGATACCAATACCAGTTTATTGTTGTAGATAGTTCCATATTCTAAACTTGAGGTTTTAGGCTCCAGATTTTTGCCGGGATTCTCTTTTTCAAAAATGCTATCTTCTTTGGTGTGAGTATTAAAACGATAGAAGCTTAAGGTACCTGTACCATGACCAAACCAACCCTCGTTCGCTACAAAAAAACCATTCTCGTATTTAGCGTAAACGTGAACCTTGTAGTTAACAACATCCGAACTAAGGGCCGCTATAACCTTAAATGCAATTTGATAATCGCCGCCGCTTTCAGGCTTGTAGGTAAACGTTGCACCTGTACCTTTTTGTACGCCGTTTACTGTCCAGCTGTAAGTAACACCAGTTTTAGTGGTTACCGTTGGCGCGAAAGTAATAGCATTGCCAACAGTGGTAGTATCATTACCACCTTTTGAAGTTATGGCCAGTGTTGTTACCAACCCTTCGGTATCATTTTTTTTGCAGGATGCCAAAGCCAGTAAGGAAAGGGCCAATACCGCGATCCCTGATTTAAGAGTACTTGTTTTTTTCATTATTTATCAGTTTAAATTATTAGTGAGGGAATTATTTAAGCAGGCTCAGATCGGCAGCGCCCGTAAACTCGGTTGATTGCTCGCCCAGCCAGCCCATATTGGCCAGGATGCCGGTTTGCACTTTTATAAAATCGATACCTTTTAGGTTTACTTTATTGCCTTTATCATCAATAGCGCTGCTGATATCGATCTTGTCGCCACCGGCAGAATTATCGGCGTAACCATAATCAAATGATGCGCTGGTAATGAAAGTAGGATCATCCATATTGATATTGCTTGATGGCAGCAAGCTTCCGGTTAAAGTGTAGGTATCTGTTTTAAGGCCGATAGGATAATATGCCTGCGTGTGGAACATATTGGTTTGGATAACACCGGTGTTTCCTTTGTTATCCTTCCATGGCACACTACAGGTATCACAGGGCAGGCCGGTGTGGATATCGCGGGCGGGGCGGGTGTAGGTTACCGAATAGTTGCGCACATAGCCATCCTTGTGCGATGCACTGCCTTCAATCTCGTACCAGGTATCATCAGGCTTGCCATTGCCGTTTTTATCCTGCATTACCCAGATCACGCCTGGCTCTGCAAATTTTTCGAAGGCGTTGCCGTAAACCACAAAATCTGTTTTGCCATCCGTGTTAAGAACAGTATGGTCAAAGCCCACTACTATATAACCGCCCCATCCGCCAAGGCTTACCAGGCCCTGATCTGTTTTAAGGGTTGCTTTAGCCGCCGCAGTATCACCTAAACCTGTATTGGTAAACTGCCCCGGTGCAGGGTTAAAATCAAACAGATCGGTAACGTAAGCATTGCTCGATGCTTTAACCGGACGAATAGGTGCTTCCTGAGGATTAACTTCGGTGGCTTTATCTTTTTTGCAGGACGTCCAGGTAAAGGCAAATGCCGCGCCCAGAAGTATTAATAGTTTAAGTTGTTGTTTTTTCATAAAAGTTGGTTGTATATAAAATGAATTTGAATTAGTAAACAAAGGCCATGTGCGCAGGGA
This sequence comes from Mucilaginibacter sp. CAU 1740, assembly GCF_039839285.1. Classification (NCBI taxonomy): domain Bacteria; kingdom Pseudomonadati; phylum Bacteroidota; class Sphingobacteriia; order Sphingobacteriales; family Sphingobacteriaceae; genus Mucilaginibacter; species Mucilaginibacter sp. CAU 1740. The sequence goes on along the minus strand of NZ_JBDOQS010000001.1, from coordinate 597,050 downwards.
TATCGCCCCCAACCACCTGCCATTTTTTGCGGCCGTTTTTATCAAAGCAATACAGCGTACCCGATGCCACGTAATTACCGGCATCGGTAACAAAAACATCTTTGGTGATGGGGTTAACGGCAATACCGTAAGGCACTACAATTTTCTGATCGGTGCCATCGGTAATAAATTTTGTGCTCAGCACAGTTTCGTCTTTCACGTTGAGCATCGAATAACTGATGGTATTTTTTTGCTGCGGATAACTCCATTCGGTACTGTAGATGTAGGCGATATCATCGTCAATCCACAGGTTACTGGCGGCTATGTCAAATACCTTTTTCACCGCATCGGTACGGGTATCTATCACAAATAATTTGGAGGGGATGGTATAGTAGTCTCCGCGGGAGGTAACGTACAGGTCGCCATATTTATCGGCTTTTACCCTATCCAGATTAATTGCTACATCAATGCGTTTGGTTTCGGCAAACGAAGCCAGATCTATTACTGAAACAGTACGCTCGTAATCTGTAGGGCTATATCCTCCCGAATTGGCGATATACAACTTCTCGCCTACGATAGCCATTTCCTCCGGCTGACGGCCAACAGTTACCTTGCGAGTGATCTGTAAGCTGGTGGTATCAATTTCGGCAACAATACCATTGGGCGCTTTAGGATCGCCAACTTTGCCCAGGTAGGCACTTACATAAGCCTTGTTGTTATGAAAAGTTACGTAGCGGCAATTAACAATATCTATTTGCCCCATTTTTTTGGCAGTTTTAACATCAAGCACCTCTACCTTATTAGAGATATTGACCACCACATACATTTTTGAGCCATAAATACCGATATCATTACCTACATCCCCCAGGCCTTTGGTTACTGCCGGGTTGGCTTTGTTGTAAATATTGCGTTCGTAAATGCCGGTGCGGAAGTTCACAAAATCCAACGAGGCTTTGTTCATGTTCATGTTACCCTCGTTCAGCATATACATGCCCTTGATGGTGCTTGAGGCATCGCCCTCAAAAATCTGTTCAACCTGCTCGGGTATTACCTGCGGGGCCTTACGGCACGATACCGCAAGCAATACCACAAACAGTGCAACGGTTAGATGTAGGGCTATTTTAAATTTTTTCATACTTAAATGCTATAGCTTAGTTTAAAGCGGTAAAAGCGCCGCGGCATCGGGAAATTGGCAATGATCTCCCTATCCTGGTTCAATAGGTTATTTACCTCGATGCTGAACTGGGTTTTATGCTTGTATATTTTGGTGATATAGTTTACAGCCACATCATGCGTGTACCAGGGCTGCAGGTAGTTATAAATGTGGTTTTGATCGTCACTCAGCTGGCTGTAGCGCGAACCAGTGTATAGGTAGCTATAATTAAAGCCGAAACTTTTATAATCTGCCGATGCCGTGAACGATACACTGTTTGTTGGCACATAAGGGATGTTATAATGATAGGTGATCCCGTTATCGGTATAAAAAGCCTGTTGCCAGGTATAGTTGATAGTTGCGTTCAGGTTAAGATAGCGCGAAACCTGTTTGGCAAGCTGCATGTTCACTTCGGCACCTTTAATATTAACGTCGCCCAAGTTGTACATTGTCCACCTGAACAGGTTTAGGCCGGGGGCCGCGATGATCTTATCTTTTACTTTATTATAATAAACGTCACCCTGGATAGAGAATGAAGAGATAAAACCATCAACAAAGTGACGGTTATAAGTAGCACCAATATCGTACTGCTTTGCATATTCGGGTTTAAGCAGGGTGTTGCCGATGAAAGTATAATACAGCTCATTAAGGGTAGGTAGCCTGAAAATGTTTTTATAAAAAGCGCGCAACATCAGATCGGGCGTAACCTGCAATGATGCCGTTACAGCCGGGGTATATTCTGTTTTATTACCGCCACCTTCATACAACTTTACGCGATCATCAACAAAAGTGCCCAAAACTGAAGCCTGAAGATTAAAGCGTTTTAATTTAAGTTGAGAGGCTAATGAAACCAACTCCTGATTGCGGGTTGGATATGGGAACCGATACAAATTGGCATCGAGGGTGTTGCGCAGGTAATCGGTAGACAGATCGAGATCCCAAACCGGCAAAATGCGGTAACGGTTAGCTACCGAAAAGTAAAGTTCGTGCTGATTGAAACGGTTATCTAAAAAGCCTGTGGTAGTAACAAATTCGGGATCGAGATAGCGGAGGTAATCGTCGGCATATTTGGCGATGATGCCTATAGTGTAACGCTTGCGGGTGTTGCTCTCGTAATTGGCCTGGATAAACTGATTGCGGTCCCACTGGCGCTGGGTGTAGTTAAATTTGTTGGATACGATAGCGCCCGGCAACCCGCGGTTTGAGGTGTAGCTATATACTTTAACATTCCACTCCCCACTTTCCGAATAGCTGTTGATACCGCCTTCAACCCGGTACGATTCTACATCAGTATTATTGCGAACCGCCGTGGTATCGTAAACACCGTTGGTGTACCTGAACTTGTAACGGCCGTTGGCTTTTGTCCATTCGGTACTGAAATAGGTAGAGGTGTTTTTATTGATCTTTTGCTGCCACAGCACAGAAGGATTATTTAATCCGAACGAACCTATTTTATAGCCGAAGCGGATATGCGTATGCTCGCTGGGTTCAAACTTTGGCTTAGCGCCTTGCAGATAAATAGAGCTGGCCGCCGAAAAACCTTTGGCCGCCTGAAAAGTTTCGCTTTTCTGGCCGTTGTACAGATCTACCTCGTCCATATTATCGAGCGAGAAACGGCCGAGATCAACCTGCCCGTTCTGGGCGTTTTGCAGTTCTACACCATCGTAAAATATGGCTACATGGCTGCTGCCAAGGCTTCGGATGTTAACGGTTTTCAAGCCACCAACACCTCCATAATCTTTCAACTGCACCCCACTAAAAAACCGTAGCGCATCGGCAACCGACAGGCTATTGAGCCTTTGCAGTTGCTCGCCTTTTAAAACCTGTACCGGTGTGGGGGAAATATTACGAACATCGGCTTTAGCGCCTTTTATCTCTACCTGTTTAAGCTGATGAATTTTGGCCGAATCTTTTTGAGTGGTATCTTTTTTTACAACCAGGGTTTGTGCCGAAACCTGCGCGCAACAAAAAACGGTTGCCATCCCGAAGGAAACAAGCCATACGATGCCTTTAATACAGCCATTACGCTTTGCAGGCGTTTGGCGCGCAGTTAAATCCATGAGTGTTGTGGGTTAAAAAACCTCACAGCAAACAGAACGACGAATTACAAAAAATGAAATACACGAAAGGTATCCTCACTCCAGCTTCAATCCCCGAAAGCTATGAATCAATATGTGCTATGGCAGGTATTCTGACTTACTCCCCCCGGCCCTGTCTTCCCATCGGCCAAACGGCTAACAGTGACAATAAGAATGGGCTTTGGTGTTATGGAGCTTACAGCTGCGGGACAGTCCCGGATTTACACCGGGTTCCCTTTTAATCACGAACGATAAAAAATATCCGTGAACCAAAAGCGAGGCAAAGGTAGGTATTAAAGTTTTAATTAAACAAGCGGGGATGTAAAATGACCTTTTGGGTGGGATGGGGTATGCGGGGGAGTCGTAGATAAAAGACAATCCTAAATAAAAAATGTCATTTCGATAGAGCTTGGGTCGGGCTGAGCATTGGGGCGAAAAAGAAATCTTCTGCGCCATGCTTATCGGCTTGCATGGCGTATAAGATTTCTCCTCGCGCCTCGCTCTTCCCCATCTGCTCGTTCGAAATGACATTTCGTTAAACGAAAACTTATGGACACAAACATCCTTTATCATTTCGTTTAAATGCACTAAGGAAATATTACTTTCCTATCCTATACAAATTGCCATTATCAGTAACGCCATACAAAGCGCCATCCTTCCCGGTAACCAATGAACGCCAGCGCTCATTTTTATCTTTAAGTAAACGCTCTTCGGCTACTACTTTGTTGTTTTTGATCACCAGGCGGGCAATGTGCGAACCGCCGAGCGCGCCAACAAACAAATTGTTTTTCCACTCGGGGATAAGGTCGCCGGTGTAAAAAGTAATGCCGCATGGCGAGATGCTTGGATCCCAATAGTATATTGGCTGGGTAACGCCTTCTTTTTGCTGGATGCCATCCCCTACCTGCTTCCCGCTGTATTCGATACCATAAGTAACCACCGGCCAGCCATAATTTTTACCCGGACGGATGATATTGATCTCATCACCACCCCGCGGACCAAATTCTGCTTCCCACAACTCGCCTGTTGATGGGTTCATGGTCATCCCTTCAGGGTTGCGCAAGCCATAAGCATAAATTTCGGGCAGTACGCCGGCTTTACCAGCGAACGGGCCATTGGGAACTGGTTTACCATCGCGGGTGATGTGTACAACCTTACCTACCGCGGCACCCAGATCCTGCGCTTTCATGCGGATATCTTCGGCACCATGCTCACCTGTACTTACAAACAGGTTGCCTTGCTTATCAAACACCACACGCGAGCCGAACTGCAAATGGCCATTGTAAGCCGGTTTGGCATGATAAATTACCTGTACATTTTCAAGCTTGCTATCATCGGCAGATAGCTTTCCTTTAGCTATCGCGAGTTGAAAACCGCCATCTACCTGCTCAGAATAAGTCCAAAACAAAGTGCGGTTTTTAGTGAACGACGAATCGAAATTAACATCCAGCAAACCACCCTGGCCACCAACAGCAATGGCTGGCAAGCCGGCTATATCTTTATCAAAGCTGCCATCAGCTTTTAATATTTTCATGGCACCGCCCTTTTCGGTGATCAAAAACCTACCATCAGGCAAACAACGCAAAGCCCATGGCGATTTAAGCTGTTTATTGATAATGGTAACATTCAGTTTGGTTTTGGTTTGCGTACCGCCTATACGGGTTTGACCTGCAACAGCAGGTTTATATTCGCTGTTAGCCTTCTGTGTTTCAACAGGCGGCAGTGATTGCGCTTTTACCTGCCCAATGAAGGCACCGGCGCATAATACGCCCATTAAAATAGATTTGTTGGTTATTGGCATGATGATTAACTGTTAATTATACAGATGTCGGACTCAAATATAACCAACAAAATAAAATGCGGGGAGGTTTTTGTGTATGGGTTTCGTTACATGGGGTTTAGTGATTAGCGGTTGGAGATCAGTGGTTAGGCTTTAAAATCATTGGTTAATAGCCCCTTGCTAAAAAAATCAAATTATATTTTAGAAATGTGCAACTTATACTATATTTGCAGCCCACCCAACGGGGGATTAGCTCAGCTGGCTAGAGCGCTTGCATGGCATGCAAGAGGTCATCGGTTCGACTCCGATATTCTCCACTAAATATAAAAGGCTTTACGAAAATTGTAAAGCCTTTTTTGTTTCTATCAAAATTTCTCCTCCCCCCACTTCTCAATTAAACGACGCCCTAAACTGAACAGGCGACATTTTAGTTTTGATCTTAAACAACCTGGTAAATGATTGAGGATGTTCAAATCCTAATCGATATGCCACCTCCCCCACTGTTTGGCTTGTGGTGGTAAGCAACTCTTTCGATTTTTCGATCAGCTTATGGTGAATGTGCTGCTGCGCGTTAAGCCCGGTAAGCGAACGCAGCATATCACTCAAATAATTTGGCGTATAATTTAACTTATCTGCAAGGTATTGTACAGTTGGGATCCCTGCCGAGATCGCACCTTGACCATCAAAATAATCGTTAAGCAAATCTTCCAGCTGTTGCAGCAAATCATTAGATACCACTTGCCTTGTTAAAAACTGGCGCTTATAAAACCGTTTGGCATAGGTTAGCAAAAGTTCTATCTGGGCGATGATCACTTCATGACTAAAATCGTCTATCCTACTGTTCAACTCATTGCGGATAATGTCGTAAACGGAGGCTATAGTTGCTTTTTCGTCTTCTGAGAGATGAAGGGCTTCATTGGTAGCGTACGAAAAAAAGCCGAACTGTTTGATCTTCTTCGCAAGCGGATAACCTAACAGAAAATCGGGATGGATAAGGAGGGAATAACCTTGATTATCCTGATAATTCGCAGTACTACCCATAATTTGATTAGGAGACGCAAACAACATGCTTCCCTCATCAAAATCATAATAACCCTGTCCGTACTTTATTTTACCACCCAGCTTAGTAACAAAAGTAATTTTGTAAAAATTCAACACATAGCTTTCAGGAAGGCTGCACATTTTAAGGTACCCGTTTGATGCATCGAGCATTGTAATTAGCGGATGATTAGGGCCTGGAATATTGTGAGCCCTATGTACATCGGCGATGGTTTCTAATTTTGTTACTTTTTGCATTTCGGTTTCCTCAATTAAAGATATCAATCATAACCGGCGACTGTTTCAGTCACCGGTCATAAAATAAAAATTTTCAACTGCACTATTAAAAATCCACTACCATGGCAGCACACCATCCGGACCCGTAAAAGTAGCTGTTGGCCCATCGGTTTCTAAGGCTACCCGAACAGGCTCACGCGAGCCAACCTCAATACTGTCTGTCCCCTGGAAATTATTCAGGGCGGTTGCAGTAAAGCCGGGACTAACCGCGTTAACTTTAATATTTTCCTTTTCCAGTTCAATAGCGAAAGCCATTGTTACCGCGTTCATAGCCGTTTTTGACGCCGCGTAAACAACGCCGAAGTTTTCCCTTGCCCAACAAGCCGGATCTGCGATCCAGGTCAGTGAGCCAAGTCCGCTTGATACGTTAACAATTCGGGCAGCTTTAGATTTTCGGAGTAAAGGCAGTGCCAGTTGCGTTACGCTGATAACTCCAAACACATTGGTTTCCCATACGGCCCGCACCTCATCAAGCGATGCGTTAACAGCCCGGCCATCGGCCAGCATTTCTTCCATAGGGCGATTGGGGTTACCGGCATGCGATATTCCAGCATTATTAACCAACAAGTCTAGGCGACCATGATGCTTTTCTATCTGCGCTATGGAATCGCTGATGGTTTCGGGTTTTGTAACGTCCAGCTGAAGAGCATGCGCATTATCACCAATTTCGGTAGCGGCTTTTTTTCCGTTATCTAAATTACGCGAACCTACATATACAATATACCCATTAGCTGCCAACTCTTTAGCTATCTGCAAGCCTACTCCCTGGTTAGCGCCTGTAATTAACGCGATAGATTGGTTATCGGTTGATTTATCTGTTTGATTTTCCATAAATAATTAATGATCTATAAGTAACAACTCAAAGGTCGGGCCGCTTTGTATTTCCGTCTTAACCAAATCAAGGAGATTTATAACCTAACCCAAAAGGACAGTATTTGTAATGACAAAGGCCTCATTCAATAAAAAAGCCACTTGTAAATATTATAAGTGGCTTTTTGCTCAAGTAACTAAGTATGAAAAATCAATTATTATGCTTGCTGATACCTCTCCCTAAACTCTTCAACGAAATCCTGAAGCTTGATCTTCCCATTCACTTCTCCGCCGCTCTTAAAAAAATCTTTCGTAATAAGTCCCGCTCTCACTCCTTGCCCCAACTCAGTGATCAACCCAGCCAACTCTGGTGGTAACCCGGCAGATAACATACCCTGCTTCAACTGCTCATCAGGAATAGCTGTCCACACTAATTCCGGCTTGCCTATTGCAGGACCAAACAGGGTGGCAATTTCGTCTCCAGTAGCGATATCACTTACTATATATTTAACTTCAAAGCCATTGCCTTTTACCTGTAGTTCGTTCGCGGCAGCCGAAGCAATATCTTCAGGATGCGTGAACGCCAGCTGAATATCACCACCATAGTTATTACCAAAAATGCTTCTGTGTTTAATAAGCGGTATATCTCTGAAAAAGTTCACAAAGAAAAATCCTGATCTCAAAACAGTGACGTTAACTCCATCCAATTCACCGAAGGTTTGCTCTACATGATGCACACCTTGTACCGGACCTGTTCCTTCGGCGGCATCCGCGCCTATACTGCTTAGCAAAACTACACGGGTTACACCTGCTGTTTTAATGGCCTGAGCATATGAACGGCCTGCATCGGCTATATTTTGGATCAAGTTAGTAGCACCCATTGATGGCGGCATCATGGTGTAAACGGCATCGGCATTTTTAAAAGCTTCGGTTAAGAAGACTGGATCATTAATTGAACCTACCGCCGCCCTGGCACCTAATGCTTCTATCTCGCTTGTACGGTCGGCTTTGGTGGTGATCACGGTTACTTCGTGACCTGCCGCTATCAGTTTTTGTACTAATGGTTTGGCTACATTACCTAATGAGCCTGTTGTTGTGATTTTCATTTTGATATGTTTTAAATGTGTAGATGATTAGTTAAGTACCGGATAATCAGTATAGCCTGCTTCGCCGGGAGTATATAAGGTCATGTAGTCAACCTCGTTTAGGGCTTCGTTTTTTTCTACCCTCCTGATAAAATCCGGATTGGCAAGGAAACTTCTGCCGAAGGCCACCAGGTCAGCCGAGCCATCCTGTAGCTTTGCTTCAGCCGTTTCAGGGTCGAGACCGTTACAGTAAATCAGGATATTGGAGAAAGCTTCGCGGATAGCCTCGTGCGTTTTTGTCGGGATGGCCGGATTATCGGAGATATGCAGATAAGCGATATCCAGCTTATTTAACTCGTTGCTTAGGTGTACATAGGTTTGGTGCACCTCTTCTTCGTTGTAGGCGGGCATATCACTTAGGGTAGAAAACGGGGAGATCCTCAAACCAACCTTTTCAGCGCCAATTGCAGCGGCAATTTTTTCCGCCACCTGCAAGGTTAACCGGCTTCGATTTTCGATGCTTCCGCCGTATTCATCAGTACGATTGTTTACCTCCGGGTTTAATGATTGCTCCAGCAGATAACCGTTGGCACCATGAAGTTCCACACCGTCGAAACCAGCACGTATTGCATTCCGGGCTGCTTTTACAAAACCGTTAATCACATTTTCGATGCCTTGCAAATCCAAAGCTATTGGATCGGAGTGTTCTTGTGCTCCATATGCATCGGTAAAGATGTCGCCCGCTGCTTTAATATTGGATAGGCCTACCGGCTGATAGCCTTCAGGCAAATTAGCTGTATGCGCTATCCTGCCGGTATGCATCAATTGTAAAAAGATCTTTGAACCGCTTGCGTGCACAGCTTCGGTCACAGCTTTCCAACCTTCTATTTGCTCTTCCGAAAAAATACCGGGGATGCGTGGATAACCCAAACCTTCGGGAGTTGGCGATGTGCCTTCGGTAATGATCAGTCCGGCACCTGAGCGTTGTTTGTAGTAAGTAGCCATTAAATCGTTAGGGATATTGCCTAACGCCCGGCTGCGGGTCATGGGGGCCATTACTACGTGATTTTTTAATTGTATGGGGCCGTTGTTGAACGGCGTTAATAACTTTTTCATTTTGCTGTTTTGTTTTTGTACAGCAAAGTTGGTTGTTATATCAGGCTGATAATAGCTCGAAAAGACATAAAAACAGTCGGATGCGACAAGAAAACAAAATAACCATCTTATCGGGTATTTTTTAAGATGAATAAGAAAAGCGCTTGGGACTAAGCCCGTAATATTTTTCAAACAGCCTGCTAAAATGGCTCAGGTTAGTAAAGCCCAGTTCGTAGCCTACTTCGGCTACCGAGTGGGTGCCCTGCTTTAATAAAAAGGCGGCTTCATCCATGCGTGCCTGCTGATAATAATTGTAAATGGTATTGCCGAATGTTTGTTTGAAGAGTTGCTTCAGCTTCGTTTCGCTCATGGCCGCTATCCGCGCCAGTTCAGGCAGCACGGGTGGCACGCTCAAATCGCTAACGATCTCGTTGCGGATATACAGTAATCGTTCGGCATCAGCGCTGTTAATACTTTGATGGGTTGCGCTTTCGCGCGATGAGAGCTTATGAAAAAGGAGATAGAGCAACTCCTGCACTTTAATCTGCATATAAAAGTGACTCAAGCCATCGGCCATGTTCACGGTTGCGATGTTTTTAAGCAACAACTTGGTCTCGGCGGTCATGCTTTCGAAAAACAGGAAGGAATTACCGCTTGTGGTAATTGTTTCGAGTATGGAATTGGGCTGATGTAAAGCCAGCAATTCTTTTAACCGCGGGACCATAACGCCTATTACGGCATAGTGAATTTGATGATGGGCAGGAAAGCGAATGGTTGAACTCAAATCGTTTGAGGTAACCTGGATAGCCGAATCATCCCGCTGTGAAAACATCACCCGGGGCTTATCATTAAAATCTATCTCGAGCGATTGTTCGTTATTATAGAAAAAGATAGTGAGCAGGTCGTTTCCGCCTTCAAATGAATTTCGTTTTATAATAAGATCTTCCTTAAGCTTATAACGATGTAGCGTGATCTTAAAATCCGGACCAAACAGTAACCGGCGGATGTAGCCCTCCCCTAAAGTCTCGGGCATCATCATTAAATTGTTATCTATCGGCATCTGGATGTGCCGCGCAAACTGTGTAAGAAAATCAAAATCGCGCGTGGCCGAAAAACTAAATATCATTAACCTTAGCTGGATGTGATGATTATTTATCTAAATTGGATACTAATCCTCAATACTTTTAATCGGATTAAATTTACTAATTTCAATACATCAAGCAATAGGGTTCTATCAATCGCCGGTTTTAGTGTAATCAAGCTCCCTTACTTTTACATCCTTTCCATCCTGCTGCTGGTAATATTCTTCTATGTAATGGTTTTCGTCTATGATTTTCAGGATACGCTTGTTTTTCTCCTTCGTACCAGCAATCAATTCGGTTTCTGAAACATATGTAAATTGTTTTTTTGCTGCATCATAATCGCCGGTTTCTTCCTGAATATCACTGCCAATATGATTATTGATAGAAACCGTAACATATTTTGCAGCCGGGTTATCATATCCCTCAATCTGCATGCCCTGATAAGCCTCTTCCTTCATCTGACCATCGGCTACCGGCACTTTCAGTTTGCCGCCGGTTATCTCAATCATATAAAACCGACCATTGTATATCGGCTTTCTGATCAAAGTTCCCTTAACAAAAGATAGTTTTGCATCTTGAAAGTGCCATGTACCGGCAAGCTTACCAAGTATAGCGTGATACTTGCCTGGTCGCGAATAATCAAGCATCTGCGTCATTACATCACCTACCTTTTTACTACTGTCGGCTGTTTTTTGCTGTGCTTGTGCCGTAAAACCGGCAAGTGTACAAATCAATAGCATCACGTGCCATACTGGCGCAATAATTTTCATGTTAACCATTTTTGTAAGTGCTTATGCCGGTTAAATTGTTTGGGTTAATTCAAACGCTGTGTTTAACCCTTTTATAGCAGGGCTACTAAGTACAAACAAACATAATCCACAAGAAAATATCTTTCGCTACCGTTGCAAATACTTTTCCATTTGTTACATCAAATATGGCTATCCTGCGTGTAGCGGCACAACGTTATAAAACCCTACACCACCTCCACAGCCTTCGGCGAAAATCCAAAATGCCTTGAAAAACTGGTAGAAAAACTTGCCGGGCTACTAAAGCCAACCATATAAGCAACCTCTGCCACGGTTGCAACCCTGCGGCTAAGCAAATCATGGGCGTATTGCAGGCGCACTATCCTGATCAACTCGCCCGGAGCCTGGCCTATCAGCGCTTTTAGTTTACGGTGTAGTTGTGTGCGACTAAGGCCTATATCCCTTGCAAGCTCATCGGCGTTATAACCTTCTTCGTTCAGGTGTTCTTCTATCGCGGCCCGTACCCGGGTTATAAAATCCTGCTCGATAGATGGCATGCTGATGGTTTCATTAAACCATACATCCTTGCGGCTATAGTGCTCGCGCAACTTTTCGCGCATGCTGAGCAGATTACTTATCAGCGCAAACAGCTCGCGCTTATCAAAAGGTTTAGCCAGGTAAGCATCGGCACCTGTTTCTATACCCAGCACTTTGCTATCTATATCTGCCTTAGCTGTGAGGATGATGATAGGAATATGACTTGTTCTGGAATCGCTTTTTAAGCTGGCTGCTACCTCATATCCGTCCGCACCAGGCATCATCAAGTCTGTGATCACAAGGTTGGGCACATGTTCAAACCCAAGGTCTATCCCTTCGTGGCCATCGGCGGCGGTTATTACCCTGTACTCATCGGCCAGCGACCTACTGATAAAATCCCTAAGTTCTTCATGATCTTCAATCAGCAGGATCAGCGGTTTCCCATCTTCGGTATTTTCAATCACGGGTTGAAGTCCGACCGGCACATGGCTTTCCAATACCTGTACCGCTTCAAATACCCCTGTTGGCTCGTAAGGCAGGTGTACATTTATCTCCGTAAATAAACCCTCAATACTTTCGGCCGAGATCTGGCCCCCTAATAACTCAACCAATTCTTTGGCTACTGCCAGGCCAATGCCGGTACCTTCGGCAGTGCGCGTATCAGATGGGTCAGCCTGGTAAAAGCGATCAAATATATAAGGCAGTTTTGTAGCAGGGATGCCTCTGCCTGTATCCCGTACGGTTAGGCTAAATTCGAAATGCTCCGCATTGCTTTCATCTTCCAAAAACAGTTCGATCTTTCCTTCAGCGGTAAATTTAATAGCGTTGGATATTAGGTTGAGTACCACCATATCCAGCTTGTCCCTATCGGCAAGCACCCAAAGCGTATCCCAGTCCGATTTAAAGTAGAGTGCTATCCCTTTCTGCACCGCCAATGATTCGTACGAGCCGATATGCATCCTGATTAGCGCGACCAGATCAAGCGGCTGGGGCGTAATTTCCATTACCCCGTTTTCCAGTTTACTTAGATCAAGCAGCTGGCTTATGAGCTGCGATAGCCTCTCAGCGTTGTTTAATATCAGCCGGGTATTTCTTTCGGCAATGTTATCTAAACCACCTTCCAATAATTCCTTTGCGGGGTTAATGATCAGGGTAAGCGGCGTTTTAAACTCGTGGGTGATATTGGTAAAAAAGCGGGATTTTACCGCGTCCATTTCCCGTAATTTTTCGGCGGTTTCACGCAGTTCCCCGGTTCGTTGTTCTACAACTTCTTCCAGGCGTTTGGCTTCGGCAGCAACCAGTTCGGTTTTCTCGGTTTCCTGGGCAAGCGCGCGGGCCGATAGCTCTTCAACCTCAACCAACCGGGCACCGAGGCTCTGATTTGTGCGCGCGAAATCAAGTGCCAGGTAAAGCGACAGGCAAACCGGCAATATCAACTGCCCAATGCTCATTGCAAAAACCCGTATAGAATTTGTCCCCCATGGCCAGATCGAAAACGTATCGTCCCATGCAAAAAAGTAGACCAGGGTTACAGCTGTGATACCGGCAATAACCAACCAAATACTCCTTTGCCGTTTTTTTATAAGATGAAAAGCCGACCAATAGCCATCCACCATAAAAATGAAAAACACCAACGAAAAATAGTCCTGAACCGGCCATTCAATGATGTATGCGAACTTAAGCACATAGCAGGTAAAATAAAACAGGCAAGCCCCGGTTAACGCCAGCAAACGTGGGCGCGGTATCTTTCCATAATCAAGCACATACAACAACGCCACACCCGACCACAACAATAACACCTTACACAAAAAGGTTGAAGTTTCGGCACAAAACTGAACTAAAGGGATACTTGCCTGGTAAAATAAATGAACGCTAATGGTGTTGATCCCCAGCATCAAAACAAAAAACGCGTAATATAAATTGAGTTTTTGTTTGGGATAAAAAAAGAAAAACAAAAAATGCAGCAGGCCCAATATGATCTCGGCCGCAGCGCACATAGGCACAAAACTAAAAAGCTGTCGGGTGAGGTGCGTACGTTTGGCAACGGCTTCGTAATCGCCTATCCAGGGTTCAAAACCCCAAAAATCCGGATACGCGCTCCCATAATTGGAGTAACGCATGGTTATAAGATGCGTGCGGGTATCATTAAACCACAGCGCTATCAATTCGCGCGGAGCGCGTACACCCTCCATTTCGGCGGCCGAACGGCCAACTTTGCCATAACCGCCAACTGGCTTTCCATCTACAAATATTTCGGAAGCACCATCATGGTTGATCCTAAAATCGAGCTTTACACCTACCAAACCGGTATCAACCTTTACCCATTGGGCAAACCAGGCTATGCCTTTCCAACCACGTGGCGGTTTCTGGTTACCGAAAACCGTACGGCGAATAGTATCCCAATTTGCGGTACTGGTTACAGGCAATTGTGCTTTTGGGATATCGCCAACGTGAACCCACCAGGTAGAATCGCACAGGGCCATTTCATGAACCTGGCTAAAGCTTGCGCGCTTTATAATGGTAGTATCCTGCGCGTATATTTTATTTATACTGAAAAGTAATAAGCACCATAACACGACCCGCGATAAACGCGTGCACGAAAACATATTATTGATATTCATAGGCAATCACTAATAACCACTCCCCCAATCAAAAATAATATTTTCGGGCGGGTAATCAAATGCATCTTACTGTTTTACAACACATAAAACCCAATACAATTGTTTTAACCGTAGTTATCAATTACGGTTTTAAGTTATTTTTAGCGCTGCCGTTTATGTTACTGCTATTTTATAGATCGATCACGTTGCCTATGCCTGGCAAATACAATGATAAACCGGCATTCGCAAAATCAAGGATCGCCTGGTCATGATCTATTTTTATAAAGCCGAAGGTATCATAATGAACGCCCACTACTTTTTTGGCACCGGTGTAGCGTGCCGCTTCTATGGCATCTTCAACGCCCATAGTTAGGCCATCCCCAATAGGCAATACGGCAAAATCAAGCTTGGCCCATTTGGCAATAAGCTGCATATCCAGGGATAAACCGGTATCGCCGCTGTAGTAAAAATTGCCATCGGGGGTTTTAAAAACATAGCCGCTGGCTACACCGCCATAACTGCCATCGGGCATACTACTCGAATGCACCGCTGTTACACATTTAACTGTTCCAAAATCAAAACTGAATTTGCCACCGGGGTTAATAGGATGGGTATTGGTAAGGCCTTGCTTGTTAAACCAATCGTATATTTCCCAATTGCCCAGCACCATAGCGCCGGTGCGTTTGGCAATTTGAACCACATCAAAAACATGATCAAAATGCCCGTGCGAAACAAAAATATAATCGGCCGCTATCTCATTTATATCGATGGCTTTGGCCAGTTCATTCGGGGTGATAAAAGGATCAAATAATAAATGCTTGCCACCGGCAAATACCGAAAAGCAGGAATGTCCGTAATAAGTAAGCTTCATGATTTTAAGTTTTGATGTGATCTTTAAATAGATACAATTCGCACGCCAATAAAACAAATACCT
This sequence comes from Mucilaginibacter sp. CAU 1740, assembly GCF_039839285.1. Classification (NCBI taxonomy): domain Bacteria; kingdom Pseudomonadati; phylum Bacteroidota; class Sphingobacteriia; order Sphingobacteriales; family Sphingobacteriaceae; genus Mucilaginibacter; species Mucilaginibacter sp. CAU 1740. Next base: position 581,836 of record NZ_JBDOQS010000001.1, on the reverse strand, counting down.
GACTATCAAAAATTTAAAACAAAATCTCTTTTATTAAATCACTATATTTCGTCAATCAATTTTTTGAGTTTCGATATTCCACAACTTTAATCGAATTACACGAATGCTTTTTGGAAGAAGTCCATGAAGCGAATTTGTGTAATTCGTTAATTCGCAAAAATTCGTGTAGAAATTTCTTACTTAAAGGCTGCCGTTTATTGGTATTTTTACTGCACATGCATCCCCTGATACAACATATCCAAAAAATGACGGGCAGCCGGGAAACCGACGAAGCACAGATCCTATCTTACTTCGAAACAAAGTCATTCAAAAAAAAGGAATTGCTGTTAGAGGAAGGTCAGCTATGCTCATCGTACTTTTTTGTTTTGAAAGGCTGCCTCCGTTTATTTTTTATAGATGGGAACGGCATGGAACAAACCATGCAGCTGGCCCTGGAAAACTGGTGGATGACAGATTTGGATGCCTTCCGCTCGGGCCGGAGGGCGGGTTGCAATATCCAGGCACTCGAACCCACAGAAGTACTCGTCCTATCAGCAAAAAACTATACTTTATTGCTGGATGCTATTCCTTTAATCGAAAAATACTTTCGCCTGGTATATGAGCGTGCCTATTCTGCCTCGCTTAGCAGGATCAGGATGATCTCAAGGATGCCCAAAAACGAGTTTTACGAACGCTTCGAGTCTCTATATCCCGATTTTACACAGCGTGTACCTCAAAAAGTACTGGCCTCCTTTTTAGGCTTTACTCCCGAATACCTGAGCGAACTCCGCAAAAAAAGAGTCGAAAATAAACACCTATGACCGATCAGCTTTTCCTCCATATCCAACAACTACTCCCGGATTTTACCATCCCCCGCGAAGAAATGGCCCATTTTTTCGAAACTATTTCGGTAGAAAAAGATACGGTACTGTTAAACGAAGGTGATATCAACAATACTATCTACTTTGTGAATAGCGGCATCCTGTATTTGTTTTATGAGGATAAAGGCAAAAAGGAAGTAATCCATTTCGCGCTCGAAAACTGGTGGTTAACCGATTATAAAACTTTTTGCGATGGCAAACCCGCGGTATATGCCATTGCTGCCATGGAAGATTCGAAAATTACCTGCATCAGCCGCCAAAATTACGAGGCAATGCTGTTGCAATACCCGTTGATGGCTTTGTATTTCAATAAAATTCATGAGCGGGCATACGGGGCGGCGCTTTACAAACAAAAAACATACGCCACTACGCCCAAACAGGATTTTTATAATTATTTCCGCCGTACTTACCCGGTGCTTATACAAAGGATCCCGGATGATATTTTTGCTTCCTACATCGGCGTTTCGCCCGAAATTTTGCGGCAATTACAAGCCGATTACCTTTCTTAAACCAGCTTAAGTTTTTGGCGTTCGTAGCTACCCATCTTTGTATTGTTAAATCATTTAAAACTTTACAAACATGAAAATAGTAGTTATTGGAGGCACGGGCCTTATTGGTACTCAAACAGTTAATATATTAAGAGCTAACGGACATGAAGTTGTAGCAGCTTCGCCACAAAGCGGTGTAAACACGCTAACCGGCGAAGGACTGGCCGAAGCTTTACAAGGCGCACAGGTAATAGTTGACCTATCAAACTCGCCATCGTTTGAAGATACAGCGGTAATGAACTTTTTCAAAACCGCTAATGAAAATCTTCTTCCTGCTGAAAAAGCGGCAGGCGTACAACACCACATCGCGCTATCCGTAGTGGGCACTAAAGATTTACAGGCCAGCGGCTATTTCCGCGCCAAACAAGTTCAGGAAGATATGATCAAAGCATCGGGCATCCCTTATACCATAGTTCACGCCACCCAATTTTTTGAATTTGCAGGCGGCATAGTTTACACGAGCACTGCCGATGGTAAAGTAACTTTACCCGATGCCAATATCCAACCTATTGCCAGTAAAGATGTAGCCGCTTTTATGGCACAAACAGCCGTTGCCGAACCTGCCAATACTATCCTTGAAATAGGCGGCCCTGAAAAATTTGACATGGCCGATTGGATCAAACAATACGCCCAGGCTACCGGTAAGGATCTGGATATCCAAAGCGATAAAAACGCATTGTATTCGGGCGCAGCTTTGGAGGCCGATACTTTAACTCCTTCAAAAGCGGTGCACCTCGGTTCAACAAAATATGCCGATTGGATCGCTGAACCTGTCAATCAGCGGTAAGCATTTACCGTTAAACTAAAACAACTTGTCATTTCGACAGAGCAGCGGGAGAAAATGCGCGCCGCTCGTCGAAATGACATTTTTATGGTATGCCACGATTACCCCTGTACATTTTTCAATCTCCCAAAACCCACAGCTATATAATCTGTTAACTCACAGGCTATCAAAATAAAATAGCCTTAAAAACAGGTTATGAAACTATTTAAATGCACCAATTGCGGGCAACTATTATATTTTGAAAACAGCTTATGCGAATGCTGTAAACATGTATTGGGTTTTGATCCACAAGTGATGAACCTGCATACATTAGTTGCCACAGATGATGGTAATTACAGTCTGCAGGATTATAAAAAGCCACTCTTCGGCTCGGGCAAAAGTCAACCGGCAAAATTTAAATACTGCCAAAATCATCAGTATGATGTATGCAACTGGCTCATCCCGGCAGATAATCCTGCTGTATTTTGCAAGGCTTGTGAATTGAACCATATCGTACCCAACCTTGCCGATCCCGAGCATTTAAGGCAATGGGGGTTGATTGAGGCTGCCAAGCATCGCCTTATTTACTCGTTGCTGCAACTCAAACTGCCCTTGATGAGCAAAATACAGGACATTGAAAAAGGCCTCAGCTTTGATTTTTTAAGCGACGCCGATCCATCGCAAAGGGTGCTGACCGGGCATGAAAACGGTTTAATCACGCTGAATGTGGAAGAGGCCGATGATGATAAGCGTGAACAATCGCGCCTGCAGATGAATGAGCCGTATCGTACGCTACTTGGCCATTTCAGGCATGAGGTTGGTCATTATTACTGGGACAGGTTGATTGACAATAGCACGTTTATTGATGAGTACCGCCAGTTGTTTGGTGATGAACGGGAAGATTACAGCCAAGCTTTGCAACGCAACTACAATGAAGGCCCCCCTGCCGATTGGAACCAGAATTACATTAGCACCTACGCCAGTTCGCACCCATGGGAAGATTGGGCCGAAACCTGGGCACATTACCTGCACATTATGGATACGCTGGAAACGGCAGATGCTTTCGGTATGAAAGTTTCGCCCCGTGTGGCCGATAAAGACAGTGGTTTAAAAGCGGCCATCAACGTAAGCCCCTACCAGGAACAGAATTTTGAAAAGCTGCTGGATTTATGGCTCCCGCTAACCTTTGCCATGAATAGCATGAACCGCAGCATGGGCAATGCCGACATGTATCCTTTTGTTATCCCGCCAAAGGTGGTTGAGAAGCTGAGTTTTATACATAAGGTTTGTTTTGCATCGAAGGTAATCTGAAGCGATTGAATTCCAGACTTACGAAGTTTTAAAAACTTCGTAAGTCTTCATCCGTTTGATTTCTACTCCAGCCTCCGCACATCCACATTAACGATCATCCTTTGCCCTGCACCGCTATACACAATCCCCTTCAACGGCGTAACATCAGCAAAATCCCTCCCGAAGGCCGTGCGCACATGCCTGTCATTAACCAGCAGGTTATTGGTGGCATCAAACTCTGTCCAGCCTGTTTCCGGAATGTAAAGGGCTATCCAGGCATGCGAAGCATCCGCACCAAAAAGCTTGGGCTTACCCGGCGGAGGGATAGTTTCGATATAACCGCTCACATACCTTGCCGCCAAACCTATCGACCGTAAACAAGCCAGCGAGAAATGCGCGAAATCCTGGCAAACGCCTTTTTTGTGCAGAAAAACATCTTCTACACGCGTGCTGATATCGGTAAACCCCGGTGTAAAATCAAAATCATTAAATATGCGCGAGTTAAGATCGAGCATGGCCTCCATGATCGGTCTGCCAGGAGTAAAGGATTGTAGAGTATAATCGCGAATCTCATCTACAAACCGGATATGGGCCGATTCGAGGTAAAACTGGCGGATATCGTTATCGGCCTCAGCGCTTCGCAGCCAGATCACTACATTTTCCCAGGGCATGGTATCCTTGGGGTTGGTTTTGATCCATACCGGTTCGGCTATCTCTACATTACTCTTTATCTCTACACTTAGCTTGCGGTGAAATTCCTCTATCGAAAAATAAATGAACTTATTCCCAAAAAAATCCTCGCGCATGGCCAGCGATCGCGGTTCAGGATGGATCTGGTAGTTTATTTTTTTTACTTCCTGAAAAGTATGATCAACCGGTACCTGGTAAACCAGGTTATGGCATAACGAGGCCCGTTGCTGGTACTCGTAGCGGGTAATGTGGGTAACCTGGTATTTCATTATAATTCGGGTAGCGGGTTATTGCTTTTTACAAAACTGTACTGGCTTTGGGTAGGGCTAAAATAACTTTCGTAAATAGCGCCCGATGCCTGGCCCAGCGTGGTAATTAAATGGTGCAGAAAATCGTGCAGCTTCTTTTTGCTCAATTCGTCATCATCATCTGGTGTTACCAGTTTATTCACGTCGCAAAGCCTGATCATGGTTAAGGCCTCCAATAGTTTTTTCCGTGCCGGACTTAACCCCCCTTCACTATTATCATCCGGCAGTTGCTTTAAATGTTCGTCTATTTTTGAGATCAAAAACGCCACCGACTTAGGGTTATCCTCGTTAACCAACAGCAAATTAAGTACACCCTGCATTTGCAGTGTAGATCGGTACAGGTAGCGGTAAGTAACCAAACTTTCGTGGCTCATCAGCACCAGCTCCATCAACTGCTTTTCAACATCAGGTTTAACATCGATTGCCAAAGCTGCCTGTAAAATGGTGCAGGTATTCATGGCCTGCTCTAAAAAGCGACCTGTATTGAGTAAACGCCAACTCGAAGCCCGCGTCATGTTATCATTATTGAGGCCGATGAAAGCCATGAGCTTAATAATAAACTGATCGAGGTTATGATAGATCTTGTGCAGGTTATCACCATTCTCCTTCATCAAATCCAGCTCTTCAGAGATGCTGTCCAGGATCCGCCAGGTATCGAGACTGAGCCTGTCGCGTACGGCGTAGCCGTTGGTTAAAAACGATTGCAGCGATTGAGCAAGCGTTCCCGGCCTGCTGGTTTCTACAGCAAGCGACAATAATTCTTTTTCGGGTTGGGTTAGTTTAACCTGGTCTTCGGCAGCAAAACCGGGGAGAGTTCCGGTTAGGGCGCTCAGGCTTTTTAATAAAATCACCAGTGTTTGATCGGTTTCGGGGTGGATCTCGTCGTCGCGCTCGTTATAAATTTTTAGTACGATGCGCATCATCCGCACATTACTTACTGCCCTATCTAAATAGCGTCCAAGCCAGAAAAGGCTCTCGCCTGTGCGGCTTGGCAAAATATTTTTAACCTGCCTTAGCGGTTGCTGATTTGCCGGTTGCTGCGGCGGGTTTTGTGGCAAAGGCCCCAGTACCCACGTATCTTTGCTAATACCGCCCGATTGATTGGAAGTTACCAACCCATCCTTAGCCGGAAAGCTTCGCGACAGGCCACCCTGCATCACATGATAAACCTGTTTTTCAGTATCGGCCACAATGTAACTCCTGAAAATGGCGTTGCTGGCCTCCAGGTTATTATCAATGAGCGATGGCGTGGTACTTAGGTTTACCACTTCCTGTGCCACATATAAATACGGGTGAGTATTGATCTCTTTTTTAAGATCTTCTATCTGTTTTTTGCTTAACTCGCTGCCTATGTATGGCCGGTTCTCATAACTGCGATAAGTTGAACGAACAATTAAAAAAGGCAGGTTATCAAACACGTATTTCTTTTCTTTCTCGTGCCCGCACCACCAGGTAGCCACAGATGGCAATATCAGTTCTTCGTTTAGCAGGTGACGACATAAACGCGGCAAAAAGGCCATCAAGCCGGGATTTTCCAATATGCGGCAACCCAGCGGGTTGATAACCGTTACCTTTTTTTGTCTTACGGCTTCCATCAACCCAACAACGCCCAGCTGCGATTTGCCGAAAAACTCCAGCGGGTCGCAAAAAATATCGTCAACACGCCTTACAATCACATCAACCTTTTCCAAACCACGCAGGGTTTTAAGCCATACATAGCCGTCGCTTACGGTAAGGTCTTGCCCAAATACAAGAGTGATACCCAATGAAGAAGCGAGGTAGGCATGCTCAAAATAGGTTTCGTTAGCCGTACCCGGCGATAATAACACCACCCGAGGGTTTTCCTTGTTTTGAAGGGCGAGTTTGGTGAGGGTGTTTTTTAATGTTTGATAATAGGACGAGATCTTGCGCACCTGGTTCTCACGGATCAGATCCGGGAAAACCCTCGTCATGGCGGCGCGGTTCTCTAAAGTATAACCTGCACCAGACGGGGCATCGGTACGATCGTGTAGTACCCAGATTTTGCCTAATGGCCCGCGGACCAGATCGGCTGAATATTGGATAAGCTGAAACTTGCCGGGGATTTTTATTTTATCAGCCTGGCGCAAAAAACCTTTGTGCGTAAACACTAGATCGAAAGGAATAAAACCTTCTTTGATCAGTCTGCGGTCGCCGTAAATATCTGTTAAAATCAAATTCAGTAGCTCGGCGCGCTGGGTCAATCCACGCTCGATGGTTTCCCATTCCTGCTGACTGAAAACCATTGGCACCGGATCCAACTTCCAGGGGCGGTTAATGCCGTCCGGATCGCTGTAAACATTGTAGGTAACACCGTTATCCCGTAATTCCTGGCTAATTTCCCTGCTGCGCTGCTCCATTTTTTCGAAGCCCAGCTCATCATAAGCATGCGCAAGCTTTTTCCAATGCTCGCGCACCTCGCCGTTGGGAGCAGCAAGCTCATCAAAAAAAGGGCTGGCCGCGTTACCGGTTTGCTGCAGGTACGTTTCAATCATGTTCCAAATCTCTTATTTTTTGGATATAAAATTTGTCTGAACTCGAATTAAACGAATTTGGTGAATTTTTTGAATTTGCTTTGCCTTCTGCCAATTCCTTAATTCTATAAATTCGAGTTCAGACAAATTATCATGCTATAAATTCGTAGCATTTTTATATCGCCTCAAATCCATCGTATACGGATACTCGGGGTTTACCACTTGTTGCGTAATGGTGTACTGCGGCAGGATATTCATTTTGGTAACGAACCTGCCACCGGCAGTTTGCTGACTCGCGGCCGGCTCAACCAGGTTAACCGAATGCCCGAAATCAAAAAAGCGCGAAATTACCCTTGCTTCGGCCTCGTAACTGTTTACCGGGAAGGTATCATAACTGCGCCCGCCGGGATGTGATACGTGATACTGGCAAGCAGCGACTGATTTCTGTGTCCAGTTGTCGTATAGGTCAAATACCAATGGGGTATCTACCCCGATGGTCGGGTGCAATGCCGACGGCGGCTGCCATGCCCTGTAGCGCACACCTGCAATATATTCGCCTTGTACGCCCGTGCTTTTAAGCGGAATTTTGAGGCCGTTGCATAAAAATGTATAACGGGAATCGGTGAGACCGGAAATCTTGACCTGGATGCGCTCCAGCGACGAATCAACAAAGCGGGAGGTTCCGGTACTCGACATTTCTTCGCCCAGTACATGCCATGGTTCGATCGCCATTTTAATTTCTATGTTGATATCATCAACCTGCAACTCGCCCAGGAAAGGGAAGCGGAAACTGAAAAACGGCTCGAACCACGAAATATCAAAACCATAACCGGCATCGCGAAGGCTGTTCACAACCTCGGTCATGTCTTTATAGCAATAATGCGGCAGCAGGAAACGATCATGCAGTTCGGTACCCCAACGCACCAGTTTATGGTTATATGGCGTTTTCCAGAACCAGGCCAACAACGTGCGGATAAGCAGGAACTGCACCATGCTCATGCGGTAGTGCGGCGGCATATCAAAACCCCTGAACTCGAGTATACCCAAGCGGCCGCTCGATGAATCGGGCGAGTAAAGCTTATCGATACAAAACTCCGAGCGGTGGGTATTGCCGGTAATATCCGTTAAAAAATGGCGGAAGATCCTATCCACCAACCAAAACGGCACTTCGTTCTCTTTCAGATCGGGGATTTGCTGAAAGGCTATCTCCAGCTCATAAAGTGTTTCCATCCGACCCTCATCAACACGTGGGGCCTGGCTGGTTGGGCCTATAAATTGGGTAGAGAACAGGTACGATAAGCAAGGGTGGTGCTGCCAAAAGGTAATAAAACTCCTTAATATATCCGGTCTGCGCAATAGCGGACTATCAGCCGGAGTTTCGCCGCCAAGGGTTACGTGGTTGCCGCCGCCCGTACCGGTATGCCTACCATCGATATTGAATTTCTCGGTAGCCAGGCGCGATTCGGCTGCTTTTTTATACAGGATATCGTAATTGGTAGCCAGTTCGCGCCAGCTTTTTGCAGGATGTATGTTCACTTCAATAACCCCCGGATCGGGCGTGATCATCATTTTAGTGATCCGATTATCCGTAGGTGGATCGTAGCCCTCTATCAATACCGGCACTTTCAATTTTTCGGCAGTGCGTTCAACCGCGTTAACCAGGTACAGGTAATGTTCAAAGTAGCTTGTTGGCGGGAAAAAGATAAACAGTTTGCCCTGCCTTACCTCAACCACCAAAGCGGTTTTAAATATGATATCGCTATTGTTAAACCTCCTGCCGGTTTCCGGGATCAGGTTGTCGGTGCCAGGCAGGTCATCTACATCAGCAAACAAACTCCTCTCTGGTAATTCCTCCAGTTGGGCCGGATCAACATACTGGATCGAATCTAACGGTAAACGCAAACCTACCGGCGAATTGCCCGGCACCAAAAACAGGTTATTACGCCTAAACGACCATTTGCAGCTTTGCCAGTTGTTTTGGCCAAGATCCCATTTTATGGGCACCACATAACCCACAGGTTCGTTAAGGCCGGTATTAAGCAACTCGGCCAGTTTTTGCCTTTCGAGCGGCGATTTCAGGTCAACCTTTAGCGGATCGACATTGATGGGTGTTTTGCTTTCTTCCCACAAAAAATAAAAAGGGTCCTCGTAAGTAGGCGTTATATTCTTACCGTCGAGATGCAGTTCCTGCGCAAGGCTGCGCATAAAGTTCTTAGCATCCTTAGGGCCGAGACCGTAATCTTTACTCAGATCGGCCATCAGGGTATCATTATTCCACAACGGCACATTATCCTTACGCCAGTAGCAGGCCAGTTTCCAGCGGGGTAGCGGCTCGCCGGGGTACCATTTGCCTTGCCCGTATTGCATCAGCGCACCGCTGCCATACTCATTTTTAAGTTTGTGGAACAGGATATTAGATAGGCGGCGTTTGTGTTCGCCATCGGCAGCCGAGTTCCATTCGGGTGCTTCGTAATTATCTATGGATACAAAAGTAGGCTCGCCGCCCATGGTTAGGCGCACGTTGTTGGCTTCAAATTCGGCATCAACTTGATCGCCCAGAGCCATGATATCATCCCATTGCTCGTCCGAGAATGGTTTGGTTACCCGTGGTTTTTCTTCAATACGGGTAATGGTGTTTTCAAAATGAAACTCAGTTTCGGCAGGTTCGGAGAAACCGCTAATTGGGGCGGCACTTTGTGGATCTGGAGTACAGGCCAGCGGGATATGCCCCTCGCCTGCAAATAAACCGGATGTCGGGTCGAGGCCCACCCAGCCGGCACCAGGCAGATAAACCTCCGTCCAGGCATGCAGGTCGGTAAAATCCTGTTCAGGCCCTGACGGGCCTTCCAGCGATTTGATATCGGGTTTTAACTGTACCAGATAGCCCGAAGCAAAACGGGCGGCCAAACCAAAATGCCTCAATAGCTGCACAAGCAACCAGGCTGTATCTCGGCACGAACCGGATTTAAGCTCTAATGTTTCTTCGCAGGATTGGATGCCCGGTTCCATGCGGATATTGTAGGAGATCTCGTTATAGAGCAACCGGTTAAGGGTAACCAAAAAATCCTGTGTTATCGCGTTCTTTTTAAGCAACTCGCTGGCCTTTTCCGTCAAATCCATCAATAGCGGACCGCGTTCGGTAACCTCCAGGTATGGCGCAAGGTTTTTGGTTAAAGTATCATCATACTCAAAAGGATAGTGAACGGCATACTCCTCAACAAAAAAATCGAAGGGGTTGATCACCACCATATCTGCTATCACTTCCACATCAACACTAAATTCATTTACCTTTTCGGGAAAAACGATGCGGGCCAGGTAATTACCAAAAGGATCCTGCTGCCAGTTGATAAAATGTTTTTCAGGCAGAATTTTTAGCGAGTAGCCTTTGATCATGGTACGCGAATGCGCGGCGGGGCGTAAACGGATAACCTGTGGCGAAAGCGAGATGTGTTTATCGTATTTGTAACTTGTAAAGTGACGGATAGCTACCTTTATCGACATAAATGAGGTTTTATGTTTATAAAAATATCCTATTTGTATTTAAATACTTAATAAAGCAGGTGGTTTTTTACGAGATTTTAAGACAAATGCCATTATCGCAAAAAAATGATAAAATTAAGGGTATTAATTGACAAAAATGCAGAATGTATTTATAGGCAATAGTATGATACTGGTTTTTTAGTCTATATTCTGACAAAAACGCAAGGTATTACCATCGGCATCGGTAACATAAAACTCCCTTCTTCCCCAGGTTTGATCAACCGGCCCCTGATGTACCGGCGAATTAGATTTACCCGATGTATCCAGTCCCCGGCTTTTGTATTTGGTAAAAAGCGCGTCGACATTGGTGGTGTACACATACACCACCGAACCAAACAAACGCTCGTTTTCGTATGTGGTGATCTGTAATTCGGTTTGCTCATGCCCCAGATCAACAACCGGCGAATCGGCTGTGTCATCAGGCCAGGTCATCACAAAATCCAAAACTTCGGTGTAGTACCTGATGGCGGCGCGCATATCGCTTACTTTAAACAAGGGAATGATTTGCATATATAAAGTTAAATAATGAATTGAGTATCTTTAACTATAGATATTCGGTTATGAAAAGATTTTCCTTAATTATATTACTACTTATCAGTTTTGGATTAGGCTATGGTTTTAGCCGCTTAACCGGCACTACAAATACCGGTCCGCGGGTTACAAGCCTGGGCGGTATTTTTTTTAAGGCTAAAGATCCAGCCGCGTTGAAAGCCTGGTATAGTAAAAACCTGGGCATCCCGATGGGCGATTATGGTGCTAATTTTGAATGGCACCAGGGAATGGATAGTACCAAAAAAGGGTTCACACTTTGGGGGCCGTTTAAAGAAACCACCAAATACTTCCAACCATCCGAAAAGCAATTTATGATCAATTACCGGGTTGTGCAGTTGAGCGCGCTTTTGGCTAAGCTGAAAGCTGCAAGTATTACACCAACCGATTCGGTAGAGAAAGTTAGCTACGGCAGCTTTGTACACCTGATGGATCCGGAGGGAAATAAGATAGAGCTTTGGAAACCTAATGATGTGGAGTACGCCAAGCTGGGAACGCAGACGGTTAAGTAAGATCACATAAAACATCAAATCGAACAAACCGCGCCGAGGAATACGCAATTTGTTCGATTTGACGCTTGTTTAAAGATTACTACCAATAAAATTTCACCTACTCCTCTACCTCAATAGCCGGAGGTATCAACTCATAAATTATCGGCGTTACTATCCTTGATAACAAGGTTGAACTGATCAAACCGCCTATCAATACGATAGCCAGCGGTGAGATCAACGGGTTGGTTGATATAGCGATCGGGATCAAACCACCGATAGCTGTTAAAGAAGTAAGCACTATCGGCAAAAAGCGTACCTCGCCAGCCTCACGAATTGCTTCCTGAAGACCTTTGCCTTGTCGCCTTAGTTGGTTGGTAAAATCAACTAACAGTATAGTATTCTTTACTTCGATACCGGCTAACGCTATCAAACCGATAATAGCTACAAACGATAGTGAATTACCCGTTACCCAAAGCGCCACCGCTGCGCCAACCACACCAAGCGGAATAACCGACAGGATAATGAGCATGCTTTTGAACGTTTTAAACAGCAACACCAGAACAGCAATGAACATGAACACCGTTACCAAAATGATACTCAAGAACCCGCCGAATGAGTTATTGCGCGACTCCACTTCGCCACCCATCTCATAGCTATAACCCACCGGCAGTTTCATCTTATCCATTTTTTGCTGCACATCATCAAGCACACGGCTTACCAAAAAGTTTTTTTGCACGTTAGCCTGTACCGATACCACGCGTTTCTTTTCCTGGTGATTGATGATAGCCGGTGATGCTTCCAGTTTCAGATCGGCCACCTGGTTTAGCGGCAGCGCATTGCCCTGCGCATTGTTTACGTACAGGTTGCGGAAAGCATCCAGGTTAGGGCGACCGTCTTTCATTCGCGTTAGCAAAACTGCGTAGCCATATTTGTTATCGTTGTTATAGTAAGTGCCCATGTCAAGTCCGGTTACGGCAAGACGCGCAATCTGATCAACAGCCAGCGATGTAACACCCAATTGCTGGGCTTTATCTTTATTTACAGCTACGCGGATATCGCTTTTCAACAAACTAACAGGGTTATTAACATACATGGTTCCCGGAGTTTGGTGCAGCATTTTTTCTACTTTGAGCGATAGCGCACGCAAGGTATCCAGGTTTTCGCCAAACAGGCGCACCTCTACCGGGGCCACCACCGGCGGGCCTTGCTCAAAGTTTTTAACTTCTACCTTAGCGCCGGGATAATGCGCCCAACGGTTCTGTAACTTTTGGATCAGGGCCAGCTTGGCATCGGGGCGGGTATCTTCATCCAACTGGATAAATAGCTGCGCGAAATCGCTGCGGTTATTTTCGGCAATTACGTTATAGTAAATGCGCGGGTTACCATGGCCAACATTGCTGGCGTAGTATTTAATGATCGGTTCCTTTTTCAGTTCTTTTTCAATGGCCCGGGTTATCGAATCGGTATAAGGCAGGTTAGATTGATTTGGCGTAGTGATATTGATCAGGAATTGCGGTTTCTCTGACGATGGGAACAAGCTGAAACCTATCGCCCCAAACAATTGCAGCGATGCCACAAATATCACCAAAGCAACACCAATGGTGATGAATGGGCGTTGCAAAGCCTTATCCAGCAAACGGGCATAGCTACCGTGGATCATCCTTTTCAATCCGCGCATCAGGAAATTGCCTTCGGGGTTACCGGTATGATTTTTCAATAAACGGCTTGATAAAAAGGGGATAATAGTTAACGATACCGCCATGGATGCCAGCACGCAGAATATTACAGCAAGGGGTAAACACCGAATAAAATCGCCTGAACCTTCAGGTAAAAATACAAGTGGCATAAAAGCGATGATCAGGATCACGGTACAGCCCACTACAGCCATACCTATCTGTCCTGTGGCTTTCAGCGTAGCTTCCATACGGCTGTGCCCTTCAAGCATCCATCGCTCTATATTTTCTACCACCACAATGCTATCATCCACCAGTAAACCTAAAGCCACCACCAATCCCACAATACTTAGCTGATTAAGATTGAAGCCGAACAATTGCAACAGTACAATACCAATAGCCAGCGAAAGCGGGATAGAAATCATTACAATAACCGCCGGGCGGATACCTAATGGCAACAGCGTAATGGCTACCAATAAAATAGCGATAATAAAATCATGACTCAAGCCGGTTAGCCTGCGGTTCACGTTATCGGCCTGGTCAAAGTTTTGTACCAGATCGATATTGGCTGGCAGTACCTTTTTAAAATCGGCAAGTACTTTAACATACTGTGTTTGTGTCCGGTTAATGTTTTCGCCTTCTTTTTGGGCGGCTACCACAAATACGCATCGGTGACCGTTGAGGCGGGCAATGTGCTTTTCCTCGCCATAACCATAATAAACATGCGCTATATCTTTCAGGGCGATGTTTTTGCCCCCCACAGCATAAACAATAGTATTGTTCACGGCATCAAGCGTACGGTAATCGTTAGTTTTAATATTGAAAGTCAGTTTGGATGCATCAACGCTACCGCCGGGAATGCTGGCCATCTCGCTATGCAAGCTGTTCACCACAGAACTAACCGGTAAATGCATTTGCGACATTTTTTCGAGGTTCAGCTCAATCCTCACCTGCTGACCGGGTAAGCCAAAAATAGTTACCTGTTTCAGGGCCGAAACTTTTTCCAACTCGTCCTGCAATTTTTCGGCATAGTATTGCAGCTTACTACGCGGGGCATTTTCTGATACCAACGCCGCCTGCAACACATTCACATCCGAGGGTTGTTGCTTTTGGATATCTATATTGGTGATCTCGGCGGGCAATTCGGCGCGCTTATTATTTACCTCGCGCACTATTTCCTGGTATTTGGAATCGATGTTGGAGCTGTATTTATACTCCACCCTGATCACTGCCACGCCATTGGCTACACTGGTACGCACGCGTTTAATATCATCCAAACCCGAAATCACTTTTTCCAAAGGCGTTACCACCCTATCCTCAATATCCCTCGGGCTGGTACCAGGATAATTTACAATAATGAGATATGCAGGCGCATGCATCTCCGGATCCTCGGACCGGGGCATATTCAATATAGTGGTGATCCCCAACACAATGATCATCAAAAAGATGACCAGCGTAAACTGACTGTTTTTTACAGCATACTCTGAAATTTTCATTTGGATGCTGTTTTAGGAGATTGAACAATAATGGCGCTGCTATCAGTTAAATAAGCCGAACCCGAAATAATGAGCGACTTAGCATCGGCCAGGCCATCGGTAATGGTCACAGTATTTTTATCGATAGCGGCAACAGTTACTTTTACCTTGCGGGCTGTTTTGTTATCGTCAGTTACAAATACATAGCCGTTGGCACCATCTCCATCTAAAAGGGCTTCGTATGGAATTTGCCAGGTTTGGCTGCTGGTAGTTTTACCATGCTGTATGCTGATGGTTGCCTTACCAAACATGCCCGATGCAATGGCTTTTGGCTTAGCGCCCGTAAGGGTAATATCGGCACTGAAAGTACCCGTAGCGGCATCTACACCTTCAGATCGGCGGGTTACCAAACCTTGCAATGTTTGGCCGGGCAATGAGGTGGTTTCGATTTCGGCTTTATCATTCAGTTGCAATGCAGCCCATTCATGATCGCTGATGCCTACCCTCAACTTCCACTCGCCAGCACCTGCGCCATTGGTTTGCAGCACAGCCGTACCAGCGGTAACCTGCTGACCGGCATTGGCCAGTTTTTTCAATATATAACCATCTTTTGGCGCACGGATCTGCGAGTATTGTTGGTTAAACGCCGCCATATTTAACTGCTGTTTGGCCTGTTGCATGGCGGTTTTGCTGTTCTGTAACTGCTCTAAAGTAGCCACACTGTCTTTATACAGGTTTTGGGTACGCTGGTAATCCCGCTCGGCCTTTTCATTGGCTAATTGGGCTTGTTGTAATTGAGCGTTGATATCTGTGGGGTTAAGGGTAGCCAATAGCTGGCCTTTTTTAACGGCATCACCCTCTTTAACATTTACGGTGTTGATGATGCCACCTGTCTTAAAAGATAGCATCACCTCATCATCGGTAGTAAACTGGCCCGATACCGTGATGGATGTATTGCCGCTTTGCTGCTGCAGAGGCATTACCTGTACGGGAATGGTATCGGTATTAGCATTGGATGTAACCGCTTTGGGTTTCGAGCTGCAACCATATATTAATGGCAGACATAATAGTAAGCCGGTGTATTTTAATGTTTTCATTGTGTGAGTTTTATTTGGTGTTGAGGTTGTTAATAGGATATGTGGCCTGGTCGCGTTCCAGTTCGGCAAGGGCTACCTGGAGGCCTGCCTGGGTGTCGGCAATTTGCAGTCGGGAATTGGTGAGCTGGTTTTGGGCATCAACCAGTTCCAGGTACAGGAGCTGCCCGGCCCTGTATGCTTTGAGTTGATCATTATAGTATTTGCCCGCGAATGTTAATTGCGAAACTGAACTTTGGTAAGCGGCTTTGGCCGATTGATAGTTGTTATAAGCCTGATCTAACTGGAGATTCAGCTGCTGCGCAGTTTGATCAAGCTGGGCGGTTGCGGCCTGGATTTTTGCCTGCGATTGTGCCGCCCGCGCCTTACGCTGTCCGCCGGTAAATATGTCCCATTGCAGGTTAACGCCCCACATGTAGTAGCGGGTTTTATTATTCACATTAAAATCATAGCCCTGCGAACCGAGATCGATAAACGTATTCACCTTAGGTATAATACCTGATTTTTGCAATTTATAGTCAAGCGTGTAAACCTGTTGTAAGGTGCGCAACTGGTTCAGCTCTTCGCGTTTAGCGGTGCCTGCCAAAGTATCGGCCATAGCCTGCACGGCGGTAACAGCATCCTGATCAACAATGATCGAATCGGTAAGCGGGCGGTTAAGTAAAAAGTTAAAATAGGAGCTTGCGTTTTGTACAGCATGCTGCGCCTGTATCAATGAAGCATTTGTTTTTTGCTGCTCGGTTTGGGCGCGGAGTAAAGCAGTTCCGTTGCGCACACCATTGCGGAGCAGGCTCTCGTTTTCACGGATGTTCTCTTTAATGAGCAACATGGCGCTGTTATAGGTAGCCACACCCTGCTGTGCCTGGTAATAACGGTAGTAAGCCGTTTTAATATCTTTTACCAATGCCCGTTTATAAACGTTCACCGCGGCTTGCTGGCTGTTGATGAGTTGCTGTTTGATAAGCTTATTATACCTGATCTCGGCGTTGATGAGCGGCAGACTGGTGCGCACTTTGGCATCATAAAAATTATCCGGGTTAAGCAAAAACGATTGGTTTTGCAGCATGGGATATTTATTGGAGTTGGTGAGCTGGTTAAGCGCTGTATAAACCGGGTTGATGAGATCGCCTACCGGCACATCGATGGTACGCCCTCCGGATGATTTGGTGTAGCTGCCTAATACACTTACTGTTGGCAGATACATGGCCTGCGCCTCTTTTAAATCGTAAAGGGCTTTATCCAGGTTAAATTGTTGCTCTTTTAATCCCTGGTTTTGAGCAAAGGCATCGGCAATATAACCGTCCAGCCGCCCCGTTTGGGCATAAGCTCTCGCTCTGCCCATACTGGTAATTATCACCAGTAAAAGTGAGAGCCTGATAAATGTTGTATACATAATGAACAATGTTTAGTGTTGAGGTAAAAATTTTTATTCTTTTTTCTTTAGATGACTCATTAATCTTGTAGACGAATGAGATCTATTTAAATTTTAATAAATGTTTAAAAAATGAACGATGTTTATTATTAGTCCAAAAAAAAATTATTTTGTTACAGAGCGGATATAACTTTCCATGGTAGCCATCAATATATTGGGGATTTCTTCTTCTGAAGCATCCATCACTTTTAAGCGGCAGCGTAAGTTGAGCGATACCAGGCCATGCGCGGTAGCCCAAACCTGCAAAGTAGCTACCTGAACGTTCGGCACAACTAAGCGACCGTCCTCAGCACACGCGGCAAGGCAATCGGTTAAAAAATCAAGGCAGTTACCACCGTTAGCTTTATGGATCTCTTCATCAACATTTGTAGGTGCACGGATGATAAACATTAAATCGTACAATTCCGGATTATTAAGGCCGAAGGTGATGTAAGTCCTGCTGATCTCCAGTAAGCGTTCAACCGGATCATTGTGGGTGGCATTCTCCCTGAAAACCTCCAGCAATTTACCAAACGCATTGCTTTGCACCTCGTACAGTAACTCATCCTTATCCTTATAGTATAGGTAGATAGTACCCGGACTATATTCAATTTCATCGGCAATATTACGGATGGAAGTTTTGGCTACGCCATCCTCCAAAAAAAGCTTCAACGCGGCAGCCTTGATCAGCTCCTTCATCTCTATCTTTTCGCGCTCTTTTCTTTCAGATACTCCCATAGCAATTTTTAACAGCAGCAAATTTACTGAACAGTGTTCAGTAAATTTGTAATTGAAACGTAAACATGCGAAAATTTAGGCTGGTATCAAAGTTGGGGGGATAAGACCTGAAGCCTGACGAATATCCCAGCCACCTCATTGAGGTAGAGAGATGAGAATTTTATTAAACCATCATTAAGTTTCATACACTAATACACTGTTTTCATAAACCTCAACAGGAACGTATTGCGAAGACGTTGGGTATATAAGCATTGAATCATAGGCTTTAACATATCTAAATGCCCATTTAAATTCAGGGTCGTCTGATGATGCTACAAAAGTGATTTCCACTCCATCACGCACTTGGAATAACATACCTTCAGGCTCTAATGTTAAAAACAAAGGTTCATCTTCTTCTCCACAAAAAAAATCAATTCTATGTGTCATGCTATCGATAAAATATATTTAATGTGATTGAAATAACTACCATATGCGGTTGGCCACAGGCAAAAATACCTTTGCGACTTTGCTCCCTTTGCGCTCTTAAATTCTCAATCCATCCACAAAAAATCTTTGCGGCTTAGCCACCCTTGCGAACTTAAATTCTCAAACCTTGTATTAAAATACTTTGCGGCTTAGCGCCTTTGCATGCCTATTTCTTAAACCATTTATGAACAATCAACCCAAAACCTGCACCTTTTCCAATACCTCAACCAACTCCTCCAAACGCATTGGTTTTGACAGGTAATCGTCCATGCCGGCTTTGATACATACATCGCGATCTTCCTGCATGGCGTTAGCGGTCATGGCTACAATGTATGGTTGTCGGCCACCTTGAATGCGGATCTGTTCGGTAGTTTCCAGGCCGTCCATTTCCGGCATCTGGATATCCATCAATATAATATCGTAATGCTTTTGGGCAAGCATTTCCAGTGCTATTCTGCCGTTGAGGGCCATATCAGGCTTGTAGCCTAATTTGGCGAGGGCGCGTTCAATCAGTTTTTGATTAATGGTATTATCCTCGGCCACCAAAATCCTGTGTGGGTGATTTTTGGCAAAATCGGCAGGCAACACGTTTTTAGAAATAGTTTCCGGAACAGCGGCTTCTTCCTGGTTCAAAGCTTTATGAATGCTCATGCACAAATGGTGCTGCTTAACAGGTTTCACCAATATTGATGAGAACAGACCAGGGTATTTGCTCCGGGTTTCATCGCCTATAGAGCTGAGCATCACGATAGGTAATTTGCTGTACCTGGCTTTCACCTCGTTGGCTAAACCTACGCCATCCATACCGGGCATTTCCATATCGGTGATGAGCAGTTGAAAACTTTCATCCTTTGCCAGTATCTCCAGGGCTTCAAAAGCAGATGAGGCGGTTACCGGTTTCAATTTCCAATGCTCCAGCTGGGTGCGGAGAATGAACAGGTTGGTGTCGTTATCATCAACTATCAGTACCCGCATCCCTTTAAAAGTAGCCAGATCGTAAAGTAAAGGCGTACGTACCGGATTTTTACTTTCAACGGTTTTGATCGAGAAGCTGAATACCGATCCTTCGCCGTAACGGCTCACTGCCGAGATCTCTCCACCCATCAACTGTACCAGGCGCTGGCAAATGGCAAGTCCTAAACCGGTGCCGCCGTATTTACGGGTGGTAGATGAATCAACCTGCGAAAATGCCTTGAATAACTTTTCGATCTTTTCCTGGGGGATGCCAATACCGGTATCTTTCACACCGAAGCCAATTTCGATACTTTCGGCAATCTGTTCTTTCAGGAAAA
Organism: Mucilaginibacter sp. CAU 1740; assembly: GCF_039839285.1. Taxonomy (NCBI): domain Bacteria; kingdom Pseudomonadati; phylum Bacteroidota; class Sphingobacteriia; order Sphingobacteriales; family Sphingobacteriaceae; genus Mucilaginibacter; species Mucilaginibacter sp. CAU 1740. The sequence continues at coordinate 562,157 of NZ_JBDOQS010000001.1, read as the reverse complement.
TTTTTACAAAGATCTCGCCTTTGGTGGTAAATTTAATAGCATTGCTGATGAGGTTAATGAGCACCTGTTTTATCCGAAGGCTGTCTCCCACGATATGGATAGGCACATTTTCATCAATGTGATAGATCAGATCTATCTTTTGCTGGGCGGCCCGTTGGGCAAACAGATCCATCACTTCCTCCACGGTGTGGCGCAGATCAAAATCCTCGTGTTCCAGATCCATTTTGCCCGATTCGATCTTCGAGAAATCGAGGATATCATTGATCACACTCAGTAAGCTTTCGCCGCAGTTGATGATGGTATCAGTGTATTCGCGCTGCTCAAAATCCAATTTGGTTTCGCCCAATAAGGAAGCCATACCTATTACGCCGTTCATCGGCGTGCGGATCTCGTGGCTCATGGTAGCAAGGAATATACTTTTGGCTTGGTTGGCTTTTTCGGCCTCTTCGCGGGCTTGCTGCTCTTGGTCTTTCTGTATAGTTAATTCAGAATTTAAGGATTGTAGATATTCAGATTGAACCTGCAACTCTTCCTGCTGCACATGTAGTTCTTCGGCCTGGGCTTGCAATTCTTCAGCTTGTGTCTGGAGTTCTTCGTTGGCCTCTTGTAATTGTTCAGATTTTTGAACTACCTCGCGGGTACGTTGCTGTACAATACGCTCCAACTCTTCTTTTTGCCGTTTAATGGCATTAATGCGATAGCTGTAAAAACTGTAAGCCGCTAATATTATTAAAACAACAACCAGCAACCTAAACCACCAGGTAACCCAAAACGGCGGGATAATCACGATGGTTATCGACGCGCCTTTTTCATTCCACACACCATCATTATTAGATGCTTTTACCCTGAATGTATAAGTACCCGGATCAAGATTGGTATAAGCCGCATGTCTGTCGGTGCTGGCATCTACCCATTGCTTGTCAAAGCCCTCCAGCTTATATTTATACTGGTTATTGCGGCTTACGATGTAGTTAAGGGCTATGAAATTAAATCCGATGGTAGATTGGTTGTAGTTAAGTGTGATCTTTTCGGTAAAACCGATCTTCTTTTTCAACAATGAATCGGCCGCGCCGGTTACTACCGGCTTATTGAACAATTGAAAATCTGTAATGTAAACAGGGGGGATAACCGTGTTGGGCTTAATGTTTTTTGGGTAAAAACTATTGAAGCCTTTTATCCCGCCAAAAAACATCTCGCCATCGCGGGTTTTTAAATAGGCGTTGGCCTCAAACTCGGTATTTTGTAAACCATCGTAAGTGCTAAACTGCTTGTTCTCGCCGGTTTGGGGGTTAAGGCGATTGATACCGCTTGAAGTTGAGATCCAAAGGTTATGCTGCTCATCTTCGGTAATACCTTTAATAAAATCCGAACTCAGATTGCCGCGCGGTGTGTAAAGCTTAAAGGAGTTTTTAGCTTTATCCAAAACATATAAGCCAGCCATGCCTACCCAAACATTGCCTTTACTATCAGCAAATATCACCCGCGAATCGGTGCTCTTTTTCAGATGATCGAAATAATGGGTAAAGCGACGGGAGGTGAGGTTATAACAGTTCAGGCCACCATCATCCGTACCAAACCAAATATTGCCATCCTTATCTTCCCCGGCCGATACAACATTTTTACCTTCGAACGCAGTTTTACCATCCCCTCCTTTTAATACCCTTGTAAAACGGCGTGTTTTAGGGTCGAGCAGGTTTAAGCCTCCATAGTAGGTGGTTATCCAAAAGTTGCCTTTGCTATCCAGCAGCATGCGCTGCATAAAATCAGAACTTAACGCGCCCTCAACTCCGGGTTTGGCGTTGAAGCGGGTAAAAGTGCCTGCGGCAACATTCATTAGGTTAAGGCCACCGCCCCAGGTGCCTACCCATAAGTTGCCTTGCGCATCTTCGGCAATATCCTGTATTGCATCTGATGAAATACTTGATGGGTTGTGTGGATCATGTTTATACTGGCGGAACAATCCTGTTTTACGGTCGAATTTATTTAATCCTCCCCCATCGGTGCCTATCCAAATGTTACCTTGTTTATCTTCAAAAAAAGCTTTTACATCGTTATAACTTAAACTGCTTTGATTGATACCCTGACGGTATAGTTTAAACTTATCTGTTCCGGCGGCATATTGATTAATGCCCCCGCGGTGGGTGCCTATCCAAAGGTTATGCTGCACATCCTCATAAATAGCCGAAACCGTAGTGTTCGAGAGGCTTCCGGCATTTTCCGGGCGAGGGAAATATTTTACAAAGGTTTCGGTTTTGGCATCAAACCAGTTCATGCCCTGGTTAAAGGTGCCTACCCAAACGCCGCCCTTTTTATCGCACATTACCTGCAAAACCAAATTGCCTGAAAGGCTACCAGCATCCAAATCATTATGGGCAAAAAGCTTAAATTGTTTGGTTTTTATATTTAACCTGCCTACCCCGCTCCCGCTTATGCCAATCCAAAGATTGTTTTTACCATCATCAGCTATAGATGTTATCGGGCTTTCAATAACCTGCGGAACGGTTACCGGGTTAAAGTCTTTAGTATCTGCATTAAATGTACTTAAACCATGCGGTGTGCCGACCCAAAGTGTTTTGCCGGCATCCTGATAAAGGGTGTTTATGGTATCGCACACTAAACCGGGATAATTACCATGCGCGAAATTTTGGGCGCGGCAGGTATTCACATCCAACAAACTGATGCCCTTACCTTGCGTACCAACCCATACGCTATGGTCGTCATGCCCTTGCAGGGTACTGATAGCCGTACTGGTAAAAGCGCAACGCAAAAATGTACCTGTTACCGGGTCAAATTTATTGAGGTTGTAATTGGTTCCTATCCAAAGTTTATGGTTGCCGTCCTCATAAATACAGTTGATAAAATTATCGCTGATGCTGGTTTTATCGGCAGGGTTATTACGGTAGATCACCACTTTGGAGCCGTCGTAACGGTTTAAACCATCGCGTGTACCAAACCACATAAAGCCCCGGCTATCCTGAAAAATGCAATTGATGGTAGTGTTCGAAAGGCCTTGTTCGCTACTGATATGCCTGAAACGGGTATCTGAAATTTGGGCAGCAGCAATAAATGGTAACAGCAGCAGTAAAAACAGTATATACTTTGGGCAAAGTTTAATACGGCAGCGGTTTACCGCGAGTTTCGGATAGGCCATTTATCAGGGGTCTTGGGGCAAAATTTTATAATACTCAAATCATTTCAATGAATGACTTGCGAAAATATCTAACTTATTTGTAATTACGTTATTAATATGATAATGGCTTTTAAAAAGCCCATTATATTTTCATAAAGATATACGCAAAACTATTAATAATGTTACAATTCAAAAGCCCACAACTTTTAGCTATAAGATATTAACCGTTGAGTTCGCGCTTGTTTAAACCGCGCAATCAAATTAATAAAAAGGATGATTTTAACCTATGCCCTGTAGGTTATAAATTGCTCATTTCAATACAAAACACGCCGACGGACTGGCTTTATCATTGTAAATATTGCTTAAGTGGGAGATACCTGAAACCGCATCAAAAACAGCGATGTTATTTTCACCGGCTATAAAACGCGGCCAGGATTTGCCACTTACTTCACCGGGGGCATTACCCTTTATAAAGCTTACCCAGTTCTGGTGCATCTGGGTGGCCAGTTGTTTTTCGGTATCGTTAAAATTATTTTGGCGGGGATTGAACCACAGGTAAGCCAATTCATCGGCGTGGGTTGCGCCGGTACCATCACGCTTGTAATCAAAACGGTACATCCATACCTGGTTTCCGGCTTGTGCCAAGGTGTTGGCCAGGCGATAGCTGTGCATTTGATACATGTATTGAGTTAGCACTTTAAGGGCGGCGCTGTCCGCACCTATTTTTTTCGCTTCGGTTTGATAAGCATTAAGCACATAGTGGTAGTTATCTCCAAACCAACCATAAAGCACCGTGCTATCGGGCTGGTTAAGGCGTTTATCAAAACCCATAAACATTTTGCTCTCAAACTTATTGGTGCCTATGATGAAACGGACTTTATTGTTATTCACCTTGCGTACGGCCTGGTAGGCATCGCCATCAATAACTACACCATCGCTAACCGGTCCCCAATAGTTGGTGCCTTGCGCGCCGTTGGCAATTTTTGATTGGGCGGCTATCAGTTTTTCTGCGGAGAGATTGAGCAGGTCGGCGGGTTTGCTTACGCCGAGTTCGTTCATTAAACGCTGACGGATACCTTTGGCGGTAACCGAATCGCGGATACATTGTACAGCACCGCTCTCCAGTACCAACTGGCTATAATATCCTTTTGCCTGCGGCGAGGCTAATAAAGCGCTGGTTAATTTAGCCCCTGCTGATTCGCCCATTACGGTAATCCTTGAGGCATCGCCACCCATGGCCGCTATATTTTGTTTGATCCATTTAAGGGCCATGTTCAGATCGAGCAGTCCGTTGTTGCCAGAAGTTTTATAGGCTTTATTCACATCACCCAAATACATAAAACCAAAAATACCCAGACGGTAATTGATGGTAACCGTAACCACACTATCATCATCGGCAAAAGCATGCCCGTTCATCCCCATGCCCGAGCCGCCGGTTAGCGAACCACCATGTACCCAAACCAGTACAGGAAGTTTGGCATTTTTGTTAGTAGTTGGCGTGTAAACGTTGAGCGAGAGGCAATCTTCGTTGCCCCTTAATTGGTCGCCACCCTGTGCGGCCATGCTGCCGAATTTCTGACAGGATAAGGTGTCCTTCCATGGCGCGGCGGGCTGGGGCGGCATAAAACGTAAAGGGCCAACAGGTCCTTTGGCGTAGGGTACGCCTTTAAACACCAATGTTGGCCCTTCTTTAATTCCTTTTATCCATCCGCCGGATATTTTGGTTGTTACTGTTTGTGCCGATGCGTTTAAATTAAAATTTACGATCAGCAAAAAAGTACAGGCTAATACCCGGCAGATGTTGTTTTTCATATAGAGGCTTTACTTAATAAGTGGCTGCCAGCTTAAGCGCGTTATAAGCATTAACTACGCCGCCGGTTGCACAAATATCAGTAAACGGAACCTCTTTTTTGTTATCGCCATCCTTAATTTCAATATTGTGCGATATTTTCACTACCGATTTCAGGATGATCTCTTTAACCTGTAAAGCCGTAAGCTTTGGATAGTATGAGCGGATCAGCGCAGCTAAACCGGTTACCACAGGGGCCGCCATACTGGTACCATCATGCTCGGCATAGGTTGATTTTGGTGTAGTTGAATAAATAGCAACACCCGGCGCAAATACATCAACACTGGTTTTACCATAGTTAGAGAACGAAGCTTTTAAAGTAGCATCATCTGTTGGACCAGACGCGCCAACCTCTATCCATGCATTGGCTGTACCGCTTTTATCTTCGTAAGTGCGGTTAGGTACGTTCAGTTCTACCTCAGTATTTTCGTTTTCATTACCTGCTGCATGGATGAGCAAAACGTCTTTGCTCATCGCGAATTTCACGGCTTCATCAACCGCTTTTTTATTGTACGAGTAGCCTTTACCGAAACTCATGTTAACTACTTTAGCACCGTTGGCAGCAGCGTAACGGATAGCATTGGCTACATCTTTATCGCGCTCATCGCCATTAGGCACCGTACGTACCGACATAATAGCTACATCATTAGCCACACCCATAATACCAATATTATTATCCCTTACCGCACCAATAATACCCGCCACGTGCGAACCATGGTCAGCATCCGGACCGGCCACATCATTGTTGCCATAGTTGCGCTCATTAGCATTATTATAGTTATCGCCCACGGTATCGCGCGAGTTGAAGTTAAGGTTCAGGTGGTAATCCAACATTTCTTTAAAATGCTCCAGACCGCCTTTTATTTCCTTTTCTTTAAAATCGGCCACATCTTTAAAATCGGGAAGAGCTTTGATCAGTACGCCTTTTACATAGGTTTCAGCTCCACCATTAGGTTGGAATTTTTCAATATCGGCAATGCTTGGGTTTTGATTGCCTATTTTGGTGAGTACATTATCAATCAAGCCATTAAACCTGTTGATGATATCATAGGTTTGTTGTGCCTCGGTTGTTTTTTTATTCAGCTCGGCTTTCATTTTGCCGTAAGCTTTAAAATCTGCCAGGTCTTTACCGGTTAGTTTAGTACTATCGGCATTGGCAAAACGTGTGTTGTAGATCCTCACCATGCGGGTAAGCTCCAGGTTATCATAATGCACATCGCCTTTTGCCGAACCTATAAAATCCCAGCCATGTATATCATCGATGTAGCCGTTTTTGTCATCATCTTTTTTGTCACCGGGCTTTTCTTTCGGGTTGTTCCAGATCACCTTTTTCAGGTCTTCATGTTCAACATCCACACCACCGTCAATCACGGCAACCAGTACGGTTACATGTTTTTTGCCGGGTAATAATTCTTTATAAGCTTTTTCGGTGCTGATACCGAAAACCGAGTCGGTTTGCAGATCGAGGTTTTGCCAGTTTGGTTTGTATTTGGTTGCTTGTTGCGCGTTAGCAAAAAAAGGTAAACAAAGCCCGGCTACAAGGGCCAGCTGTTTAAGCGGAAAAGAAGTTCTCATTTATAAATTTCAGGTCAGTTAACTGTTTAGTACAAAAACTCTAAAGTAGGTTTTTAATTGTGATAACAATATGCGGTTATAACTATTTATCATTGGCTACTTCAATCCGCATCTTCTTCACTTCGGCAGCAGTAACCAGGCTGCTGTTGTTCCCAAAGTTATTACGGATATAGGTTAATACGGCGGCAATATCGGCATCTTTCAGAAAATCGTGTTTAGGCATGGCACTGTTATAGGGGCGGTTCTTTACTTTGATAGGCCCGTCCAGCCCTTTCAGCAATACACGGATGGCCAGATCTTTCTCCATGAATTTTCCGCCCGTTACCCATTCCGATCCGCTGAGCGGTGGGATCATATTACCATCGCCCCGTCCATTTTTTTGGTGACAGTTGGCACAATATGTAGCATAAATTTTAACGCCGCCTTTCAACATCCCGGTTTGTAGATCGCTTTTCATTACATCCGGCAGGCGGAAACCAGGCAGTTTTTTGCGCTGTTCCATTTTAGCCAGCTGCGTTGGACCAAACCCGGTTTTACCGCCAGCGTAACTCACCTTCCAAACTTTACCTTTTTCGGTTTCACTGATATAAAGCGAACCATCCGGCCCCATAGCCAAACCCATTGGACGGCAAACCGCTTCGCTAACACTTACTACCGTATTTTTACCGGCAAATCCATCGGCAAAAATCTCCCATTGGCCTGCGGGCTTACCATTTTTAAATGGCATAAAGCATACAAAAAAACCCGCTTGCGGATAAGGTGAACGGTTGGTTGAACCATGAAAAGCGATGAAAGCCCCATTTTTATACCTTGCAGGGAACTGATCGCCGGTGTAAAACAGCAGATCATTGGGTGCCCAATGCGCACCGAAAGCCATTAACGGTTGTGTGTATTTTGCGCCATTGCCTTCTTTTTTGCCATCACCCCCATATTCGGGGTTGAGCAGTTTTTTCTTTTTGATGGGGTCGTAGTAGTAGTATGGCCATCCTACATCAGTGCCCTTGGTTACTTTAATAAATTCTTCGGCAGGCAGCACGGCGCTTTGCCAGGCAGTAAAAATCTTGGGGAATTGCAGGCGCAGGTCATCGCGCCCATGGGCAACTACATACAGGCAATTATCTGCTGTGTTCCAATCCATCGCTACAATACTGCGCATCCCGGTAGCATAGCGGATGCCATCGGCCTGTGTTTGGTTGAGCTTGGCCTCGTCAAACTGCCAGATGCCTCCATAAGTTTGCAACAAAGGGCAACCTTTTATTCCTTTAGATCCCGGCACCCTGTTTTGCTGCTGGCAAGCGTTAGATGGCGCACCGTAAGCCACATACATATGCCCGGCGTTATCAAAAGCCAATGGCTTGGCATCATGCTCGTGCGGAGCGGTGGCATCATGTAATATCAACTCAAGCGGGGCATCGGGCACAAGTGTTTGCGGGTTCAATTTAACGCGGTAAACATTTACTTCCGAACTAAAGTAGAGGTAACCCTTATGCACCCGCATGCCAGTACCATATGGGCCTTTATCCTCATAATCAGCAAACTTTTTAATGATATCTGCCCGGCCATCGCCATTGGTATCGCGCATCGCCACGTTGCCGCCAATCGAATCGGGGAAGCGGAGTTTTACATAAACATCGCCATTGCTGTTAACCGCCATATGCCGCGCGCGGCCTTCCAAGCTGTCAACCACTACCACCGCTTTAAACTTACCGGGCAGGAATAAGCCGCCGTTGATAGTATCGGTAGCCGGCGGAGTTTTTTTTATGCCGATATTTTTAAAACTGATCACAGTAAGCGCGCACAGGATCAGCAAAATACCGATCGCGGTTGTTTTGTTTTTCATTATAGATAGGCAGATTATGCTTATTGCAGACGGTTGCTTAAAACGCAAGTCCTGCTATAAAAGAGATTTTGGGAGTAAATGTTTAGGGAAGATTTTATTTTTTGGTGGGGGGATGGTGCGGGAGGGGAGTGGTAGTGGGGATATAGGGTGATAAATGCCCCGTTTAAGCTTAAATCTAACAGCGAAAGGTGGTCCATGAAACTAATTAGCATAAAGTTGTTTTACCCCTCTGGAGCAATGTCATGCTATTGCTCATGTATTTTTTAATCCCCCAGAGGAGGGACAGGTTTGTAGTAATTATCACACCACTGTTCCGCCCCCCAGAGGGCTTCAACCTATTTGTCAAACAATCCTGAAAATCACAAACGTACTCTTAGCAGAAAACCCATATCTTCACTATTTAAAACACTATGCCCGATACTTCAAATCAACAAAACAAATTAGGCCTCTGGACCAGCACCTCGCTGGTAGTAGGCAATATGATAGGCGCGGGCATATTCCTGATGCCAGCTGCTATGGCCAACTTTGGGAGCATTGGTTTGTTGGGCTGGGTATTCTCTGCAATAGGCTCGTTTTTTCTGGCTAAGGTTTTCAGTAACCTGAGCAAGTTGCTGCCTCATGCTACTGGAGGACCTTACGCCTATACCCGCCACGGCCTTGGCGATTTTATAGGTTTTTTAGTGGCCTGGGGATATTACCTTGCTGTAGCTTGCGCTAACGCGGCCATCACCATATCGTTCGTAAGCGCATTAAGCACGTTTTTTCCTATTTTGGCAAGTAGCAGTACTATAGCGGTTTGTACCGGGCTATGCTCTATCTGGCTGTTAGCTTATATCAATACTTTAGGTGTGGTAACCGGTGGCAAGCTACAACTGATTACCACTATTTTAAAAGTGCTGCCATTATTGCTGATAGCTATTGGCGGTTTGTTCTTCATCAAAGCAGCAAACTTCAGTCCCTTCAACGCGAGCGGTGGTAGTATTATCGGTGCTTTACAGGCAACTGCTACCATGACCATGTTTGCATTCATTGGTATTGAAAGTGCTACCGTGCCATCGGGCAGTGTAGTTAATCCGGAAAAAACGGTGGCGAGGGCTACTATCCTCGGCCTGCTCATTACCACATTTGTTTACATATTAGGGAGTGTAAGTGTTATCGGTATTATCCCAGCCGCGCAATTGCAAAAATCCGTTACTCCTTATGCCGATGCGGCAGTAATTATTTATGGCAACAGTGCCCGCTATTGGGTAAGCGCGGGCATCGCTATCGCGGCCTTTGGCTCTTTGAATGGGTGGACGTTGTTGCAGGGTCAAGTGCCTTACGCTATCTCGAAAGATAAGCTTTTCCCTCCCATCTTTAGTCGCACCAATAAAAAAGGCGTTCCTTATATGGGTATCATCATTAGCAGCATCATGGTATCGCTGTTCATGAGCATGAATTATACCAAGGGTTTGGTAGCACAATTTAAATTTCTGTTACTGCTTTCGTTGCTTAGCGTGCTCATCCCCTATTTGTTATCTGCGGCGGCTTATCTAATTATCCGGGTTCGAAATACCCCTAACGCGGGTGGCTGGGTTGGTGCTGTTACTTTGGCTATCATGGCCTTTGCCTACGCCCTTTGGGCTATTGCAGGCGCCGGGCAGGAAGCCGTTTATTATGGCTTTTTACTGTTGATGGCCGGTATCCCCTTCTATGTTTGGGCGGCATTTGGTAAGAAATAAAAAACAAGCTGTTAATCACAAAATTATGTGCGAAATTTAGGTAGAGAATAGCTAAACCATCATTCAATATTTGTATGAACATACAGCAAGATATCGATAACTATATCGCCAGCCAGCCCGAACACAAACGCGCCGACATGCTAACTTTGCAGGCGCTCATTCTAAAGGTATTACCCAATGGCAAACTATGGTATCTGGATGGCAAAGACAGCGAAGGCAAAATTGTAAGCAACCCCAACATCGGCTATGGCGCTTATACCATAAAGTATGCCGATGGAACAAGTAAGGAGTTTTATCAGATAGGTTTGAGTGCCAATACAAGCGGCATCTCTGTTTATGTAATGGGTATTGCCGATAGAAAATACCTGCCGGAAACCTTTGGGAAAGAAATTGGTAAGGCATCGGTAACAGGTTACTGCATTAAGTTTAAAAACTTAAAAGACATCAATATGGATGTGCTTGAGGCAGCTGTACGGTACGGGGTTGAGGCTACCGGTAAAAATTAAATTCCAACCTAAAAATTATCAATTATTGCCCTTGTTGTGGGTGCTGTTGTTGTTTTAGCTTAGCTATAAATTCTTTAAAATCGGTATAGTAAACATCTACAGTTCCTTTTTTTATAGCTGGCCACTGGCTTTTATCAACACTTAATTTATCTACATCTTCTTCCCTTATGCCATTACCTGGCCTAAAAACATTGATCCAACGTTGATCATACTCTTCATCATTGTCGTTTACATAATCTATTACTTCGGGGAGGATCATTTCTAACGAATCCAGATGTTCATAGGCATATTGGTTTATATAACGCCCTATTGGCCCGTCAAGATCGGCGGCTGATACGGTTTTATCCACACTCCGGTTAATATCATATTGGGTACGCAACTGGGCTACATAAAACCAAAAGCAGGCATCGTTGTACCTTTTACTCATATACAGAACCATCGACATGGTATATAAAACCGGCGGGGTGTATTTCTCGGCCTCAGCCTGAACAGCAACTACTAATTTAAATTTCTCCTTATTAGTTAGGTGTGTTTCGTGGAATAGCATCATTGCCTTAAAATCATTATCATTCAGTATGATGCGTTCGGCTTTTGACCGGTTCGCCTTTAAATCGGCCAAAGGTTGGCCTTTTACGATACCTATCGTTAGGATCAATATGAAAATTAATAGGTATCTCATGGTTTAGATTTTATTGATAAATGTATAAAAAAGATTTTTTCTGTAGATATACTCCACTCAAAAATCAAAAACGCATCACATGTGCCTCTACAAAAAAATACCGCACGGTCAAGCGTCAACGCTTGATCGCTATTTTCGAGTGAGCGTCCACGCTCACGCATAAAACAACAAAAGTAAGCGTGGACGCTTACTTTTGTTGTAGTTCAAGCGGAGGACGCTTGAACTTGCGAACGGCAGAGATTACTTCTCGTTACTCATCGAATAAGGCACATCGGCATCTTTAGTACCGCGGTCTTTATTTGGCGTTGCCTGCATATCAAAATCAAGCACCGTGCCATTCAATAAACCTTTGTGGCTTAACCAGTTGTTGGTGTATGGTTTGCCATCAACCGTAAGCGTATTTACATAACGGTTTTCATCACTGTTTTTAGGAGCGTTGATGGTGATAGTTTTGCCATTCTCCAGGTTAACCGTTACTTTTTTGAATAGCGGGGCACCTAACACATATTGGTCACTGGCCGGGGTTACCGGGTAAAAGCCTAATGATGAGAAGATATACCAAGCCGAAGTTTGGCCGTTATCCTCGTCACCACAATAACCATCAGGAGTTGCCCTGTACAAACGGTTCATGGCTTCACGAACCCAATATTGAGTTTTCCATGGCTGCCCGGCATGGTTATATAAATAGATCATATGCTGGATAGGCTGGTTACCATGCGCATACTGGCCCATACCAGCTATCTGCATTTCGCGGATCTCATGGATCACACCACCGTAATAGCTATCGTCAAATACCGGAGGCATTTCAAATACCGAATCGAGTTTGGTTACAAACTGCTGTTTGCCACCCATCAGGTTGATCAAGCCCTGAATATCATGGAAAACGCTCCAGCTATAGTGCCAGCTGTTACCCTCAGTAAAGGCATCACCCCATTTAAATGGATTGAATGGCGTTTCAAATTTACCATCCTTATTTTTACCGCGCATCAGTTTAGTTTGCGGATCGAACAGGTTACGGTAATTCTGGCTACGTTTTTTATAGATATCGATCTCTTTTTTAGGTTTGCCCAAAGCTTTACCTAATTGGTAGATAGCAAAATCATCATAAGCGTATTCCAACGTGCGGGCAGCGTTTTCGTTGATCTTTACATCGTAAGGTACGTAACCCAATTTGTTGTAATACTCAACACCACGACGACCGGTTGCGTTCGGGCCTTCGTTATTTGCACCATGCTTAAGGGCTTCGTACAGGCTTTCGATATCATACCCACGCAAGCCTTTCAGATAAGCCTCAGATACTATAGATGCCGAGTTGTTACCGATCATACAATCAGCATAACCAGGACTTGACCATTCCGGCAGCCAGCCGCCTTCTTTGTAATCGTTAACCAAACCTTCCTGCATTTCTTTAGCTATTGATGGATAAACCAAATTCAGGAAAGGATATAGCGCACGGAAAGTATCCCAGAATCCGGTACCGGCAAAAAGGTAACCCGGTGCTACTTTACCGTTAAAAGGGCTGTAATGCACATTTTGTCCGTTAGCATCTACCTCGTACATTTTGTTGGGGAAAAACAGCATGCGGTAAAGGCTACTGTAAAAAGTACGGGTTTGATCAAGCGTGCCGCCTTCAATGTTCAGGTGGTTCAGGGTTTTGTTCCAGGTATCTTTGGCTTTTTGGCAAGTTGTTGCAAAATCATCATTGGCCAGCTCACGTTTCAGATTAAGTTCGGCCTGTTCAATGCTGATGAATGATGATGCTACTTTAACGTGCACCTTTTCGCCTTTAGCGGTTTTCAGGGTGATCACCGCGCCTGCATGATCGCCGGTAAACTCCAGCTGACCAACATCCCTTTTCCAATCGTGCCATGCCGAGGCCAGCGCGAATGGTTTATCTACATAAATAACAAAGTAATTTTTAAAATTGGCAGGTACAGCGCCGCTGTTTTTGGTGCTGTAACCAACAATTTTCTGCTCGCCCGGAATAATCTTCACGTACGATCCTTTATCAAAAGCATCGATCACCAAATGCGAGCTATCGCTTTTAGGGAAAGTGAACTGGAAGCTTGCCGCACGCTCGGTAGGTGTAATTTCGGTAGTTACATCGTAATCGGCCAGGTAAACACTATAATAGTATGGTTTAGATACTTCGGCTTTGTGCGAGAACCAGCTGGCGCGATCTTTTTCGTTAAGCTTCAGCGTACCTGTTTCCGGAAAAATAGAAAACATACCATAATCGTTCATCCATGGTGATGGCTGGTGGGTTTGTTTAAAACCTAAGATCTTATCGGCATCGTAAGTGTACTGCCACCCATCGCCCATTTTACCGGTTTGGGCAGTCCAGAAGTTCATGCCCCATGGCAAAGCCACCGCGGGATAGGTATTGCCGTTTGATAACGACGGTTTGGATTGTGTACCCATCATCGGGTTAATGTAATCAACAAGCGTAGCCGGCTTTTCCTGTGCCGAAAGCGCCGCCGGTAAAAAGGCAAATGCCAGGAGGAGTAACTTTTTCATTTATTATTTGGAGTGTTATATTACAATTCAATAAAAACATAATTGTAAAAGAAATCAAAAAAGCGGGGGCCTCGTGCGATTCCCTCCCCTGGGAGGGTGTAGGGAGGGGTTTCTCGGTCAACCATATTATGCGGAATGGCGCACAAACCCCTCCCTGCCACATCTCATCCTACCACACCCCTCCCGAGGGAGGGAGCTATACTTCTTTTCTCAACAACCATATTCAATACCAAGACGATTACCAGGGGCCAACGCACCCTTCGCAATCAAAAAAAACTTCCGCACGCGAAATTTCGCGTACGGAAGCATAAACCAACTTTCTCTCAAAAAAGAATCTTTACCATTTGATGCTCACCTTAATACCATCGGGACTGTTGGCAAAACCCAGGTATAATGTATTTGACGATGCATCCCAACTGGTTTTTACATCGCTTATGGTTTGTCCGTTGCTATCGGTAACTACCGTGGCCGATGGTTGTGCTGGCAACAGGATTCGGGTGCTGTTCAATGTATTTATCGGGCTTTTAGTAGTAAAGCTATAGCTGTTGCCCGTATATTGTTCGTCGTATACCCTTGCAGCCGTCGCTAATACTTTAGGTTGAGTTTTATTGGCTACGCGGTCTACCACGTATAATAATGCCTGTTCGCCGGGGTTAACTGTTTTCTCGGTCAATACAGGTAATTGCGGATCAAACAGATCAATAACCGGGCCTTTTACGGTGTATGGTTTGCTATCGGCATTTTCATCCATTACGGCAACAACATCATAAGGGCCGCGCTCAAGGTACATGCTGTTTTTAAAAGGAAGTTCGCCGCCGTTGGCGTCTTTTTCGTAGGCCTGTTGTATGGTTTTGATGTACTTATCATCTTTATTAGCCTTCATCACATACTCTTTAGGGTTTTGCCTTAACACATATACAGCGCCCTTCCCTACCTCGTATCGTTTGCCATCGCCTTTAGGATTAATACCCAACAGGCTAAACAAATGCTGCGATGGTGCTTTAAAGTTATTGCCCTTGGTATCCCACCACTCCATTACCGATTGGTATGGATCATCATCGCGGCCAACATATACAAGTACGCCGCCTTTTTTAACCCAATCTGCCAGATGCTCATGAACTTCGGCCGAAACCGGTTTCATGTTCGAGTAGCTCATCACCAATACTTTAATATTTTTAAGCGATGCCTCATAACCCAGGTTTTCCATATGCACAGTTTGTACCGGAACACCGCGTTTTACCAGCGGCAGGGTTTGGCCGTAAAAGTTTGAGAATTGCGGATCTTCAAAACCATTATGGGTTGGGTAACGCTGAAACATCAGCGAGTTGCTCATTAACACGCCGATGCCGTTTACGCCCGATACCTCGTTTGATGAAGCAGGCATATCGTTCAGCGCGTTTACCATCACCTGCATCTGGGTTGAATAGAACTGCGGGATCAGTGTTTTTTCGTTGGTACCCAATACCGGGTACGGGTGGGTATAAATGCGCTCGGGCCACGGCATTACCTCGTAATCGGCAACCATGGGGTATAATAATTTGGCCGTGAAGGTAGCCTGGTAGTTGCGTTTGTAATCGCTCCAATCGTGAACACGGTCTTCAATAGGGTCGGTAAGGAAAAATACTTTACGGCCGGTTGGGGCTGTCATAGATACTACCGAACCATATTCCAGGAAAGCGTTCTCAAATACCCGTTCTTTCTTCTGGCCATTAAAAAACGTAGGCTCACGCGAGGTGCCTGTCCATACCTGGGCTATGTAACCATCAATACCCGGTAACGAAGCTAAACTTGCCTCCGGACTAACAATTTGCCATGAGGAGTAGTTTACCAGCGAGTGTGTAGCAATGAAAACTTTAATTTTCATGTTTTTGCTTTTGCCATACTCTTTGGCATAGTTTGATACCTGTTTAATGGTTTCGTAGTACAGGTTGTATTTTAATTTGTTGGATAGATAGGTATTCTCTGCCGAGGCATCCTGCGGTTTCCATGGGAAGCCGTAAAACTTTTGCCATTGCTCTTTGAAGCCTGCACTGTATCCGGCACGTGCCCAAAACTCAGGCTCTTCTAAAAAAATGTTGGTGATACCTACGTCGATCACCCTTTTTACCACGGCGGTTTTCATGTACTCGATAAAGGAATCATCGGGTACTACATAAGGCATGTCCTTACCATGAAAAATAGTATCACCTTTTTGTGTTACCTGCCCTACGCCGAGGTGGTTTTTACCATCCCATTGGCCCAGAAAATAATCCTTGTAATCGCCCCAGGCAATACCGGTCATGAAGTTTACGTCATAACCACGATCGCGCCAGGTTTTTACACGCTGCTCAAAGGTCATGCCCGGATGATCATTAGTGCCGTACACAATGGCGATATCCGATCGTACGTCGATCTCTGGCCGCCATGGGCTGCTGGTTTGAAAAGCGGTTTTCTCTTTAAGCGATACCGGCGTTTGCTGCGCGTAAACTCCCGATGCCAGGATAAGGCTACAACAAAAAAGTAAAGTATTTTTCATCATTAGTATATGTATTGATACCGCGTAAGGAGGGGCTACCTGAGCAACCCACTCCTACACACAGGTATTCATTTGGTTACGGTATTTTAACCTCTTTAACGTCGGTGTAATTATAGTAATTTAAACCATAGGATATCCTTGCGCCTACACGGATAAAGTAGCTCCGTTGCCCTGGCAGCGCACCGCCGAGGGTAGTTAAACTAATGGTGTTACCAACAGTTGCGTTTGCCGCAGCATCCTTAAGTGTTGGCGTATAACGGTTATCAAAGTTGTTATTACCAACATATTTATTTGAGTTAACAAACACGGCCACATCGGTTACGTTTTGCTGAAAATTAGGATCGGAAGTACCGCGGGTAACTTTAAAGGTAGTAGTAATGGTACCATCGGCATTTACAACCGGCTCACCAACCCAATCGATCCTTAAAAACGGATCAACCGAAAAGTTCACGGTGGTTACATCTTTAACGTCAACCGTCTGACTTTTATCAACAACAGTTTTACCGCTGCCATCAACCTGTACCAATGGCACAAAAGCCCCCTCGGCCGAGATCACATTTTTACCCGCAAACAGTTTGGTGTTTTGATAAGTACCATCCTGGTATGAAGATATATAAAAAGGTGTTGGGTTATCGCTCCAGCTTATCTCCAGCAATTTAATGCGGGTGCCTGAACCTTGTTCTGTTTGCAGGCTTTTACCGGTACCGGCATCAGTAACTGTTCCCTTCAGGGTAACATCCGGCGCGGCATAATTATCAGTTTTTTTGCATGAGCTGCCTGCGGCAACCAATACGCTTAATGCTATGCTATAAAATAGTTTTTTCATCTCTCAATTAATTAATAGCCTGGGTTTTGAACTAAATTCTGGCTTTTCTGGATCTCGCTCTGCGGAATCTGCTCATAGTACCAGCGTGTATCAAAGGTGTATCTTGAGTTACGCTCATCTAAACGGGCATCAAAAAAGTATTTATTATCATTGGCCGAAAAGAAAGGCATCAGCGTACGGTAAATGGTGCTGCTTTGCTCTTTATCGGCAACACGCCAGCGGCGCATATCCCAATATTGTTTATTCTCGAAACCGAGTTCTTTTTTGCGCTCTTTACGTACTACGTCGATAGTTAAATCGGCCGATCCTGTTAGCAGTGTAGCACCTGCACGTTCGCGGATAGCGTTGATCTGGGTAAAGGCATCCTGTAAATAATTTTTATCACCCTGGCCAAGCGAGTTCAACTCGGCAGCAGCTTCGGCACGGTTAAGCAATACTTCGGCATAACGCAGTTCGATCCAGGTTTGATCTGAACGATTTTCCAATACCAGTGATGTTGGCTTATCTGGTACGATATATTTACGGATAGCGAAACCTGAAACCGAGCAGGTACCATCGCCCGTAAAGTAACCACTTAACCCCGCAGGGTTCATAGTTGTGCCGTTAGGCAATTTATAAGGTGTTTGCGAAGCATTTGCCGACTCCACCATATTGGTAGTTGGGTAATGCGCTGTTGAACCGGCCGGCAAAAGCGGACTGATACCACCCGCGGTTGGTCCGGTATAAATACCTCTCCTAATTTCAATGCTTACACCTTTCAATACGTCACCTGGTAAAACTACAGTCGCCCTAAGCCTTGGTTCGGCATTGGCAAACAGGTCCATGGTATTGTCATACAGATCGTACTTGCCGCCTGTGGTAGTTTTAATGGTACCATCCGTATTTTTAGGGAACCCATCAAATAACTCCACATAGTTTAGGGTAGGATTTACTTCGGATGAATAACCGTTAGCACCCATTAACTGGCGTGGTACATTATAGGCATCATAACCATGTACCGATTCGGGGTAGTGGTATTGACGTACAAATATGTTTTCACCACTTGTGGCATCATAAAACAGGTTAACGTAGTTTTGATATTGTGCTTCTTTATCGCCCGCTGCCCAATTCTTTTTGTACAAGTCATACTTGCCCTCAAGCAGCACAGCAGCATCATAAGCAGCTTTTAAATAAGTAACCGCTTTGGTTGCAGGGATACCGCAAAGCCTGTTTCCGCCGCCATCAACCAATGTTACCTGGTTGTATTTGGCTACCGTACCGGCATAAAGCATCGCCCTCGATTTAAAACCCGCAGCTACATATTTATTAGCGCGGCCAACCTGGTTTGTTTCGGGAAGGTTTGCATAGGCATAATCAAAATCGGCGCTGATCAAGTCATAGATCTTTTCTTCGGATGTACGCGGAATTTTTAATTCTTCGATGCCTTGTTCCGGATAGTTCAATACCTTATCAACAAGCGGCACACCGCCATAACGTTTAACCAATGCAAAATAAGTGGCCGCACGGATGAAGCGGGCTTCGCCCAACCATTGGTTTACCTGCTCGGCAGTGTAATTGCTTGAATACTTACCAATATTTTCAGAAAAATAGTTGGCATCCCTAATGGTACGGTAGCAATCGCCCCAGGTTGATAAGCCTGTATTTTCCTGCATCGAACCGTTTTGGTCACGGCTTAAAGCCTCGCCTGTGGTAGCGCTTGTAGGGCTAATGATCCAGAACATGTTTAAACCACGTTCGGGCGAGTACCTGAAATCTTCGATAGGGAGTTCGCTGTACATGCGGGCCATATAGGCGGTAATACCGGCCGCACTTGAAAACACATCCTGATCGCTGATAATACTTGGCGGCAGGGTGTCGAGCTTTTTACATGCTGTGGTCCAGCAAAGTAAAAAAGCGAATATGGTATATGCGTATTTCTTCATGATTGATATGCCTTATTAAAATTTAACATTTAAGCCAAGTGAGAATATTTTATCCAACGGATATAAATAACCGTAGTTGGCCGATGGGTGCTCCGGATCGAGGTATTTCAAACCTGTAACAGTAAGAATGTTGTAGCCATTGGCAAAGATCCTGGCACCTTTAATACCTAATACTTTAGTAGCGCTTGCAGGAAGGGTGTAACCGATCTCGGCCGATTTTAACCTCACATAAGCCGCGCTGTGGATGTTTGAAAGCGAGTTAACATCCGCCGTTGTGCCGGTAAGGGCAAAAGTACCCGGTGTCCAGGCCGTGTTAGGATTGTAAGGATCGGCTTTAGGATCTGTTGGGTGGTACCTGTCCATAAACATAGCTAACGCGCTGCCGCCACCCCAAAGCGGGATGTTCAATTGCTCGATGTATGATACGTTGATACCAGCCGCACCCTGCAATACCGCGTTAACATCAAAACCTTTATAATTTATACCCAGCGTTAAACCAAAGGTTGTAGCAGGGGTGCTATAGTTGTTGTTACTTACGTTTTGAGATATCGGGTGTACGTCCTGGTCGTTAATTACACCATCGCCATTCCAATCCTGTAAAATATAATCGCCAACTACGGCATTACGCGATACATATTGCGAACTGTTCAGGATTTGTTGATAGTTTTGGTACTGGCCATTGGCACCATATCCCCAGAAAATGTTATTATAACGATTATCGTTATTGTTGTGCCAGTTAAGCTGCGAGTTACCATAAGCCGCATGAATTTTGCTGATCCATTTGCTGCGGGTATAACCAAAGGTACCTTTAACTACATAACCAACATTGCCAATATGGTTGCGGTGGTTCAGCTCGATATCAAAACCTTGTGTTTGATCGCTGTTGAGGTTTTCTTGTGGCAAACCGGCACCTACTACACCTGGTAAAGCCTCAAGCCTGGTATCGAGCAAACCGCTGCGATCGCGCCTGAAAACGTCTACCGTTACACCTAACAAACCATTCCAGGCTTGCAGATCAATACCTGCGTTATAGGTTTTTGCAACCAGCCAGAAAATATAAGGATTAGCGATACCGCGGCTTTGTGCGCCATTTACAAAAGTGCCGTCAAATACCGAACCTCCCGGAAGCCTGTTGTTATCGCCAGAAGCAGGATAGTTATAACCAGATAAATAATTGAAATTATCAAGGTTTGAGTCATCACCCAGTTTGGCATAGGATAACCTGATCTTCAAATCATCAACAAATGATAAAGCCGAGGTATTTTTCCAGAATTTTTCTTGCGAGATCCTCCAGCCTAATGACGCGCCCGGGAAAAAGCCCCATCTTTTTAATGGCGAGTTTTTAGAGTTGGCGTCATTTCTGAAGCTAAATTCGGCAAGGTATTTACCATTGTAATCATAATTTAACCTGCCAACATATGATTTAGAAACAAACTCAGATGGAAAGCCATTATCTATAGATGCTTTTTGGTTTAATGAGTTACCTGCGCCAAGCTGATCAACCGGTAACGACAGCTCCTTCATAGCGTTGAAGTTATCAGCCGATTGCGAACGCTCTTCGTACAGGAACAAGCCCGCAATGTTATGACCACCTTTTAACGTTTTGTTATAGTTGGCCGATAACTGCATTAAGCTGTTAGGTTTTTCATAAAACTGCCTGGTTAACGACCCCGGAGTTTGGTTGGCTATAGCAGCGTAGCTTTGTTTGTTTGCATCATAAGTGTACTGGTTGTATGAACGCTGGTACAATTTGTTGCTCGACATGTAGTAGTCATAGTTATACAAGCCTTTTAAGCTTAAACCAGGCACAAACGGCACGGTATAAGTTGCAGACATTGACGACTGGAACCATTTGTTGGCAATTTTTTTATAACCGCTGATATCCGCATTTGATAAAGCAACAGGGTTTGAACCATCAACCTCGCCATTATTTAAATAAGCAGGGTTATTGTTGGCATAAACCGACTGCGTAGGCACCTGGCGCCAGAACGAGCGGATGATCCACCAGGCATCATTGTAAAGCTGATTGGTTTGCTCAAGCGTTGCGGCCAGGTTCAGATCAACAGTAAGGTTTTTGGTAACCTTGCTGGTTACGTTTGAGCGTACGTTGTATTTTTTGTAGTTCAGATCGTCACTTTTAAAAAAGCCGCCCTGATCAGTCATACCTAAACTCAGGAAGTAATTGGTAGTTTCACTACCGCCAGAGGCGTTTAGGTTATGCTGTTGCTGCGGCGAGCTGTTGGCAAACACCTGCGAGTACCAATCGGTACTGGTGCGGGTGCCGTTTCTGTAAGCAGCAAAATCGGCATCGGTATATTTTACCTGGCCACCGTTAACGTTGTGCAACAATTGCTCGTTAACTAAGGTCATGTAATCAATAGCGCCAACGGGTTTAGGCATGTAAGCCGGCACCTGCCAACCATACGAACCTGAGTAATTCAGGTCCATAGCGCCTTTTTTACCTTTTTTGGTGGTTACCAATACCACACCATTAGCAGCGCGGATACCATAAACCGCAGCCGAAGCGTCTTTCAGTACCGAAACGCTTTCGATATCATTCGGATCCAACCTCGATATATTATCACGCGGCACACCGTCGATAATTACTAATGGGTTACCAAAGCCACGGATATCAAATGAGTTGCTGAACGAACCAGGCTCAGAAGTATTTTGAGTGATGCGGACACCGGCAATTTTACCCGAAAGCATGTTCAACGCGTTCTCGTTTTTAGTAGTTACGATCTCGCTGTTGGTAACCGAAGATACCGAACCGGTTACCGATGCCTTTTTCTGCGTACCGTAACCAACCACAACTACCTCATTAATGTTGGTTGCATTAGGTACTAATTTAACCGCGATAGTTTTTTGCGAACCTACAGCTACCTCCTGCTGTACATAGCCTAAAAAGCTAAACACTAAAGTTTGATTGGCATCGGCATTGATATTGAACTTACCATCCAGGCCGGTGGTAGTTCCGTTAGATGTGCCTTTAAGTTTAACGCTTACACCAGGCAGGGGCTGCCCGGTTTCATCGTTCACCACGCCGGTTATTTTGCTTTGTGCAAAGGCCGAAGTACACATGGCTAAAAACAGGAGCACAGCAATACAGCGCTGCAGCATCCCCGTAAATTTAACCCGATAATGGATGCGATGGCACCCACCATAATTGGTAAAAATTTCCTTCATAAAATTTGGTTAATGGGTTTATAACTCTTCGCCGACTGAAAAAAAGTACACCGGTTAAAGGGATGGTTAAGCCAGATAAGCCGCACCTGTTTTTCAATTGGCGCAGCAATGATAAACGGGGAGGTATTAAAATGGGGGTTAAAAAAGGGGTTAACCCGGCTAAAATTTCGTTAACCGGGCAATAATTAACCACTTTTTTAAGTGAATTGATAATCTGCCGTGGGTTTAGCGTAGCGTAACCCGTGGTTGTGCATGGCTTAAGTTTTTAATTTAAGTCCCTTTTTTAATTGCACTGGAGTCAGAGACTCCAATGGTTTTACACCACGGGTTACGCTACGCTAAACCCGCGGCAGCTATAAAACCCCCGGGAGCTATAAAAAAACAAAGGCCCGTTTTGCTTCACAAAACAGGCCTTCAACTATCGTTCCCCCTTCAGGGGATTAGAGGGCTAATAAACCCTGCAAAGCAATCCCTTCAAATACTCCCCTTCCGGAAACGAAGCCCGTACCGGGTGATCTTCCGGTTGGTGGAATTGGTATATGAATTGAACCTGCTTACCGGCATCTAAGGCTGCCCAGGCAATTACCTGTTTAAAGGTTTCCATATCCATTGCTCCCGAACATGAGTAAGTAGCTAATAGACCGCCCTCGTTAAGCAACAGCATGCCCAAACGGTTGAGATCTTTATAAGCCCTCGATGCACGGGTTAAGGCCGAGCGTGATGGCGCATATTTAGGTGGATCGAGTACGACGACATCAAACTTCTCGCCCTCATCCCTGAATTTGCGGAGTTGCGTATTCACGTCGGATTTGATTGCACTGTGTTTAGCGGCATCCAAATTATTCAGCCTCATGTTTTCGGCCAAGGTTTCGATAGCCAATGCCGAACTATCAACACTGGTTACTGATGCAGCACCTTCTTTTAGGCTATTCAAGGTAAAGCCGCCGGTATAGCAAAAACAATCGAGTACCTTTTTATCCTTAGTATGCAAGGCTAATACATGGCGGTTATCACGTTGATCGCAATAAAAACCTGACTTTTGACCTTCGGTGATGTTGATGCCGTAAACTACATTGTTTTCCAGCACTTCTACCAGTTCGGGCGGAGGGCTTCCTGCCAGTACTTTATTTTCAGCTTCGGCCAAACCTTCGTGCGCACGGGAGGCGTTATCGCTTTTATCCGAGATACTTTCGGGATTAAGGAGTTTCTGTAATTCATCAATAATAACAGGCATCACATTCTGAATACCTGATGTGAGCACCTGCACCGCTAAGTGACCGGCGTATTTATCTACGATTAACCCAGGCAGATAATCCGATTCACTGAAGATAAGCCTGCAGGTATTGGTACCATTGGCCAGGATATTAGCACGGCTTTTAATAGCTGTTGCAACTTTTTCTCTAAACCAGGCTTCATCAACTTGTACATCTTTATTCCACTCCAGCAAGCGCAGGGTAACGCGCGATTGATCGTTATAAAAACCATAGGCCATAAATTCGCCTTGCGCATTAAGCAATTGCACCACATCACCGTTAGCGGGTTTTCCTTTCACTTTTTCTATCGCGCCCGAAAATACCCAGGGGTGCCTTTGCAGCACGGCTTTTTCCTTGCCTTTTTTTAGTATAACATTGATCATGGGTGCAAAGGTAATAAAGCGCTGGTAATTTTGGGTTTGTGACGATGATCGGCTTGTGGCAGGAGGCACCTATGGAGCCAAAAAGCGTTTTTGTATTGCTACAAACATTATACTCCTACGGAGTTAACTTAGCGCGGATATTTTTAAACTCCGTAGGAGTACCATGTTTATAGCATCCGAGCGCAAGCTGTTTCAGGCTCCGTCAGGTACCTCATTATACTTCATGCTCCATTATCACTTCTATTTTTATCTATTTATACTCAGCTCTCTAAACCTTGAAAATATTTTTACGTCATACACAATAATATCAGCAATAAAACATTTGGTATCTTAGACTCCGCAAACTATAGATCATGAAAAAAAACTATGTGTTCCTGTTCAGCATGCTTATAGCGTGTTGTTGTTTCAGCACTAAATTGTACGCACAAATACCACGGATACCCGAAGCCAGTCCAACCCAAACCATTATCCAAAATTTCGGATTAGGAAAAATAAGCATCACCTACTCCCGCCCCAATGTTAAAGACCGTAAAATATTTGGCGGAATTATCCCATACGGCGAAGTATGGCGCACAGGGGCAAACTCAGCAACCACCATCACCTTTAGCGAAAACGTAGTTATTGAAGGTAACGCTGTACCTGCAGGTACTTACTCGCTGTTCAGCATCCCTAATAAAAACGAGTGGACCATCATCCTCAATAAAACCGTAAAACAATGGGGGGCTTACAGCTATAAACAAGACCAGGATTTTCTTCGTTTTACCATAAAACCTGTTCATGTTAGTGAAAAGCGCGAAAGTTTTACCATGGCCTTTGTTAATACAACCGTAAAAGCAACCGACCTGGTATTGGTATGGGATAAAACCGCGGCTTATATTCACATGGAAAATCAAGACGACGCCAAAATAACCGCCAATATAGACGAGTTAATGAAAGGCGACCGTAAACCATACTACCTGAACGCGATACTATACTACTACGAAAACAACAAAGACATAGAAACAGCCCTCAACTGGACGTATGAAGCAGAAAAAGTTGAACCTAAGGGTCCATGGTATAAACTTTGGGAATCGCGCTTGTTGCTACGTAAAGGCGATAAAGCAGGATCGATAGCAGCTGCCGAAGCGGGTATTGCTTTAGCCAAAGCCACTAATGATGAAGAATACATACGCTTGAACCAGGAAGCGCTGGATCATGCGAAGGAGTAATTACATCAAAAAATTAAAATGTAAAAATCCCGGTTCCAAAAGAATCGGGATTTTTTATTGGATGATAGTAAATATGTTATTTTTAAAATCCAATTCACGCCGACAAGTAAAATTTCATAAATTAGACTAATCAGTGATGTTAAAAACTAATTCCGGCAAATGTTCAAAACAATTAAAGCCTACCAATTAGATTGGCCTCCAATAACCTCAGAGGGATATAGCGAGCAAAACAACGAAGCCGTACTGGTATTTAATTGCGATATCACCACTGATGCCAAAGCTGATAATGTAATACATTATGTTATCGGTCGTGTTGCATGGGCTTGCCAAAATTTACCTTTAAATACCAAAATCAAAATGCGTTTTGATATAAGAGGGCAACAAATTACCGGTATTAAAGCCGATGTATTTAAGGAAAAGTTATTAGTCTTGACCATTAACTTAAAGGTATCAAACCCTATTTTAATTGATTTAGTAAAATAACATGGCCTTAATTAACCTGATCGCGAAAAGTAAAAAGGAAATAAACTGGGGTCATTTTTTCGGCCAATATTCAGCCTTAAACCATCTTTATATCGAGGTATTCCCTATCCCGAAGGAATTAGGATTTAATGCCGACTGCGTTGGCATAAGTGTACCAAAAGGATATAACAACCGAAAAGCGGTAATATCCGAACTTGAACAAATTGTTGAATTTGGTATCACGGAACCCTATTCTTTAACTTTTACAGAGCTGTATGATGGCGTAGAGATTTCTCAGACTAATGCGTCGGCGTTTTTTGACAAGTTCTTGCCTGTATAAATATTAATCAAAGCGGCAATAACGATTACCAAAAGTGCTCCAATAGCATTCAACCACAAATAAGCTATCACATCAAAATAGCCTAAAGCGCAAACAATAGCCTCAGTAATAATAGCCGCTATAAAAACAGCCGTACCACTTATTTTTTTGAGATAGAAGGCCACGATAAATACGCCTAATATAGTTCCGTAAATGTATGACCCTAATTGGTTAACAGCTTCGAGCAGATTCCCTATCCTACTGGCATAAAGCGCCATACCAATACAAACAACACCCCAAAATACTGTTGCCAATCGCGAGGCATTCAAATAATTCTGATCAGAAGCGCCGGGGTTAAGGATCCGTTTATAAATATCAACTACACTGGTTGAAGCCAATGAATTTAAAGCACTTGCCGTCGACCCCATCGATGCTAAAAATATAATAGCGATCAGCAAACCGATCAACCCTTTAGGCAAATATTGGGTAACAAAACTCAGAAACACATAATTGGTATCATTATCATCAGCCTTCGGATTATTCTTTTTCATCAGCTCAATTGCATTTTGCCTGATGATGCGGGCCTGGATATCGGCAACTTTTAATTGATCCTGAGCATGATTAACCCGATCCTGATTTTTACTGTCGATAGCTTTCACCAGTTCGTTGGCTTTGATCTTTTTTTCTTCAAACGCCTGGGTATATTGTTGATCGAGGTAATTGTATTGAGTGGCGTAGCTGCTGTTTTTAATTTGCTTAACCTCGTACTGGTTAAAAAACATAGGCGGCCGGTTAAACTGGTAAAACGCGAACACCAGTACCCCTATCAGCAAAATCAAAAACTGCATCAGGATCTTGATGAGGCCGTTCATGATCAATCCTAACCGGCTTTGCCCTACCGAGCTTCCGGTTAAATAACGCCCAACCTGGCTTTGATCGGTACCAAAGTATGAGAGCTGCAAAAAGAAACCGCCAATTAAACCACTCCAAATGGTATAGCGGTTATTAGGATCAAACTTCCAATCAATCACATTCATGCGCCCCATTTTACCGGCCATTTTTAGCGAACTCATGAAACTCACATTGTTCGGCAGCAGATAAACTACCAACGCGCCCGCTAAAAACATCCCCAGAAAAATGATACTCATCTGCATGAGTTGTGTATAGGATACCGCTTTGCTGCCGCCATAAACGGTATAAATAACCACCATACCGCCAATAAACAATGTGGTATAAGTGGTATCAATATTCAAGATAGTTGACAGGATGATGGATGGTGCATAAATGGTGATCCCGGTTGATAAACCCCTCTGCACCAAAAACAGGAACGAAGTGAGCGCTCGGGTTTTCAGATCAAAACGCTGCTCTAAAAACTCATAAGCGGTATAAACTTTAAGCTTATGAAAAATAGGCACAAAGGTGATGCAGAGTACTATCATGGCCAGCGGCAGCCCGAAGTAAAACTGCACAAAGCGCATTCCATCTGAATATGCCTGACCGGGAGCCGAAAGAAAAGTAATTGCGCTGGCCTGCGTAGCCATAACCGAAAGGCCCACATGGTACCAGGGTAATGAACGGCTGCCAACCAAAAACTGGTCGATATTTTTATTGCTGCCGCTTTTCCAGATCCCGTAGGCAACAATAGAAAGAATGGTAAGGGCGAGTACGATCCAGTCGGTTAAACTCATTCAAAAAACTTAGTAATGAGCCAGAATATTAAAACTAAAAAAACCAGCCATGCAGCAACAATGCCGTAAAACTGGTTCCAATTCTTTATAAACGAAGGAAGGTCAGGATCAGGCCTCTTCATTACGGCCACGAACTAACACGGCGATAAATCCAGCAGCGGTCAATAAACCTAAAATACCACCTACAAAAATCCAGGTGAAGCCCACATTCAAAATAAAACCTATAAAAAGGCCGGTGAATAAGCCTACCAGGTAGTATATGTAATCTAAGTTGTCTTTTTCTTCTTTATGGTGTCCCATGATGTTATGTATATGATTGCAGCAAAAATAGGTGATTAATTGAATTTTACCAAAGTTTGTTTTGTAAAAGGATTGTGTGGTAAATCTCGCACATTTCCACCATCGTCATTGCGAGGTACGAAGCAATCCCAAACTGTACAGGGCGGCCCTACTAATCGGGGATTGCTTCGTACCTCGCAATGACGATAATTATTAAAAGCCACTACTTTGGCCTACTCAACAAGTTAATAAACAACCTGTAAGCCCCCGGCACACCCGCAGGCAGCTCCCTAAAAAACGCCAATGAAGTATAAACAAACCTCCCCTTACCATAATCACCAACTATCAACGATCCATTTAAAGGCTCTTCACCTTTATCATTCATCTGGAAAATAGTTTTGTATTGCGGATCGATATTGCTTACAAAATACAAGCCCCGCTCCTGGATCCAGCCGCTAAAATCATCGTTGGTTATTTTATTAGGATAATTCAATACCGGGTTTTGCTGATCTAAAATGGTTACTGTCGCGTTTTCATCCGTTACCCTTCTGTTTACTACCGTGAAAGGATACGGGCCAATTTGTTTTACAACAATACCGTTATTATTATTGTACTGCACTACCAGGTTGCCACCATTTTTAACATACTCCAATAATTTTGGTTGCTCGTAAACAAGGCGTTCACTTACGTTATAGGCACGTACGCCGGTTACAATGGCATCATAAACAGATAGGTCGCCGTTCATTACATCGTTTTCACTTAGCATGTGTACATCGTAGCCAACCTGGCGCAGGGCTTCGGGCATCTGGTCGCCGGCACCGGCTATATAGCCTATTTTTTTGCCGGTTGTTTTTAGGTCGAGGTACACCAGTTTGGTTTGCGCGGGTGGGAATAAGGTGATAGCCGGCACATGATCATACCTGATGCGGCGCAGACCTAACGAAAATGGTTTACCATTAGCGTTGACTACTGCTTCCAATTCGGCTGTTTTAGGCTTGGCATCGGTTGGCGTAATAGTAAACGCTACCGACCATTCATCGTTTTTATCCTTATCTGTGAAATCAATTTTATCCGGGCTGATTTTCCATCCGCTTATTGGCTTAAGGCTGATGCTTCCACTTGTTTTAGTAAAGCTTTTTAGATTAACCAACACGGTTTGCGGCTGCTGCGCGTTGAAAATATAGTCTTTGCCTTCAATGTTAGCGGTTACCGGAGGCGTAATCTCTATCGGCTGATAAACTTCTCCCCTAACAGGATCAACAAATTTGTATATCAACCTCCTGTCGATATTTACAGGTTTGCCTTCGATGATAAACTGGAAGGTAACTTTTGGCAGATCGGGATTTTCGGGGTTGCCGGCAAGTGTATTATCCGGCAGGGTGTAAATGCCTATCGGGTGTGGCTGCGCCAGCCAGTAAGGCTGTGTTAAGCGAGATGCTGTGATGCCGGCATCAAAAGATTGCAGTTCGTTTTCTGGTAGCACTTTGCTATCCAATGCAACCGTATTATCCTCGCTGGTAATACTGTTGATCTTTACCCGGTTACTAAACCTATTGATAGCCTGCGCACGGATATTGATCTTATCACCCAAAGCATAAGTAGGTTCTGTCGCATAGGCCTCAAACCATAAACCGCTGCATGCGGCTATAAAATTGCTCAGGTCTTTTACCTTTTGTTCGCGCCAGTAGGTATCCGATATCTTCTCCACTTTACTCAGCATCTGGATCAATGCGGGAACAGATTTTTCAGGATTTTCGGCGTTGAAGCTTTTAGCGATAACGCCTAAGGTAGCCTCAACGGCATCGCCATCTTTAACGCGTTTCCAGGTGGTGTTAACGCCATCCATCAAATCGTTTTGCGGGGCATCGCCCAAAATAGTTTTGAAATACTCATATGATTCACCGCGCTGCTTAGCCGAACCAAAACCCTGCGATTTATGGTTGCTGCGGCTTTCGGCAGCTATTTCACCATAACCTTTGCCAAGTGCATTATTATAAACACCAACGTTTATTTTAAACTGATCGGCCGCAGTAGTGTTGATACTGCCAAAACTGAAAGTATTCCATAACAGGCGTTTGGCTTGCCATGGTTTTACATATTTTAATTGCTCGGGATAGCGTGATGGATTGGCAGCTGCGGCAAAAGCTTCCTGCGCTAATATGGCCGATGAAGTATGATGCCCATGACCACCCTCACCGGTAGTAGGGAAACGGCAAATGATCACATCGGGCCTAAACTTGCGGATCACCCAAACCACATCGCCCAGCACCTTTTCTTTATCCCATATCTTTAACGTCTCTTCCGGCCCTTTCGAAAAACCGAAATCATTAGCGCGGGTAAAAAACTGCTCAGCACCATCAACACGGCGGGCTGCTAACAGCTCCTGCGTGCGGATCAAACCCAAAAGCTCACTTTGCTCATTGCCTATCAGATTTTGGCCGCCATCGCCGCGGGTAAGCGACAGGTAACCTGTACGGTAATGTTTTTCCTGCGCCAGGTAGGCCAGCAAACGGGTGTTCTCATCATCGGGGTGGGCGGCTACATATAGCACGCTGCCCAGCACATTAAGCTTTTTAAAATTTTGCTGAATGGTGCCTAGATCTGTTGGCGGATTGGTTTGGGCTTTTGAAAAAACAGCTATTGATAAAAGTAATGCAATGAGGTAGATACGCTTCATGCCAACAAATATATTGAAAGATAGATATTTCGCATTTCCTGTATCAACAATATAACAATTGGA
The DNA here is from genome assembly GCF_039839285.1 of Mucilaginibacter sp. CAU 1740. NCBI lineage: Bacteria > Pseudomonadati > Bacteroidota > Sphingobacteriia > Sphingobacteriales > Sphingobacteriaceae > Mucilaginibacter > Mucilaginibacter sp. CAU 1740. The sequence continues at coordinate 531,559 of NZ_JBDOQS010000001.1, read as the reverse complement.
TTACCGGCCCGGTCAATATGTTAACATTTGTTGAATTTATTATTAAATGTTTCAACAGACAGTTTGATTTTTTACCAAAATTTCAATGCACCTCAAACAAATTTGTCATTCAGTGGTAATCTTAATCAACTGATTAACTTTTTCTGCTTCAATCCGATACGCTTAATCAATCGTTTGATTAATTTTGTGCCGTTAAAACAATGGAAAAAGATAAAATAGATAAAAAAGAGCATATCCTCGATGTAGCCGAAAAGGTGTTCGCGGATCTGGGTTATGACGGCGCCTCTACCCGTACCATATCGGGCGAAGCCGGTGTAAACATGGCCATGCTTAATTATTACTTCGGCTCTAAGGAAGGGCTTTTCCTGGCAGTTTTTGAACGTAAGATCAATTCATTCCGCACCCTGCTGCAAAACATCGGCAACGATGATACAATGTCGGCCTGGGATAAGCTGGATAAATGTATTGACAATTATGTTGAACGTATTATAGCTAACAACTGCTTCCAAAAGCTTATTAACAGGGAAGTATCTATGAGTAAACGCGGCGATCTTACCGATAAGATCATCGAAATACTGATGGTAAACGTATATGAAGTAAAAAGGATCATGGAAGAAGGCGTAACCAGCGGATTGTTTCACAGCGATGCTGATATCCCCCTGGTAATTGCCACTCTTTTTGGCACCAAAAATTATATTGTTAACATGCCGCAGGTATCATCATTAGTACTGGGACATGATATTCGTGATGAAAAGTTCATGGAGGAAGAACTCAAACCACGGGTTAAAAAATATATGAAAAAACTATTAAAAGCATACTTAGTTAAAGAACATGACAACTCCAAATAACAAAACCAACCACCTTAAGCTATTTAAGCAGGTGTTGCGGCCCGTTTTACGTGGCAGCATCGCCCTCATAGTATTAAGCCTGCCTTTTGCCGCTGCAGCTCAAGACAGGACCATCACGCTGGATGAGGCCATTAAATTGGGTCTTGAAAACAGCAAAACCTTAAAGCTATCCAACTCGAAAGTTGAACAGGCTATCTCACAATACGATCAGGCTAAAGATCAGGCCCTGCCAACAGGTAAAGTAAGCTACGGTTATAACCGTGCACAGATCCCTGCCAACAGGCTGGCCCTTGGCGAAGAAAGCTTTAACCTGCCATCGCATGCTGATGCATACCTTGGTATCCTGACATTAAACCAAACCATATTTGGCGGTAACAAACTGAAGTACGCACGTCAATCAACCGACTTGCTTACCCAGGTTGCCCGTTTAGATGTGGATAACAATAAAGATGAAGTAGTTTACGATATCATTAACTCGTACTATAACCTTTATAAGGTACTGCAAAGCAAAAAGGTAGTAGCGCAAAACTTAACCACAGTAGATGGCCAGATAAAACAGGCTCAACGCTTTTTCGATCAGGGTTTGGTAACCAAAAACGATGTATTACGTTTCCAGTTGCAGCGTTCAAACATCGAAGTTAATGGTGTAGATCTGGAAACTAACCGCCGTATCATTAACTACAACCTTAACGTATTGTTAGGCTTGCCAGAAGGTACACAGTTAGCTATCGACCAGATCACCGAAGCCGACAGGCAAGTTGCCCCTTTAACCGCTTACCTGGATAGCGCTATGGCTGCCCGCCCCGAGTTTAAACAATTCGCTTTGCGCAGCCGCGTTGCCACACTCAATACCAAAAGCATTAAAGCTAACGAGCTGCCTACCGTAGGTGCATCAGTTGGTGCTTACTATGTTGACGTGAGCGCTAACCCTATCCCTAAAAGCGGTAGTTTTATTACACCGATCTCGGTAGGCTTAACTGCATCATGGAACTTTAGCTCAATGTGGACCAACAAAAACAAGGTTAAAGAAGCTAAACTGGAAGAGCAACAGGTTGAGATCAATAAAAACATCACTACCGATAGGGTAAAAGATGAGGTAAACCAAAGCTACCAAAGCTATACCCAGGCGTTAGAAAAAGTTAAACTTTTACAAACAGCTATCGATCAGGCAGGTGAAAACAACAAGATCCTCGAATCGAAATACAAAAGCAATATCGCCTCAGCTACAGACCGTGCCGATGCCGAAACCTTGCTTTATCAAGCTCAGATCAACTTAGAATTGGCTAAGGCCGATGCTGGTTTGGCTTACTATACTCTATTAAAATCAACAGGAAAAATCAACAAATAATAATACCCAAAACCTTTAAATAAAATGGCAAAGGAACAAGAAACACCGGAACAACCGAAAAAGAAAAGCAAAGTAATCCCCATCATATTAGGCGTTGTACTTATTGGCGGCATCATTTTCGGTATCAAAGAATACATCTATTTCAGCAAACACATTGATACTGATGACGCCCAAATTGATGGCGATATCAGCCCTGTAGTTGCACGTGTTGGCGGATACGTTGACTCGATCTACTTTGAAGAGAACACCCACGTAAACGCTGGCGCTCCATTGGTTAAAATTGACGACCACGATTACAAGATCCGTGTTGAGCAGGCACAAGCAGCTCAAGTTGGTGCAAGTGCGGGTATCGGCGTAAATCAATCACAAATTTTTGCTAACCAGGCAAGTTCTGCGGGTGCTAAAGCACAAGTTGCATCAAACCTGGCCCGTTTAGATAAAACTCAAAAAGATTACGACCGTTATGCCAACCTGGTAAAAGATGGTTCAGTAACCCAACAACAATTTGACCAGGCCAAAGCCGACTTAGATGTTGCTAAAGCTAACTACAAAGCATCACAAGATCAGTACAAAGCCGCTGTTGAGCAAATTGGTACTACCCGCAGCCAGTTACAGGTTACACACACAGGTGTATCACAAAAACAAGTTGACATTGATTATGCTAAACTTCAGTTAAGCTACACCACTGTTAAATCGCCTGCAAGTGGTATCGCATCTAAAAAGAATGTACAGTTAGGTCAGCTGGTTCAGGCTGGTCAAACTTTGTTTTCAATTGTTAATGATAACAGCATTTACATTACTGCCAACTACAAAGAAACCCAGCTTACCGATATCAAAAACGGTTTAAAGGTTGAAGTTGAAGTTGATGCTTACCCGGATATGAAACTGGAAGGTTCGGTTTACAATTTCTCGCCTGCTACAGGTGCTAAATTCTCACTGTTACCTCCGGATAATGCTACCGGTAACTTTGTAAAAGTGGTACAACGTGTGCCTGTTAAAATTAAAATCACAGGCAGCAAAGAAGATCTTGCAAAATTACGCCCAGGTATGAGCGTAAATGTATCTGTAATTAAAGAATAATATTATGGCTGAAACTGGCTTTAAAAAGTGGATCATCACCATTACGGTGATCACAGCCTCGTTACTGGAGCTGATTGATACCACTATCGTTAACGTGGCCTTACCGCACATACAAGGTAACCTTGGCGCAACCCTCGAGGATGTGGCCTGGGTGGTTACCGGGTACGCGGTGGCTAACGTGATCATATTGCCCATGTCGGGCTGGCTGGGCGGCCGTTTTGGGCGTAAAAACTATTTCCTTACTTCCATCATCGTATTTACGATAGTATCGTTTTTGTGCGGTAACGCCCATACGATGGATGAGCTGGTACTGTTCAGGATCATACAAGGTATAGCCGGCGGTGGTTTGATCTCTACCGCGCAGGCTATCCTACTGGAAACCTGGCCACGCGAACAAATTGGTACAGCTACCGCCCTGTTTGGTTTAGGCGCGGTAGTAGGCCCAACTGTAGGTCCTACCATTGGTGGCTGGATAGTTGAAAACTTTTCATGGCCGTGGATCTTTTACGTAAACATCCCGGTAGGAGCGCTGGCGGCATTTTGTACCTACACGTTTGTGCGGGAAACCCCCAAGGATGCCAAAGGTAAACCGGTGGACTGGTGGGGTATTATCCTACTGGCCATTGCCGTAGGTAGCTTACAAACCGTATTGGAAAAAGGTGAAAGTGAAGACTGGTTTGCTAAACCATACATTCTGATATTAACCATTTCGGCAGTATTAGGTACCATATTATTTATATGGAGAGAGATGAGTACCGAACACCCGATCGTTAACTTCGGCATCCTACGACATCGAAGTTTCGCGGTGGGTATGTTCACCTCCTTTATACTTGGTTTTGGTTTGTACGGATCGGTATTCGTATTCCCGGTATTTTGTCAAAACCTGTTAGGCTTTAATGCCCAGCAAACGGGCGAGCTGTTATTCCCCGGTGGTTTGTGTACCATTGTGATGATGCCTTTTATTGGTAAGATGCTTAACAAAGGGATTCCGGCACAATTTATGGCTACAGCAGGCATGTTCCTTTTCTATGTGTTTACACACATGCTCAGCAACTCAACTTTGGCAACCGGCGAGAAAGATGTATTAGTACCGCTGTTGATCCGTGGTGTGGGTATGGCTTTATTGTTTGTTCCGCTTACCACTTTGGCCATGGCCGATTTGAAGGGGCCGGAATTAGGTCAGGGCTCGGGCTTGAACAACATGATGCGCCAATTGGGAGGTTCGTTTGGTATCGCTACGCTTACCACGCTAATCCACATACGCCAGGGCGTGCACCGCAGCAACCTGTTAAGCAATATCAACCCGTATAATACACCGTTTAATGATAGGCTACACATGCTTACTCAAGGTTTTATGGCGAGGGGCAAATCACTGCTTGATGCTACTCATATGGCTTACCAGGCTATTGAGGGTACCGTTACCCGCCAAAGCATGTTGCTTACTTATGATGATGCTTACTGGATCTCTGGATTGGTGATGCTGTTTTCGATCCCGCTGCTTTACCTGCAGCCGTTCAAGAAACTGAAGGCAGTTGCCGATTCGCACTAAAATGATAAAAGCCGTTCCACTATTACCGGAACGGCTTTCCCCAAAAAAAATTAACAATTAAAATTTAAGTAACTCCCTCCGGAGAAACAATAGTTTATCGTTTGTAGCCGGAGTTTGTTTAATCTTAAGGTATAAATTTACTGGAATTAAATTAATAAACGCAAATTTAATTCGGCAATAAAATACTATTTATGAAAAAGGCATGAAATTCAATCGTTTCATGCCTTTTTTATTGTCAAAATAAGCTAAACTTATTAAAATACAAGTTTACCGGTAGCAGTTACTAATGATGCGATACGCACGGCATCAAAAATACGCTCTTCGGTGGTGCCTAATTTAATCAATGAATCTTCGTGGGCGTTCACGCACATTTCACAACCATTAATTGCAGATACCGCAAGGCTGGCCAGTTCAAAAAACTCCTTACCGGTAACAGGTTTCATCATCAGCTGCATACGGATACGCGCCGGGATCTGGGTGTATTTCTCTTTTTGAGTAAAATGCCTGAAACGGTAAAAAATGTTGTTTGACGCCAACAAAGAAGCACAGCCAACAGCTTCGCCAATTTCGGCATCGGTAGCCTCGCTATCTTTAGCATATTTGGTAAAGAAGTTGGTAAGCGGTACGTTATTATTGTTTGCAGCGGTAGCCAAACCTAACAGGGCGCATTCTTTATTAGTTAAATGGGCGGAGGTAAGGGTGCTGGTAAAATTCAGCTTCAGATCACGCAGGTAGCGTGATTCGCCGGTTTCCAACAATGTAAGACTGGCGGTGCGGTAATTTTTATCTAATCCGATACTTTCAAGTATCTCCTGGATTACTTCGGTGCTTTCGTTCATGTTTTTCTGGATTGTTTTTTCTGTAGAGACGCATCACATGCGTCTCCGGCGTGCAAATCAATATTGCTAAGCGAAGATGCTTGTCTTGGGGTAGACGCATGTGATGCGTCTCTACACCAAAACAACTTCTGCTCCAAGCCTTTAACCGTTGATTCTCTGCTTAAAAAAGGGTGTAAAAAATCCCCGCACCGAAATACAGTACGGGGACGTTTATCTGTTGTATAATTATACAGTTAAAGTTTCCTGACCTTTTTCCCAGTTGCAAGGGCAAAGCTCGTCAGTTTGTAAACCGTCAAGTACACGTAATACTTCTTTTACGTTACGGCCAACGCTCAGGTCGTTAACAGATACCCAACGAATGATACCTTGTGGGTCAACGATGAAAGTAGCGCGGTAAGCGATTTTTTCGGTAGGCTCTAAAATGCCCAGGTCTTCAGCTAATGATTTTGAAGTATCGGCAAGCATAGGGAATTTCAAATCGCGCAGATCGTCGTGATCTCTTCTCCATGCAGCGTGAACAAATTCAGAATCGGTAGAAGCACCGATCAGGCGGGTTTCACGGTCGCGGAACTCGCCAAAGTTTTTGTTGAACTCAGCAATTTCGGTAGGGCAAACAAAAGTAAAGTCTTTTGGCCACCAGAACATTACAGTCCAAACGTTATCTTCGTTGGTAAGGTACTCAGAAGTAAGGGTTTCAAACTCTTTACCTTTTTCAAGGCTTACTACCGCTGTTTTAGAAAATTGGGGGAATTTTTGTCCTATCGTTAACATATTTTGATATTTCTTTTAATGTTGATGCAAATATAAAAATTTAAAGCCGCCTCCCGAATACTTATATTCTATCATGTATAGATTTTAGCTATATCAAATACCGATAAAATAATTATTGATTATATAATTTACACCAACTGATTTATAGCACTTTACGTATAATTTTATCAATTTAAAAGCGTTATATTGCTTATATGAAAACCAAAGCCATCACAAGGATCATCCTGCCTGCTATTGTTATAGCCCTGTGCGGTTTCGTGCTCATTCGCCGCCAAAGCAAAGAGAACCTCGAAAAAGCAGAAATACACAAGTTTTTAACCGATGTAAACAAAGCCTTGACCAAGGCAGATAGCTCAAAACTGCAAACGTACCTTACCAATAAAAACAATAGAAATGAAGTTGGCTACCTGGTTGGCCTTTTAAAAGGAGAGTACAGGGAAACTTATACAGATGTTATCCCTCAACTTAAACTTCATGTCTCGGTAGATACAGCCCATATTGATATACAACTGACAGATTCCGGAACTGTTGTAGCCATACCGGTAACTCTCAGGTCGAATTATACAAAACCCGCAACTTCAAAGTTCATTTTGCACCTCGAAGAAACGCCTAAAAGCAGCCATAAAATAAAAGAGATAGAAACATCATTACTGGCTGATGATTACATAGCCTACGAAGACAAAGCCTATATAGCACTTGAGGTAGCTAATGGCAAATATCAACCTATTACAAAAAAGGCCTTTACTAACGCCACTACACTAAAAGCCAGGTATGATAGTGTTATATGGTTTAGCCATGTAAAAGGCAAAACTTATTATTATACTGTAAAGGGTAAGTGGGACATCAAAACTGCGTTTGACACCCAAAACAACCTGGTAAAAAAATATAAAATGGGTTTAGTAGGGCCCGATTTAAAAGAAGCAATACCTGTCAGCTTCGATATGATCAGAAGTATTAACGGCACTTTTCCGGGACTGGTTGAGGTAGAAAAAGATCAAAAACACGGCTTTTATGATTTGAATGGGAAACTTGTTGTACCGGTTCAATACGATCAGATTTTTCCTGTTACGGACAAAAATAACAAAGCGGCTTTAAGAATGGGCCGTGATTTTTACTGGTTGAAAAATGATTACACCATTTCTGCAAAAACAGATTTAACTATGTCCCAGGTATTTGCTATGCTTACGCCAATTACTACGCTAACAAATCAGGCCAACCCAACCGGCAATATCACCGAATTTAATTCAGATTTTGAAGATGCCGACATTTATATCCCTCCATCTCATCTTATAGATCTGGATCTTGCGTATGGTTTCACCACCTTCAAAAACCCATTGCGTAAAGAGATGCCAGTGCGCTTTTCCCGCTACAATCCTAATTCAGGCCGCACTTCAGTTATTAAGCAAACGGCAAGTAGCCCGCCAACAAACAAAGGCAATTGGATTAAAAGCATCCTTTACTCCATTACCGAGCATTTTGTTGGAGGCCGCTTTGAGTTTTATAAGAGTAATGACCTGGTACTAATAGATGAAAAACGCAACCAAGCCTATGGGCAATCGCTCCGGTCTGATTATTCGTATAGCGAAGCGGGGGCAAACTTTCCATATTACTGTAATGATCATAGCGCTCGGGCTATAAATGATTCGTTGGTTGAAGTAAAAGCCTCAGCCTCAACCACCATTTCACTGTACAACAAAGACTATCTCACCGAGATCTCCGAGATGCCGATGTATCACTATTTTGTGCTTAAAAACAACAAAATGGCTGAGTTACAATCCAACCGCCTGTTTTCTTTTACCCAATACGTAAAACTGGATGACAGCTACCTTAATGGCTGCTACTCATATTTTGACCAGATAGGCCAGCGAGGTAAAAGCAGACGGGAAACACACCTTTCTAACGATGGGTTACTTTATATGAAGAACGAAATTTATGCCAGTTATGGCTATAAGTTTAGGGACGAGACATGGAATAAAATATTTTACAGCATGCCTTCGCCTGTGATGCCACTCGATATTAAACGTCGTGACAATATTGATAATTTGCTCACGGCTACAGATAAGTACAACATTCAATGGATAGATAAAAAACTAAACAATGCTGACCCGAAAATGATGTTAGCAAGCAAATAGCCCGATAATACAATTCAAAACCTGCACTTTGATCAAACCGTTTTCTGTAAAAAAAAATGCGTTAACCTGCTTACATATGAAAACTAAAGCCATCACACATTTTGCCCTGCCCGCCATAGTTATAGCACTTTGCGGTTTTGTACTTGCAGGGACTAAACACAAAACAACTGCAAAAACACATAAGCCACTTACTGAAGATACCAGTAAAAAGTATTTTCCTATCACCCTAAAGGCTTTTGCTAATGCAGCGATCTTAAAAGCACGCTATGATAGCATACCATGGTTTAGTCACGTACAGGGTAAAACCTATTTTTATGTGGTAAAGGGCGAATGGAATATGTACCCGGTCCTCCAGAGAGGCAACGAGGTGCTGCAAAATTGCAAAATGGGGCTTGTGGGGCCTGATCTTAAAGAGATCATACCCGTTAGCTTTGATCTCATCCGGGATATAGGTGGCACATTTCCGGGATTGATTGAGGTGGAGAAAGATCATAAACGCGGCTTTTATAATCTGTCCGGGAAACCGGTAATACCTGTTGAATACGACCAGGTTTTCCCCATAGATAGCAATAAATATAAAGCCGTTTTAAGAAAAGGGCATGATCTTTATTGGCTCAAAAACAATTACACTATTTCGGGCAAAACCAATTTAAATATAACACAGGTATTTGGCATGCTTAAGATCTCGCTACCCCTTACAGAAAAGGATGCAGCGGGCAATATCATTGAATTTAATTCACAAAAAGAAAGCCAAAGCATCTATCTGCCTCCATCACATTTAACAGATCTTGATCTGTTAACCCCCTCTATGTTTTATAAAAAACCGTTTCGCAAAAATCCATATCCTGCTTTCAAACAAACAGATAATTTAAAAAAAGAAAACATTACCGAACCCACAAATAAAAACAGCAACAACTGGTTCAAAAGCATACTTTACTCCATCACAGAGCACTTCATTTTTGGGCGTACTCAATTTTATACCACTAAAAAACTGGTATTGGTTGATGCGAAGCGCAACCAAGTGTATGGTAAAGACATTTTTGTAGATTACTCTCAACCTAGTGGTTTGCAACTGAGCCGACCATATCTTTGTAATGAATATAGCGCCCGGGCAATTAACGATTCATTAATCGAAGTAAAAGCCTCGGTGCTTACCAGTATTGACCTTTATAACGATGATAAGCTTAGCGCTATGCCCGGTTATCATTATTTCGCTCTCAAAAACAATAAAATGACCGAGCTACAATCTAACAGAATATTCTCTTTTACCCAATACTCAAAAATGGACGATAGGTACCTGCGCGGCTGTTACACTTATACTTTACACACTGATAGTGTTAACCGTGAAAGCCAACAGGCTAATCAACTTTCAAAAGAGGCCTTGCTTTATGCCAAAAACGAGATATATGCAAGCTATCACTATAAATTCACCGATAAAAGATGGAATGATATATTTCAGGAAAATCAGTTTTTTAAATCATTAAACCCTGGCACACAAAGCCGCGACAATGTAGATAATTTGCTCACCGCCATTGATAAATATAATATTGAGTGGATTGATCAAAAGTTAAAAACGATGTCCCGGCAATCACTCACGGCCAGCAAACAGCCTTCCGCAAAAACCAATAAGGGCCTCTGATCCTTACTTGCTATTTAAAAAAATGCTTTAACTTGGTGGCATGAAAACTAAACCTATCATTATCGCGACGGTAGCTATCGTGATCTTAGCTATTGGTGCGTACTTTATTTTCTTCCGTGGCAAAAGCGTTTCATCGGCCAAGGAAAGCGAGATAACACTGTTTCTGAAAAGTTTTAACAAGCAAATTAAAAAAGGCAACCGCGATTCGTTACTTGCCTATTTTGCAGGCCAGCAAAACAGCGAACCGGTAAACCGCTTAGTTACCGCGCTACTGAACAAAGCCGATAAAGATAACCCCGAAGCAGCTTTTAACCTTGAACTTGATATTGATAAAAGCGGCATTACCTTCACCAACCCTAAACTGGCTGTGGCTGTAATTCCGGTAACTTTTAGTGGCGACCACCTGGATAGTAAACTCACATCATTAAACATCACCATACAAAAAGACGACGACGGTAAGTATAAGATATATCAAATTGATGGCATTGACTTCATGAAAGATTATTTGGCCTACCAAAGCAGTGCATTGCAAAAAAACTATACCGATAAAGATATCTACAGCCCTATAACCTTAAAGTCCTTTGCCGATGCTTCAAACCTGTACGCTAAATATGATAGCGTAATATGGTTTAGCCATATTAAAAATCAAACGTATTTTTATGTAGTAAAAGGTAAATGGGACCTTTATGAAGCTTTGGAACGGGAAAAAGACACTACAAAAACCTATAAAATGGGCTTGGTTGGGCCTGATTATAAAGAAGTGGTCCCGGCCGAGTATGATGTTATTCATAACATAAGCGGCACATTCCCTAACCTTGTTGAAGTAGAAAAAGAACACAAAAAAGGCTTTTATGATTTAACAGGAAAAACGGTGGTCCCGGTTGAGTATGACCAGGTATTCCCGATTAACGACCCAGAAAACCTTGCCGCCCTACGCAAAGGCGATGATTATTTCTGGTTAAAAAACGATTATACCATATCCGAAAAAGCAGATATCAACATAGGTGATCTGTTTTCGAAGCTTAAACAACCGGCTTCGTTTACTTTAACCAATAGCCCGGCGGGCGACATTACCGAGTTTAACTCGCGCGATGAGCATGGAAGTATTTATTTGGCCCCATCCTACCTGGTTGAGCTAAACCTGATGCCTCAAATAAAAGAGTTTAAAAACCCCTTGCGCAACCATGTGAACTTTGAAGAATCGAGCACACAATATATAGTGAAAGCAAGGTCACTCCCTGTAAACACCACCGCAGCCGCAGAAGAAAACTGGCTGCAAAGCGCGTTTTATTCGGTGCGCGATTATTTTATAAGCGGGCGTTCAGAGTTTTATGATACCCGGAAACTAGTTTTGATAGATAAAAAACACAATAAATTTTACACACAATCCGTATCTATCGATAACAGCCGTGAAGGCGAGTATGAAGGACTTTCGGGGCCGTGTAACGAATATGGTTTCCGCACACTTACCGATTCATTATTTGAGTTGAAAGTAAGTTCGGTTAGTGCGCTTGATCTTTACAATAACAAAGAAACGTTACAGGAAATGCCGATGTACCACTATTTCACTTTAAAAGATGATAAGCTTACCGAGATGGTTACCGGCAGGGCATTCGCGTTTACCAAGTATCTAAAAATGGATGATAGTTATTTACAGGGATGCTACACTTATCTTGTTGACCCTGGTTCGTATCCATGGAAGCAAAAACAATCATACCAGCTTACCCCGCAGGTGTTGCAGTATATGAAAAATGAGATCTACGCCGATTATAGCTATAAATTTAAAGATAAAAGGTGGAACGATATTTTTTACGATTCGTATGGCGAAGGTAAAACCGGCAAAAATGAAAGTGTACAGGATTCGCTGACCGAAATTGACAAATACAATATTCAGTGGATCGATCAAAAGCTAAAAAGCAAGCCGGTGATCAAAAAGAACACGCTGGCCCTGAACAACTAATTGCTATTAAAACCGATCATGAAATTAAAAACCGTTCTCGGTTGCATCTTTGCCGCCTTTGCGCTTTCGGCTGTTTTATTTGTCGGCTGTAAACATCCCGTAGCCAATGATAAAAACGCTGTAATTAAGTTTCTGGATGATTTTAATATCCAGGCACAGGCCGGCCATACCGATTCATTGCCTCCTTATTTTGAACCAGGGAACAATAAAAAATCAATAAACCTGCTTATTAGCGTTTTAAGCGGCAAAACCAATATTGGCGGCAAAGCAAAACCAACATTTAAAACTACACTCAATACTCACGGCTGCACAGTTACTACTATAAGCGACGGCATGTTTCAGGCTGTTATACCGGTTAATTTTGCGGCCGAAAACGTACAGGAAAAATGGTCGGTTATGACGTTCACCATTCATCGGCTAAACGATGGGAGTTTTAAGATCGTCAGTGCTAATGCCGACACTTTCAGGCGTAACTACCTGGCCTATCAACGGAAAACCATCCCAATAACATTAAACAACGATAATGCTTTTGAACCCATAACACTTGCTGCCTTTAAAACCGCTAATCAGCTAAAAACTAAATACGATAGTGTGCTTTGGTTTGAGCATGTAAAAAATCAAACCTATTTTTTTGTGATCAACGGCACCTTTAATGATCATTATTACTGGTACGATGATAATGCAGTGCCGCAAAAATCCACCTATAAAATGGGTTTAGTTAGCCCTTCGTTAAAAGAGATCATCCCGCCAGCCTACGACCTCATCCATAACATTGGCGGCACAATTGATGGAATGATAGAAGTTGAAAAAGATGATAAACGCGGGCTTTACAGTATTGATGGCAAACTGGTGGTTCCGGTTGATTATGAGCAGATCTATCCATTAAAGAAAAATGAGGCCGAAAATTTCGCTTTGCTGAAAAAAGGTCCTGATTATTTTTATCTGACCAAAGATCTGAGCATAACAGATAAACAAGCTGATTTGAAGATAGCGGATGTTCTGCCCAACATCAAAGCCTTCGGATCATCATACGAACTATCAGATAAAAGCACCCCCAATATTATGGAGTATAATGACCGGGAAGATGTAAACTGCCTGGTGTTGCCGCCCTCGTACCTAGTTGATTGGAAAATAATGCCCAAAAGCATCGATTTTCAAGACCCGCTAAGAAAACGAGTTAAGAGCCTGGTAGAAGATGGCGAAGGCGATGTAAGCATGACCATAAGTTTTAATGGCAGGCAAAAAGAAGAAAACAACTGGCTGGAGAGCGCTTACTATTCCATTGCAGATGAATACCTCGGTGCCAGGGCCGGTTTATATACTGAGAAGAAGCTTTTGTTTGTTGATAAAAAACAAAACCGGGTAATGGGCTTTAGTACAGGTAGCTTTTTTGGCGATGCAGAAGGTGGTGGATATTTATCCGGTGCGTGCAACGAAAATTCATTTAAAGCAATTAATGATTCGTTGTTCGAATTTAAAACAACATCTAACCTTGCCCAGGGAGGGATAGCGGAAGGTCCATATTATCATTATCTGCAAATTAAAAATGGTAAGCTTACCGCTTTGCCTGGCAAACGCATTTTTAATTTTACGCAATACGTTAAAATGGACGACTCATATCTGCGCGGTTGCTATGTGCTCTATTCGGACGACGACAAAGGCAAAACTATTAATGAGTTACCCGATAGTTTGCTGGAATACATGAAAAACGAGATCTACGCATCATACGGATACAAATTTAAAAATCCCAAATGGACACATCGGTTTGGGCTACGTGTTACCCAAAGTGAAGAAGGTAAAAACACCAATGTTGATGATTCATTAACTGTGATTGATAAGTTCAACATCAAATTTTTGGTTAATAAGATCAACAGCAGGCATAAAATAAAAACAACTACGTTGGCAGCCCAATGAAATATATTAGCCTTATACTGCGCTGCTTTGCCTTTTTCTGGATTTTCGCATTATCCGGCAGCACACTATATTCCTATGTAACATCACCACGTTCCTCATTCTTTCTGCAAATTAAGGAAGCTGCGGTGGCCACCGGCTGGTACCTGCCTGCATTTTACGCCCATGTTTTTGGCAGCAGCATAATTTTGCTGGCTGGCTTTTTCCAGTTTACAAAAATAGTTTACACCAATAAGCCATTGCACCGCGCTTTAGGGAAGTTGTATGTTTTTGGTGTGCTGTTTTTTGCCGCGCCGGGCGCCTATATAATGACGCTATTTATTAACCGTGGTACCGGCGTGTTCATATCCTTCCTGCTCCAAAATACACTTTGGATGGTATTTACCCTGGCAGCTTTGTTACAGGTAAAAGGAGGCAATATCAACGGGCACATCAAAATGATGAACCGGAGCTACGCCCTTGCCTTCGGTGCGGTAACCTTACGTTTTTATATCCTGATGTTTAAAGTTTTTGGCAACGGGGTGGATTTTAATAACAACTACCTTATCATTGCCTTTTTAAGCTGGGTGCCTAATTTAATTTTGGTGGAGATTTTGTTGAGGTATCGGAAGCCTATACAGATAAACTAAAAATTATCGCGGAGCAATTCGGAAGAAACAAAAAATGTCATTGCGAGCGTAGCGCGGCAATCGCATACTATACAGAGCCGCTCTGCCTCCGTGCGATTGCTTCGTACCTCACAATGACATATAGTAGAATCCAATCCAGACTTACGAAGTTTTAAAAACTTCGTAAGTCTTACCTCGCAGTCCATTGCTCCCCCTTTTGGAGGCTGGGGGGCTACAATATAAACTTCGTACTCAAAAAGTTCGAGTCGTTATCGTTCACAATCTCGTTAATGATACTCTTATTCGTCTCGGTCATTTTAGTAGTAACCAATGAGCGAATTGAGAATGACCTCAAAGCATCATGAACCGATAAGGTACCCTCGGCACTATCCTTACGGCCGGTGAATGGGAACACATCCGGTCCACGCTGGCATTGGCTGTTGATGTTTACGCGACTCACCAGGTTCACAAACGGATCGATCAGCGAAGAGATCTCTTTTGCATCATTACTGAAAATACTCACCTGCATACCGTGCGGCGAATCTATCTGGTAGGTGATCGGCTCTTCAATATCCTCGAACGGAATTACCGGGATAACCGGACCAAACTGCTCTTCGCGGTACAGTTTCATTTTTTCATTAACCGGGTAAACAATAGCCGGAAAAAAGAACGAAGCCGAAGTTTCGCCGCCGTTTTCATTAATTACTTTCGCTCCGTTGGCTATGGCATCGGCTACAATATCTGTTAGGTATTCGGTTTTGTTTGGCTCGGGTAGCGGGGTAAGTTTAACATCTTTATCCCAAGGCAAACCGAATTTTAGTTTGGCAACTGCTTCGCTTAGCAATTTCAAAAACTCATCGGCAACTTCTTTTTGTACAAATATTAATTTAATGGCAGTACAACGCTGTCCGTTAAAAGATAGCGAGCCTAAAATACACTCGCTAACAGCCAGGTTCAGATCGGCATGTTTGGTTACGATGGCCGCGTTTTTGGCATCTAAACTTAAAACTGCCCTTAAGCGGTTAATTTTAGGGTGACGTTTTTTAAGATCATTAGCTACTTTGCTCGAACCGATAAAGGCCAGCACATTCACTTTGCCCGATGCCATTAAACCCGGAGTTACTACTGCTCCCCTACCGTAAATAGTATTCACCACACCTTTCGGAAACGACTCCTGAAAAGCCCTTAAGAGCGGGTAGTGCAGTAGCGTACCATGTTTAGGTGGTTTAAATAAAATGGTATTCCCCATAATTAAAGCGGGGATAAGGGTGGTAAAAGTTTCGTTAAGCGGATAGTTGAACGGCCCCATACAAAGCACCACACCCAATGGTGAGCGACGGATCTGGGCTACTAAACCCTCGGCCATTTCAAAGCGGGACGATTGGCGGTCAATATCCTTAAGGGCGTCGATGGTAGCGTTGATGTACTCAATAGTGCGGTCAAACTCTTTGGCCGAATCGACGTAAGATTTTCCGATCTCCCACATCAGCAGTTTAACTACAAGGGTACGTTGCTCGCTCATTTTAAAAATAAAGCGCTCCATGCATTTGATCCTGTCGGCAATGCTCATGGTTGGCCATTCGCCCCGGCCATTGTCGTAAGCAGCAAGGGCGGCATCAAGAGATTCGAAGGCTTCCTTTTCGGTGCAAACCGGGTAAGTACCTATCAGCTTGCGCTTAAAAGTACCATCCTCACCCCAAAAACCAACCGGAGAATACACTTCGCTTACCTCACCTGTCCAGGGTTTCATTTCGCCACCGCTCAGGTATTCGCGCTGGTGTACTTCTTCAATCTGAAACTCGGGGGGAATATTTTTTTCATCAACAAAAATAGAACTGAGCTGGGTTTTAAAACTCATATTTTCCAAGGGTTTTGATTTACCCTAAATATAAAAAAAGCCTGCTTTAACAAGCAAGCTTTTAGGTGCTAATAATATTTACTGATTTTATTATGGCACAAAGAGTAGTTTTTTTGCTGATGTATAATAGTAGTGGAAGAGAGGTAACAAAGCAGGGCCTGTGCGATTCCCTCCCCTGGGGGGGTGTAGGGAGGGGTTTCAACGCCAAGCCTTCTCCCTTAGCATAGCGCACAAACCCCTCCCTGCCACTACACATTCCCGTCGCGCCCCTCCCCAAGGAGGGAATTAAAAAAGCTTTTACACCGTCTCCTTATAAAACACCATCCCGGCGTGAAAAAACGCTCCATCTATAAAATCGCCTTCGGCAGTAAAGCCAGTATCGTCAAGGTATTCAACGTGGTTGCCTAATACGCTGTAGTAACCGGCAAAGGCATTTTCATTATTGCCGCGAGCTTCCACATAGCGACCATTGGGCAAAAATTCGTGACGGATAAAACCATCGCGGGTAACCCACACCCCTAAATATTGTGTTGCTGTTATTGTTTTATTGCTGTTGAAAGGCTTAATTCTTTCCATGTTTCCAATTCGTTTTTAACGAAGGCAAGCTTGGTTTCAACCAGGCCGTAAGCATCCTCGCCTAAAAACAAATTCAGCGGCGGATTAGCTTCGGTAGTGATCCTGATCATGGCTTCGGCGGCTTTTTCCGGGTCGCCGAGTTGTTGCTTGTCCATGTCGTTTTGGTGAAAATTCACTGTGTTACGTACGTTCTCGTATTCGGCTATCTGGTTTTGTGGTACCGCCAATGATCCTGCCGAAAGGAAGTTGGTGCGGAAATATCCCGGCTGCACAATGGTAACTTTAATACCAAATGGCGTAACCTCGGCAGATAGGGTTTCAGAAAAACCATTAACCGCAAACTTGGTGGCACAATAAATACCGCCGCCTGCAAAGGCTCCGGTAAAACCACCGATAGATGATACGTTTAATACATGTCCGGATTTTTGCGCACGCAGATATGGCAGTGCTTTGCGGATCACGTTTAACGAACCGAATACGTTTACCTCAAAATTATCGCGGGCTTCGCGGTCGGTCAGTTCTTCAATACCGCCTAATAAACCGTAGCCTGCGTTGTTTACCACCACATCTATTTTACCGAATGTTTTAACGGTAAGCTCAATGGCTTCCTGTACGCTTTCTTCGTTGGTTAAATCAACTGCCAGGGGCAAAAAGTTATCGTTCGCGTTTTCAACGGCTTTATTTAAATCGCTTAAACTGCGCGATGTTGCGGCTACCTTATAGCCCTGTGTTAATAGCTTCTTGACTAAGGCAAGTCCCAGGCCCTTTGAGGCACCTGTTACAAACCATATTTTGTTGTTTTCCATTTCTATTTTTTGGGATTACACCGATTGAGTTTTGATTACACCGATTTTGACCGTTGATGATTTTGATTTCGTTGATTCCGCTGATTCATCTTCTTCGGGATTACACTGAATTACCGTGTATATCTGCCGGTCTTTTAATTTGGTGATTTCTCTTTCGGTGGTTAATATTTTTGTTAATTATTCTCTTTTATCTTGTTTGCCCTAATGGCCTTACGGTTATTTCATTTACCGAGATATTGCCAGGTTGGCCAATGGCGTAAATCACGGCGTTGGCTATAGCTTCTTCATCCAGTTTAGGCATATTGGTTAGGTTACCATACAGGCCTTTTATCTTCGGGCTGGTGATATCATGCCCTAATTCGGATTTGGTTGCACCGGGATAAATAGTAGTCACTTTAATAGTTTGTGCTGCCTCTTCCCTCAACGTTTCCATAATGGCTTTTACCGCGAATTTCGTTCCGCTGTAAACACCTATGCCTGGCGAAGTTTTTAAGCCGCCTACCGATGAGGTTGAGAGGATATGCCCTTCCCCTCTTTGCTGCATATGGGGCAATACCGCGTTAATGCCATACAACACACCTTTAATGTTGATATCGATCATTTTGTCCCACTCGTCAACATGGCCTTCTTCAAAAAATGAGATGGGCATAACACCGGCATTGTTCCACATTACGTCCACATGGCCAAATCTGGCTATGGCTTGTGCAATGAGGTTATCCAGATCGGAACGTTTGGCCACATCGGTTACTACATAGATGGCGTTATCGCCAATTTCCTGAACCAGGGTTTTCAGCTGATCTTCGCGGCGGGCCGCCAAAACTACTTTAGCGCCAAGCCCGGCCAGCTTGCGGGCTGTGAAGGCGCCGATGCCGCTGCTGGCACCGGTTATCACAACCACTTTGTTTTTGATGTTTTCCATAAGTTTGTTTTTATAGATAGATGTAGGGTTGATGTTTAAAAGTCTGTCGAGCAGGTTACATCCTGCCATTGGCGATAGGCGGCATCCAATACATGCAACTTATCTAAAGCACGATTGTAAGCATCGCCGCCCAGTAATAGATACACAGGTGGGTTTTCTTCGTAAACTGTGTTGATGATAGCGGTTGCTGCTTTTTCTGGATCGCCGGCTTGTTTGCCGTTCATCTTTAAAAGCTTATCATGGCTTGCACGCACTTCGGTATAACCGTCAATTTTGTTATCGGTCATGGCTAATGAATCGGCAGTTAGAAATTGCGTGCGGAACGCGCCGGGCATTACCACAGTAGCGTAGATGCCAAATTCCTTAACATCGGCAGCCAATACTTCGGTTAAGCCAATAACTGCATGTTTGGCAGCTCCATAAACTGCCCAGCCAGTACCTGGTGTTACACCGGCTATAGACGAAATATTGATAATGTGACCCGAGCGTTGTTTGCGCAGGTAAGGCATCACATAGCGGATCACGTTCAACGTACCAAAAACATTCACATCAAAAGCCAAGCGGGTTTCGGCATCGCTTAACTCTTCAATAGCGCCGCCAATACCGTAACCGGCATTATTGATCACTACATCGATACGGCCAAATGCTTCGTGCGTGTGTTGCAGGGCTAATGATACACTGGCTTCGTTAACCAGATCAACCTGCAAGGGTAAAAAATTATTACTTGTGGAGTTAACCGCGGCGGTTAACTCCTGTTGATTGCGAGAAGTGGCGGCAACAAGCTGACCAGCTTCAAGCAGCTGTTTTACTAAACTGAGCCCAAAACCTTTGGAAGCCCCGGTAATAAACCATACTTTTTTGTTGTCCATAAATTAACTGTTTGTTTTGCTTTAGAGAGAGCAAAGTTAATATGACAACAAAGGGGGTGCATTACATTAATCAAACCAAAGGTTACAAAATTCAAACATTCCTGAATGAGCCTGGGGTTTGCTGAGTTTGCTTTTTGAAAAAATTATTGAAATGGGTTGGTTCTTCAAATCCCAGGCAATAACCTATCTCCGAGATATTCCAGTCGGTATGCCTTAGCAACGATTTGGCTTCGCTCAACAACCTTTCGGCAATATGATCGGTAGTGGTTTTGCCGGTGGTTTCGCGGATAGCCCTGTTCAAATGATTTACATGCACCGATAGTTGCCTTGCGAAATCATTAGCCGAACGCAGCGCGAAACGCTGTGAAGGGGTTTCGATAGGGAACTGCCTCTCCAACAACTCGGTAAATACCGATGTTATACGAGATTTGGCATCTACATGCTGATATACGTTTTCGGACGGCTGCGTTTTAAGCGCGTAGTAAGCCAGTTCGGTTACATAGCTGCGGATGAGGTCATATTTAAAAGAATATTCGGTATTGATCTCATTCAGCATTTTTTCAAAAAGCTGAGTAACATATGCATCCTGCTCATCATTTAAGGCATAAACAGGCTTGGCATTGAGCCCAAACATCGGAAACTCGCTCAAACCCGTCCTGAATTTTTCGAGGAAAAACTCTTCGGTAAAAATGCAGAAGAAACCTGTCCTGTCGTCAGACATAGTTTCGAAGGTATAAGGCACCATCGGGCTAAAAAACATCAATGTAGTGCCCGAAAGGGTGATGCTTTTATCGGCATAGTGGATGATATTATCACCGCGCATCAGGCTGATCTTATAAAACGTACGGCGGCTATAGGTAACATGTTTGGCATTGGGGCCAATGCAATCCTCAATCCTGAATACGTTAAAATGACCGATGTTCTGTTGTACACTGCCGGGCAGCCAGTTCATCTTGCGTTGATAAAAATCGTCCAGTGTTTCCGTTTTCGACATAAGCACAAAATTACAAAAATCAAACCGGGGTGTCAAGTGAAGAGTAAAGCGATAAGAGTGTATGCGAAAAAGGCCAAAAAAAATAAAAGCCGCCCAGACCTTGCGTCGGGCGACTTTCAACCTAAACCTTATCACAATTAAACCGGTAAGATTACCAGTTCGCATAGTATACGGCAATCACTGTGCCAAAGTTTCCAGCTTTATTTATTTTTTATTTAATGTATCGTTGTTGATACATTAATACTTGTGTAATTGTTACAAACCCTCATTCATTTAGTGTCAAAACGACATCCAACGCAGATAACCATATAGAAAAGTGAACACTTTATGCCTGTTTTGCAGCTTTTTTTCTACGCAAATAACTATCAGTTAAAAATAGCGCCAAAATCACGTCAAAAACGAAAAAACCTTGCATAAAGGTTTTATTAAACATACTGGTTGTGGCCAAAACTTTTAAATTATCAGGCAATTTGATGCTTATTTCGATTAAAGAGTTACCTGAAACCTGTACAGATGAGCATACAACTGCCAATAAGGCCACTATACTCAACACAAAAAACGCCGCTATGCCCAATATTATTTTTTTATTAATAGTAGCTTTTAAAGGCGCTAACATTTTTTCGTAGCGAATGGCTTCCAGTACGTTGTAACTAAATGCCATCGGTGGCTCATCAAGTTCCATGGTGGCAAATTCGGCGTTGAGGGCAGTTAATTCGGCATACTTTGCCGCGTACGCTTCATCCTGCTCAATAAGCCGGGCAATGTCCTCCTGCTCGGCTGGCGTGCAGGTACCATCAATATAGTTCCACAGTTTTTCTTCGATGGTGTTCATATCAGTTCTTTCACCTCGTGTTTTAAATTGCGTTCCAGCTTTTCTTTCAAACGCTGGCGCGCCCTGAATAGTTTAACCTTAACCGTATTTGTTTCGATACCCATAGTTTGGGCAATTTCCTCTAACGATTGCTCCCCTTTATAAAACAGGGTAATAATTGTAGCATCATCGGGCAATAATTGCTCAATGGCCTGGTTAAGGTAAAACGATCTTGATTTATTTTCAATATTATTGGTATCAAAAGCCGATTGCTGGCTTTCAACCTGTACAAAAGTGCCTTCGTCATCAATCGAATCGGTATCAACCCGTTTCTTCCGCAAAAATGTCATGGCTGTAGTATAAACTATACTGTACAACCAGGTACTGAATTTGGATTGCCTCTGAAAACTCGCCAACGAGCGGTAAGCCTTCACAAAACAATCCTGGGCAATCTCTTCGGCATCTTCCCTACCTTTTGCAAAACGCATAGCCAACGTAAAAACAAAACGCTGATGGCGCTTAACCAGATCGGCATAGGCGAACTGGTTACCCGCAAGGGTTTGCTCAATAAGTTCGATATCTGAAAGCTTGCTCTGCATTATATAATCGTTGTGACTACGGCTTTGCTGTTCAGGTTACACTTTTAGGTAAATTTAATTATTTACCTTCCAATAACGGGGATTTTGCAAGCGAATATTGTACACTATCAATCCCACACTAAAAGGGTATATATAGTGGAGATATAACCTTATCTGTTTACGGCGAGCCCAATATTAATTTAAAACAGGATGAAATATCAAAATTCCTGTATTTTTAACACGATAAAACTTATGCCTTCACAATTTATGAAATTAGTTTTCGCCTTTTTTGCTGCAATTATTTTATTGCCGTTTCAAATTTCTGCCCAAACAAATTACAAAGCCTCTATTGTAACTACCAAATCGGGCCAAACTATCCAGGGTTTTATTGATTACCGTGAGTGGCTTTCAAATCCGGCCAGTGTTAATTTTAAGGCGGGTAACTCAACAGCGCTTCAAATATATAAGCCTACCGATATCTCTTCGTTCGAGGTAACTGGTTTGGATGCCTACCAAGCGGCAAAGGTATCTATCAGCAAAGTCAGGATCGACCTGCAAAACATGGCGGATAACATCGATACCAATACTTATACAGCTACTGTATTTTTAAAACTACTGCAAAAAGGTGATAATGTATCGTTACTTGCCTATACAGATCCTATTAAAACAAGATATTATATATCTGATAATCAAGAGCAATCGGCACCTCAGGAACTAAGGTACCAGGCTTATTATGATCACGACTCGAGAAGTGTTAAAAAAAAGAATACCTATTACGCCCAGCTTATCGATTTGGCGAAGAAATATAAAGGGAACGATGCCGATGCCCTGATAAACCAAATTGTAACGCTGAACTACACCGACGACGAGCTATTGAAAGTTGTTAAACAACTTAACAACGAAGATCCTAAAAAAGCGCCTATTCAAAGTAGTGCGTTTCCAACCTATCATTTATTTGCCGGCATTGGCTTAAATGCAACCAAAACAAGCACAGCCGAAGTTCCTTCCGATAATGGTTCGACAGATGTAAGCAAAAGGTTCGTTTTACCTGAGTTTACCTTCGGTGTTTCAACTCCTTTTAATCCTACTACCGGCAAATTGGTTTTTCGCACCGAGTTAGGTTTTCTTTTATCAAAAGCGCAAACCCTCCGTTACTATCCGGAAGATAATTATACCCGCATTACAGGAGTATCGTTTAACCAAATAACCGCGTCGCTACGTGTGCAGGTGGTCAATAACTTTTACAACACCGATAATTTTAAGTTTTACGCAGGTGGCGGGCTTGCTATAAACCTATCAAGATATAGCAACGTAGTTATTACCGAAGGCCGAACAAGCACTCTCATAGCCGAATACAACGGTTCGGCAACAGCAAGCGTAGCCCCAAGTAACACCGCCTGGTTTATGCCGATGGTGCGCAGCGGCTTTGTATTTAACAACAAGATCGATCTTACATTCGCCTACCACATTAATATCAAAAGCTTTTATGCTGCTAATACCATGTTTGTAAACACATCACTTATTGAAGCGGGCGTAAACTATATTTTTTAATAACTATTACTGCGCTTTCGCCATTTTCACCATAAATTCCAGCGCCGCTTTATCCGGCAAAGGTTTTGCAACAGGCTTTTCGCCCAGCATCATGATCTGGTTACTACCTGCGCTATATGCGGGCCATTGGGGCAAGCTTTTTCCGTTAGGATTACCCGTTTTAACAAAGTTTGTCCAATAAGAACTCATAGTAGTAGCCAATTGCTGATCGACAGGTTCCCAGGGGCGGTTCAAAAATTTCAGGTTATCATAAGCGTAAGCAACCTCGCCGGTGTGGAAAGCGCCGTATTTCACAAAATCTGCAGTGGCCGGCAGGCGGCGGGTAAAGCGATATACATATATTTTCGATTTACCTTTTTCGCTTTGCACATTAGCCCAGGTATAATTTTGCATACCGAAGATCTGGTCGCGGTTTAAACGGGTTTGGGATATGGCAGCTTCAGCATCTGTACTACCTGGATAAAGTTTCAAAACTTCCGGCGCATCAGCTTTATACTGCTCTTCAATCGTCTTTTTATAATCGGCAGCGTTTTTTGGCGGACCAACAAAGGCATCATCTTCATTCCATCCGGTTAGTACAGGTACATCATTTTGTTTGTTGGCCGCAAAAATATCGGCAATACTTTCGGGCAAAACGTATCCATCCACAACCGGGCGGCTTTGACCTTTGCCTACCAGTTCGGCAGCAGGTTTATTTCTTAATTCGGCAATAGTTGCAGCACCTAAAGTTGTTGCCAGTTTAGCACCGCTCGCCTCAGCATCTGTCAAACTCCCGTAACCGCGGGGAGCGATAAAACTTGCACCACTCTCGGCAATAGCGCCATTAAACAACCCTTTACCTAAAGGCGAGGCCACCAAACAATTCACACTCATTGAACCGGCCGATTGCCCTGCGATGGTCACTTTTTCCGGGTCGCCACCAAAGGCAGCGATATTCTGTTTAACCCATTTTAAGGCAGCCAGCTGATCCATCAAACCATAATTACCTGAGGCATGGTGTGGCGATTCTTTAGTTAAATCCGGATGGGCAAAGAAACCGAAAATACCAACCCGATAGTTAATTGTGATAAATATGATGCCTTTTTTGGCCATCGCTTCGCCATCATAAATAGGCACACCTGCTCCACCGCTTACAAAACCTCCGCCGTATATATAAACCAATACAGGTCTTTTTTCTGTTGATGCTTTGGCGCCCGTCCAAACGTTCAGGTACAGGCAATCTTCGCTGATGGGTTGGTAAGGGATCAAAAATTCGCGGGTATAAACGCCAAACTCATCGGGTTTGCCCTGCATGGGGCTGGCTGCAAACTCAGTACACTGTTTAACACCCTGCCAGGGTTGCGCGGGTTGAGGTTCCTTCCAACGCAGATCGCCAACCGGTGACGCAGCAAATGGAATGCCTTTGTAAATGTGTATATCACCAGCAGGGTTAGTGAAACCTGATACTTCACCGGCTTCGGTTTTTACAACATCGAGGTTTTTGTTTTGTGCGATGGCCGGGGTAAGCAGCAATAGCAGCGGCAGTAAAAGGAGGCGTTTCATTGGTTGATGGTTTATGGGGTTAAGTTAGTAAAAAGTCTGCGTTCCCAATCTCTTGTAATATCGCTCACATATCTACTCACCCCGACTCCGCTGCGCTCGCCACCCCTCTCTACGCTGCGCGTAAAGAGGAGATTTTTGTTTTATTTCTCTTTTCCTACCCTCTTTGCGGCTTGCCGAAGAGAGGGTGGTCCAGCGTAGCGTAGACCGGGTGAGTAAATTATGCGGCTATCAAGTACCGGTACTCTATTTTCTTTTACGGCTTTGCAACACCCTTCACATACTTATCCACACGCGCATCTTTGATCACGCCTTTCCAATTCAATCCGAAACTAAAATCATATTTATTGCCCTGCTCATCAACATAGCATTTTAAATCGTGCGGCACATCCTCAAACTGCGCTTCCACAGTTTGCATATCAACAGGCATTTGTAGCGGTAGTAAGGCAGATGGCTCGGCTTTGCCCGTCATGATATCCAGCGACGCCTGGCCTTGAACCCCGAAATCAACTATAATAGCATTGGCTTGTTTTTCAAACTCACCGAACACCATGGGGTTGCTCATATTAACAGACACAATAACCGGCTTGCCTTTCATTTTGGCATAAGTTTCGGTAACCATAGTTAGATCGGTAATATTAATGGCCTTGCTCGATTTATCTTTATAAGTACGGTTGGTAAATTTCTCCAACGGATCACCTCCGGCAATACTGGTCTCCCGAGCGTTAGTGGCTTTGTATTCGCCATATTGCAGGCTTACCGGTACATAGCCATTGCCACCGTTCTTGGCATCTTTACTATCATAACCACCACCGCTGTTAGGGCTGGCTATGAAAACCAGCGCATAATCAGCCTCCTCTGGGTTATCGGTTACCTTGAAATATTTTTTTACGGTTTCGATATTAACCGGGTATTCCAGTTTTTCGGGAGTTTCCATCCCTAAAAAGTTGCGCCCTGCCGGGGTGAATTTTTTAGGCACAAATACGGTTTTGCCTGTTTGCAATGGCAAGGCGTTAGCCTTGTTTTTCAGCATTACTATCGATTTTAGCTGCGCCCGGTAACCGGCATCCATAAACTCGGGTTTGCCAACTGTTTGTTTAGATGTTTCAGGCTCCAGGTACGGGTTTTCGAACAAACCAGTCCTGAAAATATTGCGCAACAACCGCACTGCCGATTGCTCGAACCTGGCGCGCATAAAAGCTTCACCATGTTCTTTAACACCAATTTGGTAAGCTTCAACAACCGGGGCAACTTCGTTATTACCGCCAAACTGATCAACCCCGGCCATCAATACTTTGTAGTGGCGCTGCGCGATGGTCAGCCCTTCAACACCCCATGATTTGCCCGATAGGAACGAATCGAGCGTGGTTTCATCGCCTGTAACCAACCAATCGGTACAAACCACGCCATCGTATTTATATTTTTTGCGGAGCAGATCATTAATAATATACGAGTTGTAGTTATTGGCCACATTCTCGTGGTTTTTAGTATCCTGGTTAAAGGATATGGTGTAGTAAGGCATCACCGCCGCGGCCATACCGGTTTTGCCATCAAGCTTAAACGCCCCCTCGGTAAAAGGGATGAGGTGTTGTTTAAAATTATTGCCCGGGTACACGGCATATTTACCAAAAGCATAATGCGCGTCTCTGCCGCCCTCTCCTGCACCGCCACCAGGCCAGTGTTTTACCATGGCATTAACACTGTTGTAGCCCCAACCGTTTTTAATTTCCTTTTCGGCGGCCGAAGTCTGGAAACCGTCAATATAAGCACGCGCCATATCGGCAGCCAGTTGCGGATCCTCGCCAAAAGTGCCGCTCACCCGTGCCCAGCGCGGATCTGTAGCGATATCAACCTGCGGCGACAATGCTGTCGAGATACCTAAAGCCCTGTATTCCTGTGCGGCAATATGACCGAAGCTTTTTACCACCTCCGGATCAAACGTAGCCGCAAAACCTAAGGAACCTGGCCACATGGAAATAGCACCGCCTGCACCTGCATTGTACTCGGCAGTAGCCAATGTACCATGCCGAGGGTCGGAGCTGTTATTGTTTGGAATGCCTAAACCTTGGCCTTCAACAAAAGCCTGCGCGTTGTTATTCCATTGGGCTGCGATCTCGGGGCTTTGCACCGATGTTACCAACACATGGCGCACATTATCTTTAGCCAAAAACTGCTTTTGCTGATCGGACAAATCGGAAGCTTTCGCACCGCTTTCGGCAAACACTTTTCCATTATAAGTCCCCGCGAAAGGGCCGCCTGCTGCAGCCGGGATGGGTTGGTGACGACTGTACAACATCAACCCCGCAATTTGCTCAACGCTCATTTTCGAGGCCAGGTCTTTGGCACGTTCATCAACCGGTAAACGCCAGTCTTCATATTTATCCAGCTTACCGTTTTTGTTCAGGTCTTTAAACGCCAAGCCATCTACCGTTAATATTTTCACACCCGATGTGGCGGAGTAGCCCAGATTTTGCCCACCAGTATTGGTTACAAAAGCTATATCGCCAGCTTTACGTTCAGTCCATTTAGTTTGTGCTGATGCCACGGCAGCGGGCAGCAGGGCCAGCAAGGCCATAAATTTTAGTTGATTAGCCATTATGTTGATGATAACAGGTTTACAATAAAAATGCCCCTGCAAAAATTTTGCGAGGGGCTGGTTGGTTTTAGTTTAGTTTGAGTTGGTTTATTTTTTGTTGAGGAACTAAGGCTTTATTAACCTTTTCAACAGTAATATCTTTAGCTAAGCTGAATAATACTGTTTCTTCAATTTTGCGTGATGACGAGCCTACTTTCACTTTATAACTACCCTCATCGGCTATCCAGGCTTCTCTATCGGTATAAAACGAAGCCAGATCAGCAGCTTTTATTGTAAATGTCAAAGTCTGCGATTCGCCGGGAGCTAACAGTTTTGTTTTGCCGAAAGCTTTTAACTCATCATCGGGTTTATCAATATCTTTTTTCGGGGCTGCAAGATATAACTGCACAACCTCCTTACCTGCCACATCTCCCGTATTTTTAACCGTAATGGTAGCAGTGATCATGTTTTTGAAAACTTTCGAGCTCAGTTTAAGGTCGCTGAATTTAAATTTGGTGTACGATAAGCCGTAGCCAAACTCGTAAGCCGGGGTGATCTTTGCGGCATCATAATAACGGTAGCCAACGTAAATACCTTCTTCATAAATAACCTGCTCCGGTTTTTCGGCTGGTGTACCAGGGAAATTATTGGCCGATGGCACATCTTTATAGTCGGCAGGGAAAGTAGTGGCCAACCTGCCCGATGGGTTTACTTTACCGCTCAGTACATCGGCAATGGCGTTGCCGGCCTCAAGACCGGGTTGCCAGGCCAGCAAAATACCGTCAACCTTATCACGCCAGGCGGTAACATCTACCACGCCGCCAATGTTCAGTACCACAATTACTTTTTTGCCCTTGGCGTGGAAAGCATCGGCAATACCGTTGATTAAACCTTTTTCGGCATCAGTTAAATAATAATCGCCAGGCAATTTGCGGTCTGCGCCTTCACCTGCATTACGCCCGATGGTGATCAGGGCTTCATCCGCGCCATTAGCTTCATCGGCAGCAATGCTGCTTACATCCATCTCCGCTATCGGAGCCGGATGATCGAAAAAGTTTTTAGGCTTAGGTTGCTTGGCTTTCATATCGGCCAGGTAGTTTTTGTAATTATCAGATAGTTTCTCCTGTAATTTAAAACCTGCATTCGCTAAGCCCTGCATCAGCGAAATAGTGTAAGCCTTATTCACATCGCCACTACCAGTTCCACCTGCAATAATATCGTACGAGGTGTTACCGAACACAGCTATCCTTTTGCCTGCGCCAAACGGCAAGGCTTTATCTTCATTTTTTAACAAAATCATACCTTGAGCAGCGGCCTCACGGGCAACGGCGGCATGGCCAGCCAGATCTGGCGCATCAGAATATTTATATTTTTTAAATGTAGGCGATTGTATAATTACATTCAGCATCCGCTCCACATTGGCATCCAATTGCTGGGCACTGAGTTTACCGCTTTTTACCGCGGCCACTATGGCTTCCGATTGGCTTGGGCTACCGGGCATGATCAAGTCGTTACCGGCTTTCATTTGTTCAACGGCGTTATCACCGCCAAACCAATCGGTCATTACGAAACCTTTAAAGCCCCATTCTTTTTTCAGGATGGTGGTGAGGAGATCGCGCCTTTGTGAAGTGTAAGTGCCGTTCAGTTTGTTGTATGATGACATCACCGTCCACGGTTGTGATTTTTTCACGGCAATTTCGAAGCCTTTTAAATACAGCTCGCGCATAGCCCTTTCGCTTACAATAGTATTGATAGAGTTACGGTTGGTTTCCTGGTTATTGGCAGCGAAGTGTTTGATAGAGGTACCCACCCCATTAGATTCGATACCATTAACAATAGCGGCCGTCATGCTACCGGCCACCAGCGGATCTTCAGAATAATATTCAAAATTACGGCCGCCAAGCGGGTTGCGGTGAATGTTAAGACCGGGAGCAAGTAGTATATCCACACCATACTCGCGCACTTCATTACCAAAAGCAACACCTACTTTATTTACAAGTTGCGTATCCCATGTCGAGGCCAAAAGCGTAGCCACCGGAAATGCCGTTGCATAATAAGTTGTTGATTTATCGCCATTGCGGATAGGTTCGATCCTTAACCCGGCAGGCCCATCGGACACAGTGATAGATGGAATACCCAAACGCGGGATAGCATGCGTACGCCCCGCAGCACCCGGAACTTTTTCGGGGATATTATAAGCATCGGGATCCGACGGAGGGAGTTTAAACCCGCCAATATCTATAGGCTCGTTCTTTTTATCTTTTGAGGGAGGAGGCATTCCGGGCATTTTAAAACCCATGCCTACTACCAGTTTTGATTTTTCTTCGAGGGTCATGGCGGCCACTACCTGTTTAATATTGGTAGCGGTTAATTGGGGAGCCGACTTTTGAGCCTGCACCATAACCGGGAAACTACCGGTCGTTAAAATGCAGGCGAAAGCAACGTAATGTTTGTAGCTTGATCTCATGTTAAAATTTTAAAAGGTTTATAGCACTAATTGGTAGTAGCTCAATGACAAACAAACGAAAAATTATCTTTGTGTCATTATTACACAATAGTAGATATTAACTTTTGTAAAAGCAAGTTTTATCGATGAATGGCTGAAGATTAGGGATGAAGGGGAAAAGTTGGGCGATGGAACGGGGCGACGTTTACACTACTATGTCATTGCGAGGATAAAATCGCAAACTATACAGGGCGGATTTGTATAGCTACTCTGCCTCCGTGCGATTGCTTCGTACCTCGCAATGACACTGGGAGGATAAAATCGCCTCAAAACAAATACGAAATCAAAACCCCAATCAACTCAGCACCTCTTCCAGCACATCGTTCGATTTGATGTTGCCGAAACCTTCAATGTGCATGGCATAATACTCCAGCAGTTTTTGCAATTGGTAGCGGCGTTCATCGTTGCTTAGTTTAAGCAGGTGCATGTTCTCGAAACTGCATTGCAGCAGCGCGGCAAAGTTTTGCGTATGCGGGGGCGAAAGGTATGATACGCTATCGGGCTTATAGCGGGTAAACTGCCCGTTTTTAATGTCGAAGTAATCGGTATCGCCCGCCATGTACCTGTCCGGATAAAAACCGAGGTAACGGCTAAGCTGGACCAAAAATACCAGGTGAAAGTTAGCCACGCCTTCGGTTTGATGATCAAGCCATTCAATGCCACTGAAAATATAATTGAACAGGTTTTCATCCGGCGATTGTTGCTTTACCGCTTTATATAATACTTCATTTAAAAAAATGGCCACGCAGCTTTTGATCACGTCGTAAGGGATGGTAAGCAACACAGGCGTGTTTTTTAATTCAGAGATACGCTGTACGCTACCGGTATTTTTATGATAAACTACCAGATCGAGCAGGGCCAACGGCTGCAACATATTGCGACCAATTTTAGCTTTGGGCTTTTTGGCACCGTTGATGATGTATGATTGTAAACCAAATTTTTCGGTGAAGATCTGCACTATCACACTGCTCTCGCCGTAATCGGTAGCTTTAAATACTATGCCCCTGGTTTTATGCAGCATGCCAAAACAGGTTTATGATCTTCGGTAGAAAAATAACTGCTCCGGTTATTAACGCGAATAAAGCCGCTATTACAACCGCCGCGGCACCTGCATCTTTAGTATGACCTGCTTTTTCATTGTAAGTTGGCGAAACCAGGTCGGTTAAGGTTTCGAGCGAGGTGTTGAGCAGTTCGGTGATCAGTACTATGGCTATGCTCACCGCAAGCCATAGCCATTCGTTTATAGAGATCCTGAAGCATAATCCAAGGGCTATGGCAGCTGTACCTGCAGCCAGGTGGATCTGAAAATTAGGTTGGGTTTTGGTTGCATAACGCAAGCCTTTGAACGCGAAACCAAAACTACGGACCAACCTTTTCATGCTCAAAAATACAAAGTTTAGCTGTTATCGGCTCTATAACTATCGCTATTCGAAGTCGGAGACTTCGAATTAGCTATGCCCGGAGTTTGCGACTCCGGAAACACGCACGACATCGAAAAAAAATCCCCCGAAGCCTCTGGAGTTACAAACTCCAGGCATAGGCGTCCGAAGTCATAGACTTCGGACAGCTGAGATCAATTATGCCGTAGCTCCCCCCCTCTACGTTACCCTTTTGTCACATTATGAACATCATTAATAAGCACATAACGCATTTTTAGTACTTTTGCCCCTCTCTCTTACATATCACGATAATAATGTTCTGGAAACATATAGCATCTGCAATCCTCAAAAACCGGTTAATAATTTTTATTTGCGTTTTGGCGCTGAGCGCTTTTATGGGGTTCGAGGCTTCAAAAGTAAAGATCACTTTTAATGGCGGCAAGGTACTACCCGTTACCGATTCGGCCTTTATTCGCTATGCCGAGTTTAAGAAAACCTTCGGCCAGGATGCTTCATCGATGGTTATAGGTATCAAATCGCCCGATATTTTTACTAAAGATGTTTTTAACGATTGGTACCAGATAGGCGAAGAACTAAAAAAGGTAAAAGGCATTAAAGCCGTGATATCTGCCGCCAATATCTATAACCTGCAAAAAGATACCGTACAGCACAAATTTGTATTGAAACCATTGGTTACCCAGCCATTGCAAACCACCGCCGCCATTGATAGCGTTAAGCAGCAACTGGCCTCTATGCCTTTTTATAAAGGATTGATTGTAAGCAACGATGGCCAAAGCACCCTGATGATGATCACTTTTGATGATAAGATCATCAACACCCCTTACCGCGTGCCTATTATCAAAAAGATAGACCAGCTTGGTCAGGCTTTCGAAAAAAAGCATAATATCAAAGTACACTATTCTGGCTTGCCGCTTATCCGCACCGTAGTAGGCGACCTGGTAGCACACGAGTTTTCGCTGTTCCTGAGCTTATCGGTGTTAATTACAGGCCTCATCCTTGCATTGTTTTTCCGTTCGCTTTTCCCGGTTATTTTCCCGGTGATGATCGTGATATTGGGCGTGATATTCAGTTTGGCCGTACTGCAACTGATGCATTACGAAATGACCATCCTTACCGGTATCATCCCACCGCTTATTGTGGTTATCGGCATCCCCAACTGTGTGTTTATCCTTAATAAATATTTTCACGAGTATGGCATCAGCGGTAATAAAATGGCAGCACTTGAGGTTGCTGTTGAACGTGCTGGTATCACCACTTTTATTGCCAACGTTACCACAGCTATCGGCTTCGGCGTGTTATGTTTTACCAATAGCGAATTATTAACGCAGTTTGGTTTGGTAGCTTCGCTGGGCATCCTGCTCACCTTTGCGCTGAGCCTTATTTTGGTGCCGATCATCTTTAGCTTTTTGCCTGCTCCTAAAGCAAGCCAAACCGGCATTAAGGATAGCAAACTAATGGATGCCCTGCTGGCCGGTTTAGATAAACTGGTGAACACCAAACGCAAGCCCATTTATATCACTACGCTGGTATTATTGGTGATAGCAGGTTTCGGCATGTCGAAAATGAATATCAATGGCTATGTGGTTGATGACCTGCCGCAAAGCAATAATACCCTGCACGATCTTAAATTTTTCGAATCGAACTTTAAAGGGGTTTTACCGCTTGAAGTAAGCATTGATACCAAGCGCAAAAACGGGGTGATGAATTTAGCCACCATCCGCAAGGTGGAGAAGCTGGAAAAACTGATCTCATCGTACCCCGAGTTTAGCCGCTCGGTTTCGCTGATCCAGGTGTTGAAATTCAGTACACAGGCTTTTTATGGCGGCAGTCCGGAGTATTACCGTTTGCCTGATGGGTTGGAACAAAACTTTATCCTCAATTATGCCGGTAATTCGGGCAAGGGAACTGGCAGCATGCTTAAAAGCTACCTGGATAGCACGCACCGTGTTACCCGGGTTACTTTTGAAATGGTTGATGCCGGATCGAAGAAAATGAATGAGGTTATAGCCGAATTACAGCCCCGCATCGATTCGATATTTAATCCGCAGAAATACCATGTAGAACTAACCGGCTCAAGCATTATATTTATAAAGGGGACCAACTACCTGCTTAAAAACCTGTACGAGAGCCTGGCCTGGGCCATTGTGCTGATAGCAGGTGTTATGTGGATATTGTTTAGAGGGATTAAAATGATAGCGATATCATTGGTGCCCAATTTGGTTCCATTGATTATTACGGCCGGCATTATGGGCTTTTTCGGTATCCCGCTTAAGCCTTCAACCATATTGATATTCAGTATAGCGATGGGTATCTCGTCCGATCAAACCATCTATTTCATTACCCGTTACCGTCACGAATTGCGCCACAGCAACAAAAGCATCTCGCAGATAGTTTCGGATACCATCCGCGAAACCGGGGTAAGTATGATCTTTATTGCCACAGTGTTGTTTTTCGGCTTTGGCATTTTCGCGGTATCTAAATTTGGTGGTACAGCTGCATTGGGCATCCTGCTATCAATGACGTTATTAGTTGCCATGATCAGCAACCTTACCTTGTTGCCAGCGTTTTTACTTTCGTTGGAAGGTGGGGTTAACCGCGAAAAAATTAAAGGGCCGGATATTGAGGAAGCTTAATTTAGGCTGAAAGCCTAAGGCTCAAGGCCGAAAGCTTAAAACACTACCGCGGGTTTAGCGATAGCGTAACCCGTGGGAATAACAAAGTAAGTTTTCAACTTACGTCCCAGAAACCATTGCAACTGGTGGAATTTAAGTTGAAAACTTAAATTATTTCGCACCACGGGTTACGCTATCGCTAAACCCGCGGCAGTTAATTGATAAAACAAGCAAAACGCCTGGAAAAATTCCGGGCGTTTTGCTTGTTTAACATTGGCTCCCCCTTTAGGGGGCTGGGGGGCTAACCTTCACCCTTCCCCGCTTAAAACCAAAGCCACCACTCATATCGGTACCATTTACAATAATTGAATAGGTTGATGTCATATCGGCAGTATAAAAACTAACTACAGCTTTGCCATCCGCACCGGTAATAATATTAGGTTGCCAGTAAATTGTTGAACGCAGATCTGTTTTTGCTTTCGGCACTTCATTCACCTTGTATTTAGGACTATAGAACTGCGAGGGAAAGCTTAACGCCAATGGTTTATACAAATAACTCCCCGGCGTTTTATTGATCACCGGACCATGGCCGCCGCGAGTAGTGATCTCCATAAAAGTAAAATCACCAACGTTGGTGCCCATTAGCCACTCGGACGGGATATACTTGTTATAGTATTCGTTATTATACTTTGAGGTAGTGTTGATCTCGATCCCCTTAATATCTTCCGCGCTGTTCGATTCGAGGTAATTTTTAATACCGTTAAAATCGGGCTCTTCAATGTACTGGCTTTTGTATATGGTACCAAAAGGTATCCCATCTATAATAAAGCAGATAGGCTTATGATCAATATAGTACCAGTTAAAAAAGATGCTTGGGGTTAAGCGCCAGGTGCCAAACTGAACATCACTTAGTGTTTTACCCTGCACTACAGCCCTCACAGGAAATTTCTTCACTATTGTACCTTCCCTAAAGCTTTTCATATTCTCTTCCAAAAACTGTAGCCAGCTTTTTTTACCCGCTTTAAGCAAGTCCCCTTCATCAAAAACAAAATCGGCATTACCGGGGCCGTTCAGGTTTTTTGAGCTTTTTACAACTTTCTTCGCCTTGATCTTTACTTCCTTCAGTACCCGCATATTGGCAGGCAAATCATTGGCCAGGTTTTGGCGGATACGATTAGTTTTAACACTGTTGAACAGCGTAGTATCGTTGCTTACATACCATGGCGTAATAGTAGCTGGTGGCGGCGATGTTAAAACCGGCAAGGGCGCATCATCAATCACAATGCCCACATTAAAGTTTTTGGCGGTTTTTATAAAATACGCCGGGGTATCAGTCAAGGGTAGGTTACGGAATACGAAGCTACCATTAGCATCAGTTAAGGTATCAGTAGCCATTAATGGCGAATTTGAAAACAACTGTACCTTGGTTTTTTTAACAGGTTTGTTAAATATGTTCAATACCCTGCCTTTGATGGCAAGTTCCGTTTCGGCTGCAAATACTTGCTCTTTTTTCTCTTTGCGCCACTCATAATTAACCCAGCCCTGGGTAAGTAACAGGTTATCGAGGGCCTGTTTACTTTCAGGGTCATCGTTATTTAAGTATGATCCTGGCTGCTCTATATAACCTTTAATTTCTGAACTGAGCAGCATCCGGGTATTGATGCTTTCATTATTTAAACTATCAGGATGTACCTGCGCATCGTCAGTAACGGCAAGCGAGAAACTACCCTGCACCGGGTTTCCGGCAGCATCAGTTACACTCAAATTTAAGGCAACACTATCGCGCGATGCATAAACGGGTTTGCCGGCGCTGATGTTTACATTGAGGTTGTCATGGTGATCAATAAAAAACAAGCGCTCGTTCAACGGCTTGTTTTTCATATCGAGCAGCATGATATGGGCTACGCCCGATGGGAACAGCGCCTTGCTGATCTTCCCGCTAATTTTGGCTTTTGCCCTAAAATTTACCACACTTCCGTAACAAATGATGCCGCGCGATTTGCCAACAAGGAAATAGCTTTCGGCCTCTTTCTTCACATCCTCGGTAGCGTATAATGTAACCGCTATCGAATCGGCATTGGCGCTATCATTTAAATTTAAAGCAATACCCGAACTTTTTACTTTGGGTAAAGGGTACTCCCTAACCTGCCCGCCGGGTAAAGTAACTTTGGCAGTGTAGCTTTCGCCCTGGTTTGGATTCAGGTCAAAACTCCCCATCCCTAAATGAGCGGATGCGAAACTAACTACAGGCTGATGTTTTTCATCAAGCACTGTGCCCGATATATTGATCCCCTTACCATCCAAACCAATGGCTTTAAAACCAACGTGAGCAGGCAAGCCTTCTACCAGATCACCACCTTCGGGCATAAACTGAACATCGGCATCCTGCGGGCGGTTAAAATTTAGCGGGATCTCCACCCGGTTTTTATCTACAATATCATTAGCAATCACCCTGATATCGCCGGGTTTTGCAGGCAGGTTAAATGTGATATCGATCAGGCCTTTCTCGTCGGTCTGGATATTTGAGCGGTATAGGCGGCGTTTACCTTTCATCACCATCAATTGCACCTGCCGGGCTATGATCGCTTTTTTATTGTAGCTATCGTTCAGCAATAATTTAACATGTGCCTGTTCCTTTCCGTCAACCATAGCGCTTGTGCTGCTGTAATTTGCCATCCAGCTGTTGCGGGCGTCATCGGCAATAGTGAATTGTTTGTAAAAAAAGCAATCCTGACTAAAGTTCTGCATCCATTGGGTGTAGGCTGCAAGGGTGTAAGTTCCGGCAGGCAGATCACTCAGGCTGATATTGCCCCAGGTTAACCCGCTTTCAACAGGGAGGCGCAATTGTTTAACGGTTACATTACTATCGGTAGCTATGGTTAGGTACATGATGCCGCTTTTGGCCGAAGCATTTAACGCGTGGGCGTTAAGCAGATAGGCTTTAAACCATAAGGTATCGCTGGGGGTATAGGTACTTTTATCCAGTTGCAGGTAGATCTTTTCGGCCGGATTTTTAAGCATCGTGCTATCTGCGGCCGATTTCATTTGAAGCAATTGCCAGGCCGGGGACTTTTCCTGGGCTTGGGCGCTGTCGTTAAACAACACAAACAATAAGGCTATCAATAATTTTGCCCTGCTGATATAACCAGATACCGGTTCGACAATGCCAATATTTTCCAATGCAGATGTATTTAGGTTTATAATTGGGTGAAATAAAGTTAGTTATTATTAACTAAAAATAAAACCAGTACATTTATAATATGCCAGTTAACGAGGTTACCGACCTGCTTTCGTTCATGAAAACCTTCCCGTCCGAAGTGCGGGAACGGGCTTTATGGCTGCGCGATTTTATCTGGGAACTGTACCCGCAGGCCAACGAACTTATTTATGATAATTATAACGCGCTGGCCGTGGGCTGGTCGCCTACCGAAAAAATGGGGCATATTTTCTGCTCGTTCGCGGTGTACAGGGTTGGTTATAACACGCATTTTGGTTTTTACTGGGGATCGGAGCTTCACGACCCGCAGAAACTGCTTATTGGCGATGGCAAGCAGTACCGGTATTTACTGGTGGATGATATCAATGAGTTTCCGAAAGACGAGGTAAAAAAGTTAATGGAACAAGCCTGGGAAAACTCGCTGGCCAAGGTGAAAGACGCTAAACAGATAACACAGGGTAAAACCATTATTAAAATGGTGAGTGATAATAAGCGGGAGAAGAAGTTAAAGGCGCCGAAAAAGTAGATTAAAAGATCACGTCATTGCGAGGTACGAAGCAATCGCACGGAGGCAAATCCGCCCTGTATAGTCCGCGATTGCTTCGTACCTCGCAATGACGTGATCGTTTGTGATAATCCTCCCTATTTCATTTTACAGGATAAAACTTTTACCTTAACCCTGTTAACTTATACCTTAATGAAAAAGATCATCCTGCTGATTTTGTGTTGTGGTTTATATCTGCTTACACACGCGCAATCGGCTAATTTATATTTCGACAGGTTTGATATTAAAAAAGGCCTGCCCGAATCGAACGTTAGTATTATTAAGGAAGATAGCCAGGGATACATTTGGCTTTCAACACAAAATGGCTTGGTAAGGTACGATGGTTACCGTTACCATATTTACCAGCTGGGTTCGCCTAAACTGAACAAGCAGGTATCAACGCTGGTTTTTAGCATTATTGAAACCAGAGATAAAACTTTATGGATCACTACCCTTGCCAACGGCATTTTCAAATATAACCGCGGCACCGATAGCTTTACACAATACCCATACCCACAAAATGTAGGCTATGGCCAGCTTATTGTTGGCACAACTGATCATGATGATAACCTTTGGGGGCAGTTTTTTTCAACCATCCACGGCCTGGAGCTGATGAAGTTTAACCCCCAAACCGGCAGTTACGAAATATTTTCGGCCAAAAAAACCGGCCGGTACCATATTAACGCGCAAACATTTTCTCAGCCCATCACTACAGCCGATGGTAACATATGGCTGGGCAGCGATAACGGGATACACCGTTATAATGGCAAAAACTTCAGCAGTTACCTCACAGCAACCGATACATCAAAAATACGTGCGGTTAACCCACTGTACGAAGCCCCCTCCGAACCCGGCGTGCTCTATATGAACACTTTTCATAATTATAACCAGACATTAAGGTTTGCCCGTTATGAGGTAAGTACCGGAAAACTTAAGGAGTGGACCGCATCAAAGGTAAAAGATAGCCTGGCTAACGCAGCCATTCACGCTTTTTGGGAAGATAAAAACAAGCGTTTTTGGATAGGTATAGATCAGGGCTTATCAGAGTTTGACAGAAAAACAGGCAAATTCAGATCTTATATCCCTAACGATACGGTAAACCTTCCCCAAAAAAACAAGTTCAGCGCTTTTAAGGAAAGCCTTGATGGTAAGCTTTGGCTCACCTCTGTGGTTGGATTGGTTTATTTTGATCCTGCTACAACTCAATTTAAACGATACCTGCCCGATGCGGAAAACCCCGGATCGATACCCGGTCAATATATTTCGGGGCGCCTAATTGATCATACCAACACCCTCTGGACAGGTTCTATCAATGCAGCGGCTGCACGGGTAAATAAACTCAGGAGTTCTTTTTCGGTTATAAAAAACAACCCTGCAAAAGCCGGTTCTTATCCCGGACATATCATCTACACAAGGATGGCACCTAATGGAGATACCTGGCTAACCACAAGCCAGGGCTTTTACCGGGGGAACATATTGACTAACCAATATAAAAGGCTGCCTTTCAACCTGGATAATGATAGTTATTCGTCGGGTAGTTTTTATGGGCAAAACAACATTCTTTATATTTCAACCCAAAGTAGTGGCTTGTTAACTTATAACGTAGTAACCGGCAAAACAGAAAAATATACTAACATCCCCGGCGATACTACTTCTATCCCCACCAATAATATCCATTACATTTTTCAGGATCATACAGGTACCGTATGGATTGCCACCAACAATGCCCTGGGTATTTGTTCATTTAACCCTACCACCAAAAAGTTTACCCGTTACCCGTACCGTAACACTTATGAAAAAATAACGCCGGCAAATAAAAACTACCTGGACGATAGCCGGGCTATTACTTTTTATGAAGATCGTGAGGGCACACTTTGGGTAGGTACCAATTTTGGAGGGCTTAACCGCTTTGACAGAAAAACCGGCCGGTTTAAATCATATTTTAACAACGATGTGCGCAATGCCATTTGTATCGATAACATATTTGAAGATAGCAAAGGCAGGTTCTGGGCAGGCACCTACCTGGATGGCGTATTCCTGTTCGATCGCAAAAAAGAATTTTTTGTAAAGCATATCAATGAAAGCAACGGATTAATATTCAATTCGATAATGGGTATTAACGAGGATAATAACGGCAGGTTGTGGGTTTTAACCGAGCGTGGCTTTACCCGTATCGATCCCGGAGATATGAGTTTAAAAAACTTTTCGATGGATGATATTATGCCCGGTTATGATGCCTTTAAAGGATTGGATAACGTAACCAAACTAACCGACGGCCGGATAGCTTTCCCTGTAAATAATGGAGTAGCTTTTTTTAATCCGGATGATTTAAATGGCAGTCCATATGCACCTATTGTGCATATCGAATCAGTTACTTACAACAATCCAAAAGATAGCGAAAAAGCGTCGACCAATATTTTAACCTATGGCCGCAAATCGCTCGAATTATCTTATAACCAAAACCGGATCCAGATCAACTACGTGGGTTTGCAATATGATAATCCAGAAAAAAACACCTACGCCTACAAGCTTGATGGTTATGATAAAGGTTGGGTACATGCAGGTACGGATCGCTCGGTAACGTACAATAACCTATCGGCAGGTACTTACGTGTTTCATGTAAAGGCCGCCAATAGCTCGGGCGTATGGAACAATACCGGTGATACTTTTACTATAGTAATAGCCACAGCCTGGTACCTGCGCTGGTGGGCCTGGTTAATTTATGCGGTAGTATTTGCTTCGGCTGTTTACACTTTTATTGCCTACCGTTCGCGCCATCTAAAAAATGAGAACATTTTACTGGAACAGAAGGTAACACTCCGAACCAACGAGTTAAGCAAAGCCAACAAAGAACTAAGCGAACAACAAGAAGAGATCATTACCCAACGCGACCGTCTGGCCGAAGCTGTTGATAACCTCAAAACA
The DNA here is from genome assembly GCF_039839285.1 of Mucilaginibacter sp. CAU 1740. Classification (NCBI taxonomy): domain Bacteria; kingdom Pseudomonadati; phylum Bacteroidota; class Sphingobacteriia; order Sphingobacteriales; family Sphingobacteriaceae; genus Mucilaginibacter; species Mucilaginibacter sp. CAU 1740. The sequence continues at coordinate 490,594 of NZ_JBDOQS010000001.1, read as the reverse complement.
ACCCAACAGCAACTCATCCAATCAGAAAAATTGGCTTCGCTTGGCGAGCTTACCGCCGGTATAGCCCACGAAATTCAAAACCCATTAAACTTTGTAAACAACTTTTCAGAAGTAAGTATCGAACTGCTTGATGAAATGCAAACCGAACTAACCAATGGTGATACCGAAGAAGCACAATCCATTGCCGCCGATATTAAGCTGAACCTCGAAAAGATCCACCACCATGGCAAACGGGCCGATGGCATTGTGAAAAACATGCTGCAGCATTCGCGCGCAGGCAGTGGCAGCAAAGAGCCGGTAAACATCAATAACCTAACCGGCGAATATTTCAAGCTGGCTTATAACGGCCTTCGTGCAAAAGACAAAACATTTAATTCGGCCTTGGTTACCAATTTTGATGAAAGCCTGCCCGCTGTTAATATGGTGCAGCAAGATATAGGCCGGGTATTGCTTAACCTGTTTAACAATGCGTTTTACGCCGTTCATCAAAAGCAAAAAACTGCTGGTGATGTTTATAAGCCGGAAGTTATTGTCGAAACAAAAAACATTGCTATCGCTTCAGGAAGTCAGGCCGCAATTATTACCGTACGTGATAATGGCATCGGCATTCCTGACAGCATTAAAGAAAAGATCATGCAACCGTTTTTCACCACCAAACCTACCGGGCAGGGAACCGGATTGGGTTTATCGCTTAGTTATGATATTGTGGTGAAGGGGCACAGCGGTAAAATTGATATTGAGAGCAAAGAGGGTGAGTTTACGTTGTTTACAATTACATTGCCGGTAAACTAATATTTATAAAAGATTTTTTTAAGTAGAGACGCATCACATGCGTCTCTCACAAGACAAGCGGCCATGCTTCAGTTTGTCGCCGTAAATTGCATGCGGGAGACGCATGTGATGCGTCTCTACTTAAAATCAAACCACCAAAAAAAACTTTGCGCCTTTGCGCCTTTGCGTGCTTAAAATTCTCAAACTATCCACCTTCGAAAATCTTTGCGGCTTAGCGCCGTTGCGTGCTAAAAATAATCAACAAGATATTCTCCCCCAAAAACTGTAACATCTGCAAACCACTGTAGTCTCAATATCGTGTAAACAATTTTACAATACTACTCCCGTTAAAACATCTACCTTAGATTAAATGTTTAAATCCCGGTTAATAACCGGCTACCACCTGCAACGCCGCGCAAAAACCCAATAGGTGATACAGGTTTACCAAAAATAACACTACTACAATGGCTATTAATTTACAAAAAGGGCAAAAGATAGATATCGGCCTTTCAAAAATGACAGTTGGTTTGGGCTGGAACCCTAACGAAGGTACAGGTTATGATTTCGACCTGGATGTATCGGCCATCATGATCGATGCTAACAGGTTAGTTCCGCAAGATGAGTTTTTTGTGTTCTATAATAACGTCGATTCGCCCGAGCAATCGGTACATCATACCGGCGATGACCCAACCGGCGGTAACAGCGCTGGCGGCGATGATGAATCCATCACGGTCGATCTGACCAAGGTTGATGCCCGCATCCAGGAAATTTTGTTTGTGGTTACTATTCACGAGGCACAGGCTCGCAGGCAAAACTTTGGGCAGGTGCGTGATTCGTACATCCGCATATTGGATGATCAAACCGGATCGGAAGTTTGCAAATACGAACTGGGCGAAGATTTTTCTATCGAAACCGCTATCGAATTTGGCCGTCTGTACAAACGCGGTGGTGCATGGAAGTTTGAAGCATCGGGCGTAGGTTACAAGGAAGACCTGGCCTTCTTTTTAGGTAAATATTTTAAAGGACAAATAATTAAATAAGGCAATGGCTATCAATTTGGTAAAAGGTCAAACCATTGATCTTCGTAAAAATGATAATGGCGAAAGCTTCGATCTTTCGTCGGTTACTATTGGTTTAGGCTGGGATGTGCGTAAAACACATGGCGGCGGCTTTTTAGGCAAACTATTTAGCGGCGGAGCTGAAGAAGCCGAGTATGACCTCGATGCTATCGCCTTCCTGCTGGATAAAAATGGCAAGGTGGCTAATCGCGGTTATGCCAAACAGGCATCAAATGGTCGTACCATCAACATGTTTGAGGGAGATGTGGTTTACTTTAATTCTATGCGCCACCCATCGGGTAATATCTGGCTCACCGGCGATAACCGTACCGGCGCAGGCGATGGCGACGATGAGCAGATCATTGTAAAACTGGATGCCCTCTACCCAAAGTATGATCGCATCCTATTCCTGGTTACCATTTACCAGGGCCGCAAAAACAACCAGCACTTCGGCATGATCGATAATGCTTTTATCCGTGCGGTTGATAATCATGGCAAGGAGATAGCAAAGTTTAGTTTATCCGGAGATTCTACCTACAATGGCATGTGTTCGATGACCTTTGCTGAAGTATATCGTAAAGATGGCAGCTGGAAGTTCCGCGCTATCGGCGAGCCGCATATGACGGATACTTTTGTGGATATATTGAAAGGATATTAAGGAAAGAATCAAGAAAGCAAGAGACAAGAACCAAGAAAGTAAGAGGCAGGAAAGCAAGAACCAGGAAGCAAGATTTGGGTGGAAGAGTCCTCTCTTGATTCTTGTCTCTTGATTTCTTGCCTCTCTCAAAAACATGCAAATCTACCATCACTATTCATTTGATCTGTGGCTAACACTCATCAAATCAAACCCATATTTCAAGATCGAGCGCACCAAAATTTTTCACCGCGATTTCAATCCCGCAGGTAAAAGTATTGATGATGTGGCCAGGGCGTTCCGCCAGGTTGACCTCATGTGCAATGCAGTAAACGAGCGTACAGGTAAAAATATCGATGCAGACGAAATGTACCTGATGGTGATCAGCATGATCAACGATAACCAGTATCCGTTAGCCGATATCGACGTTGATAAACTATACCTCGATATGGAGAAGCTGCTGTTCTACTACCTACCGGTGGTTTACTCACCTGTAACAATTGATGTTTTGCATACTCTAAAACAAAAAGGTGACTGCACCCTTAGCATTTTAAGCAATACAGGTTTTATTAAGGGCGAAACTTTAAGAAAAGTAATGGTTAACTTAGGCCTGCATGATTTTTTCAGTTTCCAGCTGTATTCGGACGAGGAAGGCATGTCGAAACCTAACCAAACCTTATTTAACCTGATGATACAAAACGTTAAGGATTACAATAAAACCAAACAAATAAAGCCCGAAAACATTGTTCACATAGGCGATAACCCAAAGGCCGATATTGAAGGGGCCGAAGCTGCGGGGCTAAAAAGCCTGCTTGTTAACTCAAACACCACATCAATATTAAGCCTGCTAAGCTTATGAAAGCAACCTATTCATTACATCACATCAACAGCGCAACGCATTTTGGCTTTGATGCCGACGATTACAGTCGCTTTAAATTTGGCGATGGCGATGTATCGCGCTCGTTTGGTGCCGATCTGGCCGAAGGCTTTATCCGCGATCAATTAAGCAAACAGCCTGTTGATCAGCAAATAGTAGTGATTTCCAGTCCGTATTCGTTTATACCTACGGCTACCTTCGCCATGAAAAACCATTTTGTGTGCGGCCTTAACCGCTGGCTGGCCGAACATGGTTATCCGGTAGTACAAGAAACCAAGGTGCACCGCACCATAACCTATAAAGAAGATTACGGCGAGTTAAATGCCGAGCAAAGGTTAAAGCTGATAGGTAACGACTCGTTCCATATTGATAAAGATTTTCTCACCGGCAAAACGTTGTTGTTTCTGGATGATATCAAGATCACGGGCAGCCATGAACGCATGATCATGAAAATGGTGGAAGAGTATGGTTTACAGAATGATATTTACATGCTTTACTTTGCCGAGCTGGTGAACAAAAACATACACCCCAACATCGAGAATTTTCTGAATTATCACCATGTAAAAAATATCTTTCACCTTAATGATATCATTAAGGCCGATCATTTTTGCGTTAACACCCGTATAGTAAAATACCTCCTGAATTACGAGCATGAAAGTTTTTGCATTTTTATACAAGATCAAAGCAGCAAATTCATAAACTTGCTATACGATATGGCTTTAGGCAACGGTTACCATACCATTGATGCTTATGCCGATAACCTTAACTTTATTAAACAGAACCTATTAACAAACACTCATAAATTAATTAAACATGGCAATTAACTTGCAAAAAGGCCAGCGGGAGGCAATTAACGCCCCTAAATTTACTGTAGGCCTTGGCTGGGACACCAATAACTCATCTACCGGTTCGGCATTTGACCTTGATGCCTCAATATTTATTTTAGGCGATAACAAGAAACTACCTGCCGACGAGTTTTTCGTTTTCTATAACAACCCAAAATCTCCGGATGGGGCGGTTGAGCATACCGGCGATAACTTAACAGGTGCAGGCGATGGCGACGATGAGCAGATCATTGTTGATCTATCAAAGATCGATCCCCGCGTTACTGAAATTTGTATTGTAGTTACCATTCACGAAGCTGAAAGCCGCCGCCAGAATTTTGGCCAGGTGCGCAATTCGTTCGTACGCATTTTTGATGCCGCTACAAACACCGATATCCTGAAATACGAACTGGAGGAAGATTTTTCGATAGAGACTGCCGTTGAATTTGGCCGCATCTACAAAAAAGATAACAACTGGAAATTTGAAGCTGTAGGCGCTGGCATGAAAGGCGGCTTGCAGGATTATTTAACCAAATACAATTAATAAGTATGGCAATTAATCTTCAAAAAGGGCAACGCATCAGTCTTGAAAAAAGCAATGGCAGCAAGCTGCAAAATGTATGCGTTGGTATAAACTGGGGCGCTATCGAAAAAAAGGGCCTTTTTGGTTTCGGCACAACTAAAGAAGCGGTTGACCTTGATGCCAGCTGTATTTTATACAATGACGCTAAACAGCTGATAGATGTGATCTATTTCGGAAACCTGCGTTCAAAAGATCATGCCGTTAAACACAGCGGCGATGACCTTACCGGCGATATGGCAGGTAACGATGGACTGGATAACGAAGTGATCACGGTTGATTTCGGTACGCTTAGCCCCACTGTTACCTATGTAGCTTTTGTGCTGAACAGCTTCCGCGGGCAGGATTTTGGTACTATTCCATTTGCCTCTATCCGCATTTACGAAGGAACGCCGAAACGTGTTAACGAAGTTTTCGCGACCTACGATATTGCGCACAGCAAAGATTTTGCAGGCCATGTATCTATGGTGATGGGCGTATTTTATCAAAAGAACGGCGAATGGAAATTTAACGCCATTGGCGAGCCAACGCGCGACCGCAAGCTGGAAGAAACTGTTAAAACTGTAACAGCAAATTATTTATAGGTAATACCAACACCCGTTTACCCGGGCGCTATTTGTCATCACAATTATTAATCAATTACGACAATGGAAAACACACCGCTTAATGATGATTTAAATCTAAATATACCACCGCTTATTACTCCAACCAATTTGGATATCCCGGCGGCGGCAGCAGCACCACAGGGCAGCAACGTGCCTATGAAGGTAGATAAACAAGGCAACGTAAACCTTGAGGCTATACCTAACCAGGACCTGCAAAAGTACAATGACATGAGCAAGGATATCAATCCTTCTGATGTTAACTCGATACTGAACTACGGCGTTGAGCTGCAAGGCTCAATGGAGAAATACAGTAACAATTTCCTCACTTCGGTACGTACCTATAATTCGGGCGAGGTTGGCGGTTTGATCAATGACCTGCTTACCGAGCTTAACTATATTGATGTTGATGAGCTGAACCAAAACGCGTTCTCGTCATTTATATCACATATCCCTTTTATGAAAAAGCTGGTGGTTGATGCCAAAAAGCTTTTCCAGAAGTACGATACCGTTGTTAACAACATTGATAAGATCACCAACAAGATCAAGGCCGGTCGCGTGAATTCGTTGAAGGATAACAGTTCGCTTCAAACCATGTTTGATAGCAATGTTACCTACATTAAGCAAATGGAAGACCTGATCATTGCCGGGCAGATCAAATACAATGAGCTGAACGAAAAGCTGGCCGTAATGGAAGGCAACCCAACAGGCTACCAGGATTATGAAATTGCCGATCTACGCGATTTTGTTACCCGCTTGGATAAACGCCTGGCCGATTTAAAGGTTGTCCGTTTCATTATGCTGCAATCGCTGGCACAGATCCGTGTGGTGCAGAACAACAATACCACCATTGCCGAGAAAGCACAATCTATCGTATCAACCACTATCCCGGTTTGGAAAAACCAGTTAACCATTGCCGTTGCCCTGCACCGCCAAAAGGAAAACGTGGAGATGCAGAAAAAGATCTCGGATACTACCAACACTATTTTGCAAAAGAATGCCGAAATGCTGAAACAAAACAGCATCGAAGTAGCCCGCGAAAATGAGAAAACCGTAGTATCATTGGATACGCTAAAACGTACTACGTCATCACTCATTGAAACCTTAACAGAGGTAAAACGCATCCACGACGAAGGCACCGCCAACCGCCGTACGCTGAACACCGAGCTTCAAAATTTAGAAACAGAGTTGAAGAAAACGGTTACGAGTGTGAGTTAAACCTCATTCCGATTGAAGGAAAATTCAACCACATGTCATTGCGAGGTACGAAGCAATCGCACGGAAGCAGGTCCGCCCTGTACTGTTCGCGATTGCTTCGTACCTCGCAATGACGTTTTTGTGTAAGTGCACTTCTCTCCTCCCCCTCAAACATTCAATCCCATAAATTTGTATTTTTACAGTTAAATAATTGGGTACCGCACGTTGATGGATGAAAACAGGTTAAATATTCTTAACGAATCGAACAGAATGCTGAGCAAGCTTCAGTTGCTTTCGGTTTTTTTTGAGGATGAACTGATCTATAAAATTTACCTGCGTACCCAGGTTATCCATAAGCTGTTTGAAACCAACCCCGAGCTGGATATCAACAAACTTGAGCTTTTCCATATCCAGTTTACCACCAGCCTGGTCGATCTGTTAAGGAAGATCAAAAAGAATAATGAAACTAACGTGAGTTTGGTTTTTGACGAGATCGATCTTACCCGGGAGATGATCGATAAAATGGATGATAACCAGCTTAGCGAGCAAAGTTTTAAAATAGATCAGCAACGCCAGGCTTTAAAAATCAACCTGTCGCTGCGCAAGCTTTACCAGGTACTATCGGATAACTCGACCGATTATCCGTTCTCCAAAAACATTAATGCTTTTAGCCTGCGGTATGCTCCGGATTTCTTTTTCAATATCAGTCCCGAGCTTTATACCGAACTGATCCAGTACAATTTCAATGAAACTTATCATAACACTTACGCTACTATTCAGCGTAAATTGATGGGGATCATTAATAAATACGAGTTCCGTACAGAGTTTTATTGTGGATTGAAAGCAAGTAACCTGGTACTGGAAGTATATAAACTGCTGGATGAAGACAGGCATTTTTTATTTTCGCCTGCCAATAATTTATTCATATTTTGCGATGTAGATAAGCTTGACGGGATTAACCGTACCAACAACTTATCGCGCAAAGAGCGGCTGATGCACGAACTGCAGGATAAAACCAACAAACTGCAAAGCGATGTGGTAGCCATGAAAGCGCATATGCCGGCCGAAATTAAAAGCCTGCTGGCCGAAAACTATAAAAAGCTAAACGACATTAATTTTCTGCAAAACATCAGCGAAATTGATGTACAGGCCAACATATTAAAATCAATGCTTAACACCGATATCATATAAAATAAATCTATGGATTTTTTACACTACCTGCTTGGCCCCGACCTGAAGGCCGGCGTTCTGATCATTTTAAACCTGATAGTTATTGAGAGCTTGCTCTCTGTAGATAATGCTGCCGTGCTGGCCACCATGGTGCTCGATCTGCCACCAAGTCAACGTAAAAAAGCGTTGCGTTATGGTATTATTGGCGCATATGTATTACGTGGCGTTTGCTTGTTTTTGGCAGCCTGGTTGGTATCTGTTTGGTGGTTAAAACCATTAGGCGGCTTGTACCTTATATACCTCGCCTTTAACTATTTTAAAGGTAAAATACAGGAAGCAAATGGCGGCGGCGAAGATGAAGCAGTTGATAAAACACAAAACTGGCTTTACAAATCAACCGTGGGCGTTATTGGGCAGCTTTGGGCAACCATCGCGTTGGTGGAGCTGATGGATTTAGCCTTCTCTATCGATAACGTATTCGCGGCTGTGGCATTCACTGATCATAAAATGCTGATCTATATCGGAGTGTTTATCGGCATACTGGCCATGCGTTTTGTGGCGCAGGCATTTGTTAAGCTGATGGAAAAATTTACTTTCCTGGAAACAGTAGCATTTTTGGTGATCGGAATTTTAGGATTTAAACTGGCCTCATCATTATATGTACACTTTTACCCGGAAGCCGGTTTTTCCAAACTTATGGAAGGCGAAAGCGCAGATATTTTCACATCGGTACTTACAGTAGCCTTGTTCATTATTCCGGTATTAACCTCGCTATTGTTCAACTTCCCAAAAAGGCATACCGTTAAGCCCGAAGTTGCAGAAGCAGCAGAGGATGTTTTGGATAAACAGTAGTTCAGTTGGCAGTTGTGCGGTTTGCAGTAGGCAAGTCAATACATAAACCAAAGCGCGGCATTGTGCGATTCCCTCCCCTGGGAAGGTGTAGGGAGGGGTTTCTTCATCATGCATACTCGTTATAGCATGGCGTATAAACCCCTCCCTGCCACTACGCAAGCCATCGCACCCCTCCCGAGTGAGGGAATTTAGAAGATATTAATTAAATCATGTTTTTAAACAAAACCATAGCCTCCATATTCGGCATCGGCTTTTTAAAAGGCGGGGGCACTTACGCGGCTATTGTAACCTGCGGGTTGATCTGGCTGCTTTGGCAGAGTCCGGCGCTGCAAAACCCCTGGTATTTATTCGCTATTACCATATTTATTACCGCCCTCGGCGTATACGTAGGCAACAAAGTTGAACCCGAATGGGGCGAAGATAGCTCACGTGTAGTGATCGACGAGGTGGCAGGTATGCTTATCGCTGTGCTATTCATTCCGCCTAATTTTTATTTCCTGCTGGCAGGGTTGGTGCTGTTCCGCTTTTTTGATATTGTTAAGCCGCTTGGCGTACGCAAAATGGAAGATCTGGGCGGTGGACTGGGTGTGATGATGGATGATGTGCTGGCCGGAGTTTATTCCAATATCCTGCTTTGGGTGGGGTATTTTTTGTGGATGAAGTTTGGGAAGTAAGGCTTACTGAGCATACCAGACTTACGAAGTTTTAAAAACTTCGTAAGTCTTAAAAAGTTACCCAGCTTTAAAAGTCTGTCATCCTGAGCGATAGCGAAGGATCTTCTTCAATAAGCAAAGCGGCTATACAGGGCGAAGAAGATGCTTCGTTCCTCAGCATGACAAAAGCTTTTTGACGGAGGTCGTTAACTACAACTTCTTCACCTCAATATTCCTGTACCACACATCAGCGCCGTGATCCTGTAGCACAATATGCCCGGTTTTAAACGTGCCGAAATCTGGCCATTCTTTAAACTTACTGCCTGCTACCAGTTTTTTCCAGTTATCATCCCAAAGGGTAGTTGATAATACATGCTCCCCGTTGATGGTAAAATCAAGCTTGCTGTTATTGCACACGATTTCCACCTGGTTCCATTCGCCGGCAGGCTTAACTACTTCTTTTGATATCGAGATCAGATCGTATAGATCTCCCGCTCGGTGTTTGATCAGCTTGCCGTCTTCGTTCTCTTTGTTATCAACAACCTGGCATTCCGGCCCGGTGAAATAGCTGTACTTATATTTCGCAGTATCTTCCTTAACCAAAAACAAAATACCGCTGTTGCCTGCTTTCGAGATCTTCCATTCCAACTTCAAATCAAAGTTGGTGTACTCTTCATCACTAACCATGTCGCCGCCGTTTTTGCTTTGCCAATCACCTTTTTGCGAGGCATCGAGGTGCAGCGTACCATCCTCAGCTTTCCAGGCCGCACCAGGGGCAGCTTTGCCGTAAGCATGCCAACCTTTGGTGGTTTTGCCATCAAACAATGAAGTAAAGCCCGAAGCTGTACTGTCTGTAGCGGTTGTAGTTGCGTTAGATGCTGTAGTATCTTCCTTATTATAGTTTTTCGGCGTTGATGAATGGCAGGCGCTTAAGGCTATGCTGCCTGCAAGCAATGCTAAAAGTGGTTTGTTCATTAGTTTTATGTTTTAGTTTTGTGTGTTTATAAGTTTCCCTTTTTTATTTCGCCAACGGCGTAAGTAGCTGCGCGGGCTGTTAAGGCCATGTATAATATGGATGGGCTTTGGTTGCCGGTGCTTGTCATGCAGGCACCATCCGTAACAAAAACATTTTTGCATAAATGCAGCTGGTTCCAATTGTTCAATAATGACGTTTTGGGATCTTTTCCCATACGCACGCCGCCCATTTCGTGAATATCCAATCCGGGAGCCTGCTTATTTTCGTGTTTCTGGATATTTTTGCAGCCTGCTTTCTCAAACATATCAGCAGTTTGGGTTAAAAAATCCTGGATCATGCGTTCGTCGTTATCATCATACTCAACCGAGGTGATCAATAGCGGTATCCCCCATTGATCTTTTTGATCTTTACTCAATCGCACGTGATTACTTTCTTTAGGGATGGTTTCACCTTGCAGGTACATATAGGCGCTCCAACTCCCCGGTTCGGTCAATGAATCTTTATAAGCACCGCCTACTTCGCCTTGTTCTGTTTCAGCCCGATGTTGGTTGCGGTATGCCCCCATAAAGGTGGTAAAGCCGCCTTTATAATCGGTTTCCTGTTTGTGCAAATTGCGGTAATTGGCAAGGATCAATTCGGTAGGGTTACGGCCGAAATAGTATCTATCTAAAAAGCCATCCATATCGGCACTAACCGATGCACGGTAGTTTTGGAAAGCGATATATTTGCCCAGCAATCCATTATCATTACCTAAACCGTTAGGAAATCGATTGGATGTTGAATTAAGCAAAATGAGATTAGTATTTAATGCCGAGGCATTCATAAAAATCACTTTAGCTTTATAAATGATCTCCTCTTTAGTATTGGTATCGATAACTTTCACCCCACTCGCTTTACCCAGCTTTTCATCATAGATAACCGAATGCACAACCGAAAACGGCCTAACGGTCAAATTACCCGTTTTCTTAGCCCAGGGCAGCGTTGAACTCACCGAGCTAAAATATCCGCCAAACGGGCAGCCCCGCATACATAGGTTACGGGCCATACACTTCACCCGTCCCTGATCGATATGGATTTGTTTTGGCTCGGTAATATGCGCCCAGCGGGCGTGCACCAAATGCCTGTCGGGATAGTTTTCTTTTATTTTTTTGCTGATGTGTTCCTGCACGGCATTCATATCAAAGGGCGGCAGAAACTCGCCATCGGGCATGGCCTCTATCCCATCCTTATTACCGCAAACACCAATAAATTTCTCTACGTGCGAATACCATGGTGCTACATCGTCATAACCAATAGGCCATTCAATGCCATAACCAAAACGTGCCGGGTTTTCAAATTCGTACTTGCTCCAGCGTTGGCAGGCCCTGCCCCAGGTGAGCGACTTACCACCAACCTGGTAGCCACGGATCCAATCAAATGGCTTTTCCTGTATATAAGGATGATCGTTATCCTTCACAAAAAAGTGGTGGTCATCCTCTCCATAACCTGCCGCCTTACTTATGAGCGGGTTTTCATCCAAAAAAGCTTTGGTCATCTGGCCACGGTGCTTAAACTCCCATGGATCCATGGTGGCGGTTGGATAATCTTTAATATGTTGCACATCCCGGCCGCGCTCCAAAACAAGGGTTTTCAGGCCTTGCTCACACAACTCTTTGGCGGCCCATCCGCCACTAATGCCCGAGCCTATAACAATGGCATCATAAGTAAGCTGTTCGGCTTTGTTTTCGGGTTGATCGGGCATTGGCATAATTGGTTATGATTAAATTAACTGTTTAAGGACAAATAGGTTTTAATTAAGCTGCGAAGCGGCGGCATTATCCAAAAATACCTGCGCGTTGGGCAAGGTTTTGAATATGGAAGCAGGTACATCATTAGTAACAACGCCTTGCAGGGCTTCGGCTATGATGGCTGCCTTTTTCGATCCACCAGCAATCAACACAGGCACGGCAGACTCAGCCAAATGACGTAAACCAAGGGTGATCCCCTCGGTCAATATAGCGGTATCATTAGTAAAATATTTCTGCGCAACATCAATGGTGATTTGTGCCAATGGCGAATGGTGCGCGTACGAATGAAAATCGGCACCCGGCTCGTTCAAACCTATGTGACCGTTAAGTCCAACGCCTACTATCATCATATCCAGTCCGCCGTGTTTTTCGATGTGTTTGTTCATCGCTTTGCACTCGGCATCCAGGTCATCCGCGGTAGCGTCAAAAAACTTCACTTTACCGGGTGAGATATTGAGCGGCTTAAAAAAATGTTTTTCGAGGTAGTGGGTGCAGCTGCCGTCGTTCTCTTTGCTCAGGCCTACCCATTCGTCGAGGCCAACAAAATTGGTTTGGCTAAAATCAACCAGGCCACGGGTAACGTATTGTACCAAATAATCGAACATTCCGGTAGGCGACTCGCCGGAAGGAAAACAGATCAGCGCGTCGGGTTTCTGATTAACAAGGGTAACCACCAAATCGGCTACCGCTTTCGACATGGTATTGTAATCGGTATAGGTATGTATTTTCATCGTTATTTATTATTGAGCCAAAGGTTTACGGGTTTATCAATTTTGGCGCTAAAAGGTAATTCGATTTTTTTGCCCGCTCCGGCTGATGCATAGGCGGCATAGATCAGCTCTAACACCGCGCGGCCATCTTCGCCGGTTACCAGCGGAGTCTTGTCGTTCTGTACACAATCAATAAAGTGTTTCAACTCGTGCGGATAGCCCTGGTTAAAGGCTTCCTCAAAAATGGTATAACTCCAGCCTTGGGTGGTATCGGTTTTCTCCATGGCATAACCGTAGCCTTCTTTACTATAAGTTACCGCGGCATTGCCCATAAACAAATCGGCATAAATTACGCCGCCGGTACCGTGAATTTCGCACCTATCGTCCATACCGCCGTGTTTGGCCCAGCTGTTTTCGGCTACGCCGGTTACACCGTTTTCAAATTCTACAATAATTACTGAGTTATCTTCACCCTTGGTGCGCTCCTTGTGCAATATGGTGTTCATACTTGCATAAACGCTTTTTGGTTTGGCGTTATTCAACATCCATCTAAACCAACCCAAGGCGTGGCAGCCCATATCCATGATAACCCCACCGCCCGAAAAGTTGATATCATAAAACCAATCTGAATGCGGACCGGAATGTTTTTCACCCTGTTTCAGCATGTAGATCTCGCCTACGGCACCTTCCTTCACCAAATGCCTGGCACGCTCATATTTTGGCGCGAAGCATAGCTCTTCAGCATACATCAGCTTTACGTTATTGGCTTTGCAAACGGCTATCATCTCGTCGGCTTCTTCCAACGTTACTGCCAGCGGCTTTTCGATAATGATGTGCTTGCCTGCTTTTGCGGCTTTGATACTCGCTTCGGCATGGAGATAATTGGGCAGGCAGATATCTACTACTTCGCAGCCCGATTCGGCAATCAGCTTATCGATATCATCAAACCATTGCGGGATGTGGTATTTTTCGGCAAAGGCTTGTGCTTTTTCTCCTTTGCGGGCATAGCAGGCTACTACCTCGGCTTCGGGGATAAAGCGATGGTATGATTCCATGTGGATATCGGTTATAAAACCGGCACCCAGTATGGCAACTTTGGTTCGTTTCATATAAAGTTTTGTATATAGTTTGGCGCTGATAATTGGGGCAGCGCGCAGGATTTAGCGGTTAAGAATACTATTCAAGATTAATGAATAATATTTTAAAATTGAAAAGTTTTGGAAGATGAAGGGGGTGCAAATTAGAGTTTGTATATCTCATGCGAAAGGTAGATAAAGTTTACTCTCATCTGGTACTTTTGCATGCAGCATTCGTTATTCCCGTTATATAAACACCTGTATTTTAACGTACAAACATTGGCCGCTCATTTGCCGCGGAGGCTGTTACTTTTGGCTTAGCCCAAAAGTAACCAAAAACCCAAGACAGAAAAAAGCTTCAGCCCGCAAGGCCATACGCCCGGCCCGCTTTTCTGTCAGGCCACCGCGCTTTTGACTTGACTAATATGACGCCCTCGCGCTTCTATTGTTGGAATATTTTTCCCTTCTGATTTACCCCTCCAACACATGCTTCTTGATAAACTCGATAGTTGATTCGGGCAGGGAATTGCCGCTGGCTTGGGTTAGGGTGCCGTCGGGTTGGATCTCGAGTTCGGCGTTGATGTTGTTATCGATGAAAACGTGGAGTTTGTTTTGTTCCTTTTCAACCTTACAGGTAAGCTCGCGTTCGGAGTAATTGATCAGAAATTCGTATTTCCCATCTTTGGCTGCAGGTATGGTGTCATTTTGATCTTTCATGGCGATATGTTTATTGGGATAACATCGCCGGGAGCTGGATAGTTTACTTTATTGACAAATTAAATGCATGTGCAAACACGCTTTTTGAAAGGCCGAAAAAAAAGAGATAGCCCGCCGGCTGTCTCTTTTTTTAATTTAAGTTGACTGACCTCATTATTTATCATAAAGAACTAATTGGTTAGAACGATAATAACAATTGACCAAATATAAGCACTATAGAATTAGTAGACTAATTTTTTTGATAAAAAATATCAACTTTTTTATCGTTTTGATCAACTTTTCTTCACAGATGGCCTTTTATTAACAATAGTGTCCTTTTTTGTGCCATTTTGGGGTGTATTTGGGAAGTTTTTTCCAATTATCGTATCCTTTTTAATTTTTATGGCATTATTCTGTCCAGTATCAACTTTTAATGTGCTATCCCGCATATTTTTTAATCCGGGAGCCTTGAGGCTATCTGTTTGAGGGATAGCGCCGGGCTTTCCTGTTCCGGGTTTGGCAGGCGCATTTTTTCCAGGTGGCTTGGTGGCACCCTGTTTCTTCTTTACCTTCTTTTTAATGATATCTTCTTTTGATGCCGGTCGCTCTTTAGGTTTCCATAAAAAGCCTTTCAGTATTTTATCATCTTCTTTCACCTTTTCTATCGGGATATACCGGTTTTCGGGCTTGGTTACAAAGAAAACGTCTGTTGCCTGTTTATCTTTAAATGCAACGCGGATCCGGCTACTTACCGATCGCTGCATGCCCGATACCTTCCCGCTATCGCGCTGAAAAAATATGGTTTCGGCATTGCCTACCGCATACATCTTATCCAGTTTATCATCCTTAAAATACCCCCGCATCTTTTTGCCCGATACCTGGTTAAAATGCGTCGAATCGTCCTTATCTATATTTACAATAAAGGCCGATGGAAACAACTCGATGTTATCCATCTTTTTATGGCGCATTTGCAGGTACACGGTATCGCCCGATAATTGCGAACCCTGTGTCCAAATGATCGGGTTCACATACATACGCATGGTCGAATCGCTATTGGCGTAAAATATTGAGTCGGATTTAGCTTGCAGGTCCGATTTAAAGATCTTGGCGTGATGATGCGCTATTAGCATCCGTACTCTTGCGGTATCTTTTGTATCGTTGGGATACTGCTTATAAACCGGGTCGCGCTGCATCTGCACACGATAAATACTATCCTGTTTCGCTTTTTTGGCGGCACTTATAGCATCTTTTTTACGCTGCAACGAATCATTTACCGGCTTAGGTTTACCAAAAAAATCGCGGTGAAAATAGCTGGTATCTTTAGGGATGCGGAGATAGGTCGCCTCTAAAAACTTCGATGCTTTTTTATCGGCAGCCAGTTTACGTTGCTTTAAAGTAGTATCGCGCAGGGTACGCTGACGTTCCTGGTAAATTTTAAGGTTCTTGTAGGTCATGATCTGCGTTTCAATGGTATCGGCAGTCATGTATATCGAATCACGCTTAATATGGCTGGTATCTTTAGCAACCGGGATAGCCGTTTTTGCGAGCGGCTTAGAAGTTATTTTGCCATCCTTGCCGGGCTTTATGGCATCGGCTACGCCTGCAAGGGTAGTTATATTTTTAATATTGGCTTTATCCTTGGTGCTAAGCTTCTGCGCCGGAACCATCTTTAATGCCGAATCAACCAGTTTCGGGTTTTTCTTTATTTGATCTGTCGCTGTTTTCACCATCTCATCTGATGGCACAGGCGGCAGGTTTTTATTATTTTTCAGAGCATCCTGCGCCAGCCTGGTGGCCATATCAACATTGGCGCTATCTTTTTTGCCGATAGCGAAAGGTTGTTTAATAGGAATAGTATTAGCCGGTGCTTTACGACTATTATCCGGTTTAATAGGTATAGTATTAGCAGGGGCTTTACGGCTGCTATCCGGTTTTATAGCGTTGGCTATTTTTCCCAGATCGGTAAGTTTCTTATCCGATGCCTTGGCATTTTTACTTGTAGCCTGTAAAGGCTTCTCTGCCGAATCTGTTTTGGTACTGTCCTTTTGTTCGGAGATGAGTACTACATAAGCATTTTCGGTAACAATGGTTTTTTCTTCGGCCCGATAGTAAACTCCCAGATCGCCTTTTATGGTTACTTTTTGCTCGCGATCTTCAAACGTGATGTTTTTTACAGCACGACCGTAGCCTTTCAGCTTATCGTAAAATAAACTATCGCCCTTTAATGATTTGGTACCCTGCCTGTACGAATTTTTTTTGCCGAAGTTGGCTTGCTCGGTAACGGTATTGTACTGCCCGTTTTCGGTGTACAGGGTGTCTTTATCTTTAGTGCCGTAAATATTGGTAGGGCCGTAAAAGTACGAGATGCGGGTTCCGGTATTATAACGCAACGTATCTGTTTTGATCAAAGCATCTACCGTGGTCAGCACCACATCGTACCTAAAGTACGAGTCGCGGCTTTTGGCAAAGTAGTAACCATTTTTACTGGTTAGCACGTTATCTTTATTGACCAGCTTACCCCCGCCGGTATAGGTACCCACCCTGCTGGCGGTATTGTAGGTAAGATAGTTGGTGGTTAGCGTGGCGTCACGGTCAACCATTTTTACGTTATCGGTAAGGATGGCTATTTTGGTGTTACCGTTATAGTTCAACTTATCCGAAAATATATTCAGCGTATCGCCCTGGTTAATGTTTACGTTGCCAAAAGCATCAAACGAATTCAAATCGGGATAAAAGTATGCGCTATCAGAGCGTAGCAAGGAATAATCCTGCTTAAAAGTACCTTTGTACACCTTTACCAACTGCTTGCCATTTATTTTTGTGGCGGTGCTTCTTTCAGATTGTATAAGGTTTACAATTGATTTTTTTTGGGCCATGGCCGCAGTTGCCAGCACCAAAATCAAAAAGCATAAAACGTATTTCCTCACAATGGCAAAATTAGTTTTTTGTCGGGGTTATTAAATTAATAATTTTGATGAATGCTGCCAGTTAATCAGTTTGTTAATTTTATTGAACAAAACGCTTTGTTTACCCGCTCCACCCCTATTTTGACGGCGGTAAGCGGCGGCATCGATTCGGTTTTAATGGCCCATTTGCTTAAAGCCGCCGGCTACAATTTCGCTATAGCCCATTGCAATTTTCAACTGCGGGGCAATGAAGCCCTGCGCGATCAGCAATTTTCGCAATCGCTGGCCGCACAGCTGGAAGTCCCTTTTCATACCATCAATTTCGATACCGAACAATACGCGGCTGATAACAAGATCTCGATCCAGATGGCAGCCCGCGATCTTCGTTACCAGTGGTTTGATACCGTTTGTCAGCAATCAGGCTATGAGGCCGTTGCGCTTGCTCACCACCAAAACGATACTATCGAAACAATATTGTTAAACCTTACCCGCGGCACCGGAATTGCCGGGTTGCACGGTATTTTGCCTAAAAACGGCAAACTGGTGCGCCCCTTACTATTCCTTACCCGCGATGAGGTACAGACCATTGTTACCACCGAAGGTTTAAGTTTTGTTGAAGATAGCTCGAACGCCTCGGCAAAATATGCCCGTAATAAGATCAGGTTAGAGGTGGTGCCTAAGCTGAAGGAGCTTAACCCATCGCTCGAGAGAACTTTTGAGAATAGCCTGCTACATTTTCGCGACCTGGAGTTGCTGCTCGAATTAAAACTTGATGAGTTACGGCAAACACTACTGCAGCTTAAAGAAGATGCAATTTATTTATCTATCGACAAAGTAAAATCGCTGAACCCTAAGCGCCTGCTGCTTTTTAAATTACTCAGTGAGTATGGTTTTAACGAAACAATTATTGATGACCTGATCGCCTCGCTTGATAAACATTCGGGGCGGATATTTGAATCCGGTTCGCATAGTTTATTGCTGGATAGAGAAAATATCATCCTCAAGCCTAAAAACACGGTTGCCGTGAGCAAAGGGATTATTGATAAGGATGCGCATCATATAAATTGGGGCGCATATAAATTAACTATCCTACATGATGATAGTGCGCTCATTATCAAAGATAATCCGCTGGCCACATCTATTGATGTCGATAAACTGATCCATCCGCTAACCATCCGCAGCTGGCAGGAAGGCGATCATTTTTTCCCGCTGGGGATGAAAGGCCGCAAAAAACTGAGCGACTTTTTCATCAATCAGAAGGTGCCGCTACACCAAAAAGACGAAATTCCCGTTTTGGTAAACGGTAACGGCGAAATTATGTGGATTGGCGGTTACCGGCCCGACGAAAGGTATAAAGTGAATGATAACACTAAAAAAGTTACTATCTTCGAACTGTTTAAACTAACATGAGCGATAAATCTGTTTTTACCGAAAAGCAATACCTTGGCCGGGAATTTATACCGCTAACCATACGCCTGGTTTTAGCCATGTTTTGTTTTGCAGCCTACTTTTTTACTGACGAACGCGAACGCAACGGCGACCTGCTGGTAGTTGTTGGTTTCTCCATCATCATCATTTCCATCATCATGGGTTTCCTGCTCCATTTCCGCACCCGTGTGGAAAATAAAAGCGTAATGCTTGATGGCTTATGGACAACCAAACTGGTAAAGATAGACCTAAACAGCATTGTAAAAGCCGAAAAGGGCACTTATAGCCGCTATTTGTTTAACAACCCTGTTTATAACCTGCATACTAAAGGTACTATCCGCTTTTTTACTTCGGGCAATGAGGCTATTCACCTTACTGATAGGGATGGCTTGCTATATATTATCGGCTCAAAACACCCTAATGAGTTTTTGAGGGCAGTTAAGGAAGAGATGAAGAAGTAACCTCACTGGCGTTCGTGGAGATACGAACATAGTTATATCTGCCTGTCATTTCGACGAACACGTAAGGGCCTTGAGCGATGGCGGGAGGAGAAATCTTATACGCCCTGCTGAGCGGACTTGCATTTCTGCCTTGCATAGCGTACAAGATTTCTCTTTCGCTCCTACGCGATATCCCACCCTCCGCTCTGTCGAAATGACATTTGAGTTATTATGCCAGCTGATCTACTGCCCATCCGTTATCTCCATCACCCGCATTAACTCCTCAATAAACAAAATAGCAGCTCTTTTACGATAAACACCTTTTTGCCAAAGGATATACGATTGCCGCTTGATCCCTTTCGATTGGATAGGTACAGCAGCCACTTTATTCCAGCCGATAAGTGCTTTTTCATTTAAAATAGTTGCCCAATGCCCACTCTCAACTAAGGCCAACAATGAATGCACATCATTCAGCTCTATCTTAATATTTGGCACTATCTTTTTACGGTTAAATAACTCGTTAATAAACTCACGCGAGCTGAAACCTTTACCGGGCAAAATCAATTCCTGTTTAGCCAGTTCTTCCAAACTGATCTTATCCAGTTTAGCTAAAGGATTATTTTTTGAAACCACCATCACCACACTCGAACTAAATAATTCCTGCATTTCCAGATCCTCATCATCACTTTCGTTATGGAAAGCCAAGATCATATCCAGTTCAGCGAGGCGAAGTTTCTTTTCAAGTTCTTCGGGGTTACCGTAGGTAATAAAAATTTTAATACCGGGATATTTGGTGCTGAATGGCGCTAAAGCCGGCAGCAATAAAGAGGTAAAAGCATAAGATACGCCAAGGTTCAACTCGCCGGTTGTGGCATTTTGCAACTCGCTGATGGCTTGCTTGCTTCGCTGTACATCATTGAGAATTTTACGGGCGTGGGTTAAAAATATATGCCCGGCTTCGGTAATGCGGACATGTTTACCTATCCTATCAAATAGCAGCATCCCTAACTCCTCTTCCAGCTGCTTAATTTGTTGTGATAGTGTGCTTTGAGTAATGAACACAGCCGCGGCGGCCTCTGTAAAATTCATCGTTTCGGCAGCTTTCACAAAGTATTGGAGTTGACGCAGTTCCATAATCAATCGTTTTTATCAATCAATTCTATTAAAACAATCTATTTTACAAATGTATGTTTATGGGCGATATTTGCATCATAAAACAAATCAATAGTTCTTGCATTAAGTACTCCCCTGAATTTGCTTTTGTTAGGCTTTAGTACGATGAATGTTTTCCGCTCATTAAAGTACCGTAATTTCAAGCTGTTTTTTTACGGTCAGTCAATCTCCCTCATAGGCACATGGATGCAAAAAACAGCTGTGGCTTGGTTGGTTTACCGCCTTACAGGTTCGGCTCTTCTACTGGGTGTTGTTAGTTTTGTAAGTCTTATCCCGTCACTTATTTTGGCCCCTTATGCCGGTAGTATTGTTGATAGGCATAACCGTTACCGCATACTGGTAATTACCCAGGTGGTATCCATGTTACAGGCCGGCGCGCTGGCCTTTATGATATTGTTCAAGTTTTACAATATACCGGCTATTATAGGTTTAAGCTTACTGCAAGGCATTGTCAACGCTTTTGATGTAACCTGCCGACAATCATTAATGGTTGATATGGTTGATGATAAAAATGATCTGCCAAACGCCATCGCCCTAAACTCCACCATGACTAACCTGGCCCGCATTGCAGGTCCGGCCATTGCAGGTATTGTATTAAGTGTGTTTGGTGAGGACGTTTGTTTCTTCGGTAATTTTATCAGTTACATCCCGGTGCTTACCTGTTTGTTTATGATGAGGCTCAACACTATTGTACCTGTTCGTTCAGAAAAAAGCATCTGGGTTGAATTACAGGAAGGTTTTAAATATGTATCAGGCGATGCAGACCTGAGCAGCATGATATTGATGCTTACCGCAAGCAGCCTGTTCGTGATCCCTTTTAATACCCTGATGCCCATCTTTGCTAAAGATATTTTTAACGGTGATGCCAAAACTTTCAGCTGGTTTGAAAGCGCGGCGGGTTTAGGTTCGGTGATCAGCGCGGTTTACCTGGCCAATTTAAAAACCAATAAAAACCTGGTGAAGATCATGAGCATCGCAAGCCTTATTTTTGGTATCAGCGTGCTGATGGTAGCCTATGCAGGTAAGCTTCCTTTTGCCCTCGTATTTATGACTTTTACAGGTGTGGGCATGATGGCCCAAACATCGGCCATTAACACTTACATTCAAACTCATGCTATCCCTGCTATGCGGGCAAGAGCCATCAGTTATTATGTAATGGCTTACCAGGGCATGATCCCGGTAGGTAGTTTAATGGCCGGTTGGTTAGCTGGCGCACTTGGGCCGCGTCGGGCTGTTTGTATAGAGGGTATTATTGGTGTGTTGGCTACCGCTTTGTTTGTATTATATAAAAGGAAGCAAGCAGCAACAGCTGATATAAACGGCAAAACGATGTTGGCCGATTAAGCATGTTAATGCGTTGGTATCGTAGTATGTAACAACGCGTTGGCATCGATCAACAGATGGCAGATGATCAGTATTTTGATGTTGCGATATTTATAGTAATGAAACGCAAATATCAGTCCTATAATAAAAGGCATCAGTATATTGATTAGCGTTCCGTACGAGGCATGCAATAAACCAAAGCACAATGCTGATAATAAAATGGGCGGATATTCTGTTTTAAAAAGGAGTTGCAAACGGCTTTGAATATACCCTCTAAATACAAGTTCTTCCAACACTCCAGCCGTTATAACTGTGTAAAGCTTTATTGAAAGTGGCAGAGTTAAAATTTGAAGCACTAAATTACTCGGCTTAAAACCCATCCGACTAAGCGGCAACGCAATTGAAGCGGCTATCAACACTATCACCAACAGTATCAAAATGACAGAGCCGATATAAAACACAAACGGATGCGGTTTTTCGGGCCAAAGCAAAAGCGGTTGCTTTTCGATTCTTGCGGCGTACCAGCAAATTGCGCCAAAACACATCCAGTAAGTTATACGCGTTATCAGCATCCGCCCGGCTATCGCCATATCGCGCACAAAAAGCGAAGTAAGCAGCCAGCAGATATGCAGACCGATAACAATTAAAACACTGTAAATTACCTTGCGGGATTCGCTTTTTTCAAGGGGCTGGATCATTATTTTTAATAAGGTCAGGTTTAATATTATTATCGTAATTGTAGTTCTATCTTCTTTTCGTCTATATCCAATCTGATCCAGCCTTGAGTATCTCTGGCCGGAACGCACTCTTTCAGATCTAATCCGCGGGCATACCTGCTGAGGGCTTTCGGGCCAAACCTGATGGTCATTTCGTATTTTTCCTGCCCATCACTTCCTATATAGGCAGTGGTTATGATCTTGCGGGTATCGTTAACATTTTTCGGGTACAATTGCCTATCAATAGATGGCATAGCTATCCCATCGCACCAAAAATCATTAATTTGATCATCTTCTTGGTATTCAAACGCATTTGATAAATGCCACCCCAGGTAATGGCAAAAGTCTTGATTAAATAAGTAGTTTGTGATATCGCCGGTCATGAAATAGCATTAGGTTAGGTAATTAAAATACTATTATACGAAAAAGCTCTTTCAAAAACTGAAAGAGCTTTTTGTATTTATACTTATCAGCAGACAACTGTTGAGCGATCCGCAGCTTATTATTTTACATTTTCAAACCGATCTCTCTCAAGCGTTCATCTAAATATTCGCCTGCGGTAATATCGGTGTACAATTTAGGATGCTCTCCGTCAATGCACGATTCTAAACTGGTAAGGTCCATATCTGATTTTGGGTGCAGGAAAAACGGCACCGAAAAACGAGAAAAGCCCATCAACTCGCGCGGCGGATTTACTACACGGTGCGTGGTTGATTTCAGTTTGTTATTGGTTAAACGTTGCAGCATATCGCCAACGTTAACTACCAGATCTTCACCAAACGCTTTAACCGGGAACCAGGTATTATCGCGGGTTAACAGCTCAAGGCCATCAGCACTGGCACCTATCAGCAGGGTAATGAGGTTAATATCCTCATGTGCACCGGCACGTACGGCATCATCAGGAACGGCATCAGGGTTAGTTATAGGGAAATAGTGCAGGTTACGCAGAATAGAATTGCCATTATGCACTTTATCGTCAAAGTAATTTTCAGGTAGTTCAAGATAAACGGCTATGGCGCGTAATAAATGTTTGCCTGCGGCTTCCAGTTTTTTATAAACTTCGATGGTAGTTGGGTTAAAATCGGCCAATTCCTGTACCTCCACGTTTGGGGGGTATTGGGCTTTAAGGGCTTCATCGTCGGTAACGGTTTGGCCTATCTGCCAAAACTCTTTCAGGTCGGGCGTTTTAAAGCCCTTGGCGGTTTCCTTGCTTTTGCCGGTATAACCACGCTGACCAGCCAGGCCGGGGATCTCGTACTTTTGCTTCACGTCTTCGGGTAATGCAAAAAGGGCTTTTACATCTTCGTAAAGCTTATCTATCAACTCCTTGCTTAAACCATGATTGGTGATGGTAACAAAACCTGTTTCGTTAAACGCTTTGCCTATCTCGTCAGAGAATTGCTTGCGTTCTTCGGCAGTACCGTTTATGTAGGTATTAAGATCGAGGCGTGGGATGTTTACTGTACTCATGTTGTTGTTTATAACAGGTAGCAAAATTATTTAATTTTTAGCGCGATATACAAGGTAACAAAATTATTTTATCCCCATAATAACCCTTGCTTCAGTTTGTATTAACGGGTTAAAACAATTTTTGATTTAAACGTTTTATACTTCTGCTTGTCATACCTATCAGATAACAACCTGACAGCAACTATTATAAATACTTATTACCATGAAATTCATTAATAAAATATGCGGTATCAGCTTAATAGCATTTTTGATGATGCTTGCCGCGCCAAACATGAGCAAAGCCCAGGAGGGAGGCTACGTATCCGACCAGGAATTTTACGACGAACTTGACCCCTATGGCACCTGGGTATCCGACCCACAATACGGCAACGTTTGGGTGCCAGATGCCGAAGAAGGTTTCAGGCCTTACGCCACCCGCGGCCACTGGGTAGTTACCGATTATGGCAACACCTGGGTATCTGACTACGAATGGGGCTGGGCACCGTTTCACTATGGCCGCTGGCGTTATGATGACTATTATGGCTGGGAATGGATCCCAGGTAATGAATGGGCACCGGCATGGGTAAGCTGGAGGCATGGTGGCGGCTATTATGGCTGGGCACCGCTGCAACCGGGTATCAGCATTGATATTTCATTTGGCAACAGCTACCGCGTGCCCGATAACTATTGGGTTTGCGCTCCGCAGGCTTATATCAATAGTCCGCAGATCTATAATTATTATACACCGCGCCCAAGGGTGGTTAACATCATACATCAAACCACCATTATTAACAACACTTATGTTAGTAATAACCGTACCTATATTACAGGCCCAAGGGTAACCGAAATTAGGCGTGTAACCAGGAACAACAATGTGCGGGTTTATAATATTACCAATGTTAACCGGCCAAACGGTGGCGGCAGGGTAGTGAATAATGCTGTAAACATTTATCGCCCTGAAGTGAGGAAAGCACCAGATGCAAGGCCTGCAAGGGTAGTGAACGCGGCAGCTTATAGGCAGCAAAACCCTAACGCGGGTATTGCTAACCGGGGTCGTGGTAATAATGATGCAGCAAACCGCAATAATGCAGCACGTTTAAGAGAAGTTGCACGTAATGAAAAACCTGATAATAAATTAGTACAGGTTAACCATGATAGGCCTGCAACAAGGCCAAACCCTGCGGATAATAACAAACGTAACGACCAGCAAAATGCAAGGGGTGGCGATAAAGCAGGCAATGGCCGCCAGCCTAATAGCCAACCAGCCGCTAATGATCAACAGGCTAACCGTCAGCAACAACTGCAACAACGCCAGCAGGATCAGCAAAAACGCCAGCAAGACCAACAGGCTAACCGTCAGCAGCAGTTACAACAACGCCAGGCCGATCAGCAAAAACGCCAGCAAGGCAGGCAGGCAGGTAAACCTGCCGATCAGCAGGCGCAAAGTCAACAACAGTTGCAACAACGCCAGCAAGAGCAGCAACAGCGTCAGCAGCAACAGCAGGCTCAGCGTAATCAACAATTACAGCAACGCCAGCAGGAGCAGCAACAACGTCAGCAGCAACAGCAGGCTCAGCGTACTCAACAACAGCAAGAGCAACAAGCCCAGCGCCAGCAACAACAGCAGCAACGCCAGCAAGAGCAACAGGCCCAGCGTCAACAAGAACAGCAACAACGCCAGCAGGAGCAGCAGGCCCAGCGTCAGCAGCAACAACAGCAGCGCCAGCAAGAGCAGCAGGCTCAACGTCAACAACAACAACAGCAGCGCCAACAAGAGCAGCAAGCTCAGCGTCAGCAGCAACAGCAACAACAACAGCAGCGCCAGCAAGAGCAGCAACAGCGCCAACAACAACAACAGCAGCAGCAACGTCAGCAAGAGCAACAACAGCGTCAGCAGCAACAACAGCAGCAGCGCCAACAGGAACAGCAACAACGTCAGCAGCAACAACGCAGGCCTGCCAATTAAGCAAATAATTGATAACCGCTATAATAAACAGCACGTATAAAGCATTATATACGTGCTGTTTTTATATTTATCCTGATTTTATTAAACGAATGAAAAAATCCCTGCATATCTCCTGCTTCGTAATCCTATTAATGCTGGCAAATTGCCTGACCACAAAAGCACAGGAAACACTAAGCAAATCATCAACCCAGATCAATTTTATTGAAAACTCATGGACTGAAGCCTTGAAACAGGCCGCGAAGCAAAAGAAATATATTTTTGTTGATGCCTACGCCAGCTGGTGCGGCCCCTGCAAAATGCTAAAGGCAACCACTTTTAAAAACAACAGGGTAGCCGATTTTTATAACGATAATTTTGTAAACGTTGCTATAGATATGGAAAAAGGCCAGGGGCCAACCCTCGCCGCCGAATGGGGATTACAGGCCTACCCTACCATGATCATTTTTGACAGCAAGGGGAAACCAATATCAGGAACGGTAGGTTATATAAAACCGAATGACCTGATCAAATTTGGCCAGCAGGCACTTAACAAATAACGCCCGGTTTCCACATAAAAAAAAGACCGGCTGCCTTATAAGGTAGCCGGTCACTTTTTTTTGGGGATTATAATTTTGCTTAGCTATAGATAAAAGTACCTACCAACAAGGCCAATACTTGGTCCATGCTCAAAGGCTCGTCAAACGCGGCGGTAGCAACTGCTACAGAGGTTGTTGAACCTGTTGCGCTTGGCAAAGTAGTAAGGTTTACACCACCCTGGGTAACGTTTTCTTCACCTGCATAGTTACCATTAACCTGTGGTACGCCTGTATCATTACCTACAGTAGCAGTACTGGTGATCCATGGTGAAACACCAAGCAACTGGCGGATAGCCGAAGCGTGACGGGCTTCAACTGCGTGGATAGACAAAGCAGCGGTCAAGATGTCTTTATTGCCCAACAAGTTAGGTGCCTGACCTTTATAAGCACGTACACCTGTATCTTCAAATGCCAAAGCTACTTTCAAAAACAGGTTATAGTTACTAAACAAACCTTTAAACGGTCCGTTACCAGTACCGCCACCTGCGGTAAAATCAAATTTAGGTATAGCAACCGGTGTACCACCCGAAGCTGTAATAGCCGTTTTAAGGAAGGCTACGTGCTGGTTTTCGTCATCTTTTACAGTATTAATGTAAGAGGCGCCAGCAGCAGGGATCAAGCCAGCCGAAGCCGCACCCATGTTATAAAACGACGATTCAAGATACTCAAGCGTTAAAGCATAATTTAACACCTCAACAACAGTTGGAGCAGCAGCTGCACCATAAGCTCTTTTTAGCATGGTACCCATGGCAAAAGGAACGGCTGCCAAAGCTACTTTAGTGCCAAAGCTGGTTATGTTTTTGATGGCTGCACGGCGCGGGTTTAACCTGTCGTTCAGTTCCGGATCAAATTTTTCTAATTCTTCTACTATATTAAATAAATTCATGGCGATGTGGGTTTAAGAAGCTACGTAACCGTAATTAGATGCGTTAACTTTAGTTTTTAAATAAGTATTGGCAATTGGCAACACTTCGGCAATGGTAGCCGATTTATTCAGGCCGTTATTGTCAACCTGATCGTCGGCTGCAAATGAACCTGCAACAAGCATATTGCTTATCAATGCCGCATGCCTTGCCTCAACAGATACAATTTTACCTGCTATTGTTAAGTAACCTGCATCCTGGATCAGGTAGCCGGCACCATCATAAGCTTTAACACCGGTATCTTCAAATGCTTTGGCTGCGCCTAATACTGCTGATTTTTTTGTAAAGTCGATAGTGCTGAAATCAACCGTTAGTGCCGGGATAGCATTACCGCCAAGGGCTTTTTTGAAAAATTCGCGGTGAACTACCTCATGATCGCGGATACTTGTGAAAAGCGCCTTTTCATCTCCGGTCATACCTGAGTATGGCGTAGCAATAACCTGGATATAAAAGGCAGCTTCCAATTGCTCAAGAGCGTAAGCGTAGTTTAAAATTGCAAGGTCGCCTTTAGCGCCTATATCAATGCTGTTGCCTACAATCACTTTATGATCTTTGTGGCAAGCCGCTGTGGCTAAAAGTCCGGCCGAGGCTACCCCTAACCCCGCATAGCGTAAAAATGACCTCCGGGCCATGTTAGCTCCACCTATGCTGTCTTGTTCAGATGTTTTCATAGAAAGTTTTGATTTTTTGATTGATAATTTCGTTTCGTTTTGTAGATGATATACGCCTATAGAAACCTTGCAGATTGCAATTAGTTGACAATTAATCCACTCTGAATTAGAGTATTTAATTAAAAGTAAATTTTAATGACTGAATTGGGAGGGACTGGCGAGATGCCGATGAGTTTTTGCCAATAAAAAAGGTCGAAAGACTCTCGCAGTATTTCGACCCTACATCTACCTATGAAAAACAGTCCTTTTTAGTAAGGACATTATCTATAAGCCAAACAACATGCCAATTGCAAAAAACGCCCTAAAACAGGCATTTAAGCGATTTTAAATAATAGTAAAGTATTTTCGTTTGGAAACAATTCCCCAAAGCGGGCAATATCCGGGCAGTGGGAATTAAACTTATTAGGTTTCAGTTAAACAGCATTTAAATTTTTGATGAAATAAAAAAGGCCGGACAACTCTCGCAGTTATTCCGGCCCTACATCTACCTATGAAAAACAACCCTTTGAGAAGGGTAATAAACCTTATTCAAACTAAATGCCAATCATTAAAAACACGCTTAAATGCCTAATTGGCAGCTTTTTGAAAGCACAATCGCCATCAATGCGTAGAAATGACACCATAATATGGGGAAATAGTTATCCATTGGTTAAAATGACAGCATTCATTTTTAATTACCATGCAACAACATCTCCCGAAAACAAAAAAGACCGGTCAACTCTCGCAGTTTACCGGCCCTACATCTACCTATGAAAACAATCCTTTTTAATAAGGATATTAACTATAATTCAAACGCAATGCCAATTACTAAAAACGGCTTCAGTTGCTCAAAACTGCGTATATTCGTACTTATCGATAAGCATTTATGTAGAAATTCTTTCCTTAATTGGTGTAAATTTTCCCAAAGGTTAACATCAGAACAAAACATTAATCATCAGTAAACATAACGGGCGCTTTAGAGGAAAACTTGAGCTAAAAAGCTGATTGAGGTTGAAAGCCATCATTGCAGGCAAATAAAAGCCATCGCCTCTGAAGCACATATTACATATGGCGGGCAAGCCTGTCACTCTGAGCTTGTCGAAGAGTCGCGCGCAGAGGCCGGCCCATCATGCTTCGACAGGCTCAGCATAACCCACTTTTTAATTATGCCGTGGGTAGGCATGCAATTCACCAAAGACAGAGAAACCAAGCAAATCCGGCCTGCACAGTCGGGGATTACTTCGCACCTACCCATAACAAGTTTAAAAATTAGCTTTGTCATCCTGAGCAATAGCGAAGGATCTTCTTCAACAAGCATGACCGCTATACAGAGCGAAGAAGATGCTTCGTACCTCAGCACGACAAATGGGAGAACGCCATACCTCCTTCTGAGGCCTCGGCTTTCACTTATTCGAAATAACACTCATTATCGCAGCATAATTTTCTTAAATAAAAAAAGGTCGAAAAACTCTCGCAGTATTTCGACCCTACATCTACCTATGAAAACAACCCTTTTTAGCAAGGGTATTAACCATAATTCAAATGGGATGCCAATTACCAAAACAGCCTTGTAATAGCGCAAGAGGCCGGTATTGGGTAAGAATTAAATTTTTATTGTAGAAATACTTTCCTCAATTGATGTATTTTTTCCCACTGGTTAATATCTGTATTAAGCATCAGCAAACGCGTTGTTAACTCTGTGCAAAATATCATAAAATATGAACACAGTAACGCCAGGAAAACGGCACGCCCAATTTGTACGAAAACTTTTGGATATACTTAAAAGCTGGAGTTACCGCGAAGCAGTCTCTGAATTTTCATAAATAAAAAAAGGTCGAAAAACTCTCGCAGTATTTCGACCCTACATCTACCTATGAAAAACAACCCTTTGAGAAGGGCAATAACATTAAGTCAAACGAAATGCCAATTGCCAAAAAGAGTTTCAAACGCCTAAAAAACACCTTTTTAATATTTCGCGTTAATTATTATGTAGATAATTTACCCAAACATGGGCCAAATTTCCCCAGTTGGGGAAAAACGAGCTTTCGCAACGCCAAACAATTTCCAAGATAAATACGTAATACAGAAACTATCCTATTTAAACTTTGTTAAACCGATATGGACTACAATGTATATTTACTGGCCACCGATCCGAGAAACCCCTGCCGGGACGTGATCCATTCCAGGGATACACGCCTGAAGGTTAATGTATTTTGCCTTGACGAAGAGCGGTTTAGTCCGGACGAAAACGAGATCCAGCTTTACGGTTACGCCGACCATAAGCTTTATGCCTTCGAAACCATCAATGTAGTAGCAGAAGACGCCCTTGATTTAGTGAGCGCTATACAGTGGTATGCCAACTATATTGGCGATCCGGAGATGGAAATACTGCCTGAAGACCCTCGTCCGAGGGCACAATACCGTGATGTGAAGTAAATAAAACAATCACAACAATCTAAAAATCAACAATTTAATTACTTTTTTAAATTTTATTTTGACAAATTAATTCAAACTCCTATGTTTGCAGTCCCAAAACAAGGGAGCTTAGCTCAGCTGGTTCAGAGCATCTGCCTTACAAGCAGAGGGTCACTGGTTCGAACCCAGTAGCTCCCACACGAAAAGCCTAACAGAAATGTTGGGCTTTTTTATTTTACAAGATTCAGCAGCATCCCGATTTTACATCGGGAGGGTCACTGGTTCGAATCCCGGTAGCTCCCACACGAAAAGCCTACAGAGATTCCCCTTCCCCTCCAAAACGAGACAAAAAAACCAAACAATGATAGGATTCAACCAATAGGTAATGAATAATAATACCATTTTTATCCTGCTTCAAAATAGCCAATTATAAACAGGAGCAACCAAACAGCTTATCCGATACTTCTCTTTTCGGGCAAGTTGTTAACCTTAACCATACTTCGCCTGCTGTATGAAAAATTATGATGTGATTAACCTGTTGCTGAAACAGATTAAAAAATCAAAGATCTATTGGATAGCACTATCCGCTGTAATATTTGCTTTTACCTTATTAGATAGCCCGGCAGATAAAATACCGCCACTACTGGAACAATTTGGCCAGAAATACCCGCAAGAGAAAGTACACCTCCATATAGACAGGGATTATTTTGCCGCCGGCGATACCGTACAATTTAAAGCCTACGTAGTTAATGCCGAAAACAACCATTTTGCCGATTTAAGCAAAGTGCTTTATGTAGACCTGGTAAGCACTAAAGATTCTGGCATTGTAGCGCTCCGCTTTCCTTTAACCGATGGCAATACATCGGGAACTATAGCGCTACCTCCAAATCTGCAGGAAGGCGAATACGTGCTTAGGGCTTATACCAGCTGGATGCGAAATTTTGATGAGGACTTTTTTTATCACGCTTCATTAAAAATTGGCAACACAAGAAACCATCCATCCAACGAAACCATAAAGCCCAACAAGCAAAACCTGCCCGAAATTCATTTTTTCCCAGAAGGTGGCGATTTGGTGGACGGAATAAGCTCAACCGTAGCCTTTAAAGCTACCAACAGCATCGGCCAAAGCGAAAATGTTTCGGGTTTCCTAACAGACGAAAGCGGGAAACCATTGGTAAATTTTGCATCGGCCTTTGCGGGTATGGGCAGGTTTACCCTGAAACCAATAGCCGGAAAACATTATACGGCGGTTGTTAAATTTAAAAATGGCACTACCAACAAAGTAGCTTTACCTGCCGCGTTACCTTCGGGCTATGTTTTATCTGTAAACAACCAGGACAAAGCCAACCTTAACATACAGGTAAACTACTCCGGAACCCAAAGCTCAGATCCTGTTTGGCTGATAGCCCAGGCAAACAATAAGTTAATAAGCATTAACGAAATAGCGCTTTTAAACGGATCGGTAAGCATATCATTACCTAAGCGAAAATTTGCCACAGGCATCGTTCAGCTTACTCTTTTTGATAAACTATCGCAACCAAAAGCCGAACGTTTAATATTTTCAGACAGGCGCGATCAGCTTCGTTTAAGCCTCGGTACCGAAAAAGCACCATCACAAGGCACGCTGGTAAGCATGCCTCTGGAAGTAACAGACCAGCTGGCCAATCCGGTGAGCAGCAGTTTCTCGATAGCGGTTGTGAATAAAAGCAGGGCCATTGACAGCACTGCTACAATCCCTTCTATTTTATCAAACCTGCTCCTCACTTCCGATATTAAAGGCTATATCGAAAATCCGGATCATTATTTTCGCGACAGATCTCCGGCAACCGCCCTCGAACTTGACAATTTAATGCTTACGCAGGGCTGGCGCAGGTTTGTATGGCAGGATATACTGGCAAGCAAATTCCCGCAGATAAACTATCCTGCAGAAAAAAAACAAACCCTCACCGGCCAGGCAAAAAACAGCAAAGGCAAACCATTACCCAACGTAGATCTGCTATTGACCTCAAAAGGAGATTCGGCTTTCACTATACGCACCAAAACAAATAACAAGGGCAATTTCACTTTTGAATTGCCTGACATTGAGGGCAACCAACAATTATCCATCATCACATCTGCAAATAAAACAGATGATGCTATAAATATCATACTTGATCAGTTCGCACCTCCAAGCGTTTATAAACAGTCATTAACAGATCTAAATCAAACGCTTGCGAGCTATATGGCGACCAAACCTACCCAACCATTAAATGGTCAAACCCGCCAGCTAACGGAAGTTGTTGTAAAATCAAAAAAAATAAACCTTGTAGAAAAAGCAGTAGCCCCATCGGCAAATCTTAACGGCGCCGGCAAAGCGAATCAAATAGTAACCTATAAAGAGCTGGCCCATTGCGCAACTCTCGAGAACTGCCTGATAGGCCGGTTAGTTGGCGTATTCTTTAAAACCGTTAAAGACCCTGCCAGCCATAGTTACATCAAAATACCTTACAGCACCAGTGGCTTTAATAAGCCTATGTTGTTTGTGCTTGATGGTATACCTATGCAACCCGGTCAGTTTTCATTAAGCAGCATTCCCATTGGCGATGTACAAACCATAGAAGTGCTGCGCAGCGGAGGGCTGATTGCAGCTTATGGGCTTCAGGGTAGCGGCGGTGTGCTGGTTATCACCACCAAAAAAGGAGGAATTGACTATAACGCGCCCGATGAACCGGAAGACAAGCCACTAACATCGCCGCCAGGTGTATTTAGTTTTGTTTACAATGGCTACCAAAAGCAGCGCGAATTTTATGTACCAAAATATACCCCGGCGAATAAAACCATCACATCGCCCGAAACCATTTTCTGGAACCCCGCAATGCAAACAAACGACGAAGGGAAAGCGGTGATCCAATTTTCGGTTGGCAGCAATATTAAAAAGTTTGCAGTGATCATAGAAGGCATCTCGGCAGAAGGAAAAATTGGCTATAAATACCAGGAGTTTGTTAATAACTAAGCAAAGGGCAGCATGAAAAAAGCATTAACCATTATTCTTTCAATTATAACGCTCGGGGCCTTTGCACAACAGCAAATTAAGGGTAAGGTAACCGACGAAAAAGGGAAACCTTTAGCCAATGCCAGCGTATTTGTAGCGCAATCAAAATCCGGCACCATTACTGATAGCACAGGTACATTCACCCTGTATTTCCGCGCAAAAGGCGATTTTAAACTGGTGGCCTCCTATGTGGGATACACCACTTCGGTAAAGCAGATAAGTGCAGGACCGCCTTTACAGGATGTTAGTTTTACTTTGAATCCGGTAAATCATCAGCTAAAAGATGTAATTGTAAAATCAAGATCAGATGATAACTGGAAGCGCTGGGGTGCTTTGTTTACCACGCATTTTATTGGCACATCCGTTTTTGCGGCACACTGCACCATTGTAAATCACGAAGTAATAGGCTTTCAATATGATGAGCTAAAAAAAGAACTTCACGCCTACGCTTCCGAGCCGATCACGATCCGCAACGAAGACCTGGGTTATAACATATCATTAACACTGGTTAATTTTACTCTTTATACCATCAACAACGATGTTGACTACCAAGGGTACTACCTGTTTAAAGAAATAACCGGCGATCAAAAACAACAAGACACCTGGGAACAAAACAGGCTAAAAGCCTACTCACTATCCTTTATGCATTTTACCCGCGCCCTATATAGCGACAAATTAAAGGAAGAAGGCTATGAAGTACGCCCATTTAGCAACAAGATCAATCCGGAGAAAGAAAGGGTTAAAAAACTATACAGCCAAAATCTTGCGCGTTATCAGGACACTGCAAAGAAGCCTTTGGTTGAAAAACAAATAGCTGCAAAGCTATTTAACAAGGATTCGTTAAAATACTACAAAAAGATACTTGAACAGGAAGACAACATCATAAAATTGGGCGATGTATTAAAAGCTAAAGATATTTCATCAAAAACCAATAATAACATCACGCTTCAGTTTAAAGATGCCCTGCAGGTTGTTTACAAAAAAATTAAAGAACCCGAAGAGTATTATAACTACAGGAATCAAAACGCCCTTGGTACCGAAACCTTTACTGCCTACAACAATAGCATCAGCACCAACCAGTTGGTTATGCCACCCAAACAATACCCTTTTACCGAATTAAGGCTTGAAAAAGGCATACCTGTTGAAATTGCAGAAAATGGTTATTTCAACAACACAAATCTTTATTTGCAGGGATTTTGGGGCTGGTGGGAGAAAATAGCTACCAAATTGCCGTATGATTATGAGCCGTAATTGATTTCATCAATCTGAAAACCACCGCAAATAAAAAATTCTACGCAAAACAATTTGGATAATATTATAAAGTAATTTATCTTCGCCGCTCGGTTTAGGAAAACCAAACTAAGGGAGCTTAGCTCAGCTGGTTCAGAGCATCTGCCTTACAAGCAGAGGGTCACTGGTTCGAACCCAGTAGTTCCCACGTAAAAAAGCCCAACAGAAATGTTGGGCTTTTTTATTTGAAATAACCCAGTAGCTCCTGCGCAAAAAAGCAAAGCATTACTGTTAGACTTTTCTTCTCTAAAATCATACATCCCCACTTATCTTTGAATTTACTAAATCTTAATTCATGTGGAGATTGTTTCTTGTCATTCTACTACTCCCAACAATAGCTAAAAGCCAGGGAGCTAATGCAAAGAAAGATACTATTTTGTTAAGATACTTTAACAAGGGCGATACATTAGTATATGATCTTGGGCATAATAAACTTTATCTCGAATTGCGGTTGGTTTTGAAATACCTGAAAAATTACCGCGGCGCCAATGTTTATAATAAACAGGGAATAACTCTTTTAAGTAAGGCGTTAAAACACACAAAAAATGGCATTTTTTACCTGCAAGACACACTTGTTTTTGATCAGCAAACCGGATTGATTGATACCGCATCACTACAAAATAAATATATTGGTGCTATAGATAAGATAATACCGAAGATGTTAACTGATGGGCAAGTAATGATACGAGATAACAAGCATAACCAGCCAATTCCCTATTTATTGGTAACAACAACGGAAAACGGTAATTATTTTGGAGCATTTATAGAGTTCTCCGCTTTTTTACCCAATGGCAAGCGTTTATGTAGACTCATCTTTTATAAAGATTAAGCCCATAATTTATCGGGTAGTCCTACCTGATACAGAAAAAGGGCTGCTCAATAGGCAACCCTTTTTCATAAATAACTATTTCCCTACAAGCTCAACTCCGCCAACACCGGAAAATGATCTGAAGGATATTTCCCATGATAGCTGTCAGACAATATCCCCCAGCGTTTCACGCTAACCTTACCGGTGGTGAATATATGGTCAATAACGCCGGTTGAGTTGATCTCCTCGCCAAAGGATTGAAAAGATGGGTTAAACTCATATGGGTGAGCGGCCTGGCTGTAGGTATCAACTAAATAGCCCGATGTGGCCAAACGTTGGTACCAGGTACTTTCGTGGTCGCCATTCAGGTCACCGGTGAAGATGGCTTTTTGGGTGCCTGCTATTTCTTTTATCTTTTTTAGGATTAGCTTGGCGCTTTCTTCGCGGGCCACTTTTCCCTGGTGATCAAAGTGAGCGTTAAAAAAGTAGAATTTCTTTTTGCTTTCCTTATCCTGTAGATACACCCACGAGCAAATGCGGTTACAGCAAGTTGCATCCCAACCCAGGCCTGGCTTATCAGGAGTTTCAGATAGCCAGAAATCACCTTTTTTCAGCAGCACAAAACGGCTCTTTTTAAAAAATATAGCCGAGTGCTCGCCTGCGTCTTTCCCATCGTCTCTACCTAAACCATAACGTTCATATTCGGGCAGCGCGGTATTCAGGTCTTCAAGCTGGTTTTTCAAACCCTCCTGGGTACCAAAAATATCAAACTGGTGAAAACGGATCAGCGCAGCGGCAACCGGCGCACGGTTCACCCACAGGTTACCGGTATCACCTTTATTATCGTATCGTAAGTTAAAAGTTGCTACAATTAAATGCTGCGCGCCGGCTTGCAGGCATAACAGCGCAAACAATGCGCTGAATAAAAACGATTTTAGTTTCATAGGTATAAATATATCTGTTGATATCACTCATGGCCCTGACTTCTTCGGGTTCAGCATTGCTATCCAAAAAATTCGGAACCGCGATAAAGTTAATATTTATCCAAACTTCCGAACAGGGTAAATGATCAGGCTGCATAGCTACAGCAATGATCAAACCACCGGCCTGATCAGGGCATCGCCAGCTTCACCAATAATCACCGCGCAATCCCGAACAGAAATATGGTGTTTAAACTGACCTATGGGTTCGATCCAATCTTTTGAGGTAAATACGGGAGCTTCGATCTGTACAGACTCTACCAGGATCTCTTCACCGTCGAGCACCAATCGCCAGCATAGGTTTTGGCCATCGCTGTTGGTGTTGTAGCGGATATGTGCTAACTGCACTTTCTTTTGCATAAACGTTAGGGGTTTGCGCGTTAAACGGGAAGTTAACAGGGATATTGCCGGTTAAAAGAAACCTATCGTATTTGTTACTTGCCTTCTGATCGCAACTTAAAACAGACAGCTGCTACTCTCCTATCTTAATGAAGCCGTGAAATATTTACCTTTGTTTAAATCAGCCATGCAAACACTACAGCAATTACAAAAAGGAGAACTAAAAGGGGTTTCATCGCTCAAACTATCCGAGCAGCTTTCCGAATTTCCTGAAGAAATTTTTGAACTGGCGGATACGCTCGAATATCTCGACCTTTCGTTCAATAAGCTAAGTGCATTACCTGCTGATTTTGGCCGCCTGAAAAAACTGAAGATCTTTTTTTGTTCAGAAAATCAATTTACCGTTTTGCCTGAAGTTTTGGGAGATTGCCCATTGCTGGATATTGTAGGCTTTAAATCAAACCTTATAGAAACCATCCAGCCTAAAGCACTCAATCCCAACCTGCGCTGGTTGATTCTTACCAATAACCGAATAAATGAATTACCTGCCGAAATTGGCGACTGCACCCGCATGCAAAAACTGATGCTTGCAGGAAACCGGTTAAAAGAATTGCCAACATCATTAAGTAATTGCCAAAACCTCCAACTGTTGCGTATAGCGGCCAACCAATTGATTGAGTTACCACAATGGTTACTCTCCATGCCCAAACTATCCTGGCTGGCTTTTTCGGGCAATAATTTTAATCATAAGCACGAGGTAAAAACATCGGAAGCAATTAATTGGGGCGAGTTGAAAATTAAACACCTGCTTGGCGAAGGCGCATCCGGCGTAATATCACAAGCTACGTGGAACACCGAAGGCCTCGCCAAAGATGTAGCTGTTAAAATATTTAAAGGCGCGGTTACCAGCGATGGCCTTCCGCAAGATGAAATGGATGCCTGCATTGTAGCCGGCAATCACCACGGACTTGTAAAACTGATAGGCCAGATAACCAACCACCCCGAAAACAAAAAAGGGCTGGTGATGGAACTAATCCCTAAAAGCTTCTTTAACCTTGGTCTCCCGCCAAGTTTTGAAAGTTGCACCCGCGATGTTTTTAAACCATGCAATAGTCTTACCATAAATCAAGTGTTAAAGATCGCCTCCACCATAGCTTCTGTTGCCGAACATTTGCACAGCAAGGGAATCATGCATAGCGACCTATACGCCCACAATACCTTGATTGACGATAATGGCAACACCCTGTTTGGCGATTTTGGTGCAGCCTGCTTTTATGATAAAACTGAAAATGCCATTGCTGAAAAACTTGAACACATAGAAGTGCGCGCCTTTGGCTGCTTTCTTGACGACCTAATATCTCTTTGTACTGAAAACGATGACCCAGCTATTCACTCATTAAAAACCATTAGAGATAATTGTATGAGTATTGATATTAACCAACGTCCTAAATTTGAATTTTTAAGTTCTCAATTGGCAAAATTGACAAGGTAATCTCTACGATCTTACCTTAACTCTAAAAACGTTTTACCATCTTTTTAACAATGCGGTGCTTTTGTGCCAAAAAGCAAAGGTTAAATCAGGTATATTTTTTAATTTTTTAGAAATTTTTGAACGAAAAATGATAATTTTTGCCAATCTATCGATTCATTGCATCCATTCGTCGGTTTTTTTTTGATTTTAATAATCCATGTATTAGATTTGCAGCTATTTCAATACAAGGTTACCACCTTGATTTGTGATAAGGTTTAGGTTTAAAGCCTCCAAGCAGCGAGTGCAAGGAGGCTTTTATTTTTTAGCCTTATTACTAACGTATCTCCTTAAGTTTTAGTGTTTAAACAGGTAATTTATTTTAGAGAATAGAATAGCTGCGTCTATAATATAAACCGTCGGTTTTTTTGATTACGTTGATTTCGCTGACTTTTTATGTCTGAACTCGAATTTTATGAAATTTATTGAATTAACAGAAAGCTAAGCAAATTCAATAAATTCTTATAATTCCCCCAAATTCGAGTTCAGACAACACACTCGATGACCGACATTAGATTCTGAAAATCCTAAAATTCTGTAAATCCCGGTTCTGACTACTTATTCTCCCTCACCACATCAAGCAACCAGGTAAACAAACCGATAAAACCGGCAATGAATAAGCCGAGTCCTGCGCCCCGCGCGTAGTCGTCCCATTTCTCGGAGGGGCCGCTTGGGATAGCCATTCCGGCCGAAAAAAGTATGGTGCCTATTAATAAAAGATAAACAGAGCGTTTTGCTTTATTTTTCATCGGCCTAAATTAAAAAAATCATTTTTTAATTCTGTATTTTTGCAACCTCTTAAAAACGAGGTGAAATAATAGATGTACAAGGAATATAAGCAGTTAAACTTATCGCAAACAGGCAAAGAGATACTGGACTTCTGGAAACAGAAAAATATCTTCGAAAAAAGCATCACCAGTCGTCCGGCCGGTAACCCATATACTTTTTATGAAGGCCCGCCGAGCGCCAACGGTATGCCCGGTATTCACCACGTAATGGCGCGCTCTATTAAAGATATTTTTTGCCGTTACAAAACCCTTAAAGGTTACCAGGTAAAACGCAAAGGCGGCTGGGATACCCATGGTTTGCCTATTGAGCTTGCTGTAGAGAAAGCTTTGGGCATTACCAAAGATGACATTGGCAAAAAAATAAGCGTTAAAGATTATAACGATGCCTGCCGCAAGGAGGTAATGCGCTATACCGATGTT
This sequence comes from Mucilaginibacter sp. CAU 1740, assembly GCF_039839285.1. Taxonomy (NCBI): domain Bacteria; kingdom Pseudomonadati; phylum Bacteroidota; class Sphingobacteriia; order Sphingobacteriales; family Sphingobacteriaceae; genus Mucilaginibacter; species Mucilaginibacter sp. CAU 1740. The sequence goes on along the minus strand of NZ_JBDOQS010000001.1, from coordinate 450,983 downwards.
TGGAACGACCTGACCGAAAAAATGGGTTATTGGGTTGACCTGAACGATCCGTACATCACCTACAAAAACGAATACATTGAAAGCCTTTGGTGGATCCTGAAACAGCTGCATAATAAAGACATGCTGTATAAAGGCTACACCGTACAGCCATATTCACCAAAATCGGGCACGGGCCTTAGCTCGCACGAGCTGAACCAGCCGGGCACCTACAAAATGGTGAAGGATACTACCATTACCGCGCAGTTTAAAGTTAAACGCGATGGCGATTCGGAGTTTTTGTTTAATGGCATAGATACCGAAGTATTTATCCTGGCCTGGACAACCACGCCATGGACTTTGCCATCAAACTGTGCTCTGGCTGTTGGCGAAGAGATTACTTACGCTAAGATCAGCACCTTTAACCCTTACACCTACCTGCCGGTTTGTGTAGTATTGGCTAAAGACCTGGTAAAAAAATATTTTAAAGCCGATGGCGAGAACGCGTCGTTTGCCGATTATAAAGGCGGCGACAAGATCATCCCATGGAAAATTGAGGCTGAAGTAAAAGGCAGTCAGCTGGTAGGCATTCACTACGAGCAGTTGATGCCGTATGTAACCAATGCCGATCTGGAGCAAAACGCTTTCCGCGTTATCCCGGCCGACTTTGTTACTACCGAAGATGGTACCGGTATAGTTCACACCGCATCGATATTTGGCGCTGATGACTTCCGGGCCTGTAAGGAAAACAACGTACCATCGGTACTGGTAAAAGACGAAAACGGCAAAGAAGTACCGCTTGTAAACAAACAAGGTCGTTTTGTGGATGAGGTTACCGATTATGCCGGTCGTTATGTTAAAGAAGAATACTACACCGAGGCCGAGCGTGCCGAAGAAGGGTTTAAACCAACCGACGTACTCATCTCGATCAAATTAAAAACCGAGAACCGCGCGTTCGACGTTAAAAAATACGAGCACAGCTACCCGCACTCATGGCGCAGCGACGAGCCGATATTATATTATCCGCTCGATAGCTGGTTTATCCGCACCACCGCCGTGAAGGATAAAATGGTGGAGTTAAACAAAACCATCAACTGGAAACCGGAATCGACCGGTACAGGCCGTTTCGGTAACTGGCTGGAAAATTTGGTTGACTGGAACCTTTCGCGTTCGCGCTACTGGGGTACCCCGCTACCTATCTGGCGTGAGGAAACCGGTGCCGAAGAAATTTGCATTGGTTCAATTGCCGAGCTGAATGCTGAGATCGAAAAATCGATCAAAGCAGGCTTTATGCCCGAAGGTTTTGTGTTGGAAGATATGCACCGCCCGTATGTTGATGATGTGGTTTTAGTGTCATCAACCGGTAACAAAATGTTCCGCGAGCCGGATCTGATCGACGTTTGGTTCGATTCGGGTGCTATGCCTTACGCACAATGGCATTTCCCTTTTGAAGGCCAGGAAGAATTTAAAAATGCTTACCCGGCAGATTTCATTGCCGAAGGTGTTGACCAAACCCGCGGCTGGTTCTTTACACTGCACGCCATAGCCGTAATGCTAAGCGAAGCCAGCGACGAGATCAAAACCATTAACGAGCAGGTTGGCAATAAAGGTATCTCGTTTAAAAACGTAGTATCCAACGGCCTGGTATTGGATAAAAACGGTAACAAAATGTCTAAACGTTTAGGCAATGCTGTTGATCCGTTCACTACTATCGAACAATATGGTGCCGATGCTGCCCGCTGGTATATGATCAGCAACGCGTCGCCATGGGATAACCTTAAATTTAATGAAGAAGGCATTGACGAAGTAAGGCGTAAGTTTTTTGGCACGTTGCACAACACCTACTCGTTCTTCACGCTCTATGCCAACATCGATAAGTTCACGTACAGCGAGCCTGAGATCGAGATTGGCAAACGCCCGGAGATTGACCGTTGGATCATTTCGCTGTTAAATACCCTAAGCAAAGAGGTTGATGGTTATTATGCCGATTTTGAGCCAACCAAAGCCACCCGTGCTATCCAGGAATTTGTGGATGTGCATTTCAGCAACTGGTTTATTCGCTTAAGCCGTCGCCGTTTCTGGAAATCAGACGATTCGGAAGATAAGCTATCAGCTTACCAAACACTATATACCTGCTTGATCGCTATCAGCAAGTTAATGTCGCCGGTTGCGCCGTTCTTTGCTGATAGGTTATATTGCGATCTCAACGCCGTTACCGGTAAAGAGCCGTTTGAATCAGTTCATTTGGCTTACTTCCCCGAGTATAACAGCGCGCTGGTTGATGCCGAGCTTGAAGAGCGTATGCAGTTGGCACAGGATATCTCATCGTTAACCTTATCGTTACGTAAAAAGGTGAATATCAACGTACGCCAGCCATTGAGCAAAATTTTGTTGCCAATACTGGATAAAAGCTTTAAATTACACGTTGAGCAGGTTAAAGACCTTATACTGTCTGAAACCAACATCAAAGATATTGAGTACATTACCGATACCGCCGGCTTTATCAAAAAGAAGATCAAGCCAAACTTTAAAGCTTTAGGCCAAAAAGTGGGTAAGGATATGAAAGCCGTTGCCGAAGCTATCAACAATTTTACACAAGATGATATCTCGGCTTTAGAGGCAAATGGCAATATGGGCGTGTTGGATGGTAAGTATGAGATACAGGTTGCCGATGTGGAGATCATAGCCGAAGACGTGCCCGGATGGCAGGTTGCAAATTTAGGAAAACTAACTGTGGCTTTAGATGTTACCATATCCAACGAATTGAAACAGGAAGGCATCTCGCGCGAGTTGATCAACCGTATCCAAAACCTGCGTAAGGCTAAGGAATTTGAAGTAACCGACAGGATAAACGTAAGCATCAGCAACGCCAATTTTTTAGGCGAAGCAGTGAAAAACAACTTATCCTATATTTGCGCCGAAATTTTAGCAGATAACATACAGCTTAACAACGAGTTAACCGAGGGCGAACCTGTTACAATTGATGAACAAGAAATATTGATCGCTATTAGTAAAGTATAATGAAACCAGAACAAGAAAAAACCAGATACTCTGAAGCTGACCTGCAAGAATTTAAAGGGATCATCCTGGATAAAATGCGTATTGCCCGCGAAGAGTTAAACTCATTGGCTACGTCATTAAGTTCGCCAAATGCTAACGGTACCGACGATACTGCCGGTACTTACAAAACATTAGAAGATGGCTCGGCCACGCTCGAAAAAGAGCAGATCAACCAGTTGGCTGCCCGCCAGAAAAAATTTATTGAGCAGTTGGAAGCCGCGTTGGTGCGTATTGAAAACAAAACCTACGGTGTTTGTCGCGAAACCGGCAAACTGATCCCTAAAGAGCGTTTACGTGCAGTACCGCACACCACCCTCTCTATGGAAGCTAAATTAAAGCAATAAATGAAGGCTGCTTATACCAAACCTTTTCTTACAGCCGCCTTCATTATCCTTGCCGACCAGGCCATTAAAACCTGGGTGCACCAACACATGCAACTCCAGGAAGAGATCCGCTTTCTGGGCAACCGTGGTATGCTGCACTACACCGAAAATAACGGTATGGCCTTCGGGATGGAATGGGGCGGAGATACGGGCAAGCTTGCTTTAACACTTTTCCGTATTGTTGCGGTTGCCGGTATAATTTACACCCTCATTTTTTTAATAAAACACAAATACCATCGCGGCCTCATCATGAATGTGGCCCTGATCCTGGCTGGTGCTACAGGTAACATCATCGATTCCACCTTTTACGGACTGATGTATAAATACGCGCCGATATTTCACGGCCGGGTGATAGATATGTTCTACTTCCCGCTGCTCAGGGGCACATACCCATCATGGTTTCCGTTTTGGGCCGGGCAAAGTTTCGAGTTTTTCAGGCCGGTATTTAATCTTGCCGATGCCTCGATCTGCGTGGGCGTTAGCATGATATTACTATATCAAAAACGCTATTTCAAACACGAACACCCCGAAGTAGCCAGCCCTAACAGCGAGATGGTTGAAGAATAATTTATTATAAACCTGATATATAAAAAGCCGCGATGAGCGGCTTTTTTTGTTGGATAATTCCACCGAAAAAAGAGCGAGGGCCTGTCACCCTGAGCTTGTCAAAGGGTCGCGCGTAGAGCCCCTCCCCACCATACTTCAACAGGCTCAGCATGACCCGGATTTTTAATTATGTCATGCTGAACTTGTTTCAGCACCCCACTCGCTAAGTAGCCACCGTGCTAAGCAAAGTGGCCTGTCCTGTGGGATCCCGAAATAAATTCGGGATGACGGTAGTTTTATATTTTTAAAAATCCACATAAACCAACCTGCAAACCTGCTTACTACTCCGGTTGGCATCTGTAACCACCAGTGCACCTTTTTTAAACAGCGCTATCCCCTCCCAATTATTCTTAAACCCATCAAATGAGCGTACGTACTTCCATTTACGGCTTTTAGAGTTATCCAGCATAACAATAACAGCGTAAGTATTTTTTTTCAAATAATCCGCATCGGTTTTCAGCTTCTCCCCCAATTCAGGGATGGCTTTACCTATCGATGCTTCCGGCGATTTTACCCAATCGTTATTCAGATAACTATTATAATCCCCATTCCAAAAATAGTTGATGCCATAAACGCGGCCATCATCTGCGGCAGCATTATCCGTCAGCCTGAAATATAAAAAGGGAGTTTTTATCTGCTCCGGAGTTTCATTAAATGAAGTATCGATCAGGTATCCGCAGCCGCCTTTGGGCATAGCATTAAACTCATAATAAGCCAGCAATTTATTTTCTTTCGGCAGATAAGTAACAGCCTCAAAACCGGCATTGCTGATGGATGGATATCTGCGCAGGGAAATAAAATGCGTTGGATCGACTACTACTTCATTTTTAATAGTGTCAAGTTTACCTTTCAGCAAAAAGCAGTATGCGTATTTATCATCAGTTTCGATAGAAAGAAAAACCGTGTTATTGACTATGCTTATTGCCTCAAACCCCTCATAATTTGCTTTTACAGAATCTGGTAGCAAGTTTAAGTTTTTCACACTAATGGTACGATATGCAGTAAGCGAAGTATCCCTATTATCTATCACCCGGCTAATGCTATCCGTAAGGATGCTGTATAAATTAAATACCCCATCTAATTTAATTTCCTTATGATCCCCGTATTGAGGTTCGAGGTAAAGGCGGTTGCCATAGATGGTCATACCCGAAAATTCTTCGTTAACACCGGCTATGGCTTTGGGCAGCGGGATATTTTTGTAGATACTTTGCGCATGGGTTACTCTTATAGTGAAAAGAATAATAGCTAATGCGATCAGCGATTTTATTTTTTGCATATCGGGTTGGGTGATATGGTTTAAAATTAGGGAATAAACATGATATCAATCTAAGACCAGCAAAGCGAATTTGGGCTAAAGCCCACTTTCTTACCTATTAAAAACCGTTGGTTAAAACCAACGGCAATGAAGAAAACCAGAATCAACTATAATTTCATTGCCGTCGGTTTTAACCGACGGATTAATATCGAAAGCGAAAAGTGGCTTTAGCCAAAATCCGTTTGGAAAGTATCGAACATGTATATACGCTTTGAATGCATCACGGTATCGCGTTCGTTTGCAGCGAGCGCTGGTCATCTCCCTCCCAATAAAACCAACCAAATCACGTTTAATTACATCAAAAGCGCTTAAATAGCGTATCTTGGGGATTTGAAAGGGCCGGATTTAACAATTTTCACCAAACTTAATGAGTGTTAAACAGATAACCGGACCGCAATACATTAGTATTTAACAATTTTTAACATTTGAGCTAAATTTTTAGTTGGCGAAAAACTGAACGTGTGTTTAAGTTTGCCTACCGAAACGAAAAAAATTAATGGAAGAACAAAATAGCTATACAGGCGGCGCTTCATCGGCCGCTCCGGCAGCCCCCGTATCGTATTCAACCGATATCAGGGCGCTGAATGAAATGATCCAACGCGAAAGTGCCTTTATCGATCTGCTCATTATGGAGATGGATAAAGTGATAGTTGGTCAGCGTTACATGGTTGAGCGTTTATTGATCGGTTTATTAGCCAACGGGCACATTTTATTGGAAGGTGTACCGGGTTTGGCAAAAACATTAGCCATCAATACGCTGGCAAGGGCCATCCAGGCCGATTTTAGCCGTATCCAGTTTACGCCCGACTTGCTACCTGCCGACGTGCTGGGTACCATGATCTACAACCAGAAAAAGGAAGAGTTCATTGTGCGTAAAGGCCCTATCTTCTCAAACTTTGTTTTGGCCGATGAGATTAACCGTGCACCTGCCAAAGTACAAAGTGCCTTGCTCGAAGCCATGCAGGAGCGCCAGGTAACTATTGGTGATACCACCTATAAACTGCCCGATCCGTTCCTGGTACTGGCAACCCAAAACCCTATTGAGCAGGAAGGTACATACCCACTGCCAGAGGCCCAGGTTGACCGTTTTATGTTGAAGGTAGTGATCAAATATCCTAACAAAGAGGATGAGAAAAAGATCATGCGCGCCAACATTTCGCCATCGGGCATGGGCAAACCGAACGCTATCATCAAGCCGGAAGAGATCATTAAAGCCCGCCAAATAGTGCGCGAGGTTTATATGGATGAGAAGATAGAGCAGTATATTATTGATATCGTTTTCGCTACCCGTTTCCCAGATCAGTTTAAGCTGGCCAAATACAAAACGCTGATTACCTTCGGCGCATCGCCAAGGGCAAGTATCAGTTTGGCGCTGGCATCAAAAGCTTATGCCTTTATTAAACGCCGTGGTTATGTAATTCCTGAAGATGTGCGTGCTGTTTGTCATGATGTGTTAAGACATCGTGTAGGCTTGAGCTATGAGGCAGAAGCAGAGAACATCACCAGCGAGGATATCATCACAGCGATATTGAACGCGGTTGAGGTACCGTAATAGCCCCTCCCAAACCCTCTCCGGTAGGAAGAGGGCTTTAAGAACAGGGCGAATAGTATTGATTTATAACAATGATTTTTAAAAATCTTCCGCCAGCAGGCGGAGCGATTTAGAGGGGCTATAGGGCTTATGGCTAAAGACACCAAAGATCTGCTAAAAAAGGTAAGGAAGATCGAGATCAAAACCCGCGGGTTGAGCAATCACCTGTTTTCGGGCGAGTATCATTCGGCTTTTAAGGGGCGCGGTATGGCCTTTAGCGAGGTGCGCGAATACCAGATAGGCGACGAGATCCGTACTATCGACTGGAACGTGACCGCCCGCTTTAACCAACCCTACGTAAAAGTATTTGAAGAGGAGCGCGAGCTTACTGTAATGATTTTGATGGATGTGAGCGGTTCTGAATACTTCGGCACACAAAACCAGCAAAAGCAGGAACTGGCTGTGGAGCTTTGCGCGGTACTGGCATTTTCGGCTATCCAGAATAACGATAAGGTGGGCGTGATATTTTTCAGCGATAAAATTGAAAAGTTTATCCCGCCCAAAAAAGGCCGCAGTCATATTTTGATGATCATTCGTGAGCTGATCAATTTTGAGCCTGAAAATAAAGGTACTAACGTAGCCGAAGCCTTGAAATATTTTACCGGTGCCATTAAAAAGAGAAGCACTGCCTTTATCATATCAGATTTTATCACGCCCGAGTTTGAGAACGAGATCAAGATCGCCAATAAAAAGCATGATATCATCGCCCTTAAGTTGTATGATAAGCACGAGGAAGAGTTCCCTAACCTGGGCCTCATCCCGATGAAGGACGAAGAAAGCGGGCAAATTATGTGGGTAAACACCGGCGATAAAGCCGTACGCGAAGCCTTTAAATGGGATGCAGTAAAACGGAACGCCGCCTTGCAGGATACCTTTAAACGGTCGGGCGTTGATTATACCAACATCGGTACGCACGAATCATACGTAAAACCATTAATGACACTATTTAAAAAACGCGAAGGCCGCCGTTAATACATCATGAACAGGTACATTAAATATACCCTAACTGTATTGGTTTCGCTTGCAGGCTTTCACCAAACATCCAGTGCACAAGAAGCTTTAGGGCCAAGGGCCGCGCTCACCAAACAATCCATATTAATTGGCGAGCAAACCCAGCTTCACTTAAGCGTCCGTTTCCGCGTTAAGGATAGCATTGGCTTTCCTAAGCTGGCTGATAGCATTGGCAAAATCAAAATAGCAGGTGGTTTTAAGGCCGATACTGCATTTGATAAGGTTGATAACTCTATCGAAACCATAACCCGCCACTACAATATTACAGCTTTTGATAGTGGTACGTACACCATCCCGTCGTACGCGTTTAAATTGCCGGTTGGCGTAATGCAAACCGATTCATTGATACTGGATGTTAAAACGGTTGCTGTTGATACCACCAAGGCGTTTTATAATATTAAACAGCCACTGGCCATCAAGTACAATTTCTGGGATTGGCTGCGCGACAACTGGAAACTGGTTTTGGGAGTTTTAGCAGCCATGGCGGCAACAGGCGGCGTAGTGTATTACCTGCTTAAACGTCCTAAAAAAGAAGTGATTGCAGAAGAGCCAAAGGTAATAAAACCGCCACACGTTATCGCCCTCGAGAAACTGGACGAGATAAAAGGCAAACAGCTTTGGCAGCAGGATCAGGTTAAAGCTTATTACATTGAAATAAGCGATGTTGTGCGCGATTACCTGGAGCAACGCTACAACATCCAGGCACTAGAGCAAACATCCGAAGAGATCTTCGCCAGCCTGAAAACCATGGATATTGCCAGCGAAGACAGGAATTTGTTGAGGCAGTTACTTATCCTGTCGGACATGGTGAAATTCGCTAAAGAGAAACCTACATCTTTTGAAAACGAAAAGAGCATGGAAAACGCGGTTAACTTTGTTAAGGATACACAATCTTACTTAAGGCCAACCGATACAAAGGAGGATGAAGCTAAATGATCTGGTTTAAAGGAATAGAATTTGCGCATCCGGGTTTTTTCTGGCTGTTTCTCAGCATCCCGCTTATTGTGGGTTGGTACATCTGGAAACAGAAACAGTTAAACGCCAACATGACCATGCCAACCATCCGTGGTTTTGCCATGATCACAAAAAGCGCCTTGCCGCGTTTCAGGCATTTGGGTATTGTGTTGCGTTCGTTGGCACTGGCCGCGTTGGTCGTTGCATTAGCAAGACCGCAAACATCGTTAAGTTGGCAGGATACTACTACCGAGGGTATCGATATTGTGATCGCTTCAGATATTTCGGGCAGTATGCTGGCTGAAGATTTTAAGCCCAACAGGCTCGAAGCAGGTAAAAATATCGCTATCGATTTTATCCAGAACCGCCCTAATGACAGGATCGGTCTGGTGGTTTTTAGTGGAGAAAGCTTTACGCAGTGCCCGCTTACTATCGATCACTCGGTGTTGGTGAATTTGTATGCCGATATCAAAAACGGAATGATTGAGGACGGTACCGCCATTGGCATGGGTTTAGCCACTGCCGTTAACCGCTTAAAAGATAGCGAAGCCAAAAGTAAAGTAGTGATCCTGCTTACCGATGGATCTAACAATTCGGGTTCAATCCCTCCTATCACCGCTGCGGAGATCGCCAAACAGTTTAACGTGAGGGTTTATACCGTAGGCATCGGTACCAACGGCTTTGCCCCCTACCCTGTTCAAACCCCAATGGGCGTACAATACCAACGCATGAAAGTGGATATTGACGAGGGCACGCTAAGCAAAATTGCCAGCATTACCGGCGGCAAATATTTCAGGGCTACCAATAACAATGCCTTGAAAGATATTTACGAACAGATTGACAGACTGGAAAAAGCCAAGATAGATGTTACCCAGTACCGCAAAAAAACCGAGCGCTTTTTGCCGTTCGCCATTATCGCACTGGCACTTTTATCATTGGAGTTTTTAACCAAAAACACCCTGCTTAAAGGGGCTATAACATAACAGCATGCTACGTTTTGCAAATACAGAATATTTATGGGGATTGCTTGCCATTCCGCTGCTGCTCTTTATCTTTTTGAGGGTTGCCTGGTGGAAACGCAAAGCCATTGCCTCGTTGGGTAATAAGGATGTGGTGGCCCAGATGATACCACAAGTTTCGCACTCGCGCCCAACCATTAAGTTCATCTTTTTCATTTTGGCCTACGCCATCCTGATCATCGGTATTGCCGACCCTCAACTGGGTTCAAAAACCGAAGATGTAAAACGCAAAGGCGCCGACCTGATGATCCTGCTCGACGTATCCAACAGTATGCTGGCGCAGGATCTTGCTCCTAACCGCCTGGAGAACGCTAAACGTGCATTAGCCCAGCTGATAGATAAACTGCACGATGACCGTATCGGCATCATCGTATTCGCAGGCCAGGCTTATGTACAGCTGCCCGTTACTACCGATTATGCGGCAGCTAAGCTGTTCCTGAATACCATCAATACCGATATGGTGCCTACCCAAGGTACCGCCATTGGTGCGGCGATAAGCTTGGGTTTACAATCGTTCGATTTTAAGAACGGCACCGGTAAATCCATGATCATTATTACCGATGGTGAAAACCACGAGGATGATGCTGTAGCTGCCGCCAAATACGCGTTATCAAAAGGCGTTACGGTGAATGTGGTTGGTGTTGGTTCGGAAGAGGGCGCGCCGATCCCTATTTTACAGAACGGAAAGCAGGTCGGCTTTCATAACGATAGCACCGGCCGCCCAGTGGTGAGTAAGCTTAACGAGGCTATGGGTAAGGAAATTTCAGAAGCCGGCAAAGGCGTTTATGTACGTGCAAACAACGCCAATAGCGGGTTGAACATAGTGATGGACCAGATTGCCAAAGTACAGCGCAAAATGACCGATACCAAGCAATTTAAAGATTTTGAGGATAGGTTCCAGTTTTTCCTGGCCATCACTTTTGTACTGCTACTGGTAGAGTTTTTCATCTCCAACCGTAAAAACATGCGCCTCAGCAAAATCAAATTATTTGAAGTTGAAGTAAAACAACCATGAAGCAATATATCATAGCCATCATTATAGTGCTGCAGGCTTCATTAACGTTTGCCCAGCAGGAAAAAAAGTTCATTAAACAGGGTAATGAGCTTTACCAGCAAAAAAAATATAAAGAAGCCGAAGCAGCCTACCGCCAGGCAACAGGCAAACAAGCCAAAACCCTCGAGGGTAATTTTAACCTTGCCGATGCCATGTTCAAGCAGAAAAAATATGGTGACGCGAGTAACCTGTTCAATAAAATAGCCAACGGCACCAGCGATAAAAACGCGAAAGCAGGCGCTTTTCACAACGTAGGCAACTCATTTTTAACTGAGAAAAAGTACCCGGAAAGTATCGATGCTTACAAAAAAGCCTTGTTGAACAACCCTAAAGATGACGAAACCCGTTACAACCTTGCCTATGCCCAAAAAATGCTGAAAAACCAGCAAGACAAAAACAAAGGCGGCGGCGGTGGGGGCGGCAAAGACAAAAACAAGGATAAGGACAAAAATAAAGACAACAAGAACCAGGACGACAAGAATAAAGATAAGAGCGACAAGGACAAGAAAGACCAGGACAAAAACAAGCAGGACCAGAACAAGCAAAACCAGGATCAGAAAGATCAGCAGCAACAGGGGCAACAGCCTAATCAGCTCTCAAAAAATGATGCCCAAAACATGCTTGATGCTTTAAACAATGATGAAAAGCAGACCCAGGAAAAGCTGAAGAATAAAAAATTAAAAGGTGCCAAAGTCCCTATTTCAAAAGACTGGTAATCTTTGTTGTTTTGCACATACTAATGAAAATTAAACTATCCATATTAACACTGCTGCTATTTTGCTCAACCCTGGCCTTTGCGCAGGTAAAGTTTGTGGCAACAGTAGATAGAACAACCGTAGGCGCAGGCGAGATATTTGAAATAAATTTCTCCATCAATGCCAACGGCGAACGTTTTGCCCCTCCAACATTTACGGGCTTCCAGGTAGTTGGCGGCCCCAATGTATCCAACAGCGTATCCATGATAAACGGGGTTACCACCGCAAGTATGGGCTATGGTTACGCGCTGGTTGCCAACAAAGAGGGCGATTTTACCATTGGGCCGGCTTCTATTGTTTCGGGCGGCAGAACTTACAGTTCGGCGCCTATTAAAATAAAAGTGGTTAAGGGGTCGGGAAGCAATAATCAGGGCAGCGGTCAGCAGCAACAACAGCAAAGGGGTAGTGAACCTGATGAGCGGAATATGCAACGCGGCCGGGTAAAGGACATTTCGAAAGCTTTGTTCCTGAAAACGTCTGTGGATAAATCTACAGTGTACCTTGGTCAGCAGATCATGATGAACCTCCGGTTGTACACCCGTGTTCCTATTGTAAATGGCGAACCAGAAAAAATACCTGATCTGAACAGTTTTTACAGCCAGGAGATCAAAAACAATAATCCCAACGCCCAATGGCGCACCGAGATATTGAATGGCGTAAGATATAACGTCACCGATATCAAGAAAACTATCCTGTTCCCCGAGCATGAGGGCGATATCACTATCGAACCTGCTATCATGAACTTCGTGATCAGGCAACAGGCAGCATCGTCATCGGGCGATCCATTCGATGCATTTTTTGGTGGATATGAGGATGTAAAATACCGCATTAAAGGTACGCCCGTGGTGATCCATGTAAAACCGCTCCCAATGGCAGGCAAACCGGCTGATTTTACCGGCGCGGTAGGCAAGTTTAATATCGCTGCATCACTTGATAAAAACGACATTAAAGCCAACGATGCTATTAACTATCAGCTTAAGGTAAGCGGCTCAGGCAACTTAAAACTGCTAAAGCCAATAAGCCCAAGCTTCCCGCCCGATTTTGAAAAGTACGATCCTAAAGTAACCGATACCATCACCGAGAATGAAAACGGCGCTTCGGGAAGCAGGAGATATACTTATCTGTTGATCCCAAGGCACCAGGGCGATTATACTATCGACCCAATAAAATTCTCGTACTTTAACCCGGCTACAGGCAAGTATGTTACTCTAACAACCCGCGCTTTCCCGGTTAAAGTTGCCAAAGGTACAGGTGATAACAGTAATGTAACCGCCTTTTCTGGTGCGGGCAAACAAGATGTTAAAGTGCTAAGCAACGATATCCGCTACATTAAAACCGGCAGCGAGTTAAATGAAGTAGGCAGCGATTTTTATGATTCAGGACTTTATTATTTCCTGCTGATCTTAGGTCCGCTGGGATTTGCAGGCGCATTGGTTTACGGCAAATGGCGTGATAAAAACAATGCCGACGTGGTAGGTACCAAAAGCCGCAAGGCCGGCAGAGTGGCGGCTAAGCATTTAGCCATAGCAAAACAACGCCTGGCTGCAAATGATATCAAAGCCTTTTATGAAGATTTGTTCCGCGGGTTATACGGTTACCTGAGCGATAAATTAAATATCCCTTACGCCGATCTGAACCGAGAGAAAATTGCCGATGAGCTTAAAGCCCGCTCGTTGGATGAAAGCCTCATTAACGAGATGCTGGATACTTTGGATATGTGCGAGATGGCACGCTATGCGCCGGTATCGGGCATTTCCGGCCAGCAGGTGTTTGATAAGGCACAAACCATGATCAATAACATTGAAAGTAAAATATAACATGCTAAAACGCATTATATACCTGTTCATGATAGTTGCCATGCCATTACTGGCTTTTGGCGATGCAAGTCTGAACGCACAGGTAAAAAAAGGCAACGAGCAATATGCCAAAGGCCAATATAAGGAAGCTATTACCACGTACCAGAAGATAGTGGACGATGGCCACATGTCGGCCCTGGTTTATTTTAACCTGGGTAATGCTTATTTTAAAAATAACGATGTGCCGTCGGCTTTGCTCTATTACGAAAAAGCCCATAAACTATCGCCCGGCGATAAGGATATCAATTTTAATATCCAATTTGCCAATCAAAAAACTACCGATAAGGTAGAAGCCCCTGTAGAGTTTTTTATCACCCGTTGGTGGCATTCGTTTATCCTGCGTTTTTCGTTAACTACGCTGGCGGTTATAAGTATCTTGCTGATGATAACCGGATTCGCTTTACTGGTAGTTTACCGTTTCACCAATTCGGTAGGGATCAAAAAAGCTTCGTTTTACTCGGCATTGCTCATTATTTTTTTAGGCTTAGGCAGCATGTTCACCGCCGACAGGCAGCAGCAATATTTTGATGGGCACCATGGCGCTATCATCTTCAGCAATTCGGTTAATGTGAAAAGCGCGCCTAATCCAATGGCAAAAAACCTGTTCCTGATCCATGATGGTACCAAGGTTGAGGTAATGGATAATAATAACGGTTGGATGAGGGTAAAGCTGGCCAATGGCAGCGAGGGTTGGATCAACGCCTCGGATGCGAAGGAAATTTGATTGTTGAGGCGAAAGGATAAAGGTAAAAGGCTAAAGGTTTGTCGCTTTTCTTAAACAGGCATACTTCGTCTCAGACACCTCATTGTCCCACTTGTCATTTCGACGAACAAGCGCTGGCTCTGTATGTTGGCCGTGAGGAGAAATCTTCTACGCAATACTTAGCGGATTTGCATAACGGCAATACAGGGCGTACAAGATTTCTCTTTCGCCCCTGCGCACTTATCTTCCCCACTGCTCTATCGAAATGACAAAACAACAAGCCCCCTTAGGCTTTAAACGCTTTATCACTCGCCAAAAGCTCCAAAACATCCTCTTCCGTACCCACAAAAGGGCCCGATGTTTGAATATTTAAACTCGCCATTGCAGCCGCGAACTCACCCGCTTCCTGGTAACCTTTGCCTTTTGCACGTTGAAATAAATAACCTGCCATGTAAGTATCACCGCAACCGGTGGCATCAACAATTTCGGTTGGCTTATAGGCCGGGATAGTGTAGTAAACGCCATCTACATAAATAACGGAACCCATGCTACCAAGGGTTACAACCACTTCCTTAACACCCCAATCGTTTAATACTTTAGCACCTTCGTGGATATCGGTTATACCGGTAAGCACTTCCATTTCGTGCTCGTTAACTTTAAGCGTGGTGATGTATTGTAATGCTTCACGTTTTTCAGGCCAATCAACCGGGATCACGTTTTTATCTTCTACTTTGCGCAGGTAGCCTTGTGCATCAAGCGAAAGCTGACCATGTTGCGATAGCTTTTTGATAAACTCGGTCGAGATATCATCGGCCAATAGTGGACCTAAATGGAAAACTTTGGCTTCAACATCGTTTAACTGATCGATAACAAAAGGATCAGCTTTTTGAAGCACGCGCTGGGTGCGGTGGTCTTGATTACCTGAGTAGATATTTTCAAAATAAACGGTTTCGCCGCCGGTTGTGGCGTTCACTTCGATGCCTTTGTCGCGCAGTTTTTCAACAACCGGCATTTCACTTAAAGCAAGTGAGGTAACCAGCACATAGCTAACATCCATATTGCGGATAGCGTTCGAAAAATAGAACGAAGTGCCCCCCGCCATGTGTTTTACCGCTTGTGGAGTTACCACTTTATCTAATGTTAAATGCCCAACGCAACAAATATCGTACATGAATTTTACTGTTTATGGTGATGAAAAACCAGCCTTATTTAAGGCAAACAGCAAAAGTACTAAATACCAAACGGAGTACAAGGATATTAATGTTTTGTGACCCGTAACTTACTTATGACGAATGTTCATCAATAAAGCAGTGAGCCTGAAATATCTCCCCAGGCCTTCGTCTGATAGTCCCCTGATAGTTTTATAACGGGCCTCACGTACGGCATCAGCATCTTCGGGTTTTAAAGCCTTCGAGGCAGCGCAGATATAATCTTCATCATCATTACCCTGCGATCTTGCTTTTTGTAACGCGCTTTCCCTGCTTAGTGTAGCCTTACAATCTGCTTTTGTAGTAAAACTCTCCCTGTCTTTCAATATAAATTTCGAAACCGAATCCGGCAGTTGTTTTTGAGCTATCAGTTTATTGATCAAACTATCACCGCGGTTTGTTGAAATAAGATTTAAAACAACCGCAGCGTTATTTCGCCCTGTTTCATTTCCGTTTGTGATGGTGTTGATCAGGCTTTGCTCTGCTTTTGCATCGCCGATGGTATTGTACAAGAAAAGGCATGCATCGATGGCATTGAGCGTTATAGCATGCTGTATTAAAGGAATATGGGCGTTAGGGTAACTGATCAGTTTTTCGGCAAGCGCGCTAACATCAAGCCCTTTTTTGCCAAGATAAAAGCTTAACTGAAGGTAGGATTCAAGCTGCAAACCATCCAGCGTACTTTTTTTAGCCCCTGCCAAAATCGCATCAAGGCTCTCCGCGCTTTCATCCAGGGAAAGTAAAAGAGAAGAAGCATCAAAACAAAAATATGGGTCGTTATTTTCCGCTTTGATCATCGCCCTTAAGCAGGGTACGGATGATTTTTTATCGCTCTTGGCCAACTCCCAAAACTTATCCAACTGTGCCGATTTCGCCTGCTGTTGGGCATCGTTCAGTGTTTCGGGTTTAAACCCATAGCATTCCTGTTTAAGTTTTGTTAATTGCGTGCAAACATCCTGGGCATAAGCAGTAATACTTACTATGGATAATAAAAACGCGGTGAAATACCTGATCATGTAATAAGATTTAAAACGTTATAAATATATAACATTTTAAATCACAGCACTAAGCACATGCTGCCCGGCCATTTCAGCCAGATCATCAAAATAAACCGAAGCAAGATGCTCCCAGCTCAACCGGCTGCTGTACTCAAGCCCCTCTTCAATAAATTGCAGCCGCAGGGTATTGTTTCTGAGCAGGATCTCGATCTTATCTACATAACAAGCGGCATCATATGGTTTGCATTTAAAACCGTTAATACCCTGTTCAATAAAATCCTTCGAGCCACCACCATCAGCAATTATACAAGGCAAACCGGATGCCATGGCTTCCAGCACTACATTGCCATAGGCCTCGGAAACTGAGGGGAACACAAACAGCGTAGACGAGGCATATAAAACCGATAATGTTTGATGATCAACCTTACCCACAAAAACCGCGTTTTTCATCCTGGCTTCACAGGCTTTGCGCGCTATGCCATCCCCGGC
Source organism: Mucilaginibacter sp. CAU 1740 (assembly GCF_039839285.1). Classification (NCBI taxonomy): domain Bacteria; kingdom Pseudomonadati; phylum Bacteroidota; class Sphingobacteriia; order Sphingobacteriales; family Sphingobacteriaceae; genus Mucilaginibacter; species Mucilaginibacter sp. CAU 1740. The sequence goes on along the minus strand of NZ_JBDOQS010000001.1, from coordinate 434,005 downwards.
TATTAAAAAATTAACTTCGGGATGCTTTTCCTGCATAGCTTCATAAATCTCAAACAGGGTTTCAAGGTTCTTTTCCCAAACCAAGCGGCTGGCGAACAGGATGGTTGGATTGTCGTTTCCGGTAAGCTTTTCTAATGCTTTCAGGTTTTTATTTGCCGGCGAAAAAAGCCGGGTATCCATTCCTCTTTGCCAAAGCTTCATCCGGTAGATGTCCACGCCCATATCCGTCAGTTCATTTTTCATGCTATTTGAAGGCACATAAACCTGGTCGCATTGATTATAAAACGTGCGATGGCTATCGCACATCATCTGTTTTACCTTACCTATCAAAAACGGCGTATGCTTCAGATAATAATCAATATAGGAGATAAAGTGGGTATGATAAATGGAGATAACCGGAAGCAACCTCTGCGTGGCATATTTAAGTGCGAAAGTACCTAATAATGATGGCGTAGCAATATGTACAATATCGGGCGCGAATTTATCGATCTCTTCTTTCAGTTCGCTGGTAACCAGGGCCGGGATAGCCATGGTATAACCTGTATTGATGGGCAATGTAAGGGCTGGCACTTTTAATGAGGGAAAACCCAACATATCGTCTGGACCGGCACCGTACACAAATAAAAACTCGAAGATACGGCGGTCTATCCGTTTGATGATCTGGTACATGGTGCGTACCGCGCCATCAAAATCTTCAATTAATATCTCGGCAAAAAAAGCAACTTTTATCTTCTTCATTTTATTACCGATAGGTAGATGTAAAAACTATTTAGCGTTCAGGCTGGCGTTAGCATATCTCAGTTGCTCGGCGCTACGCTCTTCTTCCTGGCGTTTATTTTCAAAAAAGTCGCGCAGTTCGGCCAGTTTATCCGTGTTGATCAGGTCAACATCGCACTCGAGCAGGGCACGCCATACTTCTTTATTTTCGGGCGATGCCCATAGCCTTACCCGTTTTTTATAGTGATGGGCAACGGCTACATAGCTTATCAATAGTTGTCGCTGACTTTCGGGCATGGGGCCTTTACCCGTCCAGTTAAGCAGGCGCGAATATTTGCAGCTGGCTGTTTGGTAAACCGCGTTAGACGTTGTATCAGTACGTACCTGCATCAAATCCTCATCAATAAAGGCATAACGCTCGGTTTGCCCGTTAATCATTTGGTAAGGTTTATTGCCGGTTAAAACAATGGTGACTTTGCCGGGCTTAACCTCGCCCTTATCATATTTTGATAGTATCGATTTATAATCCTTCAGTATTTCGGCAAGCCTGGCGTAGGTTTTTTCCGCGTCGGATTTGATATCGATCATCAACGTTATCGGGTAAAGCGGGTATTTGATCTCATTGCTTCTGCCTTCGTAGTAATCGAGTAAAGGTTTAAGATAAAGCTGCTCCAGCGTACGCTTCTTTTGGAAAGATGGCAGCAGGTGGGCTACCAGCAATTCATCATCGCGCAGGTAAATATCGGCCTCAACGTTTAAAAAACCATGGTCGAGCGCGTCATAAAGCGGGCGGTTGTGCCAGTAATCGTTATGGGCGAAGGCTTTGGGGAGCGGAGTGCGTTGAGCCTGGGCGGTGAAGGCTATGGACAACAGGGTAACAAAAAACACAAATTTCAGGTGCGTGTGGCGAAGTGCTGCTTGCATCGTAAATTTTATTTGTTGATGCAAATTTAAAGAGGCAATATGTACGGACGGTTATGTCATGATAAAGTAAAGGTGCGCTATCCTTTAACTTTCTGTAAAGAAATTTACATTTTCATTACAATATGTTTTTACAATGACCACGGCTTGTTCAAAGCAGGTTCATATTAATTAAGCACTTTATAAACACCTGTTAATAAACACCTTGCTTCAAAAGCAACTCGCTCCCCAATTGTTGCCAATCTTCGGCAATATTGTCAAGCCCTGCAAAACCGGAGATATCTTTAAATACATCCCTTTTTGATTTGCCCTCCATCCTCATAAACCTAACCGAAGTTGAGCCTGCGGATTTGGATAGCTTTTGCCCCGAAGGTTCCAACAGTAACGGATGATGATAGAATACCGTTTCGCCGAAAGCTTCTTTACCTAATAATTTGGCCAGTGCCAGTTGTGCCAGTGTGGAGTGCCATAAATCTTGACCTCGTACTATTAGGTCGACACCATAAAACAGGTCATCAATAAGCGAAGTTAGTTGATAGGCCGGCAGGCCATCTTTTTTACGCACTACAAAGTTTTGCATGTCGGCAGGCATTTCCTCCTTTATTATTTCGCCGGTATAAGTTTTTACATTGATCAGGTTGCTATCTGTTCGTAAACGCCAACTGGCTTCCGGGGTATCTAAAGGGATATTTTTATTGATGCAGGTGCAGGAGCCTGTTTCAAGCAATTGCTTACGGCTACAGGTACAGGCAAAAACGGCACCTTTTTCCCTGAGTTCTTCCAGCGCGGCATTATATAAAGACATGCGGTGCAACTGGGAAAACGTCCCCTCAAACTCATCAGCATTCGCCGGGCCTTCATCCCATGGTATTTCTAAAAATCGCAGCGTATCAAAAACATCAGCCAGGTATTCTGGTGTAGCGCGGATCCTATCCATATCGTCTATCCGCAATAAAACTTTCACCCCATGTTTATGTGCGAGCGCCGCGGTTATGGCGAACGACAAAATATTACCCACATGCAAAAACCCGCTTGGCGTTGGAGCCAGGCGGGTTTTATTGAAATATATTAGATCGTTTGTCAATATTTCCTGCTTGATGAACGGCCAATATACAAAAGCTATTAGTAGGGGCAAATACTTACACCAGGAATGTACCGCCATCAATCACCAGGTTTTGGCCTGTGCCGAAGCTTTGTTTCATCAGGTAAACAAAACCTAATGCCACATCCTCGGGATGGCCAACGCGGTTAAGCAACAGCGTATCGGCAGCCCAATTATACAGGCCTTCTTTAGCAGCCGGATCAAGGCTATCCCAAAGGTTGGTATCAATAACTCCCGGAACTACGGCGTTAACACGTATAGGGGCCAGTTCAACAGCTAAAGCGCGCACCAATCCCTCTATCGCACCACAAATACTGCTGGCAATAGTCCATCCTTTTGCCGGGCGTGTACCTGCAGTACCACCGGTAAGGTTAACCGAACCACCTTCGTTAATAAACGGAATACCATATTTTACGGCAGCGTAGGCACCCCAATAACGGAGATTTAAAAATTTACGCGCGGCATCAATATCAGTCTCGCCAATATTATTGAGGTTAAGGTTTTCAGCAGCGGTGTAAACGAGGTGATCAAAATTACCGATTTGCTGAAAAAATGACTTAATGTTTTCTTCTTGAGCAAGATCTACAGCGTAACCTTCTGTACCCTCGGGCAGCTGGCTTAAGGCTTTATCGATACGGCCCTGGTTGCCCGATACAATAACAATTTTAGCACCTTCGGCAGCAGCGGCCTGCGCGGTTGAAAAACCTATACCGGTGCTTCCGCCTAATATAATTACCCTTTTACCATTTAATGTTGATTTGCTTTCGCTTTGATTTTTCATAACAATATTTGTTTTTTGATAAAGCAAAGTTCAGGCGGCGAGCGACGGATTCACTTAACATTTGGTAAAAACGAAAATGGACTGGTGTTTTTTGCAGCATGGCGTACAATCTACTCACCCGATCTACGCTGCGCTGGATCACCCTCTCTCCGGCAAGCCGCAAAGAGGGTAGGAACAGAAAAAAATAAAACCCCAAAAATCCACTCTTTACGCGCAGCGTAGAGAGGGGTGACGAGCGCAGCGATGTCGGGGTGAGTTAACTATGCGAGCGGTTACTCCCCATGTAAAAATGTATCATTCTTCCCTACTTCTGTATAAACTCCCCGACCGGATACCCGGTAGCTTTGTGATATCAATTAATCATTACAACAATGTCAAAAACAATTTTTATAACAGGCGCTTCACGTGGTTTCGGAAAAATCTGGGCCGAAGCATTCTTAAAACGCGGCGATAAAGTAGTAGCAACAGCACGCGATATCAGTGCGTTAGATGATCTTACTAAACAATACGGCGATAACATATTACCTCTTCAACTGGATGTAAACGATCGCGAGGCCGACTTCGCTGCGATAAATCAAGCCAAAGCACATTTCGGTAGTATCGATGTGCTGATCAATAATGCAGGCTACGGTTTATTTGGCAGTGTGGAAGAAACTTCAGAAAAAGAGGCCCGCGACCAAATGGAAACCAACTTTTTCGGCTTACTGTGGTTAACACAAGCCGCTATCCCGGTAATGCGCGAGCAAGGCTATGGCCATATTATCCAATTATCAAGCGTGTTAGGCTTGGTTGCAGCCCCTATTCTGAGCATCTATAACGCATCAAAATTCGCGGTTGAAGGTTTGAGTGAAACCCTTGCTGCCGAAGTAAAAGGTTTCGGCATCAATGTTTCTATCGTTGAGCCAAACGGCTTCTCTACCGATTGGGGTAGTGCTTCGGCAGTACGTTCAGCATCGTTACCTCAGTACGATCAGCTGAAAGCTGACCAACAAGCCCGCTTCACCGAAGATTTCTTTGGCAAACCGGAAGCAACAACAGATGCCGTCCTGAAACTGATCGACAGCGAAAACCCGCCGTTGCGTTTGTTCCTTGGTAAAATTGGTTACCAATGGGTTAAACAGGTTTACGCAGGTCGCGCTGCCGAGTGGGACGAATGGAACGAAGTTTCGGTAGCTGCACACGGTCACTAATCATCTCAACGTAAATAAATTATCTGCAAGGTCCATACAGCTTTTTGTATGGATCTTGTTCTTATTTTTACATATTATGATCCATTACAAAGACCTTAGCAGCCTTTTTAAAAGGTACGGTTTCCCACCGCCCGAAAACCCGATGATTGGTGTTGTTCCGTGTCGCGGCACCTGCGATCTTGCCGAAAGGGAGCTTACTGGCGATTTCTATATGATCGCGTTTAAAAAACTCAAATCGGGCACTATATCTTACGGGCGAACCAAATACGATCATGAAAATGGATCGCTGATGTTTGTAAAGCCCCGCCAGGTGATCCAGTTTAGGGAGATAGAACTGGAGGAAGCCGGTTTCAATATCTTTTTTCACGAGGATTTTCTGAACGGCCACGCCTTACATGATGAGATCAAGAAATACGGTTTTTTTGAATACGAAACTAACGAAGCCCTCCACCTCTCGCCCCGCGAAGAACAGATCATTTGGGAACTGCATGATAAAATAGAGGCCGAACTGAACGGCAATATAGATGAGTACAGCCGCGAAATTATCCTCACCCATATCGATTCGGTGTTGAAATATTCGCAACGTTTTTACAAGCGCCAGTTTATTAACCGCACGGAGTTATCCGGCAAAACAGTATCAAAATTTAATAAGGCCTTATCGGCTTATTTTGAGAAAGGTTTATTGCAAACTAAAGGCCTGCCAACGGTAGCCGTGATGGCTTCTGATTTAAATATTTCGGCCCGTTACCTGAGCGATATGCTGAAACAGGAAACCGGAAAAACAGCTATGGAGCTGATCCATATCTACCTTATTAATGAGGCTAAAAACAAACTGAAAGGTGAAGATCAAAGCGTATCTGAAATTGCCTATACTTTGGGCTTTGAAAACTTGCCTTATTTTTCGCGCCTGTTTAAAAAAGAAACGGGGGTTAGCCCTAACCAGTTTAAGAAACAATTGGTTAACTAACACTACATTTGGCTTATGACATTTGCAGACAGGGTTATTCAATTCAACGAGCAGCTCACCTACACCGGCGAACCATTGCCGCCAGGTATCCGCATCCTTAACCCTTTTAAAGAGCATCCGCAAGTTATGGGTATTGTTGATACTTTTTATCATAAATACTACAACGACAATAACCAACGCCATATCATCCTGGGCATTAACCCCGGCCGGTTTGGCGGCGGGCTTACCGGCATTCCCTTTACCGATCCTAAACGGTTAATGGCCGAATGCCATATCCCCTACGAAGGCAAAATATCGCACGAACCCTCATCTGTTTTTGTGTACGAGGTGATCAACGCTTTTGGCGGCCCGGAAACTTTTTATAATAAGATCTACATCAACTCCCCCTGTCCGCTAGGTTTTACCAGTATTGATGATAAAGGCCGGGAGAAGAATTATAACTACTACGATAGCAAAGAGCTAACCAAAGCGGTATATCAATTCATGATCGAAAATATCCGTAAGCAAATAGCCCTCGGCGTTAATACCGACAAATGTTTTTGCTTCGGCACCGGCAAAAACGAAACTTTTTTAAAGAAACTGAACGAGGAATACCGTTTTTTCGGCGAGATCATAGCACTGGAGCACCCGCGGTTTATTATGCAGTATAAAACCAAGAGCAAGCAGTTTTATATTGATAAGTATCTGGAGGCGTTTGAGGGGATATAAAGCTTAAATAAGCGTTGCCCAATGACGTCTTTTTTATACTCACATTCTTATTAATTTTAACCTAAATAATAAGCGTCATCATGCAAGCCGAAGCAATCCTCAAACAGCACCTCGCCAAAACCATCAGTTTAACTGATGAGCAGTTTGCGTATTTCTTCTCCCATTTTAAACAACAATCCTACAAAAAAGGCCAAGCCATCATTACCGAAGGCGACAAGGTCGATCATGAATACTTTGTGCTTTCGGGCTGTTTGAAATCATTTTTCATTAATGATGATGTAAAAATGTACATCCTGCAGTTTGCTATGCCAACCTGGTGGGCATCTGATTATAACGCACTATATAACCAAACCCGCGCCACTATTAACCTCGATTGTATTACCGATGCCGAAGTGCTTTCCATTTCCAATGCCGATAGGGAAAAACTTTGCAGCGAACTGCACCCGGTTGAACATTTTTTCAGATGGCGCACAAACAAGGGCTTTATAGCCTCGCAAAAAAGGCTTTTATCGTTTATGAATAACGATGCTAAAAAACGTTATGAAGAATTGATGGCGCTGTACCCTGCTCTGTATAATATGGTGCCGAAGCACTTGATAGCGGCTTATCTTGGCGTTTCACGCGAGACATTGAGCAGGCTTTATCATTCGTAAGCAAGTCGCGTAATTTACTTACACTTAGGGGGCACCTACGGAGCCAAAAACCTTTTTCATATTTTCTACAAACATGGTACTCCTACGGAGTTTCTAATTTTCTAACTCCGTAGGAGTACCATGTTTGTAGCAACAATTATCTTCGATATTTTGGCTCCGTAGGTGCCTCCTTTTAAAAGCGATTCCTCGTCGTAAATCAATCCGCTTACTTCAATAGTGATATACATCACATAATCCCTCCTCTTATTTCCATCCTATCACTATGTGACCTACATCATGTAGTTACCCCCGCTTTCCTCCCGTACTTTGTAGTGTTAATTCAAACAAAACATTATCAAAAACATAAAAAAATGGAAACTAAAAATTTTGAGATCGTAAACAACCAAAGCCGTATTGAATGGATTGGCAGGAAAGTTACAGGTGCACATGATGGCACTATTAACATAGCCCGTGGTACTTTTAACGTAGTCGATGGCAAATTAACCGGTGGCGAATTTACTATCGATACCACCAGCATTAAAATACTGGATATTGAAGATGCGGCTACCAACGCGCAATTTGCCGGTCACCTGGCATCTGATGATTTTTTCGCTATCGAAAAATATCCTGAAGCTACATTGGTAATCAAATCAGTTGCTCCCAAAACAGCCGAAGAATATCATATTGAAGGTAACCTTACAATTAAAGGCATCTCCCACCCCGTTGTTTTCGATGCCGCCGCAAACATCAATGGTGATACATTAGCCGCCACCGGAAAGATTATTATTGATCGTACCAAATACGAAATGAAATTCCGCTCTGGTAATTTCTTTCAAAATCTGGGCGATACCCTTATCTACAATGATTTTGACCTTAACATATCTGTAACCGCAAAAGCAGCCTAAACGGCGGCGCATTGCACAAACTAAAAACAGTCATGCCATACGTAAAAATTGAAGTAACCCGCGAAGGGGTTACCAAACAGCAAAAACAACAAATTATAAAAGGTGTAACCGAGGTAATTACCAACACCCTTAACAAAGACCCACATTTAACCCACGTAGTGATACATGAAATTGACCTTGACGATTGGGGCTATGCCGGCGAACAGGTTTCAGAACTCCGGGCAAAAGGTATCACTGCCGATAAAAAATAAAAATCATGAAAACACAAACAGTAATAGTAACCGGTGCATCATCCGGGATAGGTAAAGAAGTTGCAAGGCACTTTTTAGCCAATGGCGATAATGTAGTGATCAACTCCACCACAGCCGAAAAATTGGAACAGGTTTATAACGAACTTGGTGCAGGCCCTAACCTGGCCATGGTTGCAGGCAACGTAAAAGATAAAAGCACGGGCGAGCAATTGGTAGCCGCAGCGATTGAAAAATTTGGTTCGGTCGATGTATTGGTAAATAACGCCGGGATATTTGGAACTAAAGCATTTTTAGAAGTTGACGAAGCCTACCTCGATAGCTTTTTGGATACCAACTTAAAAGGTACGTTCTTCACCACCCAGGCAGCCATCCCTCAAATGCTGAAACAAAAACAGGGCGTAGTGATCAACATCGGTACCCCTTTGGTAAACAAAGCTTTTGGTGGTGTACCGGCTACCGCGCCAATATCAAGCAAAGGTGCTATCCATGCGCTTACCTTACAACTGGCTGCCGAATTTGGCAAAAGCAACATCCGCGTAAATACCGTTGCCCCCGGCGTGATCCGTACACCTATGCATGTCGATAATGCTGATGATAGCGCGGGCATCCATTTACTAAACCGCGTGGGCGAGGTTGAAGATGTTGCCGAAATGGTTTATACCGTTGCCAAAAGCAATTTTATAACCGGCGCAATTATTAATGTTGATGGCGGCACCGCTGCCGGTCATAACCTGAACTAATTTTCACTTCAACATCGTATTATGAAATCACTTCTTTCTGCTGTGCTTTTATGCTGTAGTATTGCTATCGCTTCGGCACAGCAGAGAGTTGGTAACAAACACATTCAAATTATCAATATCATGGAAACTGCAAAAAACGATTCGTTGGCTATAAGTGAGGTATTGGATACTTATTTTAAGTCGATTTATGAAGGTGACGTCCAACTTTTAGGCAGCACTTTTAATAAGGGAACTTTGCTTTTTGGCGATATAAAAGGCGTGCCTTATGCAAAAACGCTCGATCAATATCTTGATGGTGTAGCTAATCGACAAAGCCCAAAAGATTCAGGCAAACCTTATAAGGCCGAAATTATTTCTATAGATGTAATTAACTCGATAGCTATGGCGAAAGTAAGCGTACAGATGTATGATTTTATTTACAATGATTTACTTTCGTTTCATAAAATAGATAACCGATGGCTGATAGTCAATAAAATGCTTACAGACACCTCTAAATAAAAAACAATTATGTGGTACAATACAAAAGCGGCCGGGGTGCTGGGTATTCAGTATCCTATTTTGCAGGGGCCGTTTGGCGGCAACCTGTCCACCGTTCAACTGGCGGCAACAGTATCAAACCTGGGCGGCCTTGGTGGCTACGGGGCATATACGCTTAGTCCGGATGAGATCATCAATATAGATCAGCAAATTAAAGCCGCCACCAGTAAGCCCTACAATATTAACCTTTGGGTATCCAACAGCGATGTACCAAGCGGTGGCATTACCGATGCCGTGTATGAAAATACCAAAGCCCTTTTTAAACCTTATTTTGATGAGCTGGGCATCCCATTGCCGCCCAAACCTTCATCGTTATTTTTAACTTTTGAAGATCAGGCAGAGGCTTTGTTAACTACCCGCCCACCGGCATTCAGCTTTATGTTCGGCATCCCTTCGCAAACGCTCTTGGATGAGTTTCGGAAGCGGGATATTGCTGTTATGGGTGCCGCTACTACGCTTGATGAGGCCGTAGCTTTGGAAAACGCAGGGGTCGATCTGATCATCGCCTCGGGCTTTGAGGCCGGTGGGCACAGGCCATCGTTTTTAGATAAATCCGAAAACTCGCTGATGGGAACATTCGCCTTGTTGCAGGTGATCAAAGAAAAAGTAAAAACGCCCATTATTGCTGCCGGGGGCATAGCCAACGGTAAAGGCATTGCCGCGGCGTTGGCTTTAGGTGCAAGCGCGGTACAGGTGGGCACCGCCTTCCTGGTAACCGAAGAATCAAACATTACCGAATTTTACCGGCAAACTTTACTATCCTATAAATCAAACCATACCATATTAACCCGGGCTTTTACCGGGCGCTTAGGCCGCGGCATCCGCAACCGGGTTAGCTCGGATGCTATCGGTAAAGAAGCTGAATTGCTGCCCTTCCCGCTGCAAACGCAGTTCATGTCGTCATTACGGAAAGCCGCGTTTGATAAGCAACAAACAGAGATGATCCTGTTCTGGAGCGGACAGATAGCCCCGGTATTAAAACATACCAAAGCTGCCGACCTGATGCAGTCCCTCATCACTGAAACCAACGATTACTTTAATCAAACCTATAATAACTAACCCATGAAAAGCCCTGTAAGTGTAACCTACCTTGGCGGCCCTACTATTATCCTGGAAATAGGCAGCCTGAAGATCATGACCGATCCTACCCTCGATCCCGAAGGCGAAACTTTCCACAACCCAACATACTGGAAAACGGAAGGCCCGGCAACTACCGATATTGGCCATATTGATACGGTATTGCTAAGTCATGATCAGCACAATGATAACCTTGATAATGCCGGCAGGGAATTACTGAAAACAGTAAGGCAAACGCTTACCACCCACATAGGTGCCGAACGTTTACAGGGAACAGCCAAAGGTTTAGCTCCATGGGAAAGCGTTACTATTAACTCACCCGAAGGAGATGAAATTACCGTTACCGCAACACCAGCCCGCCACGGCCCTACCGGGGTTGAAAAACTAACCGGCGAGGTGGTAGGCTTTTTGGTAGAGGTTAAGAGTGATGCAAACCTGCAGGTTTATATCACCGGCGATACGGTATTTTACGAAGGTGTAAAGGAGGTAGCCGAAAGGTTCGATCCGCAATACGTTTTCATTTTCGCGGGAGCAGCCAAACCGCGCGGACCTTTTAATGTAACTATGGGTACTAATGATGCTATTGATACAGCATTCGCTTTTCCAAAGGCTACTATTATCCCGGTGCATTTTGAAGGATGGTCGCATTATACGGAGACTGGGGATATGTTGCGGCAGTCGTTTAAAGCATTGGGGATAGACGACAGGCTTAATATTTTGGAGCCAGGGAAGAAAACAAGCTTGTAAAGTTTGTTGTTTGAGCATGCTTACCCTCCTTTCTTTTCAGACTTACGAAGTTTTTGAAACTTCGTAAGTCTCCCCTCTCCTGGCCTGTCACCCCTTAGCACTTTTACAGCAAAATTATCGCACACAAAACCCCATTGTGTCATAAAAACACTTATATTGTGTTCGCTAACCAGTAAACCCAATTAAGCTATGTTTAAAAGTAAATCGCTGCTTTTTTTGCTGTTGATAATCGCATCTCCATCATTTTTATTTGCACAGGTTAATCCGGCTTTTAAAGCCATTACGCCACGTTTCAGGGTAATTATGGATAATGATTTTGGCGGAGATCCGGATGGTTTATTCGCGCTTACACATTTGGTATTATCTCCCTCTGTAGAAGTACGGGGCATCATCGGCTCGCACCTCAACGCTAACGATGGTTTCGACAAATCAAAAACACAGGCCGACAATGCGGTAAAAAAAGCTACCGAACTATTAACCGTTTTAAAAATGAAAGACCGTTTTCCGCTCGTGGCAGGTTCAAACACCGCCATGGTCAACGATACTACCCCGGTTAAAAGCGCGGCAGTTGATCTGATCATCAAAGAGGCATCACGTACCGACACATCCTTGCCATTATATATTCTTTGCGGCGCGGGGCTTACCGAAATAGCCTCGGCTGTGTTAACCGATCCTAAAATCGCTGATAAAGTTACCCTAATTTGGATTGGTGGCCCGGAGTACTTAGACATTGCCATACCTCCACCTAACTACAGTAATCCCGAATATAACCTTAATATTGATATAGCAGCGGCAAGGGCGGTGTTTAACCACTCGCAACTAAAGCTTTGGCAAATACCAAGGGATGGTTACCGTCAGGCTATCCTGCCATGGTCGGAGTTACATACTAAAATAAAACCACAGGGAGAAACAGGTAAATACCTGGCCGGGGTGCTGGAGAGTTTAATGGCACGCATTCAGCAGTACAAGCTTAACCTTGGCGAGGTTTATATTTTAGGCGATAGTCCGCTGGTGTTGTTAACAGCCTTGCAATCATCTTTCGAGGCAGATCCTTCATCAAGCGAGTATGTGTTGAAACCGTGCCCACTTATTAACGCGCAGGGAAGTTATGAGTATAATGCCCATGGCCGTAATATCCGGGTTTACCGGAGGCTGGATATCAACCTGATGTTTAACGATTTTTTTGCTAAGCTGGAGTTGAATAAGTAAGACGCTATTTGTGTTTTAGAATTGGTTTCTCGCAAAGGCGCTAAGACGCAAAGATTTTTTGTAAACAAGAATAAAGTTTTTTCAAGTAGAGACGCATCACATGCGTCTCCCGTAGGACAAGCGACCTTGCACATCATTAGCCACCGTAAATTGCATGCGGGAGACGCATGTGATGCGTCTCTACGTTAAAACAATCTAATTTAAAATATCTTAAAAATCTTTGCGTCTTAGCGCCTTTGCGTGCTTCAACTACAAAACATGCTATACCTGCAAATTTCCGATTATAAACCGCTGCTTTAGTATTTACAGCAAACCTATCTAAATGATAATTTTATCCCTAGCATATTATAAAACAATGGGTAAAATTAAAACTGCATTCCTCGGGCTTATATTGCTATCATTAGCCTCAGTTAAAACCTCTGCGCAAACCACTCCTATCCCTAAACTCATCGAAAAAAACGGCAGGCATGCGCTGCTGGTTGACGGCAAACCATTTTTAATTTTAGGCGGACAGGCACATAACTCAAGCGGCTGGCCGGGCATGTTGCCGCAGGTTTGGCAATCTGCCGAGGCCATGCACCTCAACACGCTCGAGATCCCCCTGTACTGGGAACAGATAGAACCGCAACCCGGTAAGTTTGACTTTTCTGTATTGGATACTTTACTTGCCCAATCGCGCCAGCACCATGTGCGCCTGGTATTGTTATGGTTCGGCACCTGGAAAAATGGCAGTAACCATTACATGCCCGAGTGGATGAAGCGTGATGCCGCAAAATATCCCAACATTACAGGCAAAACAGGGAAAGAGATCGACTCACCTTCACCACACGCCAAAGCTACCTTAGATGCCGATATCAAAGCTTTTGCCGCGGTAATGCGCTATCTGAAACAGGCCGATCCGCAGCATACCGTAATCATGGTTCAGGTAGAAAATGAGCCAGGATCATGGGATACTGTACGCGATTATTCGGCGAAAGCTCAAAAATTTTTCGAAGCCAATGTTCCTGCTGAATTATTAAAGTCGGATTTGCTTAAATCCTTAAACATCCAGCCCGGCGTGAAGGGCTCATGGCAAAATGTTTTTGGCGAACGTGCCGATGAGTATTTTCAGGCCTGGTCTATAGCCCGTTTTATTGATCAGGTTGCAGCGGCCGGTAAAGCGGAATATCCGCTGCCATTGTACGTAAACGTAGCCCTGCGCGATCCACTAACCAACCCGCCTGCTACACATTATGAAAGCGGCGGCGCTACGGATAATGTGATCCCGATCTGGAAAGTCGCCGCGCCACACATCGACCTCCTTGCACCTGATATTTATTTAGATGGCAGCGAACGTGTACAAAAAGTTATCGATCTGTACACCCGCCCCGATAATGCCCTGTTTGTACCCGAAGTCGGATTTACAACTGAAAATGCCCGTTATTTTTACGACGTACTTGCTCACGGCGGTATCGGTTTTTCTCCCTTCGGCATTGATGCTAACGGCGAGGCTCATACAAACGAACAAATGGCCGAGCGCCTTGCACCCTATGCCCAGGAATACGCCATGGCCACCCCCATGATGCCTGAGCTTGCGCAATGGGCTTTTGATGGCAAGATAAAGGCAGTGGTTGAGCATGAAGACCACGCCGCGCAAGCCATTAAGCTTGGTGCCTGGGATGCCATTATTACTTTTGGCACAGGGGCAAGCAATAATCTTAAAAATAATCCGCTTCCGGTTGGCAAGGCAATTATCGTTACCCTGTCCGAAAATAAATTCTTAGTAATCGGTTCACATTGCCATTTAACTTTTAAACCAACCGGCGGCAATGCCGGCAAACCATGGCAATACCTTAAAGTTGAAGAGGGCAGTTACATAAACGGGGAGTTTAAACCCCTCCGCATACTCAACGGCGATGAAACAGATTGGGGCGGGCCGAGGATAGGTTCTCAAACAATGGTATTGCAAATTTCGTTGGTGGCCAGATAATCATCCGCTAATCCCATTTCAATAAAAATAAATAAGAGGCACCTCCGGAGCCTTAAAATTCATTTAATTCAATACTATAAACACGGTACCCCTATGGGGTGACAAGCCTTATTTTTAGAACTCCGTAGGAGTACCGTGTTTACAACATCGAAGACACAAAAGCTTTTGAGCTCCATGGGTGCCTCGTCTCTAAAAGCGATCCGCTACTGGTAATCAGATTCAATTCAACTCATAAACAACAGCCTCATAAGGCAACAGTTTCCCATCTTTTGATGGGTGTTCATAATTTCCCATCAAAACATTGGCTTTATTAATATCGATGCCTGTTTCTGTATTAACCGGTTTATCCCTGAAATTTAACATGACCAGCAGCTTTTTACCATTCAATTCGCGGGTATAGGCATAGGCATCCGGATTTTGCGCATCGAGCAGGGTATATTTCCCATAAACCAATGCCAGGTTATCTTTACGAAGCTTGACTATACGCCTGAAATAATTTAGCGGACTATTTTTGTCTTTTTCCTGCCGGGCCGCGTTAATAGTTTTATAGTTACCGTTTACTTTTATCCACGGCGTGCCTGTGGTAAAACCTGCATTTTTATCTGCATTCCACTGAAAAGGCGTACGACCATTATCCCGGCTTTCAAAAGCTATCCGTTGTAAATATTTCGGGATATCGCCTCCAATGTTCTTTTGGCGTTGATACTCATTGAGTGTTTGCACGTCACGGTAATCGTCAATAGTGGTAAAACCAGCATTGGTCATACCTAACTCATCGCCATTATAATAATAGGGCGTACCACGCATGGTCATTAAAAAGGTTGTGAGCATTTTCGATGATAGTTCTCTAAACTCTGGCTTGTCGTTACCGTACCTGCTTATCAACCGGGCCTGATCATGGTTTGCCAGGAAAACCGAAAGCCATCCGTTGGCTGCAAACGCGCTATCCCATTTGGTAAATACCTGTTTTAAATGGATCACGCTATATCCTTCGGGTTTAGCTATGTCTGCACCCTCAAAGGCGTAGGCCATATTTAATTCCTTCCTGTCGGCATCAACCAAATTATGGGCATCCTCAAAAGTATTTCCGGCACCTTCGGCAACGCTCATTACATTATACTTACTTAGTACCTCCCTATTCATTTCCTGCAGGTAGCCATGCAAATTACCCTGCATGGCATAATATTGTGTAAAGTTCTTTTCAAATCCCTTTGGAAAGCCAGGAAACGTAGTGTCCTTAGCTGCAAACTGGAAGGCATCCAGCCTGAAGCCGTCTATCCCCTTATCGGCCCAAAACTTCATGATGCCATACACCTCGTTCCTCAGTTTTGGATTTTCCCAATTCAGGTCGGGTTGTTTGCGCGAAAAATAGTGCAGGTAATATGCATTAGTGAGCGAATCGTAACGCCAGGCATCGTGGTTTACATCAAATAAACTATAACGGTATGGCGGTTTACCTTGCTCTGCATTCCACCAATGATAATATTCGCGGTAGGGGTTATTGCGCGAGCTGCGGCTTTGCTTAAACCACTCGTGCTCATCACTGCTATGGTTCACTACCAAATCCATTACCAATTTTAAACCCCTTGCATGCATCCCTTTCAGCAGGGTATCAAAATCATCCATCGTGCCAAAATCCTTCATAATGTCGCGGTAGTCGCTAACATCGTACCCGTTATCATCATTTGGCGAACCATATATCGGGTTAAGCCAAACCACATCCACACCCAGGCTTTTTATATAATCAAGTTTTGATATAATACCTTTCAGATCGCCTATCCCGTCGCCGTTGTTATCCTTAAAGCTGCGGGGATAGATCTGGTACACTACAGCTTCTTTCCACCATTTACGCCCGGTGGTATCATTACTGTTTTGTGCATGGCATACCACGCATGTTAACATCCAAACAGCAATTGCTGTGAACAGGATACAGGATTTCTTCATCATAAAAACTGATTTAAAGGAATGCAGCAGGAATAAATTGATTTACAGGCTTATAATTGGATACAAGCAAGTTAAAAACTATTTATTTAACAAGCAACCATGCGTATAAAAAACCGATTGAGTATGCCCTGATATTATCAGTCAAAAACATTATCCCGTTTTTGGGGTTAAAACAAAACCTGCCGCCATCATAATTAAAACATAATAAATTGAATTTTAAATATTTACATAGTTTAACGTGCAACGTAAATCATCATATAAAATATTTCGTCCTTTATTCGGTATTGTTCTATTTACTGTTTTAGGCAGCGTAACAAACCATGCCTACGGCCAGGTGCAGGTTCCTTCGGATAGTACCAAAGTTGATTCCTTGCATAAAGATCAACCCAAACCGGTAAAAGCTACCGACACCCTGTATAAACAATATGATTTTGGCGATCTGGTGCGTAACATTCTTCATCCCGGTCGACCGGCTGATGCGCCTGGTAAAAAATCGTCGGGGATTACGGTTATTCCCAACGTGGCATCAAACCCAACCATCGGCTCGCAGATCGGTATTAAAGCTGTTGCCGGTAAAAAGCTGGGCGATGATCCTAACACACTTTTATCAGTGGCAGCCACATCGGCATCTATCACTACAAAAGGCATTATCTATTTTTACATTAACCACAACATATACACACCGGGTAATAATTGGAATTTTCAGGGTAATTTGGTTGCAGCCAAAACGGTATCGCCCGATTACGGTTTGGGCATAGGTCAGGCATCTAACGGCAGCGCTGCCGACCAGGTACTGGCCAATCCCGAGCGTAAAGGCCGCGCCCTGCATTCGCAATACTATAACATCCGCGAAAAGGTTTATAAGGAGATAGATAAAGGTTTGTTTTTGGGTGCAGGCGCATCTTTCGATATCCGCCGTAAAATTGAAGACACCAAATCAACTACCGATTTTACGCCTTATAACATTTACAACAGTCGCCACGGCTTTGCTAATGATCATTATGCCGCCAACGGTTTGCTCTTTAACCTGCAATATACCACCCGCGATAACCAAAACCGGGCCTATCATGGTATTTATGTTGATGCGGGCTTCCGTGTTAATCAATCGTGGATGGGCAGTTCGCGCAACGCGGTTCAGTTCACTACCGATTTCAGGAAATACTTTAGTCTTTCATCCGTGAACCCTGAACATGTTATCGCCTTTTGGAACTGGGGTTCATATCTCCTTACCGGTAATATCCCCTACCTCGAACTCGCCGGTACGGGTAAAGATCCAGGCTTCAGGAGCGGGCGCGGATACGTGGTACAATACTTTAAAGGCACACAATACAACTACAGCGAGGTAGAATACCGTTTCCCGATACTGCGCAACAAATTTGTAAGTGGTGTGGTATTTGGCAATCTGCAAACCGCCAACGATGAATCGGGCACTAAAATATTTGAACAATTTCAGCCGGGTTATGGCGGCGGTTTACGCGTGTTGTTTAACAAGGCTACCCGTACCAACCTTTGTTTGGATTATGCTTTTGGTAAGTATGGATCGAAAGGTTTCTTTTTGGGGTTGAATGAGGCGTTTTAGGGTTAAGGATTATACTTACTTATTATAAAACGCCATTGCGAGGCACGAAGCAATCGCGAACTATACAGGGTGGACCTGCTTCCGTGCGGTTGCTTCGTGCCTCGCAATGACATGTGGTTTAATATTCAACCCAACTTCCTAATTATTACTATTACTACTCCCCTCCTTTAAATCATCATTATTGATGGTTTTCTTAGGCTTTTTAGGCTTGGCCTGCGATAAGCCGCCAAACTTGTAACTAAATGTGATCTCAAAGCTGCGGTTATACATAATGTTAACCGAATTTTGGTTGATATTGCCCGAGTTAACCACCGTTGGGATCTTGAGGCCGTTGGTAAGGAAGTTATCGGCACCAATACCTATACTACCTTTTTTATTGGCGAATTTTCTGTTGATGCTCAGATTATATACACCAAAACTACCCTGGTAACCCTGCAATTGGATCTGGCGGGAACGACGGAATGCAAAAGCCTGCAGCGCATAATTATCTGATAAGTCATAGCTACCAAACAACCGGTAATTGGCTACCCAGCCACTATTCGACGCGTGGAAAAGCGGATCGGGATCATTATTGTCGAGATCTAAATGGTAAAGATCAAGGCCACCGTTAAGGTTAAACTTATTGCTGATGGCAATATTGGCCGAAAGGCTCATACCATACGCGTTTTGCTTGCCCAGGTTTTGATAGTTGGTTTTTATGGTATCGCCGCTGGTGCTCCGGATGGTTTGGATAGCATCGTTGGTATTGCGCATAAAAGCCGAAATGTTGAAGTGATTGTTTTTAATATTGGTACTGTAAGCCAGCTCAAAGTTGTTGGTAAACTCGGGCTGTAAGGCCGGGTTACCTGCACTGATGTTCAGCGGATTTGAAGCCTGGATATTGGGGTTCAAAAACTCGATAGACGGGCGCTGGATGCGGCGGTTGTAACCTAATTTCAGGATATCGCCGTTATCAAACTTTTTTGAAATGTTAAGGCTTGGCACAAGAATCCCATAATCGGGAATGTTAACCGCGTTACCGCTCTGAAAATCGGCATTGATGGTAGTGTATTCGTAACGGGTACCGGCCTTTATTGTATAGTTTTTAAAAGGATTGAACGTGAACGACGCGTAAGCCGAAGCCACATTTTGTTTATAATTAAACGCGTTAGATAAACTGGCCGACGAAACCGGCACGTAATTAAGCGTACCATCGGCTGCTGATAAATAGGTATAATCGCTGCTTACGGTACGGATAATATCTTTCGCGCCAAATTCAAGCAATTGATTTTTGGCCAGCGGTGTTTGATAATCGGCTTCGAAGGTAACTTCCTTGTTAATGGCATTGTTATTATTCCGTAAGCCGCCGGTTGTAGCGCCACTGCTTTGATCCAGAAAAATATTCTCGAAGTTGTTATCGCGGTTGTTCTGGCTAAACTCGGTCAGGAAACTGAACTCACGATCCGGCTTTTTACCGGTTAGCGTGTAAGTTAAAGTCGCATCTACCGACGTTGAATTATTGGTGATCTTGTTTCTTTGTAATGATGTGCTTGTAAGCTGGTTATTAAGGTAGCTTTGGGTAAGGAAATCATCCTGCGTTGTGGGACGGTTATTGGCACCCAATACAACACCGAGGCTAAGTGAATTATGCTCGCTAATATCATAATCAACCCCCACATTGTACCGGCCAAATAAATATTTGTTATGGGTATTGGCCGATTGGGTAGTTGTGAAGGCATCGTTAGTAGCCAGATCGGTAACGGTTTGAGTATTGGTAAAATCGCCGGGGATATTATAACCCGAACGGCCAAAGCCGCCAAGCGAAAAGTTAAGCTTTCCGGTTTTATAGCTACCGTTAAGGCCAAGGTTACTGCCCCGTGTACCCGCTGTAGTATTAAGGTTAAGCGATAAGCCCTGCAAGGTGTTTTGCTTCAAAATAATGTTCAGGATACCACCCGAGCCTTCAGCGTCGTATTTTGCCGATGGCGAGGTGATCACCTCTACACTCTTGATCAGATCGGCAGGGATCTGTTTCAAAGCATCGGCAACACTGGCCGAGGCCATTGCTGATGGTTTACCATTAATTAATACCTTAATATTTCCGCTACCGCGCACGCTTACATTACCATCCAGATCTACCGATACCATCGGAACGCGTTTCATTACATCGGTAGCATCACCGCCGCGGGTGGTCAAATCATTTTCGGCGTTATAAACGGTACGGTCTATCTTTTCTTCAATCAGTGCTTTTTTGCCTGTAACTTTTACTTCGTTTAACAAATGGCTATCCGGGCCAAGCAAAATACGACCAAGCTTTAATGAGCCGCCGTCACTTACTTTAAGGTTGGAGATGGTTTTATCGGTATAGCTCAAGAAACTGATCTTTATCTTATAGACACCAGCCGATAATTTTCCGATAGAGAATTTACCATCGGTAGCAGTTATTGTTCCGTTGAGCAGCTTTCCACTGGCCTGGTCATATAACGAAACCGTGGCATAATCAACCGGTTTTTGAGTAAGTGAATCGATAACTGTACCGGTTATAGATGAAGCCGCATCGACAGGCCGTTTGTTTGCCTTTGCTATGGTAACCGATAAAAGGCTAAGGAGTATGATATATAGATATTTCATTGTGTTTGCTGGTTTTTTCGATACAAATAAAGCACAGCTAAACAGGCCCGGCAAAAGCGATAGACGGAGGTAGGAAAATAATCGACGTTGAGGCTTTTATGACTGATTTAAGGCCGGGGCGACGGAATGTTGCCGTTCATCGGTGAAAATTGGGGGATGGTCGGCAAATAGTTAATAGTAGGATATATCGCTTAATAAAACAATAGCCTCAATTTTCCAACTGAGGCTATATAATAAAATCTATCCAATTTCTACAAGCTACTGACTATATCCCTTACGCCAATTGCTCCTTAAAAAAATCAATAGTACGTTGCCAAGCCAGTTCAGCAGCCGCTTTGTCATAACGTGGCGTGGTATCATTATGAAAACCGTGGTTCACATTTTGGTAAATAAAGGCTTGATATTTTTTGTTGTTCTCTTTTAAGGCAGCTTCATAACCAGGCCAACCCTCGGTAATGCGGGTATCCAGCGAGGCGTAGTGCAGCATCAGTGGGGCATGTATTTTAGGTACATCGGCAGCGGCAGGTTGAGCGCCGTAAAACGGAACGGCGGCAGCAAGTTCGGGTACACGCACGGCCATTGTATTGGCAATACCACCGCCAAAGCAAAAGCCTACAACACCTACCTTGCCATTGCAATCTTCATGGTTTTTAAGATAGTTGAAAGCTGCGATAAAATCTTCTTCCATTTCGCCTTTGTTTCGTTGAGATTGTAGTTCGCGGCCTTTATCATCGTTACCAGGATACCCGCCAAGTGGCGTTAAAGCATCCGGAGCTAAGGAAACAAAACCGGCAAGCGCAGCCCTGCGGGCTACATCCTCAATATAAGGGTTGAGTCCTCGGTTTTCATGAACTACTATTATGCCACCCAGTTTCCTTTTAGCATCTATGGGTTTTGATAGTAAACCTTTGATGGTACCACCACCTTTTGGCGACGAGTAATTAATATAGCCTGATTTTAAACGGGGATCATCAGCACCAATTTGCACATTGCCTTTATAATCGGGCATCAGGAAACTCATCAGCGATGGTACAGTTAAACCGCCAACAGCATATAGCGATAACTTCTGCATAAACCCACGGCGATCGATACGGCTGTGCGCGTAATCATCGTACAGATCAAACACTTCCTGATTAATATCTTCTTTTTTTATCTCGCTCATAATTAAAGGTTTTATCAAATTTAGTTAATCAGGTTAACAGGCGGGTGGCTAAAGGTGTTTGCTTTTGGTAAAGGTTGTGTTACATGGGTGCCTCGCGCAGAGTTTATTCACCCGATCTACGCTTCGCTGGATCACCCTCTCTCCCGCTACGCGGCAAAGAGGGTTACTTTGGCAGAAAAAGAAAACAAAATCAAAAAGAAACCCCTCTTTACGCGAAGCGTAGAGAGGGGTGACAAGCGTAGCGATGTCGGGGTGAGTAAACTACTTAAGCGGCTTCACCACAAAATCATCAAATACTACATCAAAGCTTTTCTTGCCTGGCGCGGCAGCTACCACACCAATTTGTGCTTTTACTTTTGGCGGGAAGTATGCCAAACGCAACATCTTGAAATCTTTATTATCAAACGAATATTGGATCTGTACGTAATCGCCTTTTCTCAACAGTTTTAACCATACCGATTTTGGGCTATCGGTACGCGGCACAACCGACCAGTCCGATACTTCGCGGGTAACTACGGCGCTTACGTTTTGTACGCCGTCTACATATTCAATGCCCGTTTTGATCCAGTTTTTATAGTCGATGCGTACCATAAGGCCTGCCTGGTGAAAAAGTTCCTGGTAGTTGCCTGTCACTTTTACCGATGCCTCAAAATCGCCTGTAACGTCCTCATAATAAAACGGTCCCGAATCGCGGATGAAACCGTAGTGCGTTACGCGCCAGTAGTCGGTATTGGGGTCAACAGTAACGGTAAGTTGTTTGGCATTGCCTTTCCAGGCTTTGGGTTTGTTAAACCATTTCATGGTTTGACCATAGCTAAACAGCGTACTAAGTATTAAGGTAAGTGTTAGAATATGTTTTTTCATGGCCGCAAAATAGCATTTATTACCAAAATTATTAGCAATTGAAAATATTCTTTTTCTTGTTAGATCGTGGCTCCCCTAAAATAAAAAAGCCTCCCTTAATTAAGGGAAGCTCTCTATTTTGATCACCGGCTTTCGCTCCGGTTCAAAATAAATTATGCGGCTGTCTCTTTTGGTAAAAGGAAACGCAGCGGACTAAGCGGGCCTAAAGGGATATAATCAAATTCCATTAAGCCAGCCTGGCCAAGGGGTAGTTTTTCCAACAGTTCATGTGCGGTATTAACCTCTGATGTGTTGATGATAAATACTACGCCACTTAGGTCGGGTTTTACATACCATGCGTCCATAACTCCGGTTAAATACAGGCTAAGTGTAGCCGGAACTTCTTTAGGCATTACCGGAAGCCTATTTTCGGCTATGAGGCCTTTTTCTGTCCAACGGCCAATGGCTAATATTTTGGTTGTAGGGGTGCTAAAGTCGGGGAGGGTGTTTTTCTGGTTTTCCATGATCTTATTTGTTTTATTATGGAAGCAAAGTTGCAGCGTATTTGAGCCAATACTCTTGCCATTTGGCAAGAAAGCACCCCTTGGGTATTATTTTTGCCAAATCCGCCTATTTTTGAAAAGGATATAATTATGTTAGCGATATTTAAGCTACCGGCAAAAAAGGAGGCACCTACGGAGCCAAATACAGGTTTATTTTAAAACTATAAACATGGTACTCCTACGGAGTTTAAGATAAATTACAGAAACTCCGTAGGAGTACCATATTTGTAGAAAACAGAAAAAGAGGTTTGGCTCCGTAGGTGCCTCCTAATTCGTAATTATTTTTTGAAAACAGCGATTCACCTGCTTAACCTATCAACTCATGAACAAAGATATCCTCGTAGCTTTTTTGCACAGCAGTAACCTGATCACCATGTCGGCCGCTAAGGAAATAGCCGACCATTTTACCTATAAAAGTCTCGCTAAAAATCAGTTTCAGCTTACGGAAGGAAAAATATGCGATGAATACCTGTTTTTAGAAAAAGGCTATATGCGCGGTTTCGCGCATGATATTGATGGCAATGAAGTAACTACAGCTTTTTGCTCGGCCGGGCAACTGGCTTTCGAGGTATCCTCATTTTTTAACCGCATCCGCTCTAAAGAGAACATCCAGGCGCTAACGGATTGTGAAGGCTGGTATATCACTTACGAGCAACTGAACCAGCTGTTCCATGCCTCGCCCGATTTCAGGGAGTTTGGCCGCTCGGTATTGGTGAAAGGCTACACCCAATTGAAAACCCGGATGCTGATGCAGATCACCGAAACGGCCGAAGAGCGGTATAGCTTCCTGCTCACCAACTATCCGCATATTTTTCAGCATGCAGCCTTAAAGCATATCGCTTCCTTTTTGGGGATAACGGATACATCATTAAGCAGGATCAGGAAAGAGCTTTCTAAAAAATAACGGGTTCAAAAGCCAACTCCTTGTATATTCTGATTATTTAAAGCATATTTAGCTGCCCGGTATTGACTATTCCGGGTAATAAACCCAATTAGCTTAAATACTTTATAATCCTGTAATGTCACAAAACCCTGCTTATCTCGAAACCAAAAGCCATTATAAAATCCTCGACGGGCTACGCGGCGTAGCAGCTATCATTGTTGTAATATTTCACACCTTTGAAGCCTTTAACGGCGGCAGCCGCTTCGCGCAGATCATTAACCATGGTTACCTCGCTGTCGATTTTTTCTTTTTGCTTTCTGGCTTTGTGGTGGCTTATGCTTATGATGACAGGTGGGGCAAAATGACCCAATGGGATTTTTACAAACGCCGCCTCATCCGCTTGCAGCCCATGGTTATAGCGGGGTCAATAATAGGCGCGATATTTTTCTATTTACAGGCAGGCGGGTTATTCCCACCTATCGCTGCCACCCCGGTTTGGAAAATGCTGTTGATCATGCTGATCGGTTGTACCATGATCCCGATCGTGCCCTCGATGGATATCCGCGGTTGGCAGGAAATGCACCCGCTTAACGGACCTGCGTGGTCGTTATTTTTTGAATACGTAGCCAATATATTGTACGCACTCTTTATCCGTAGATTTTCAAATACGGTGCTAACCATATTTGTTGTTCTATCGGCCATTTTACTGATCCGTTACGAAGTTTGGGGACCAAACGGCGATGTGATAGGCGGCTGGACAGTTAACGCCGAACAGTTGAACATTGGCTTTACCCGTTTGTTATACCCCTTTCTGGCCGGTATGCTGCTTTGCCGCACGGCTAAACTGGTCCGCGTTAAATCGGCATTTACGGTTAGCAGCATTTTGCTCGCATTAACCTTATTTATCCCTCGCATTGGTGGCCCTGAGCATCTTTGGATGAATGGTATTTATGAATCAGTTTGTATCATTTTAGTGTTCCCGCTTATTGTTTCTATTGGTGCTGGAGGTGAGATAAAAGGCAACTTCGCTAATAAAGTATGTAAGTTTTTTGGCGATATCTCCTACCCTATTTACATTACCCATTACCCGCTTATTTATTGGTTTACCGCCTGGGTAGTTGATAATAAAATACCAATGAGTTATGGCTTGCAATGGGGTGCTGTGTTGGTTGCGTCGAGCATAGCGATTGCTTACGCCTGTTTAAAATTGTATGACGAGCCAGTTAGGGAATGGTTAAGGAAAAAGTATTTGGTGAAGAAAAAAGCTTAGAAAATCCTGTAAAAAAGGTTATTAACAACATATGTTAATAACCTTTTTTACATTTTACTGGCAATCTGAAAACTTTTTGCCTATCATTACAAAATGCATTTTGTAGTTGGCTCCAAGCTCCTTCTTATTGCTTTTTTATCATTTTCGAAGCCGGTAAAGCCTGCCGCGCATCATGCAACATCCAAAAAACATAAAGCAACTAAATCAGTAAAGGCACATAAGCACTCACGTGTAAGGCATCATTATGCCGAAGTGGAGGCCAATTACGAAACCGGCGAAACTACTCCCGATGAGTTGGTTGAGTTTGCACAAACCCTTAAAGGTATCCGCTACCGCTATGGATCAACCAATCCGGAAAGAGGGTTTGATTGCTCGGGCTTTGTTAATTATGTTTTCAGTCACTTTGGGATCTCCATCCCACGCAGCTCGTCAGATTTTGAACCGGTAAAAGGTATCGATATTAGTGAGGCCAAATTTGGCGATCTGATATTGTTTACCGGTACCCGCAGTCATAATTATCATAGTGCAGGCCACATTGGCATTGTAATATCGCAACCGGGCGAGCCTTTGGCATTTATCCATTCTACCTCGGGTGCGGAGAATGGTGTTACCGTAACTACCATGAATGATCTTTATCAACGCAGGTATATCAAAACCATCCGCGTGTTTAAAGAGCAAGTTCCGGTTGAAGAGGAAGATGCTACAACTCCGGATTCAACAGAAACAGTAGCACGCTAAAATCAATTCTAATAACTTCTTTTCGCCAACCGCTGATCGATAAAAAGAAAGGCCACAAAACCTGCAACCATGGTTAGCAATACCCATTTATAACCAACAACGGCAGTTAAAAACATATCCCCACTTTCCGGGCTGATGAGTGCCAGCATTCCATAGGCCACGGCCAATCCAACCAAAAATAAAAGCAGCGCCAGTATGTTAAAACGCATATCGCTTTTGCGGGCGGCCTGTTCCTGTATCGCGCGCCTTACGTTGGCGGCAAAGCTCATTGGTAAGCCCTCGGCAGGTTCGGTATTAAGCGCCGTGAACAAGCTTTGATAGGCTTGCAGGTTTGCCTGATCATTATCCGAAAGCGTTTCATCGTCCGGAAGCAGGCCGCCGTTCAGCAATTCCTGTAGTGCATCGTCATCCAGCTCTTTCATATATTTTCTCTTTTTAAATCTTTTTCAATTTTTTCTTTCAGCAATTTCCTCGCTCTAAACAAATGGCTTTTTACCGTGCCCTCGGGTATCCCGGTAATTTCTTCTATCTCGGCACACGAAAACTCGTTAAGGTGGTAAAGCGTGAGCACCGTTTTATATTGATGCGGCATTTGTTCAATAAGCAGGTTAACGTAAGCCGCGGTGTTTTTCTTTATCAGTTCCTGCTCGGGGTTTTGGTCAGTAAAATGATAGTGATCAATATTTTCAGGATATTCGGAAGGAGAATTGTTTTTGTTCTTTTTTAAATAGTTTACAGCGGTTAAATAAGCTATCCGCGCTATCCAGGTTGATAGTTTAGATTGAAACTGGAACCGGTGCAGGTTTTGGTGAACTTTAATAAACACTTCCTGACATATATCCTCTTTGTTTTGCCTGTCCTGAACAAGGCGGTGTATCACAAAGAAAACCAGCTTTTCGTACTGCTTTACCAGCAGCTCAAAAGCCCGCATATCTTTGTTCAATATTTTGGATACTACCTCTTGTTCATTAAACATATAACAGTAGTCAAGATATGTGCTTTGGCGGTTGCAAAAAAGAAATAAAAAATATTTTAAAATAATTGCAACCGGGGCAGCCTAAGTGCTGACTACTGTAGCAAATAACTTAAACATACAACATCATGAAACAGTTAATGCCATTTATAGTAGTTATCGTATTTTTTATACTGATAGCCATCTTCATACTTGCCCTTTACAATTACAGGTTAAAAAAACGCATTATTGATGCAGGGCAACTCGACGAAAACAGCACCAAATTTTTAGCCGAATTAGGCTCGGGCAACGAAGCTTTAAAATGGGGACTCATTCTGCTTTGCGCCGGTATTGGCTTTGTAGTAATGGAATTTATCCCATACAGCGCCGAAGATTCTCCGGTACCTTACGGCGTTGAAATGATCTTTATCTCGGCCGGTTTCCTCATCTACTACCTGTTGCGCCGCCGCAAGGTTTAAATGATCACACATTAATTTATTGCATTAAGCAGGTGGTTTAGCCGCCTGCTTCACCAAATTTTTAAGGGAGAAATCCTCCTTAGGGAACCCTTTTGCCTAAAAAATCTAACACCTCACAAACATGAAAACTAAACAATTTGCAATACGGCTTATCATTATGATCGCTCTGTTGCTCACCCAAAATATCATTACCTATAGCCAAATCACATCTACCATAAAAGGCACCGTAGCCGATTCGGCAAGTAAAGCAACCCTGCCTTTAATCACCGTAAGGCTAAAAGGTGCCGATAATGAAACTATTAAAGTTACCGTAACTAAAGATGATGGTTCATTCACCTTTGCTTCAATACCGGCATCAAAATACACGCTATACATCAACGCGATAGGTTATCAAACCAAAACTGTAACCATCGACCTCGCACAACAAAAAACGCTTGAGTTGAAGCCTATTTACTTAAGCGATGCCATGACCACGCTAAAGGAAGTATCCGTTACTGCCGAGAGGCCTATCATCAGGCAAAAGGCCGACAGGATCATTTATGATCTGAAAGCCGACCCGGAAAGTAAAGGCAACAATGTTTTAACCATGATGCGTAAAGTACCTTACCTTTCGTTAGATGGCGATGATAACCTGTTATTGAAAGGTAATTCAAGCTTTAAGGTGTTCATTAATGGCAAGCCTTCCGGCAGTTTGGAAAACAACCTGAAAGCAGTTTTAAAAAGCATCCCCGCCTCAACCATCGAGCGCATAGAGGTGATCACCACACCGCCATCTAAATATGACGCCGATGGCCTGGCTGGTATTATAAATATCATCACCAGTAAAAAAATAAACGACGGCCTAAACGGCACTGTAAACATTAATGAAAGTCTGCCTACTGGTGGCCCGGGTGTTGGCGCTTCCTTTACGGCTAAAAAAGGGAAGTTTGGGATCTCGGCTTTTAGTGGCGGCAGTATCAATAAATCTCCCGAAACTTATAATAATAATAACCGTGTTGATACCAGTGGCAACGCGCTTACGCAGCAAGGCTATCAACGCTCAAACAACAAAACGGCCTACTTCGGTACAGAAATGAGTTTGCAGATAGATACCCTGCACCTGTTAACCGCCCAGTTTAATTATAACAGCAACCGTAATAATAGCCATAGTGGCCAATCGTCGCTTTTAAGCGGGAACGGTCAGCCCCAACAATATACCTTTCGGAATGACAACCACGGTACCGACCATGGCATAGACGCGGGCATTAATTACGAATTAGGGTTTAAAGGGGTAAAAAATAGGTTACTCACCTTCTCGTACCAGTACAGCGGAGCAGGTGATAACCGCACCAGCAATATCGATTTTTCCGACCGGTTAAATTTTACCACCCCTAATTTCAGGCAGATAGATAAACAGAAGTTTAATGAACATACCGCGCAAATTGATTTCGCTACGCCTATAAATAAGGTAATGATAGATGCTGGTCTGAAAGCTATTTTCAGAACCAGCAGCAGCGATTTTGAGTACAGCAACCTGAACGATGCTACTGGTTTTTACGAGTACAACGCCGAGCAATCGAACGCGTACACCAATACACAAAATGTATTCAGCGCTTATAACTCGTACCAGGTAAATTTAAACAGCTGGAATATTAATGCCGGTGTACGGGCGGAAGAAACTGTGATCCGCGCCAATTTCATGACCACCGGATCTATAGCCAGTCAAAATTATTTAAATGTAGTCCCCTCTATCTCCATAGGCAAAAGGTTTAAAAACGAAAGCAGCATCAACTTCGGCTTTTCGCAACGCATCAGGCGGCCCGGCATCAACAGGTTAAACCCTTATATAGACCGCTCTAACCCTAACTTTGAAGTTACCGGCAACCCCAACCTAAGGCCAGTTTTATTGAACGATATCCAGTTTGGTTACAACAGCAACAAAAAGCTATCGGTGAATATCGGCTTTGATTATTCGTTCATGAACAACCTGGATGTGCAGGTGGTGAACTTTAACAACGTTACCCAGGTTACGCAAATAAGCTATGCAAACACCGGCAAAGCCCAAAGCGCGGGTGTTAATTTCAACTTTAGCTATCCGGTAACTAAAATTTACAATGTAAGCGTTAACGGCAATATCATGCAACTATGGCTGCAAGGGCAGGCCGATGGTAAAACCGTAAGCAATAACCAATTGATGTATGGCGCAACCCTATCAAACGTAGTGCGCCTTGACCATGGCTGGGCTTTAAATGCAGATCTTGGTGTACGCAGTCGTAACCCTACTGGCTTGCAAGGCTACTCCAACGGTTATTTTTATAGTGCCTTTAATTTCAATAAGGATATTGTTAAAAACAAGTTTAGCATCTCCGGAGGAATTAAAAACCCCTTTACCAAATACCGCACCAGCATAAGCAAAACCTTCGGGCCGCAATTTACCCAAACCTATCAAAGCATTAACTATTACCGCTCATTCAATATCAGCCTTAATTATAATTTTGGTGGATTAAAGGATAGAATCAACAAAAACAGGACGGGAATTGAGAATAATGATGTGGCGAATTGATGAGTGAAAACTTGGTTAAGTAACAACATCGTCATTGCGAGGCACGAAGCAATCGCACAGAAGCCGAGGGGCTATGCAAATCCGCCTTGTAAAGTTCGCGATTGCTTCGTACCTCGCAATGACGTTTTTTAACACACTCCTTACGGCAGTAATTTCACATCAACCAAATCATACTCCAGCTTCCACTTTTCAACAATAGGCTGCTCCAACTGCATCTGTCGATACTCATCAGGGGCCATAATGGGGACGCCGTAAACAATAGGGTATTTACGCTGGCAGCTGGTGCAGGTAAGAATTCCTTCAATAATATTTTGCTCAGTATCTTTTGCTAATACCTGCAAGTCGAGGTCGCTTTTATCAAAGGGACAGCAGAGTTTATTAATGGTTTTGAGTTGCATGTTGAGTGGGGTTAGCGCTTAGCGCGAGTTTAAATTGTTTAACTTTTTGTTCTGGATCATCGGCGCTCATAATGCCAGATATTACAGCGATGCCATCAAACGGGGTGATCTTTTTTAGGCTGATGATATTTTGCGGGGTGATGCCTCCGGCCACAAATAATGGCATAGCGGTAAGCGCCCTTGCCCGCTTTACGGTAAGCGGCGTAACTATATCACAACTCCCTGCCGATGATGACGGGAACATAGAACAAAAGGATACATAATCCAGTCCGTTATCTTCGGCCCAGGCTACGGTATCAAGGCTTCCGGAGCAAGTAATACCGCTGATAAATGAACGGCTAACGGTTTCCCGAATAAGGGATATCGAAGCCGGAACCGTATCGAAATGAATACCATCCAAAGCTGGGACATCGCGCAGCAATACCCAATCCTGGTTAATAAGCAAGGGCACATGGTGTGGCTTGCATAAAGCAGCTACCTTTTCTATCAGCGCCCGTTTGTTGGCACCGGGCGACCAGTTATTCCAGATCTGTACCACCTCGATACCACCAGATAAAACAGCCTGTAATTTACTGAGCAACTTATCTTCATCAATAGCAGGGTTTATCACCAGGTAAACGCCGCCGGTAATTTTATAAGGTTTATCCATCATTTCCATCCGTTTTTGTAAGCATTAAAAAAAGCATCCCAATAAGGGTCTTTACTAAAGTAGGGCATCGGTTTTTCCTCGCCATTTTCGATGAGTGCATAGCCTTTTTGTTTTTCGGTAAAATGGCCGATGATGGTTGCTGGTATGTTGTTTTCATTTAAACGTTGCAGCACGTTCTGGCCCCATTCTTCTTTTACAGCGATGACCATAGCCCCCGCGCCGATGCAATACCGGGGGTCGATACTGAACAGCCCGCAGATCTGGCTTTGCACATCGCCAATTGGCAGCAGATCGTTATTAACAACAACGCCATTACCCGATGCAATAGCCATTTCATAAACAGCACCCAGAACGCCGCCTTCGGTAACATCGTGCATGGCGGTAACTTTGTTAAAACGCTTGCCAATGCCTGCCGCTGTAAGGCCGTCTTTTAATGATGAGGTTTGATAAAACAACTCGCAGCCCTGGTGATAAACCTCCTCGCCCAACTTGTTTTTAACAGTCTGCGGGAAGCTCATGGCTAATATGGCCGCTGATGACATGGCACATTGCTTTGTTACAATGATCACATCTCCGGGTTGCGCGTTTTTGCTTAACAAGATCTCATCAACCGGTGCGGTGAGCAGCATCGTACCTCCGCCAGCAATGGTTGAATTTTGACCTTCAATGCTGCCGGTATGCCCACCGGTAATAGCCACGCCTATTTGATCGCTATAGCGATGGATATGATCCCAATAAGTAGTAAAATCCTGCTGACTTAAACCAGGAGGCAGGTTCAACACCATTTGCGCGTATTGCGGCGCGAAGCCTGTGGTAGCCATATCATTGGCCATTAAATGCACCGATAGCCATGCCGATTCCTGCAAACCCAATGATGGAATGAGCGACAGCGGATCGCTGGTAAGGGCCAGCCCTAAGCCATTTGGCAGGTTTATCACCGATACATCAACGCCAAAAGCCGGGCCACTTAAAACCTCATCACGCTGGCGCCCTCGCCGGGGCAGGATGATGTGCTCAAAACCCTCGCCCGTTATTTTTCCTGATAGTGACATCGGCTGTATTAATCCAAAAATTTAACATACAGTCCGAAGAAATCACCTGCGGGTACACTCCATTGCTGTACCGGGAACCACTCGGGCAAACCGGTGCAGGTCCACTCCAGGCTATATTGGCGACCTTTTAACGCTTCGTGAATTTTTTTGGTGAGCATGGCCGGGGTGTAAAACGTGGCTGTAACGTAAAACGGATTTTTGCCAAACATTTGCTGCACCCGACGGCGCAATACTTTGGGCGAGTTCCTGTTCATCATCCCGAAGGCGATGCCGTGTTTACCAACCCTCGCCGCCTCGCGGATCACCTGTACCGGGTCGCGGTAATATTCGAACGTGGTGATAAAGGCAACGGCATCAAAAGTGTGATCTTTAAAAGGCATAAAATGCGAATCGGCGTTTACCAGGTCGCCTTTAAACAGATGTACGGCCTGGCCAAGCATAAAGGGCGATAGGTCGCCGCCCGTGGCGTCGATGCCTATTTCGTGCCACCAGCGGGTAAAGCGGGTAGTGCCGCAACCAAATTCAAGCAGTTCTTTAACGCGGGGATCGGTGCCGAGCAGCTGGGACATTACCTTTTTTTGCCATACTTCGGCGCGTTTGTAGCGGCCCTCGTACCATTGCTCATAAGTATCGGTGTGTTCGCGGTTAAAAAACCACTCTTTGCGGCCCTGCCAGTTAGTAAGGCTTTGGGTTACGAGGCCAAAATTGTTTTCTGGTTCCATTTGTTTAGTTCATTAAATAAAAAAGCCTTGTTTCTGCACAGGCGTACCGGTACAGAAACAAGGCCATATATCAATAAACGGCAAACGCCATAAACCAACTAATTAAGCCAGTGCATCCCTACGCCGGTATTATCCGTGTCAGGTTGTGCGGGTATTATCTCAGCCTTAACCCTGCGGTTAAAGCACCCCGTGCTATATAAAACGAAGGTAGTTTATTTAATGGAAAAACGGTAGCAGAAAATCATTTCACGGCGCGATATACCTATATTTGATCACGTTCCATCTAATCCAAACTACCATGACCTTATCTGTTTCAGTCGTCCATAAAAACATCTGGTTTACCATCGGCATAGCTTTCACCATTTTAATTACAGGGCTTATTTTGATCCACAATGTAACACCGGCCAAAACCGATATTGTGGCGACCGGCTTTTTGATGGACCTGGTAATTACCTTTCCCGTAGCCTATTACCTGTTAATAATCCGCCCGCTTAAACAAAAAACATGGCGAATAATGCTGGTTATTACCTGCTGTTGCGGCGTGGCCTATTTGATATTGCCTGCTCATCAGCGTAGCTACATTATTCAGCTAAGAAAATTCACTGCGGGGTTAGAATTGGGGATGCTTATTTATTGCATCAGTAAAATAAGGCATATCAAAAAAGAATACAGGAAACTACAGGCCGAATTTCCGGATGTGGCTTTCAACCTGCACAAAAGCATGGCAGCCATAATGGGCGATGGTGTAGCCGTGAAGATCATGGCTTCGGAAGTAACTATTTTACGTTTCGGGCTGCTTTGCTTTAAAAAAGAGCGAGCGGCATTGCCGGACTATAAACGCTTTAGTGTTCATAAAGAATCGGGGTATGCTGCTTTGTTTGGGGTGATATTGGCCGTATGTGTTATCGAGATGGTAGCTTTCCATTTGTTTTTAATGCAGTACAGCCATATAGCGGCCAACATAGTAACTATACTAAGTATTTACGGAACCATTTTTATAACCGGCGATTTTTCAGCGCTGGTAAAAAGTCCGGTTTTGATGATGGAGAACAGGGCTTTACTCCGTACCGGTTTACGCTGGCGCGCGCTTGTTGAATTAGATAATATCACTACGGCCGAAAAAGTAAAAGATAGCTTTGAACCAGCAGAAGGGTGTTTTAAAGGAGGCATTATGAAAAACAGCTACAACGCGCTGCTTACATTTAACACCCCGGTAACCATAGAGCGTTTATACAGAAAACCAATCAGCACCAGCCAGATCCTGATGTCTGTTGATGATGCCGACCAGTTTTTATCTGAAATAACGGATAGCAAAATCATTTAGCTAAATGCTCCAATCCATCCGGGAACATGGCTTTAGCCACCAAAGCCATATCCAACGCTTCGCGGATGAGCTTGATCTTTCCGTTTTCGGCAACAACACGGCCCATATAAGTTTGCGGGTAAGGCCTGCCGGTTGAGTTAGCTATCGCATCTACATCATATTCGCCAAAGGCTTGTTCGGGCGTATCAATATGGATGCGGATGTTTTGAAAATGGAAATTGCCAAATGTTTTAGGCAGATTTTTAAGAAAGTTGTAGATCACCTCTCTTCCTTTCCACTGCCATGGCAAACCCAAACTTGCCAGGTAAGGAAGTTCAAATACGGCATCGTCGGCAAAAAGTTCAATAGCTATATCCGGGTTGTTAACGTTTTCGAGGTAACCCAATAATAATTGTTTTGCGGTTTTCATTTTGTTGTGCTTTTGTGGCCCTGTACGTTCATCGTTCAGAACATTACAAAGGTGCAGCACAGCAAAAACCTACACATTGATGTTTGGTAAGAAACAAATTGATATTTATCAATAAAATTAATACCCTATCCAATAGCATGTTAAGCGAATGTTAATGAGATAAAACCATTTTTACACTCCGCTGTCATAACTTATTGTACATTTGCAGCATCAAAACAGTGCGGGATGGAGCAGTTGGTAGCTCGTCGGGCTCATAACCCGAAGGTCGTAGGTTCGAGTCCTGCTCCCGCTACAAAGTAAAAAGCCTCAAGTCGAAAGATTTGAGGCTTTTTTGTTTTGCCGAAATTACAATTTCCCCATTGGCACAAACACAAAAAAGCTGGTACCCTGCCCAGGAATGCTTTCAAAACTGATCCTTCCGTTTTGGCGCTCAATAAACTCTTTACACAGGGTTAGCCCAAGGCCAACACCTTTTTCATTATTCGTTCCAAAATCGGGTATGGCGTTAATTGAAAATACGCTTTGTTGTTTATCGTTGGCTATCCCTTTGCCGTTATCGCTAATGGTTATTTTACATTCGTTCCCAACCGGCTGTGCATTTACTTTAATTGCGCCGCCTGTTGGAGTAAATTTAACAGCGTTGCTAATAAGGTTACGCACTACTATTTGCAACATATTTGTGTCGGCGGTTACTACTACGCCTTCTGCGATATTGCATATAAGCGATATGCCTTTTCTTTCGGCTTGCATGGCACCCATATCGAGCGTTGATTTTAATGCAGCAAGCAAATTTATCGGTAAAAGATCAACAGTTGGCCCTTCCATTTGCGATTTTGACCACAACAATAAATTGGTGAGCATATCCATAGCGCCATCGGTGGCGGTAAGTAGTTCATGTTCGATCACCGTACGCTGGGCCTGCTCCAAATCATTACCATTTAATAATTGCAGGTAGCTCTGTATGTTAAGTAAAGGTGTCCGCATATCATGCGATATGATAGACATTAGTTTATTCTTTTCAGCGTCGCTTATTTCAAGTTGTTCTTTTTGTTGTAATATTTGCTGGTTCTTCGCCTCAATGGCTACGGCTTTTTCCTCGGCGGTTACTCGTTCTTTATCGTAGTTTTTGCGCAGATATTTTATAACGATATAAATGGTAACTACCGGTAGAGGGAATGCCGTAACCCTATCGATAAGTTCACCTTTTCCGGCAGCAAAGGGGTGTTTAACCAGCCCCGGATTATAGTAGGCAACGAGGTGTAAAATGAGGAAAAGTATGATATAAGCAATTAGCCAATACAGGTGTTGCCGATAAGGGGAAATGGCAAAAATTAGCAGCAGATAAGCCGGCCATATGATATCGGTAGAGCCATTAATACCAGAATTGGCGAAATAGTTAACCGAAAAAACAACAATCCCAGTTATGCCGAATAAAAAACTGCTGTGCTGCTTGTTATTAAAACGCGAGTTGTAGTACTGGTAGCCGAAAAACAGGCCCAACAACAGGGCAGATAAGGAGCCAACATATAAGCCACTAAAAAAGTTATAGGGAGCATAAAAAGCAGCAAGTATAATTAAACCCGCCGTTATGGAGTGAAATATCCTGCTTTCTAAAGCAAAGTCAGAACGACCACCTATTAGCCTAAGCCAAACCGCATTCATTTTTTTAACCATCGTCTAATAGTGCAGGCTAAAATAATAATTTAATTTTTAAATAATCCGCGCAGGTATTACGCTGATATATTGCTTTGGTTGCGCTTGTCGGGTTAAATTATTTGACATTTACAATCGGCCAGTTTAAAAACAGGAAATTAATTGATGTGAAATCAGTTGACCGTAACTCATTTATCAAGTCGCGATTGGCCCCTTAACTTGTCGTTTTTGCACATTAGCGCGTAAGTGTTGTTCCTGTACCTTTGAATAAATCAAATCAGAAAACAATTATGGCAACTCAAATCTTTTTAAACCTACCGGTTAAAGACCTTAACAGATCGATAGAGTTTTTTACCAAACTCGGCTATACTTTCAACCCTAAATTTACCGACGAGAAAGCAACCTGCATGATCATCAGCGATACCATTTACGTAATGCTGCTTACCGAAACTTTTTTCCAAACGTTTACCAAGAAACAAATTGTAGATGCCCACAACTTTGTTGAATGTTCTATCTGTATCTCGGCCGATAGCAAAGATGCCGTTAATGAAATGGTAAACAAAGCCGAAGCAGCGGGCGCTACCATCCCTAACCCGGCTACCGATTACGGCTTTATGTACCAACACAGTTTTGGCGACCTTGACGGTCACCATTGGGAGTTTGTATGGATGGATCCGAATGGTGTACCTGAACACGTGGGGTAGATTATTGACAGTACCTTATTCTCCAATAAATAAAAAGCCCCATGTTGCAACATGAGGCTTTTTTTATTTAGCCTTTCTGGCTAAACTGTTCTATAAGCTTTCTGATCGATTCATCCGTAGGAGAGGAAAAATCCGTGATACCTTCGAGCGCTTCTTCCAGTAAAATAGCCCCCCTTGCACGCATTTTTTCTTCGTACGCGGCTATGGCATCCTGCAAGTAGTCAAAATCACCGGAGGTAATGCACTCGCTCAAATCCAAAGCATCCAGCATGGCGGTATTAACGCCTTCGCCCGATGGCGGCATTAAATGGGCAGCATCGCCAATAAGGGTAATATTGGGCTTCGCGTCCCAATATTGATCGTGCGGGAAATAATTTAATGGCCTTGGCGTAAATTGTTTGCAGGCCTTAAAAAGTTCAAGAAACACAGGTGCCCATCCTTCGTAAAATTGAACCAGGTAAGCATATACCTCCTCGCTGTTATTAAAATCGATCCCGCTGGTTTCGATCCAGTTTTCGGGATATAATGATGATGCGTAAAACGTTAGGCCGCCGTCGCCCCGGGGTTGCGCGGCAATGGTTTTTCCGGTGCCCATGGCAATTAAATTGGCATTGCCAAGCAACTGGTAAAACTCGGGGCAATCATTTTCCGGCTGATCGATCTCGCCCTGAATAATACTCGCGCCCGAATAAAGCGCTTTAATATCGGTTACGTACGGGCGAATTTTTGAGCGATAGCCATCCGCGCCAATAACCAGATCGGCCGTGGCGGTAGTGCCGTTTTTAAATTGAAGTAGCCATGCGCTATCCAACTCTTCCATACTTGCCAATTGGCTGTCCCAAACAACAGTTCCGGGTAGTAGCGCATCCAGCAAAATATTTCTTAGCGCGCCACGATCAATTTCCGGTCTGAAATGTTCGTCACCAAAGCTGGCATCACCTGCTTCATTGCGTTCATCAAAAAGGATTTTTCCGGTCTCGTTAACCATCCGGAATTTATCGGCCCCCGGCATGTAATTGGCTTTAAAGGCGTCCAGCAATCCGGCGGCCTCAATAACTTTCAGGCCAGAATCAAAATGCAGATCGACTATAGCTCCCTGTACACGGGCTTCTTTGCTAAAATCCCGCTCATAAACTTTTACATCAGCACCTTTTATTTGTAACAGCCTGGCTAACGTTAACCCGCCGGGACCTCCGCCTACAATGGCTATTTTTTTATTTTCTATCAGATTTCCTGCTCCCATTTCGTATCTATTTAAATTGATACAAAGGAACGTTTCATACCGGGGCCTACCAATGGCAATACATAGTGAGTATAGGACTAATCGAGGTTTTTATCACGAAAAGCGATGGGCGTTATCCCCGTAAGCTTAACAAACAACCGTGTAAAGTACGAGTAATCATCATAGCCCAGATCAACAGCTATCTCCTTTACTGACTTATCCGAATGATACAACAAGCGTTTGGCTTCCAGTATTACACGTTGTTGTATATGATAGGAAACAGGAAAGCCGGTAGCAGTTTTAACGCATTCGTTTAAGTACGGGGTAGAGATGTTAAGGCGTTCAGCATAAGTTGCAGGGCTTTTAATGGAAGCGAAACTATTCTCCAAAAGCGATTTAAACGCTTTGGTTACAACCTCAAAACGCGAACGGCTATCACACGGTTTGGCCTGCTCCAGATATTGCGAGGCGATCAGGCTTACAAACACGTTACAACTTTCTTTCAGGATGGCATCGTACAACCGCTCCTGTTTACGTTCAGCGAGTTTTATGCAAAGGGTGGCCGTTTCTGAAATGATAGTCAACGCATCCGGGTTTAGCGCCAGCGCATCTACAGGGTTAAGGCTTTCCAATAATTGCAGGTTGGCGGGATTGAGGTTTTCGGCGGTGATGATACAGCTGCTAACGGTTGCGTTTTCAAACAATATTAAGCGGTGCACCTGGCTGGGATGGATATAAATAACCGATGATGCTTCTATTTTATGCTTTTGAAAATCTATCTCGATATGTGTAGTTCCGGCCTCCTGTAAAATGAAAAGGTGACCGTTATCCCGGTGCGATTTTCCCGTTTCTTCAATATCGGGTGAGGCGTTGAACGATGCGCGGGCAATAAATATCCCCTCCCTTGTTCCGGCTGGTAAAATGTTTACAGGAATATGCTTGATTTTGGGAGGCATCGTATCCAAAGATAACTTTTTGCAAACAGATAGCCCGATGTTGAAAAGGTACATAATCCCATTACAAAATAATCCTTGCATTAAATAGACAAATCTGTCTATTTATAAATATACCTTTGTTTCATGACAAAGCAACGAGGACAAGCTGTAACCGATAAAATAATTGATACCGCAGGCCGGTTATTTTATAAACAGGGTTTTAACGCTACAGGCATCAACCAGGTAATTGAAGAGGCCGATATAGCCAAAGCATCGCTATACAAACACTTCGAATCAAAAAACGATTTGATGGTGGCCTACCTGCAAGGTTTACATCAAAGCTGGTATAACAGGCTGGAAACAGACATCGAAAAGATATCCGATCCCAAAGAAAAACTCCTCGCCCTGTTTGATCATCATGATGCCCGGCAGCAATTCAGGGACTTTGGAGGTTGCCCTTTTATTAAGGCCAATAACGAAGCCGGTGCTGCCGACCCAAGGATATTGACCGAAGTTCAGGAAGCCAAAGAGCACGCTAAAAGCTATATCAAAACACTGGTGGCAAATTCGGGCCATAGACAAGTTTTAAGCGACGACGAACTGGCCGAAACCATTTTTTTAATGATAGAAGGCGGAGTAACAACAGCTTCGGTATTCAAGCAATCTGCCGATCTGCAAACGGCAAAAAAACTAATTCAAAAACTGATCTAAAAATGAAATCTACCAATAAATGGCTGGAGCTGGCCATCGTTCTATCGGCTCCGCTTTTATCTGTTATCGATGTTTTTATTATTAACGTGGCTATCCCCGCCATCAAAAAAGGTGTGCACGCTTCAGATGCCGAGGTGCAGTTGGTTATAGCTGGTTACCTGTTGGGTTACGCGGCCTTTCTTATTACAGGCGGTCGTGCCGGCGACCATTTCGGGCGTAAAAAAGTGTTTTTCTGGGGGATGCTGGCATTTACCGTAACCTCCTGCCTTTGTGGTTTATCAACTACCGCTTTGCAGCTCAACATTACCCGGTTTTTCCAGGGATTAAGCGCCTCATTCATGGTGCCTCAAACCATCGCCTTTATCCAGATATTATTTACCGAACCTAAAGAACGGGCCAAAGCCATCGGTATGTTTGGCATTACGCTGGGCATCGCTTCGGTAACCGGGCAGGTATTGGGCGGTTACCTTTCAGATACGCATTGGGTTATTGATGGCTGGCGATTGGTGTTCTTTATCAACCTCCCCATAGGCATAGCTACACTTTGGGCAACGTATAAATATGTGAACGAAACCAAGGCCAATCAGGGCAGCAAATTTGATTATTCGGGCATCGCTATCCTTACCGCGGCTTTATTCTGCCTTATCTACCCACTTATTGAAGGGCGCGAAAAAGGCTGGCCATTGTGGAGTATCGCGCTCATCGTGGCTTCATTCGGTATCTTCGCTTTCTTTATCCGCAATCAAAAACAAAAACTGGCCGAAAACAGGAACCCTCTTATTGATGTAAGGCTTTTTGAGATAAAAGATTTTAACATCGGCCTGTTGGCCGTGCTGTTTCATTTCATGCTGCATACATCCTATTTACTGCTAAGCGCGGTTTATCTGCAAAACGGACTGGGTGTATCGGCCATGAATTGCGGTTTGTATTTCATTTTGCCGGGCGTGCTGTTTACTATTTCTTCGATAGCGGCTTCCAAACTCATGCTCAAATTCGGGAAGCGGGTGCTGCAGGCTGGTACTTTGTTTATGGGAGTTACTTTTCTGCTTCAGATACAACTATTAAAACCGGGCGTTGATACCGTAGTGATCATACTACTAATGGGCGCATGGGGATTTGGCAACGGACTGGTGTTACCATCTCTACTTAACATAGCGTTGAGAAGTGTCCCCGCCTCATACGCTGGTGCGGCTGCGGGTGTTTACTCAACCTTTCAGCAAACAGCTTCGGCCTTGGGGATAAGTATTATAGGCGGGATCTTTTTCTATTTTTCGCGCCAGGGTTGGCAACTTGCTTATACCGCGGGCATTGCGGCCATATTGGTTTGTGTGGTATTGGTATTTTTAATGCTTTGTTTACTGCCCAATGTAAAATCGCCGGTGCAAAAAGTTGAAGTATTACAAGAGTAATTCTATTTTCGGCCAATATTATTAAAACATGAAAGAACAGCTGCTTAATCTGCTTGCGGGTTTAAAAGAAAATAAAATAGTTTTTAGCGATGTTATCGCTTTTATTGAAACTTACTATCAGCACCAACCAACCGCTTTTAAAAACGGCGAAGCTTACAACGAGGCCACCCAAAACCAGGGCAGCGCCAAAGTTTTAACCTTTGCCAAAATAAATGGCTTGAGTGCAGAAGATACGCTCTCTCTTTTTGCCGAGCACTACCAAGCAGTACTGGCAACCCCAGAGGCAACTGATCACCAAAACATCAGGCAATTTATGGCCCAGGGTTGGGATGGAGTTGTTTTTGAGGGAGAGGCTTTGGTGGCGAAGGGCTAAATTTTTGCAAACTTCCCCCTTGTCATTGCGAGTTACGAAGCAATCGCACGGAAGCCGAGCGGATATATAAATCCGCCCTGTAAAGTTCGCGATTGCTTCGTAACTCGCAATGACGACTTTTTTATGCTTTGCATCTACGCATCCCTAATTAAACGATTTCCTAAACTCCAGCGGCGAAAGGTTAGTTTTAGTTTTAAACAGTTTGCTGAACGATTGCGGGTGCTCAAACCCTAATTGATAAGCCACTTCGCTTACAGATAAACCTGTGGTAGATAATTTCTCCTTGGCTTTTTCTATCAGCTTATTATGGATATGCTGCTGAGCATTTTGCCCGGTGAGCGAACGTAACATATCGCTTAAATAGCTTGGCGAAATATTCAACTTATCCGAAAGATATTGAACCGTTGGCAAGCCCTTGTTTAATGAAGTTTCATCGGCAAAGTACTCATCTAAAATCTCTTCCAGGTTTTGTAGCACAGTGTTGTTTACTGCTTTGCGGGTGATGAACTGGCGCTTATAAAACCGGTTGGCGTAGGTAAGCAGCAGTTCTATTTGTGATATGATCACATCCTGACTAAAATCATCAATCCGGCTGTTCAGCTCTTCTTCTATATTTTTAAAAATAGAAATGATGATGGTTTTTTCTTTTTCCGATAAGTGCAAAGCCTCATTAGTTGAATAAGAAAAGAAGCCATATTGTTTGATCTTTTTAGCGAGCGGATAATTCCACAAAAAATCGGGATGGATGAGCACGGCGTATTGCGAGCAA
Organism: Mucilaginibacter sp. CAU 1740; assembly: GCF_039839285.1. Taxonomy (NCBI): domain Bacteria; kingdom Pseudomonadati; phylum Bacteroidota; class Sphingobacteriia; order Sphingobacteriales; family Sphingobacteriaceae; genus Mucilaginibacter; species Mucilaginibacter sp. CAU 1740. Next base: position 391,657 of record NZ_JBDOQS010000001.1, on the reverse strand, counting down.
CCGCGAATATCATCCTCATCATTACTCGCACTGCCAATTATCTGGTTGGGCGCGGCAAATAGCAGGCCTCCTTCGTCAAAATCATAATAATCCTGTCCGTATTTTAATTTAGGGCTTAGTTTAGGCCGATAAGAGATCTTGTAAAAATTGAGCACATGCGTGCCTACGGGCGGCCGGGTTGCAATACCAGGATAGGAAGCACTGCTTAGCAAGCTGATAAGCGGATGTGGAGGCGCGGGTAAGCCCATGGCCCGGTGCGCCTCGGTCAACGAATCAAACTTATGGGTAACCTTTTCGTCCTTTTTCATGAGATCCAATTTAATACAATGATAGCCGATAATTAAACAATTGCCGGCTATCATTTATTGTGTTACTTATTTTGATTGTCCCTGTGCCGCACTCGAAACACTTTGCCATTCTTCCCAGCTTGCCAGCCGCTCGGCATAGGCTTTACGTACCCAAGGCAGATTGTTGCTACCCAAAAACAAACGCAGTGGCGGGTTTTCGGCATCAACAATTTTGAAAACAGCATCAGGCGTAGCTTCGGGATCGCCACGTTCAGAGTTTTTTAAGCCATCAACAAATTTCGCTTTAAAATCGGTATAGATATCAAGCCCGGCGGCAAACTTTAATGATTCCTGGCTACCAAATTCGGTAGCGTAAGCGCCCGGCTCAATAATGGTTACCTTAATATTGAACGCGGCAACTTCGGCGGCTAAACTTTCGTGAATGGCCTCGAACGCCCATTTTGACGAGCAATAGTAGCCGATAACCGGTAGGGTAACATGCCCAAGTCCGCTGGAAGTACCGAGGATATGCCCGCCGCCTTGCTTACGCAGCAAAGGCAAAGCAGCCTGGATAACAGCAACGGGGCCTATAATATTGGTTTCGTACAATGCACGGATATCATCCGCGCCGGCCTCTTCTATCGTGCCAACTAATGAATAGCCCGCGTTATTAAGCACAACATCGAGTCTGCCGAAATGGGCATATGCTTGTTCTACAGCGGTTTTAACCTGATCGGCGTTAGTAACATCCAACTCAAGGGTTAGTACATTATCGCCGTATCTGTCTTTGAAATCGGTAATACTTTCCAGCTTGCGCGCTGTGGCGGCTACTTTATCGCCACGTTTAAGCGCGGCCTCTGTCCATACACGGCCAAATCCGCGCGATGCCCCTGTTATAAACCATACTTTATGTGCTGCTGCAGTGCCCGGTGTTTCACTTTGATGTTCCATAATTTTGTATTTAAATTTTGAATACAACAAAGTTGGGTAACAGGCAACGGCCGCACGTAGCCTAACCGGGGGAGTTTGTAGCCGTAATGCGGATTGCGTTACAGTTAACTGATTCACAGTTTATTGGCAGCATTTCTCACATTTACCCCTAATCGTACACAATAACGTAGGCTTAACCCAATAACTTAATTTAACAATCACTATTAGCTTATATTTAATAAATGTTAATGTAATATCTTACCCTGAAAAACCTTACATGAATAACGAAAACCTGCTTAAAAAATTAAGTCGCAGAAAATTCCTCCGCAATTCTGTGATTGCCGGTGCCGGTGCCATCTTATTACCATCCGCCCTGACCGGATGCGGTAAAAAAGACGAAAAAATAAACTATGAAGGCCAGGGGTTTAACGAAGGAGTTGCCAGCTTCGACCCAACAACGGATAAAGTGGTTTTATGGACCCGCTATACGCCTGCAAAACAGGAAACAGGCAACCCTGTCATATTATTAGATGTTGCCAAAGACAAAGATTTTAAAATCCCGGTAGTAAGCCAATCGGTACAGGTGGATAGCAACAGCGACAACACCGTACACGTTGATGTAAGCAACTTAACATCAAATACTAAATATTATTATCGTTTTAGAAACGAGAAAACACAAACCGTTTCGATAACAGGCGAAACTAAAACTCTACCAGCAGCAGGTCAGACCAACGAAATAAAAATGGCAGTAATTTCATGCGCTAATTACCAGGCCGGTTTATTTAATGTATATGGGGCAGTCGCCGAATCGGATGCTGATTTTGTAGTTCATTTAGGCGATTATATTTATGAATACGAGGCAGGTGGTTACGGCACCAATTCAACAACAGCGGCCTTAAACCGTACGCACAAGCCAGCCGGAGAAGTTATTAAACTTGATGAATACCGGGAAAGGTATCGCCAATACCGTAGTGACGAACAATTGCAAAAAGCACATCAGTTAAAACCATTTATATGCGTTTGGGACGATCATGAAGTGGCTAATGATGCTTATAAAGATGGCGCACAAAATCATCAACCTAACGAAGGAGACTACAATACCCGTAAAATGAGTGCTATACAGGTATGGCATGAATATTTACCGGCCCGGGTACAGGATAACGCCAAAATATATCGAAACTTTGAAATTGCCGGTATAGTAAACCTTATTATGCTGGATACCCGCATTGTGGGCAGGGATAAACAACTCAGCTATACTGATTACCTTACCCCTACCGGCTTAAATACCAGCGCGTTTTTAGCAGCCTGGCAAAACCCGCAGCGTACAATGCTTGGGCAGGAACAAAAAGCCTGGCTGGGTGGTAAACTATCGGGCAGCACAACCAAATGGCAGGTACTGGGCAACCAGGTGCTGATGGGGAAAATGTATATGCCTGCCGAACTGCTTTTACTGGTAGCGCAAATTGCAAATGGTAGCCCAACTCCGGCGGTATTAGCTCAATTTAACACAGCACTTACCCAATTGGTGGCTATCAAAACCCGCGTCCTGCAAAACGACCCCACATTAACCACTGCCGAAAAAGCCAGGGTAAACACAGTACTGCCGTATAATCTTGACGCCTGGGACGGATACCCTGTTGAGCGTGAGGCGATATTTGCTGCCGCAAATGGTAAAAAACTTATTTCGCTGGCAGGGGATACGCATAATGGCTGGTATTCGGATTTAACTGATGTGGGCGGACACAGGGTTGGTGCCGAATTTGCCGCCGCTTCGGTTTCTTCGCCCGGTTTTGAAGCTATTTTCGGTTCAAACCCGGCAACAGTAGCGGGTTTTCAACAGGCTATCGCCTTGCTTATTAATGACCTTCAATACCTTGATGCCGCGCAAAAAGGATATGTAATGGCATCATTCACATCTGGCCAGGCAAAATCCGAGTGGAGGTACGTAGGTACAATCGCAACCAAAAATACGGCTACTACAACCGGCAAAACGGTTACCGAAGTTTAGCCCGAATTAATAAATAGCTATCACATCTATTAAATACAAAAAAGCCTCAAATCGAGAGATTTGAGGCTTTTTTGTATCAGCTACTCTGCCTGCTTTCCAATCATTTTGCGGGATGCCAGTAAAGCCAGCAATGTAACCGCCGAAGCAAACGTAAGGTAATATCCCACGTAGGCCAACCCATATTTGCCTGCCAGTTTGGTTGCCAGGGCCGGAGTAATTGAAGCGCCCAAAATACCCGCTAATGTAAAAGCCAGCGAAGCGCCGGTATACCTTACCGATGCCGGAAAAATGCCGGCCAGCGCGGTGCCAATAGGTCCGTAAGTAAGCCCCATCAAAAACATACCTAATGAAAGGAATACGCAGGTTGTTACCAGGCTTCCGGAAGTAAATAAAGGCGCGAAAACAAGTCCAAATGCCATAATGCATATCGTTGCCAGGATGAGCATCTTATCGCGACCATACTTATCTGCTAATACCGCGGAAAGCGGGATCCCTAAGCCAAAAAACAACATAGATATCATTTGAATGATCAGGAAGTTGCTTTTAGTATAATGTAATGCTGTTGTGCCCCAATTTAGGGTGAACACCGTCATTAAATAAAACAGCAGGAAGGTGGTAATTGTAGCCAGTGTACCTAAGGTGATAGCTTTGGTATGCTTAACAAAAACATCAGCAAAGGGAACTTCCGAGCGTTCGTTATTATCGATGATCTTCACAAAATCCGGCGTTTCGGATATTTTTAAACGTACATAAAGGCCTACCCAAACCAGTAGCGCGCTTGCTATAAAAGGAATGCGCCAGCCGTAGCTGATAAACGCTTCATCGCTCATGGTTTTACTCAGGATAAAAAACGTACCACTCGAGATCAGGAAGCCTATGGGGGCACCCAACTGCGGGAACATACCATACCATGCTTTTTTATGCGGAGGTGCATTTTCGGTAGCCAACAATACCGCGCCACCCCATTCGCCGCCAAGGCCCAAACCTTGCCCAAACCTAAACAAAGCCAACAATATTGGCGCGGCAATACCAATGGTATTGTAACCCGGTAAAAGACCAATAGCTACGGTTGATGGCCCCATGGTCATTAATGCGGCAACTAACGTAGCCTTACGCCCTTTCCTATCCCCAAAATGCCCGAATATGGCAGCACCCAAGGGCCTCGCAAAAAAGGCCAGCGCGAAGGTAGCCAACGATTCGAGCGTGGCCGAGGCCGGATCTGATGCCGAAAAAAACAACTTAGGGAATACCAGCACCGCGGCTGTGGCATATATGTAAAAATCGAAAAACTCTATGGTTGTGCCAATGAGGCTCGCTGTTAATATCCGCCTTATAGGGTTTGCGGAGGTAGGTTGCTGGTTCATAGCATCAAACATATTAAATTTGGGTGAATGAGCAAATTGACTGATATATAAATAACAACAGTTTTACTAAAACCGTTGGAGAGTAGACAAATGCTAACAATATTTATACAATAGCTTAGTTTTGCTTCAATAAAAACGCGCAATTGAAAGCTCCGTCGGATATACCTGTTCATCATCTATTACAAACAGATTTTATTGTGTCTGATACAGGCAACATCAACCTTGGCGAGTTTGAAATAAACCACCGGGTAGATTTTTTTGCCATTATATGGTACCTTGAAGATGCCGGTTTGCATCATATCGATTTTGAACCTTATCCTGTTAAACAAAACACCATCTACCTGTTAGCGCGCGGCCAGGTGCATGCCCTGCCCGGTACTCCTCCAAAATCCCGGGTAATATTACTTTCTAAAAGCTTCTTTGATGGTATTGCGGATGATGACTTACGTTTTTTGTTTGGCCCGTTTAATAACAACGGGATAAATATAAATGACAAGGCCGCAGAAACGCTGGCACACTTGTTTCAAGTGATGAAGATTGAAGGCAACATACACAATGATGCCCGCTTACAGCATTTTTATATCGATGCCTTTTTATTTCAGCTTTTGCGCTTAAGCCGCGAATCGAAATCAGCTTTAGCATACCAGGACGAACGCATGCGCAAGCTGATTGAATTGATTAGCCAAAACTACAAAACCGAAAAATTTGCAGGTTTTTATGCCGATAAAATAGGCATTACAGCTAAAAGGCTTAACCAGATAGTGAAAGAGAAATTTGAACTTTCGGTTAGTCAGCTGATATACAATTATACCCTTATTGAAGCCCGGCGCGAGATAAGCCACGGCAGTAAATCGTTAAAAGAAATAGCTATTGATCTTGGTTTTAAAGGGCAATCATATTTTAGCCGTTTCTTCAAAAAACAAACCGGCTATACCCCCGAACGTTTTCGCCAGGAAAATTCCTGATACCATTTCCATATAGTGCTAACAATAGCGACAATTGTGAAAGCGATAGCTTAAGCATTTTGGGCAATCTGAACGTTATAGATGTATATAAATTATATACTGTTATGTCTATTTTAAAAGATAAAGTTGCCATAGTTACTGGTGGCGGTTCAGGTATTGGCAAGCAGGTGGCATTGAAATATGCAGCCGAAGGCGCCAAAGTTGTAGTGAGTGATATTGTTGAAAAAGCTGGTAACGAAACCGTTGCCGAAATAATTGCCGCGGGTGGTGAAGCTTTTTTTATAAAGGCAGATACCGGCTCGGCGGCGGAAAATGAATCATTGGTTCAGCAAACGGTAGCCAAATACGGAGCTTTGCATATTGCATGCAATAATGCAGGTATAGGCGGCCCATCGGCCCCTGCGGGCGAGTACGATTTGGAGGCATGGGACAAAGTTATCAAGATCAACCTTTCGGGAGTGTTTTATGGCATGCGCTACCAGATCCCTGCAATTCTTAAATCGGGTGGTGGGAATATTGTAAACATGGCCTCCATATTAGGAAAAGTTGGCTTTGCTGGCTCATCAGCATATGTAGCCGCTAAACACGGCGTGGTGGGATTAACTGAGGCCGCAGCTGTTGAATATGCTGCAAAAGGTGTCCGTGTTAATGCCGTAGGTCCCGGGTTTATTAAAACCCCTTTGGTTGAAAGCTCGATGGATCAGGCTTCGAGAGATGCCCTTATTGGTTTGCATCCTATAGGACGTTTAGGAGAATCGGCAGAAGTAGCTGAACTTGTACTTTGGCTAAGCAGCGATAAAGCATCCTTTGTTACAGGATCGTATTATAATGTGGATGGCGGTTACCTGGCGAGGTAATATTTAAACGCGCTACAATCAAAAGCCTCAGATCAAAATATCTGGGGCTTTTCTTTTTCTCTACCCCTGCGTTTTTATTTCTATTAAGGCTAACTAATCACACAAAATTATTTCCTTACAACAGCAATGGCATAAGCTGCTGAAGGATGCTTGCCATCGCCAAGATAAACAGCCCGGCCGTTTTCCCAATATTTCGCTACATCGCTATATCCATTATGTTCTTCGCCTGCTATATATACCTTTCCGCCAGAAATCGTGATCGCTTCGGCGTAACCGTTTAGTTTCAATGTCTCCGCGCTAAGAATTATTTCCTTCCCGTTTTTCCAATATACAGGAACCAATTTACTGCCATCGCCTTTCTTAGCCCCTGTTACATACACATCACTCCCCATTACAGCAATTGCCCGAGAGGTGGCTCCGGTTCCTTCCACGTCGCTAAGGCCTATCTCTTTCCCATTTTTCCAATACTCAACCATATAGCTAAATTTCCCAAGCTGCTGGCCAGCCACATAAACATCGTTGCCTACTACAGCAATCCCACTCGCAGTGGCCGATTTGTCAGCAGCGGTAAGTAACACGGCTTTTCCGTTTTTCCAATATTTGGCTTTGGATAAGCGCAAATTTTTCATGTCCTGTTCAAAACCTGATACGTAAACGTTGCCGTTAGAAACAGCAATTGCAGATGTTGGTTCATAACTGCTTCCCTCGCTTAAACGCACCGGTACTCCATTTTTCCAATACATGGCAATATATGATCCATCTTTACCTGCCTCATTGCCCGATACATAAACATCCTTACCAATAACAACTATACCCGAGGCAGAAGCCTTACTATGCCCATCTGTTAAATTTACGGCTACCCCATTTTTCCAATAGGTTGCTACACTATATTTTTCGTTATACACCTCTCCGGATACATACACATCATTCCCTACAACAGCTATCCCGGTCGCTTTTCCTTGTTGCTTTCCTTGTGTAAGATATACTGGCTTTCCGTTTTTCCAATAAGTAACAAGGAAATTGTATTTATCATTATTTGAGTAGCCAGCTACATAAACATCACTTTTGTTAACAATAACAACTTTTACAGGCAAGGTACTTGAATCCGCAGCCAACAAATTACTGCTTGATTTTACCATTAAGGCTAACAGGATAAACAAGTAGATTTTATTTCTTTTGCAAAAGGTCATTGTTAAAGTATTTTATCACACGTTATGAAGCATTAAAACTCCGGCCAGTGTGGCTGTGGCTTACAAATATCGAATATAAATAAAAAAGCCCCAGGTTTTACCCCAAGGCTAATTTGATGAAACTGTATGTCCTTTGTAGTGTTGTTTTGCCTTCGCTGTTACTTTAAAGCCATTTTATCGGCCACGCTATGTTTTTGCTTTAAATACGCAATTATCTCAGGAAAAAAGTCGGCAAATGATTTGTATTTGTTGCTTTTTAAATAGCGCTCATATATAAAAGGTTCCAACTCTTCTACATAAATAAAATCACTTAGCAGTTCTTTAGCTATTTGCTTTTTATAGGCACGCGGCTCCCGGTATTTATGATACAGGGCAGCTGTTACTGAGCGTACCACATTTTCATCGAAACAGTAACGCCAGTTGCTGATGCTGTTACGCTTCATGCCGTCGTCATCTTTGTTAAACAGGTAGGCCAGTTCATCTATTTGCTTTTCATATTGCTTTTCCAGTCCGTTAAGGTAAATGTGGCTACCTTCATGAAATACAAGATTATCGAAGTTGGTAAATTCAAAGTGGGGATCTTTTTGCGGGTCGGCATTACGTGCAAAGTAGCCGGTATTATATACTATCCAATCGGCGAATTGCGGGTTGACGGTTTTGGTGGTAATAGCGTGCGAACCCCAGCTGTTTAAAGGGTCGATACAGATCCACCAGTGTACATCGGCATTGTACTTATAAAAGCCTTGCAGTTTTTGCACTAACCCGGCCGAATCAACACTGGCTTTCAGCGTATTGCCCCATTGTGTGTAGCGAGCAGCATGCTGCTGATAAAAATCCCAAAAATGAGTATCGTTAAAAAAGTCGCGACAAAGTTTAATGTATTCCAGCACATTCTCCTTACCATAGTTTTTATACCAGGATAGCTCGGCGGGTTCGTAAATTTTAATATTGGGAAAATCGCTCATGCACCAGCCAAGCTCAACAAGGTCGGTATAGGTTTGTTCAAAAGTGGCCACCTTTTTTACCGCCGGATGGTCTTTATATTTTCCGAAGTAGGCAAGCGCCTCTTTACTGTAAGCAGATGGATTTGGCTGCGGGTATTTATCAGCCAGGATCTGCACTATAGTAAACAGTTCTACTCCCGGATGCACATTTACCTTAAGCTGATCTTTTTCCTGGCTATAACCCCGACCGCTTAAAACAATAAAGACAAGTAATAGTATTTTCTTCATAGTCTGTTGAATGATTTAAACCAAATATCTTCCTGAAAAACAAATCAGCTAAATGTGATTGATGAACCGGCCAATTTCATTGATGAACGAAGTATTAAGTTTCATCATCAACATTAGCCCGTTGGTCAATAAAATCAGAATGATGTCCTTTCGGCAGCCGGTTGATGCCCCATCAAGCGCTATATTTACCGCATGAAGCAAAAAAACATAGTATTGCTGCATGTATTGGTGTGGTTACTATTGGTACTTAATGATGTTATTCCACATTTTATCGGCAACGAATATGCTGCGTTTAAGGCAATGCCTAAAGATGCTGCGCTGCTATTGAAATATACGCTCATCAGTATTGGCTTTTATAGCGTTGCGGCACTGTGTTTTTATGGTAGTTGCCTGTTGGTAGCGCCGCTATTGTTTCTACATAAAAAGTATGTTAAAGCATTACTTATAGCAGTGCTGATGCTTGCGGTATTGTCGGGCTGGCGGTACGCTGTCGAGTTCGGCTTTTTTAAACCTGTATTGGGTTTTGATAACTATAAAGGCAACCATGTATCGGCACAATACTACATTGGTAATGTATTTTGGTACTATTACCCTAAATACTTTGTGTATGGGTTGATGTACTTTTTTGGAGAGAACTGGCTACAGGGTCGCAACAGGGAGCAGGCTTTACAAAAAGAGAAACTGGTAACGGAGCTTGCCTTTTTAAGGTCGCAGGTTAACCCGCATTTTTTATTTAATACCATTAATGATATTTATGCGCTTACCTACCAAAAATCGGAACGGGCGCCTGAGGCTTTGCTCAAACTATCCGAGCTTTTGCGTTATATGCTGCGCGAAAGCACTGATGATTTTATGCCGCTGCAAAGCGAAATAGATTATCTCCATAACCTTATCGAATTACAACGCATCGGTGCAAAAGGTAATGCATTTATTAACTTTGAGGTTGAAGGCTATGTGGGATTGCAAAAGGTGGCTTCGCTGTTATTTGTAGCCTTTGTAGAAAATGCCTTTAAGCACGGCGTGCTTAACAATGTATCCACTCCGGTTAATATAAGGTTATTAGCCACTAATGATCATATTGATTTCACCGTAAGCAACAAGATCAACAATAGTCAAAAAGATAAACTTGGTGGGATAGGGCTTAATAATGTTAAGCGCAGGCTGGAGCTTTTATATCCCGGTAAATATAAATTAGCGGTAACTGCTAACGATCATTATATTGCACATTTACAACTGCAACTTAACCCATGAGTTTACGCTGCCTTATTATAGATGATAAACCGCTTGCTATTGATATACTGGCAGACTATGTAAATAAAACGCCCTTTTTAGAACTGGTTGGCAGCACCGTAAACCCAATAGAAGGACTTGGCATATTACGGGATCAAAATATTGACCTGGTGTTTTTAGATATCCAGATGCCCGAACTTACCGGCTTGCAGTTTATGAAAATTGCGGGAAAGCAATGTTTGGTAATCCTCACCACCGCTTATTCCGATTATGCACTTGATGGCTACGAGCATGATGTGGTTGACTACCTGTTAAAACCCATAGCGTTTGATCGTTTTTACCGCGCTGCCGAAAAGGCGTTAAAGCAATCATCACCTGCCCTGGCAATAACTCATGATAAACCAATACCAGCAACCAAAACCACGACTGAATACCTGTTTGTAAAAACCGAACACCGCATTCAGCGCATAATTCTTCGTGATGTATTGTATGTGGAAGGAGTGCAAAATTATGTATCCATCCACACTGCGGATACAAGGGTAATGAGCCTGCAAACGCTTAAAGGGCTGGAAGAGCAATTACCGGCAGGCGACTTTATGCGTGTGCACCGCTCTTTTATTGTAAACATCCACCACATAACCAGTGTGGAACGGGGCCGAATTTTTATAGGAGATATCGTTATAGCAATTGGCGATAAATACCGGGAAGGGGTTTATAAGATAATTGGGGCGGGGTAGAAAGGTAAAATTATCTCAACAAAAAAGCCTCAGACTTTCATCTAAGGCTTTTCACTTTGTAGCGGGAGCAGGACTCGAACCTACGACCTTCGGGTTATGAGCCCGACGAGCTACCAACTGCTCCATCCCGCACTGTATTAATGTGCTATATATTTTGAGATCCGGTCATAACCCCGGAAAGGTCCTTCCAATTATCAAAATGCAAATTTGCACTCCGTTTTAATTGGACTGCAAAGATATAATTCGTTTCTTTGCAGTCCAAATATATTTTTAATTATTTTTTATGGCTCATCACGCAGGTTTTGTAAGTATAATAGGTAAGCCCAACGCAGGGAAATCAACCCTTATGAATGCGCTGGTGGGCGAAAAAATGTCCATCATCACCCCAAAAGCGCAAACTACGCGTCACCGTATTTTGGGTATCGTAAATGATGAAAACTACCAGATCGTATTTTCGGATACTCCCGGCGTTATCAAACCACACTATGCTTTGCACGAAAGCATGATGCACCAGGTAGATGGATCGATAGTTGATGCCGATCTGCTTTTGCTGGTTACCGATATCTACGAGGAATACGACGAAGCCGACGTGTTGAGAAAACTGGAACGCTCTGAAGCCCCCCTTGCCGTACTGATCAACAAAATTGACCAAAGCGACGAGGAAACTGTAAAAAAGAAAGTTGAGTTTTGGCAGGAAAAACTGAACCCTAAAGCCATCTTCGCTATCTCGGCTTTACACGGGCATAACATCAAAGCCATTATGGATTTTGTGATAAGCAACCTGCCAGAGCATGCTGCTTATTATGAAAAAGATGCGCTTACTGATCGTAATGACCGTTTCTTCGCTTCAGAAATGATTCGCGAACAGGTATTTAAACAATACAAAAAAGAGATCCCATACAGCACCGAGGTTATTGTTACCGCCTTTATTGAGGGCGAAAAACTTTACCGCATCAGCGCCGAGATCATTGTAGAACGCGACTCGCAAAAAAATATCATCATTGGTAAAAACGGCGAGATGCTGAAAATTGTAGGCACCTACGCCCGCCGTTCGATGGAAGAGTTTTTCCAACGCAAAATTTTCCTCGAAACTTTTGTAAAAGTAATTCCAGATTGGCGCGATAAGAAAAACTACCTGAAACAATTCGGGTACGAATAAAAAGAATAGAACCAGGACTTTTAGAATCAGGATGCAGGATATCAGGCGTCTTGATCTATCATTAATAAAAATTAAAAATTTCGTAGAAGCAGTGGTTAAGTTAGATAGATTTGTATTCCTGAATCTTGATTTCTTGCATCCTGACTCTTAACAAAAAAATATGAGTAACATAGTAGCCATTGTGGGCAGGCCCAACGTAGGCAAATCAACATTATATAACCGCTTAACCGAAAGTCGTAAAGCTATTGTAGACGACTTTAGCGGTGTAACCCGCGACAGGCACTACGGTCTGGCCGAGTGGCTTAACCACAACTTTACCGTTATTGATACCGGCGGCTACGTAGCCAACTCCGACGATGTTTTTGAAGCCGCCATTCGCGAGCAGGTAGATATCGCCATTGAAGAAGCTACCGTTGTACTGTTTGTGGTTGATGTAACTACCGGCATTACCGATTTGGATGATGACATTGCCAATCGCCTGCGCAAAAGCAAAAAACCTGTTTTTGTGGTGGTAAACAAGCTGGATAACAACAACCAGGTATCTGATGCCATGGTGTTTTACAGCCTTGGCCTTGGCGAGATCTACACCATATCGTCAATGACAGGCTCTGGTACCGGCGAACTGCTTGACGAAGTGGTAAAACACTTTGAGGCCGAAGAACTGGAGGAAAATACCCGTCCTAAATACGCCATTGTTGGTCGCCCTAACGTAGGTAAATCATCTATCATCAATGCCCTGATAGGTAAAGACCGTAACATTGTTACCCCAATTGCCGGCACCACCCGCGATTCGATCCATATTCACTATAACCAGTACGGTCATGATTTTATGCTGATCGATACTGCAGGGATGCGTAAAAAAACCAAGGTTAAGGAAAACATCGAGTTTTACTCGGTGATGCGTACCATCAAAGCTTTGGAAGAAGCCGACGTGGTGATCCTGATGGTTGATGCCGTTGAAGGTCTTGAATCGCAGGATATCAACATCTTCCACCTGGCCGAAAAGAACAAAAAAGGCATCGTTATAGTAGTGAACAAATGGGATTTGATCGAAAAAAACAACAAAACCGTTAAAGTTTTCGAAGAGCAGATCCGTGAGAAAATAGCACCGTTTACCGATGTGCCAATCGTATTTACTTCGGTAACCGAAAAGCAAAGGGTATTAAAAGTGATTGACGTGGCCAACCAGGTTTACCAAAACCGCGCCCGCAAAATCCCTACTTCAAAACTGAACGAGGTGATGTTACCGATCATCGAAAACTATCCACCGCCATCAATAAAGGGCAAATACGTTAAAATTAAGTACATCACTCAAATTGCTGGCACTTCGCCAATGTTCGCGTTTTTCTGCAATTTGCCGCAATATGTAAAAGAGCCGTACTACCGCTTTATTGAAAACAAACTCCGCGAGCATTTCGATTTCTCGGGCGCGCCGGTACAGGTTTGGTTTAGGCAGAAGTAAGAACCTCCCTCCAAGCGTCATTGCGAGGCACGAAGCAATCCCCTATTTACAGGTCCGCCCTGTATGGTTCGCGATTGTTTCGTACCTACCCATGGCATAATAAAGATTAAGGTCGTGCTGAACTTGTTTCAGCATCCCGCTCGCTAAGCAACCATGCTGAGCAAAGCGACGACCCGTCCCGTGGGATGCCGAAATAAATTCGGCATGACGGTGAGGGGGATTTCATATACTCCTTCGAGGCCTCTGCTTTCGTTCCTCGCAATGACGTTTTTTTTGCACCTCTGTTACACATACCTCCCATTCTGCGTAATACTCCCTAAACCTCAATACTTTACGCTTCATGAAAAAGTTTTACTGTTTAGTGCTACTGGCATTAATGGCTTTTGCTTCATGCAAAAAAGGCGAGCTTTCGGGCAGTTATGGCGAAGACAACGGCTGCATCAACCGCATTAAACGCGATTACAGCGACAGCAATAAAACCGAACTGGCGACTGCTTTAAAACTGCTGCAACAAAACAACATCTCAACCAGCGGACTGATAATATATCGTGTTATTTTAAAGGACAGCGTCACTACCAATGGCCCACTCAGCGTTTACCAGCATGTAATGGCTTTTGAAGAGAGTAAAGGCTTGCCTATATTTAATGCAAGTATTGGTTACCATTTCAAAGATGGGGCATTTTTCACTTCCATTGGCAAGTGCTACGGAACGCTTAGCTTCGATACCAAAGCCTCGGCCACGCTACCGCAGGTCCGCAAGGTTTTTATTGATGCGTTTAATAAAGATGGCTACAACGTTGATGGCCATGTTAATGCCTCATCCTGCGTTCGTGCCGAATTTGGCTATTATAACCTTACTCCTGATACACCCGACCAACCCCATTTTGTTAAAGCCTGGAAAGTAACTTTCAACGATTGGGATTATCCGGAAGCCTATATTCAAGATGATAACCGTAAGTTACTATCGTACTTTAATGGTATTATGACTGTGGTTAACGCCAATAAATGGTAGTGGCTTAACCACATTTTTACTTTGTCACATAAAAAACACAAAACGCAACTTAGTTGCGTTTTGTGTTTTTACCATATACTTTTACCAGCGTTATAAACTCAAATTGTATATGAAGGATTTTGATGTGATCATTATAGGCGGCAGCAGCGCCGGTTTATCAGCCAGTATGGCATTAGGCCGCGCGGCAAGGAACATATTAATCATTGATAGCGGCAGGCCCTGCAATCAGCCAACCCCGCACTCCCATAATTTTTTCACTCGCGATGGGCAAACCCCGAATGAAATTGCAACCATAGCCCGCGAACAAACTTTAAAATACCCAACCGTTACACTGCTTAATGGCGTGGCAGCCCAAGCCAAAACAACCGAAAAAGGCTTCGAAATAAGTACTACTTCCGGCGATATTTTCAACGCCAAAAAGCTAATTCTTGCGCATGGTATTAAAGATCAGCTACCCGCTATTCCGGGTTTTGCGCAATGCTGGGGCGTATCGGTTATCCATTGCCCCTATTGCCATGGTTACGAATATAAGGATCAACCGACAGGCATATTTGCCAATGGCGAAATAGGTTTCGAGATGGCTAAACTCATCTCCAACTGGACGAAGAATCTTACCGTGTTCACCAATGGCAAATCAACTATTAGCGCCGAGCAGGAAAAGATCATCCATAATAATAACATCAATATTATTGAAGATGAGATCGCTGCGTTTGATCACACTAAAGGCTATCTAAATAGCATCCGCCTAAAAAATGGCGAGGAAGTAAAATTGAACGCCTTGTACGCCAGGGTTCCATTTGTGCAGCACAGCGATATAGCAGAGCAATTAAGTTGCGAGATCAGCAAACCAGGCTATATAGTGGTTGATGGCAAACAGAAAACAACCATACCGGGCGTTTTTGCCTGCGGCGATAACTCGTCGGGCATCCGTTCAATATCCAATGCGGTTAACAGCGGTACCCTGGCTGGTGTTATGGCTAATTTGGAGTTGATTGAAGAGGTTTTCCTGGCAGAGAAATACTAATAAATTACCCAACTTGTCATTTCGAACGAACAAGCGTTGGGATAAAGGGGAGGCTGTGAGGAGAATCTTGTACGCCCTGCTTTTCACCATGCAAGTTGCTTTGCAGGGCGTACAAGATTTCTCTTTCGCCCTGCCGCACTCCCCCTCCGTTCTATCGAAATGACATTTGTTTTTATTAAACTCAAATCCTACTGCTCCAACCCTTTTTTAAACGTCACATCATCAGCATTCACCACTTTAAAGTAAGCGTTATCGCCCCATTTAAAGCGGGCAGTGTGGGCCTTGAGGATAGTTTTTATTGGCTCGCGCGATAGCATTAATTCATGCGAGTCCATTTCTTTGATAGTTTGCGAAGCGTACAGGATAAATCTGTCTACATCATCGTTGGTAACTGTGTATTGTTTTAAAAAAGCGTCTTCAGTAGGATATCCTTTTAGTAATTGTTGTTGCTTATCAATCACATAAGCGGTAAACAATTGTTGCTGGCTCAAATCCTGGATCAGTATGGTGCTGCGGGTAGTATCGGCAGGTACAAAAACATCGGGCATAATGCCTCCACCGCTAAACACCTTACGACCGCTGGAGGTATGGTAATTTGATGGCGATTTAAAAATGCTATCATTAAGGTTACTTTGTTCCGAAAACAGCTCGCCTTTTTGCATGCGCTGCGCCAATTCGCTGCGGTAGCTATCAACACCATTTTTGTACGATTTTTGGATTGAACGACCCGACGGCGTATAATACCTGGCAACGGTAAGGTTCACCGCCGACCCATCATCAAAACCAAACTGCTGCTGCACCAGGCCTTTACCAAAAGAACGGCGACCAACAATGGTAGCCCTGTCCAAATCTTGCAACGCGCCTGCCAAGATCTCACTGGCCGAGGCCGAATATTCATCTATCAATACAACAACTTTACCGTTTTGAAACATGCCCGAATCGGTAGCAAAATAATCGGTACGTGGCTCGTGGATGCCTTTGGTATAAACTATTAGTTTCTTATCGGTCAAAAACTCATCGGCCAATGAGGTTGCCGCGTTAAGATAACCGCCGCCATTGCCGCGCAGGTCAAGCATTAGCTTATCCATACCGTCAACCTTCAGGTTGGTTAAGGCCTTTCTGAAATCAACGTCGGTAGTGGCCGAAAACTTGCTGATCTTGATATAGCCGGTTTTAGCATCGGCCATATAAGCCGCGTCAACGCTGCTCAGGTCAACATGGCCGCGTTTAATGTCAAGCGTTTGAAACTTGTTACCGAGTGGCAGTACCACGCCAAGCTTTAACGCGGCATCGCCCTTTCCTCTGAAAATTTTACTGATCTTGGTAGTAACGAGTTTGGCCCCGGATAGTCTTTCGCCGTTTATACTTACCACCTTGCTGCCGACTAACAAACCGGCTTTCTGTGCCGGGCCACCCACATATACCTGGGTAATAACCAGCGTATCGCGCAGTACCTGGTACTCAATACCAACTCCGTTAAAGCCGCCGTCTAAACGTTCGTTGATAGATTCGGCCTGTTGGGGTGGCAAATAAAGTGAATGGGGATCGAGGTTTTGGAGCAGGTTATTTACAGATACGCCTTCAATACTATCAATGTTAACCGTATCCACATAATTACGCTCAACCAGTTGCAGTACTTTTGAAATTTTGCTGTTGTTGGCAAGTGAAAGACCGAGATTATGGGTAGCAAAATCCCTGTTAAGCATTAAGCCTATCAGGATCCCCAATAATAGCAGGATCATTGTCCGGAAAATTACACCCGCGGTCCTCTTCATAGTTATAACACAAAGTTAACAATTGCAGTGTCAATAATTTTTACCTGCGCCCTTGCATTTGATGTTTTTTACCGAATTTTGTTATAAATTATTTGAAAATAGCCTATGGAAACCACCACCGAAAGGGAATCGCACTATAAAAACCTCGAAAAACAAACCGTAAGGGAAATTTTAGAGAACATTAATAATGAGGATAAAACCGTTCCGCTGGCTGTTGAAAAAGCGCTGCCGCAGATAGAAGCCCTGGCTACTATCACTGCCAAAAGGATGAAAGCCGGCGGTCGATTGTTTTATATAGGCGCAGGTACCAGCGGTCGTTTAGGTGTGGTTGATGCTTCGGAATGTCCGCCAACTTTTGGTGTTCCGTTTGATATGGTGGTGGGATTGATAGCCGGTGGAGATGGCGCTATCCGCAAAGCTGTTGAGTTTGCTGAGGATGATGCCGTGCAAGCCTGGGCCGATCTGCAGGCTTATGATATTAATGATAAAGATGTGGTGGTGGGCATAGCTGCTTCAGGCACTACACCTTACGTTATCGGCGGCTTGAAAACCGCGAATGAGCACAATATTGTTACCGGCTGCATTGTTTGTAATAGCGGCAGCCCGGTAGCGGGCGTGGCGCAATACCCGGTTGAGGTGGTGACCGGTCCTGAGTTTTTAACCGGATCAACCCGCATGAAGGCCGGTACCGCGCAAAAATTAGTTTTAAATATGCTGAGCACAAGCGTAATGATCCAGCTTGGCAAGGTTAAAGGAAACAGAATGGTTGATATGCAATTAAGTAACCACAAATTAGTGAACAGGGGCACACACATGGTAATGAACGAAACCGGGCTAAGTGAAGAAGAAGCAGCCGGGCTACTGAAACAATACGGCAGCGTACGAAGCGCTGTTGATCATTATTTTAAAAAATAGTTTCGATGTGCGGATTATAGATGTGCAGATATGCAAATTTTTGATGTGCGGATGCTTTCATTTACACATTTGAAATCTGCATATCTGCACATCTATAATCCGCACATCCGCAAATCTGAAATCGAATAAAAACAATGCACGAGATTGAACCATATTACCGCTGGAGAGACGATTACGTAGCATCGGAAGATGAGTATTCGCCTTTTTACGCTACAGAATACAGCGAGTTTGAATTTGACAAGCAGGTTTATAATTATCTGCTGCACCCGCAATGGGATTCGTTCGGCTCCAATACCCTTTATTTAAAAGTGCTTTTTGCCGATTATGATAAAGGCTATACCATTATTGAGCTGATTGGCGAATGGAACGATGCTATCAACAACGACATCATGCTGCTTAAGCGCGAGCTTTTAGACCTGATGGTGGATAACGGCATCAGCCATTTTATCCTGATTGGCGAAAACGTGCTCAATTTCCACTCAAGTGATGATTGCTATTACGAAGAGTGGTTTCAGGATGTGGAAGATGGCTGGATAGCCGGTATTAACTTCCGCGAACATGTGATAGAAGAGTTTAAACGTAATAACATCGATTACTACATCAACTTTGGTGGCGAGCTGGATAATTTGGGCTGGAGGGCGTTAAAACCTGTACAGGTTTTCAAAAAAGTGGAAGAGCAGTTGATGAGAAGGCTAAATTAGGGAGATAGAGGCAGGAAATCAAGAGTCACGAAGCAAGAAAAGAGGGATGGCAAGGTTGTCAATCTTTCTCTTTTTTCTTGACTCTTGATTCTAATAGTCTTGAGTCTTTCCCCTGTTCTTCACCTTACATTCACCTTTTATTCATATATTCGTACTATAATTTTTAACATAAAATGGAATTTAAAGATTCAAAATACAACTACGATAATGTTATCGAAGTTAGGGATCAATCAGAGGTCGGTTCACGCAAATTTTTATCTGGTGTATTCAGCTGGATGTTTGTAGCGCTTGCCATTTCAGGCGTTAGCGCGTTTTTATTTGCAGGTACTCCTGCCTTAAGGAGTTTATTATTTGATTTTAACACAGGTCATTTAACAAACCTGGGTATGATAGTTAGATTTTTGCCATTAGCTTTCATATTACTTATGAGCTTTGGATTAAATCGCCTTTCTTACCCCGTTTTGGCATTTTTATTCATTGCATATTCGGCGGCTACGGGCGTAAGTCTTAGCTTCCTTCTATTGATTTATTCTTCATCAAGCGTTTCTTTGGCTTTTGGCGTATCAGCGCTGGTATTCGGCGTAATGGCGATAGCGGGTTATACAACGCAGATGGATCTGACCAACTTTGGCGGCATCCTGATCATGTTATTGATTGGCATCATTATCGCGTCATTGGTAAACATGTTTTTAAACAGCGAAGCTATAGGCTATATCATCAGCTACTTTGGCGTTGCGGTATTTACCGGCTTAACTGCTTATGATGTTCAAAAATTAAAACGCATTGGCGCTGGCCTTGAATACGGCGACGCTTCGGCCAAGAAAATGGCGCTGATGGGCGGGTTAACTTTATACCTTGATTTCATCAACCTGTTCTGTTTGTCCTTCGCTTATTTGGCGGCAGAAGAAGATAATTTCAACAAGAAACCAAATCAAAAAGCTGCCTCCAAAAAAGGCGGCTTTTTTTGTTTAACAATGTGGCTTAACCGTGATATTAGGGCTGTGTTATACACTTGCAAATGACAACTTTATTACGCAACTTTGCGGTGCTTATGGAGAAAGACGGAGGGATTAGACCCTGCGATGTCTTAGCAACCTGTGCTTCACAAGGTGCTACATTCTACTCAGCAGCCAAACGGCACTGGGAAAGATAAGCGAAAGTCATAACAACACCCGACTTTTCGAGATAAGCTTTTTATTTATTTGTGATTACAATGATTTTTTAATTGCACTGATTTGATATGTACTAACCGGCTATTTGCTTAATACGTCGGCAAATCATAATAATCTTTAAAATCAAACCAATCAGTGAAATCATCAAATAAAAAATCGGTGAAATCAAAAAATGGACATTAGAAAAGAATTACAGAAACGCATCCTGGTGATTGATGGAGCAATGGGTACCATGATACAACGGTACCAGCTCACGGAGAAGGATTTTCGTGGCGAGCGTTTTCGCGATCATCATAGCGATTTACAGGGGAATAATGACCTGCTCAACATTACACGTCCGGATATTATCAAGGCCATCCATGCCGAATACCTGGACGCCGGGGCCGATATCATTGAAACCAATACCTTCAGCACGCAGGTAATTTCCCTTGCCGATTATAAGCTGGAAGAACTTGCCTACGAACTAAGCTACGAAGGCGCGCGCATTGCCCGCGAAGTAGCCGACGAATACACCCAACGCAACCCCGATAAGCCACGCTTTGTTGCCGGTGCTATCGGGCCAACAAACCGTACTGCATCTTTATCGCCTGATGTTAATGATCCCGGATATCGTGCCGTTACGTTTGATGATCTGGCCGATGCATACTATGATCAGGTTAGGGGTTTGGTTGATGGCGGTTCGCACCTGTTATTGGTTGAAACCATCTTTGATACGCTGAACGCCAAAGCGGCCCTGTTCGCCATCAAACGTTACGAAAACGAATGTAAAGCTGCCGGTAAGGATTTTCCTGCTTTCAGGGATTCGGGCGGCATCATGATTTCGGGTACTATTACAGATGCCTCGGGCCGTACCCTTTCGGGCCAAACGGTTGAGGCTTTCTGGAACTCGATAAGCCATGCCAACTTGCTTTCGGTAGGTTTAAACTGTGCTTTGGGTGCACGTGAAATGCGCCCTCACTTAGCCGAGCTTTCTGAAAAAGCGGGCGTATATATCTCAGCCTATCCAAACGCCGGCTTACCGAACGAGTTTGGTCAATACGACGAAACCCCGCACGAAACCGCCCACCAGGTTGATGATTTTATCAAAGCCGGACTGGTAAACATTGTCGGCGGCTGCTGCGGCACCACGCCCGATCACATTAAATGCATTGCCGATAAAGCTGCCGCCTTCCCGCCCCGCCCTATCCCTCAAATTGAGCCGGATATGCGACTGAGCGGCTTGGAATCGGTTACTATAAAACCCGAAAGTATTTTCGTGAACGTAGGCGAGCGTACCAATATTACCGGTTCGCCTAAATTTTCGAAATTGATTTTGGCCGAGGATTATGAGGCTGCCCTATCTGTTGCCCTGCAACAGGTTGAAGGTGGTGCCCAGGTTATCGATATCAACATGGATGAGGGCATGATCGACTCTGAAGCGGTGATGGTAAAATTCCTGAACCTCGTAGCTTCCGAGCCTGATATTGCCAAACTGCCCATCATGATCGATTCCTCTAAATGGACGGTGATCGAGGCTGGTTTGAAATGCGTACAGGGAAAAGGCATTGTAAACTCTATCTCCCTGAAAGAGGGCGAAGAAAAGTTTAAAGAACATGCCTCCAAAATATTAAGCTACGGTGCAGCCACCGTAGTAATGGCTTTTGACGAAACCGGCCAGGCTGATTCACTGGAACGCCGGATAGAGATCTGTAAAAGATCGTACGATATATTGGTAAACGAAGTGGGCTTCCCCCCGCAGGATATCATTTTCGATCCCAACATCCTCACCGTAGCCACCGGCTTGGAAGAGCATAACAACTACGCGGTTGATTTTATCGAGGCAACCCGCTGGATCAAGCAAAACCTGCCGCATGCTAAAGTGAGCGGTGGTGTAAGTAATATTTCCTTCTCCTTTAGGGGTAACAATACCGTGCGCGAGGCTATGCACTCAGCGTTTTTATACCATGCTATTCAGGCCGGTATGGATATGGGTATTGTAAACGCGGGGATGCTGGAGGTTTACGAGCAAATCCCTAAAAACCTGTTAGAACTGGTAGAAGATGTATTATTAAACCGCCGTGAGGATGCCACCGAGCGTTTGGTTGAATTTGCAGATACCATTAAAAGTAAAGGCAAAGAGGTAGTACGCGACGAAGAATGGCGCAAAGGCACCGTTCAGGAGCGCCTCTCCCACTCGCTGGTAAAAGGTATTGTTGAATACCTTGATAACGATGTGGAAGAAGCACGCCAGGCCTATAGTAAACCATTGGAGGTAATTGAAGGCCCGCTGATGGATGGGATGAACATTGTAGGTGACTTATTCGGCGCCGGTAAAATGTTCCTTCCGCAGGTAGTAAAATCGGCCCGGGTAATGAAAAAGGCCGTGGCTTACCTCCTGCCATTTATTGAAGAAGAGAAAAAAAACAACGCCAATGCAGATCAGCGTGCCAACGCCGGTAAGGTTTTAATGGCCACCGTAAAAGGCGACGTGCATGATATTGGTAAAAATATAGTTGGTGTGGTACTGGCCTGTAACAACTTCGAGGTGATTGACCTTGGGGTAATGGTACCTGCGCAACGCATTATTGAAGAAGCTAAAAAACAACAGGTAGATATTATCGGGCTAAGCGGCTTGATCACTCCGTCGCTTGATGAGATGGTGCATTTTGCCAAAGAGATGGAACGCGAAGGATTTACAATTCCGCTTATTATTGGTGGTGCTACAACATCCCGTATTCACGCTGCGGTAAAAGTCGCTCCGCAATATTCGGGCGCGGCTATCCACGTACTGGACGCTTCACGCAGTGTTACGGTGTGCAGCAGCCTGATGAGCAAGGATAATCGTAATGCTTACATCCAGGGCATTAAGGATGAATACGCCAAAGCCCGCGAGGCACATGCCAACAAAAAATCTGACAAGCGTTTTGTAACTATCGAAGAAGCCCGTGCAGGCAAATTCCAGATCAGCCTGGATGGGGATGTTGCCCCGAAGCCTATTTTCACCGGTACTAAAGTTATCGAGAACTACCCGCTGGAAGAACTGCTCCCTTATATTGATTGGACACCGTTTTTCCATACCTGGGAACTCCGCGGCAGCTATCCAAAAATATTTGATGATAAGTTTGTAGGGGTTGAAGCCAAAAAGCTGTTTGATGACGCGCAGGAACTAATGAAGCGCATTGTTAAAGACAAACTGTTAACCGCCCGTGGCGTAATCGGCTTCTGGCCGGCCAATGCCGTAGGTGATGATATTGAACTATACACCGACGAAAGTCGCACCACGGTGTTAAACCGCATCCACACCCTACGCCAACAGGCCGAAAAGGTGAAGAACGATCCATACTACGCTCTGTCAGATTTCATCGCGCCAAAAGAAAGCGGTGTACCTGATTACTTCGGCGGCTTCGCGGTAACCACAGGTTTAGGCTGCGATGAGCTGGTTGCCGAATTTGAGGCCGACCATGACGACTACAACAGCATCATGGCCAAAGCCCTCGCCGACCGCCTTGCCGAAGCTTTCGCCGAAAAAATGCACGAACTGGTACGTAAAGAATACTGGGGCTACGCGAAAGACGAGCAACTGAGCAACGTTGATCTGATCAAAGAACAATACCAAGGCATCCGTCCGGCACCGGGCTATCCAGCCTGTCCGGATCATACCGAAAAAACCACGTTGTTTGAACTGTTAAAAGCAGAAGATAACGCGCACATGCAACTAACCGAGAGCCTGGCCATGTTGCCTGCTGCCTCTGTAAGCGGCTTCTACTTCGCGCATCCGCAGGCAAGGTATTTTGGTTTGGGTAAGATCAGCAAAGATCAGGTGGAGGATTATGCGCTGCGTAAGAATATGCCGCTTGAAGATGTTGAACGCTGGTTAGGGCCGAATATTAATTATTAGCCCCCCGGCCCCCTAAAGGGGGAGTAAGAAGGAAGGCAACAAAAAGCGTAGGGAATGTGCGATTCCCCTCTCGAGAGGGGTGGAGGGGTGTGTTAGTCAAGCGACAATGAACGTCGTATAACACCCCCCTCCCAATACACATCTCCACCGCGCCCCCTCTCAAGAGGGGAATTAAAAAAGTATATTATAAAACTTAAATAAAAAATTCCCCCTTTAGGGGGTTAGGGGGCTAATGAAAATACCTGAACATATAGCAAACGCTAACGGCAAAACACTTTTTTCGTTCGAATTGATCCCGCCTTTAAAGGGGCAAAGCATCCAGGGCATTTATAACGCCATCGATCCGCTGATGGAGTTTAAACCTCCGTTTATTGATGTGACCACCCTGCGCGAAGATTTTATTTACAAACAGCATCCAAGCGGTCTGCTCGAAAAATTATCATACCGCAAGCGCCCTGGTACCATTGCCATTTGCGCGGCTATTATGAACAAGTACAAGGTTGATACCGTACCTCACCTGCTTTGCGGCGGTTTTACTAAAGATGAAACCGAGAACGCCCTCATCGAGCTGGAGTTTTTAGGTATCGAAAACGTACTGGTATTACGCGGTGATGCCCGCCTTGGCGATTCATCATTTGTACCTACCCCCAATGGCCATTGCTATGCAACCGAGCTATTGCAACAGGTAGTAAACCTTAACAACGGCATTTACCTGCACGAAGATCATGGCAATACAGCTAAAACAAACTTCTGCGTGGGTGTAGCCGGTTATCCCGAAAAACACTTTGAGGCCCCTAACCTAAAAACCGATTTCAAATACCTGAAACAAAAGGTTGAAATGGGTGCTCAGTTCATAGTAACCCAAATGTTTTTTGATATCGATAAATACAAAGAGTTTGTGAACGGTTGCCGTGCTAATGGCATCACAGTTCCTATTATTCCGGGACTGAAACCAATAACATCGTCAAAACAATTAGTTACGCTATCAAAAACATTCCATATCGATCTTCCTGAAGATTTGACTGATGCTATCCACGCTTGTGATAATGAAAAAGCGGTTAAAGAGGTTGGTATTGAATGGATGATCAATCAGTGTAAAGAATTGATCGCTTTTGGTGCTCCGGTACTGCATTTTTATACCATGAGCAACGCAGGGCCAACTAAAAGGATTGCTGAGGCGATATTTTAGTAGCACTCCATGCTTCTCCCCAAAACGTCATTGCCTTTAGATTAGCTTCAACAAAATAATAGAGGTTATTATTATTGTTGAAGCTTTCTTTTTGCTTCTTTTTCTTTGTTAATAACCTTGTATTTTGTGGAAAAAGTTAACAACGGTAAGGGTGCGTTATCGTCATTGCCAGGCATTAAGGCCTATACCTCGATTGAACCCCTTACCGTTTGTTTTAAACTGAGACATCAAATAGAAATTAGAGTTTGGAAGGCTCATTAGTAAGGTATTGATGTGGTTTGAAACCGTTAACTGTTTACTTACATAAACAGCACAAAGGTATGGAATTTGAATTTTTCATCGGTATCGATGTATCAAAGAATGAACTCGATTTTTCGGTTCAACAGGGTAAAACGTTTCTTTTCCACAAGGAAATAATCAATGATCCGGATGCGATCTATGCCCTATTAAAGGAGCTTAGCAAGCTAAAGGGCTTTGCGATGAACAAGGCCATCTTTTGCCTTGAGCACACCGGCATCTACAGTAATCACTTATTATCCTGCTTATATAAGAAGAAGGCAAACATTTGTCTGGAAGCAGCAAGCCAGATCAAAAAGTCACTTGGTAATCTTCGTGGCAAGAATGACAAGGTAGATTCTATGCGGATAGCTACCTACGCTTATAAAAGCAGGGAAGAGTTACGCCTGTGGTCCCCCAGGAGGGAAGAGGTTCAGCAACTGGCCCATTTATCATCTACCCGCTCAAGGTTGATAAAAACAAAGAAAATACTCAAAATACCACTTAAGGAATATGGCAGCTTTGTTAAAAAGAAAGCTGCTAAACAAAACACCAACCTCTGTAATAAGGCCCTTAATGGTATTGAGGCCAGCTTAGAAGCTGTAGAAAAAGAGATCATGAATATCGTTAACGCTGACCCGGAGCTAAAGCGTTTATTCACCCTGGTTACTTCTGTAGTAGGTATCGGCAAGGTTACAGCGATACAATTGATCGTAACGACCAACGAGTTTAAAGATATTAACAATGCGAGTTCATATGCCTGCTACGCGGGCCTCGTACCTTATCTGGAAGAGTCCGGAGTGTTCAAGGGCAAAGGTCGGGTTTCACATATGGCTAATAAAAAAGTAAAGACGCTCTTGCATATGGCTGCACTGGTAGCTATTCAATACAACGATGAATTAAGGGCTTATTACGAAAGAAAAGTAAACATTGAAAAAAAGAATAAAATGAGCGTTTTAAACGCTGTCAGAAACAAACTGGTACAGCGTATTTTATCCTGCGTGAACCAAAATCGGAAATATGAAAAAAATTATCTCAAATTAGTTGCTTAGATCATAGAAATCGAGGTACGAAGCAATCGCACGGAGGCAGGTCCGCCCTGTACTGTTCGCGATTGCTTCGTGCCTACCCATGACATGTTTAAAAATGGGTGTCATGCTGAGCTTGTCGAAGTATGGTGGGCGGGGCTTCTGCGCGCGACCCTTCGACAAGCTCAGGGTGACAGGCCGACCCGCCTGATGTCATATAATCGTTCAGAGGCGACCGCTTTTATTTACTCGCAATGACAGGGCAGTAATAAAACACAAAACGGCACCGCCAAACGCGGTACCGTTCTCCCTTCCACATGCAGGTTATTTGCAAAAAATAACCTGGTTCGTTTTACCCTGATCGTTAACTTCGCCGGTGGTTAATTTGCGATAAGTTGTAAGGGTTAGGCTATAGGCGCATGAGGGCCATGCGCTAAAAGGCGGGGTTAAAACAAAAGGCGCGGGTGCAGCCATATCAAACTTTTTAGCGTCGCCACGTGGGGTTGCCCCGCTTGGCAAGCCTGTAATAGTTGCTGTAGCGTTAGACCATACACCCAAAGCCCAACTTGCTATCAGTTCATGATCAACCGTATAATCGGCATGAGCGCTGGCGTTTACCGGGGTACAGCCACTTCCTCCTCCGGCAAAAAGCTCTTCCAGTTTCAGCAGGTTTACTTCGTTCCAGTTATTTACATAGATCTGGCCTATGAGCGATTGCGTGTTCAGGTTTGGCGATGCGGCATTAGCCGGATCATCGGTGGTTTGGAATTTAATGTAGATCATTTTGCCGTTTTTCTGATCAGCAGCCGGTACAGCTAAACCTGGCGTCAATCCGGTGCTGGCATCTCCGCCGCCAACTATGGTAGCGGTGTTTAGATAGAACAGCGAACCGTAAAAGCCATTATCCAATGCAGGCTGATCTACCCGCACCCAACCATTGGCATCAGGGTGCAGCACATGATCGGGGATCGGGTTAGGGTAATTATCGGCCAGTACGCTATCCGGTACTGATGCTGGTTGGTTAATATCTATCACCACATTCTGAAAAGCGGTAGTACCATTCCAGGTAATTTGGCGGGTGGCAACCTTAAGCGCAGTAGCTTCCATTTGTGCGGTAGTAACCGGGCTGTAGTTCACATTATCGGTAGAGAATAAAAAGCGGTAATAAAGCACGCTTGCGGGCGCCGTAGGTACTTTTTTAGTGGCATAGCCCCCTAACTTCACCGAACTGAAGAATCCATAGCCTGTGCCACCTGCGCCAAATTTGCTGATGAGCGTTTTGCCGCTTCCGTCAATATCTGATGTAATACTGAAATTGCCAACCGATGTAAACCATGGTGTATCGCTGGTAAGGATGCCGCCATCTTTAATACAAAGTTTCACACAGAAACAGTTATTGGCATTGTGGCGATCGTTTTGACGGCCACGGGTGCGGTCTTCGGCCAGCAGAACATTGCCCGATGAACTTTCAACCCTAAAATAATAATCCGGACCGGCTGGCCATTCCACATTCAACCATGGTAGCAGGGTTTTCCTGAAATTATCTCCCGGATATACAATGGTGAACTTTCCTGTGCTATCGGTATAGGCATTGCCTAAATAATCATCCTGCAGCAAATCAACATCGTAAGCAAACACTTTAACACCGGCTATCGGCTTTTTAGTTTCGCAATCAGTAACATATCCACAAACCACCCAAATATCCAACAGGGTTAAGATACGGCAAAACCATTTTGGGTCTATCCGGTAATCAAACCTGGCGTATTGCGCGTTTTCCTGTGTGCTTTTATAAAGCGGCTGCAGCGTGGTAATATGGAACTGCAGTACCGGGCCCTTTTTTGGCAACGGAATTTTGAATGGTTCGTTGCCGCAATACCAATCAACATCTACACTTCCTCCTTCGTAACCAGTTTTAGCGCCATCTATTTCGATGCTGAAATCGCCGTTTTCCTGCACATCGGCCTGAACTATGAACAGGCGTTCTTTAGTTTTTAGTTCATCATCAGTTACCAGGTGAAAGGTTTGCTTAGGATCGGCAACGGCGAGGCGGGTTTCATTTTGCTGGTCGGCAGGTTTGTAAACTTTTACCGATGTGCCCGCAACAGGCAGTTCGCAGTCCGAACATAATAAACCGCGTAGGTTTCCTTTAATAATGTAATTCATAGGTTTTTTGGTTAGATTTTTTGTACTGGCTTACTCTTTGATGTTGGATTTTCAGCATACTCCGCCCGGTATGGTTAAGGTGTGGCTTACCGGTCAAGTCAAAGTTTGGGTTAAAGCGGTCGGTAAACAAGGTTGCCAATACGCTATTATAGCCTGTGGTTGTACGCAATGTATTAGCGTAATTTTAGAAAGTTGGACTGCGTATAACTACGGATTGGAAGAAAAAGGGAAATAAAAAAGCGCCTCTCCTTCCGGGAAAAACGCTTTGCTATCACATTTTAGGTTTTAGGAGGTCAGTGGCTTAATATTAAAAGCAATTTAATAAATACATTTCATATTTTAATATTAATTAAAAACATTTTTTACAATAACGAAAGCGGTAGGCCTTAAAGCTAAAAACACTTAAAAGAAGCTTTTTTATATACACGTAAGATTACAGTTTCTGTTACGTAAAAATACGTATTAAGAGTAGGTTAATTAACCCCTAAACAAAATCAAATTACTAATAATCAATAAGTTAATTAAATAAAAAACCGAACAGCCTAATTATTCGCTCTGTATCGAAATTGAAATAGTTACGTATTAGCCTTAGTTTTATATAAAAACTAAACATCCTTATTATCTATTTTCAATGGAAACACAAGACAGACGACCATCATCACCTATCACCGGCCAGGAAGGCGCACCAATTGACATTAACATCGCCGCCGAATGGACAAAGAATCACAGGCACCGTAACCCTAAGGATATCATTTCTCAATTTTTCGGTCAGGAAATATTAAATACCATACTAAGTCAGGATGGCTGTATGGGAATCCGCATTTATTATGCAAACGATCAAAAGTTAAATGGGTGGCAAAAGTTTTGGGTTTCCATAAGTAATTTCCTGTTACATGCTATTGCAGATGTGCGCGGTCAGCAGCATTTTATCATTACCGGAGTAACCGCTGATGGTGAAGATCAATTGCCTGATGATAATAAAGTTGCAGAGGCTACCCCGCCTGCAGGTGCTCAAACTTTCAAGTTAATGAAAGCCGAAAAACAAAATATTGTTGGCGAGCAAGCTGTGCCTTGCCCAGGAACAGCTGGTTGTCCGCAAAACGTATTGACAAAAGATTAATATTTAACTATCTACCTCATGCTTGTAAGCGTATTATTGATGAACATATCGGTGATATCCGGCCTATCCCCGGTATTGGCTGCCGCATATAATTACAAGCGTTTAGATAAATTAATGAGATTATTAGCATTGTTCTTATTAATATCAACTGTGTTTGACTGGTCTATGTGGCTTTCTTATCACTTTAAGCCCAATACAGGCCATCCTTTAAACACCAATCCAGTACTTCATATATTTGTAACGATCAGCATCATATTTTTCAGTCTTATTTACTATAACCTATTTCGCAATTCAGTTTTAAAAATAATAACACTGGTTCTGGCTATCGCAACCATGAGTATTGTATTGTTTTATGCACGACACCCGCTCGAATACCCATCGGTATCAAACACGGCTTCAAGCCTGCTGCTGATCATACTTTCACTGAGTTACTTTTACCAACTTTTAAATCCGCAAACCTTTGTTCATATTGAAAAACAAGGCTTGTTCTGGTTTAACTCTGGCGTATTATTTTACTCGGCGGTGAATATTTTTTTATTTATGCTTTTTAGCAGGATACCAGATAAGGACAAACCAGATTATTACGTTATATTTAGCATAACAAATATTATTACAAACCTAATATACACCGTAGCCTTGCTTTGTAAGCCACAAAATACGGATGGATAAAAGCCCTTATAAAGTTTTGAGCTATCATTTATGTACAACAATCCCCTTTTACAAGTAACCCAAAACGGCCTAATCCCCGTCCTCATCATCGGGACATTGGTGGTTGTTGTACTAATCATTTTCCTATTCTTCTTCGTAATTATTTACCAGCGAAGAATGCTTAAAAACCAGGCCGAGGTACGTGCACTGCACGACGCCCGGCAAATTGACCTGATGAACGCCGTGTTTGAAACCCAGGAAAGTGAACGCAAGCGCCTGGCCGAAGATCTGCACGATAGTGTTGGCCAGGTGCTTTCGGCTATTAAACTGAACCTGCACCGGCTGGATAAAAATTGTGTAAACGAAGTTACCCAGCCGCTGTTGATGGATACCCGCAAACTGGCCGATGAATGTATCCAGGAGATCAGGAATATCATCCAGAATGTGTTGCCGCCTATCCTTACTGATTATGGTTTACTGGCAGCTATAGAAGCTTTGTGTAATAAAGTTGAGCAAAACACGCATATCAAGGTTAAGTACACCAAAAATATTACCGATAAACGTTTCCCGCACGAAATTGAGCTGGCCTTGTACCGCATAGCGCAGGAACTGTTTGGCAATGCCATCAAACATTCGGAAGCAACCTTGATCAACCTTACCATTAGCATGGATGCCGGTTACCTGGTGATGGAGTTTAAGGATAACGGCAAGGGGTTTGACATGACGGATGTAAAGCACGGCTTCGGCCTTAAAAACCTACAAAGCCGCGTGCAACTCATTAACGGTGAAATCAATACATACAGCAAGGCTCAAAGCGGAGCTATCACCATCATTAAATTAAAAGTAGTATAGTTAAAATCAATAGCCTATATTTATTGATTATTTGATTTTTTAAAGTAAGCAATGGGCCCTATCAAATTAGGTATAGTAGACGACCATAAAATTTTCAGAAATGGTTTAAAAGCTACGCTTGAAGAATGCGAGGATTTTGAAATTATACTCGAAGCGTCAAACGGAAAAGAGCTTGTTGGTTTGCTGGCCACCAAAACGCCGGATGTTATCCTGATGGATATCAAAATGCCCGAGATGGACGGCATCCAAACCGCTACCCATGTGCACCAGCACTTTAAGGATATCAAGATCCTTGCCCTATCCATGTTTAACGAGGATAAGTATATTGTTGATATGATGAAGGCCGGCGCATCGGGCTACCTGCTTAAAAATGCCGAGCCGGAAGAGATCATTGAAGCTGTATCAACTGTTTACAGTAAAGGCTTTTATTTTAACGAGCACTTATCTATTACCCTCATTAAACAACTGGTAGGCAACGATCCATCCGAAAGTGCGGCCAGCAACAAAACCGACCTTAACGAACGCGAAATAGAAGTGCTCAAGCTGGTTTGCCAGGAATGCTCGAACCAGGAAATTGCCGATAAAATTTTTCTGAGCGTACGCACGGTTGAGGGATACCGGGCGAGATTATTCGAAAAAACAGGATCAAAAAATTTAGTAGGGCTGGTAATTTATGCCATTAAACGCGGCATTATCAACGTAAACTAAGCCGATAGCTTTTTATCGCCAGCCAAATTGCGCACAAACCTTTTACGATAGTTTAACGGACTTAAATTCATTTTGGCCTTAAACATTTTGTAAAAGTGCGATACATCTCCAAAACCACTTTCGTACGAGATCTCTGATATCGGCTTATCCGTTTGCACCAGTTGTTGTATGGCATAGTTTAAGCGGTACTCGATAATGGTTTCCATAAATGTTTTACGGGTAACCTTTTTAAAGTACTTGCAAAACGCGTTGGGCGTCATATTGGCAATACTTGCCGCCTTATCTAACGATACCTGCTTACGGAAATTCTCAACCAGATAAGCAAACACCGGGTTAATACGTTCACGCTCGGTAATGGAACGCTCAGCAACAATACGGTGCTGATCAAGCAGGGCATAATCTTCGGATGAGGCCAGGCGGTGCAAAATCTCCAATAAACCTATCAAGATCCTGAAATTGCTTTTTTCTTCAACCAAATTCAATAACATCTGGTTTACTTCTTTAGCTATCTCCCCGCGAAAAGCAACCCCGCAACCCGCTTGTTGAAACAGTTTTTTGATGAGTTGCAGTTCGAACTTGTTGAAAAAATCCTCACCTAAAAAAGCATCATTAAACTGGATCACTACAGCGCTGGCCGAACGAAGGTTTTGCTCGTTCGATTCCAGTTTCCAGCAGTGTGGCAGGTTTGGGCCAAGCAGCACCAGGTCGCCGGAGGCAAAATCTTCCATGTGGCTGCCTACGTAGCGCTTACCGCTACCGCTTACAACGCAGGTAAGCTCATACTCCTCATGAAAATGATAAGGAGCATCAAATGCCAGTTTATCGAACTTACGAATA
Organism: Mucilaginibacter sp. CAU 1740; assembly: GCF_039839285.1. Lineage (NCBI taxonomy): Bacteria > Pseudomonadati > Bacteroidota > Sphingobacteriia > Sphingobacteriales > Sphingobacteriaceae > Mucilaginibacter > Mucilaginibacter sp. CAU 1740. The sequence goes on along the minus strand of NZ_JBDOQS010000001.1, from coordinate 358,939 downwards.
AGAAACGATTGGGTGTTGGCGGGCTGAAGAACTTCGTACGAGGCTTTTATCATTGCATATTTTAGCGTAAAAATAATATTAATTTAAATTACGGATAAAATCACCCATAAATGCACCATTCATTTCATTTTTTTTCATTTAAAGATAAGCTTACTTTGAGATATAAACCTAAAAATCATGAATGCACAGATCGCTCATCTACCACCGCTTGATAACTTTATAAAATTATCCAACCACAATATTAATGAATTTCGTGAAAAAGGCCATACCCTTGTGAAAGAAGTGCTTACAAAAGAAGAAATTAATGCCTATCGCCCGGTAATTGTTGGCGCCGCCGACCGCTACAACACCGAAAAACGCCAATTGGCAGACCGCGATACTTATGGCAAAGCTTTTTTACAGATCATGAACCTGTGGCAAGTAGATGAGGATGTAAAAACTTTTGTAATGGCCAAACGCCTCGCCAAAATAGCCGCCGACCTGATGGGTGTTGAAAACGTGCGCATTTACCACGATCAGGCCCTGTTTAAAGAGCCCGGAGGTGGCCCTACCCCCTGGCACCAAGATCAATATTACTGGCCTATTGATACCCACAACACCGTAACGTTGTGGATGCCACTGGTGGATATTGATGTAGATATGGGAATGCTCACTTTCGCCTCCGGATCGGACAGGAACGGCGCTATATTTAATACAGAAATTTCAGATGAGTCGGAGTCGGCATTCGATGAATACGTGAAAGGAAGAGGTTTTGAAATAACCCGCGCCCGAACTATGCAGGCCGGCGATGCCACCTGGCACCGGGGTTTTACTATTCACAATGCCCCCGGTAATAATTCGGATAAAATGCGCGAGATCATGACGATTATTTATGTGGCCGATGGCGCAAGAATTACGCCCTATAAAAATGATTGGCAGAAGAGCGACCATCATAAATGGCTGATGGGGAAACCTATTGGCGGTGTGATTGATTCGGAGTTGAACCCGAAGGTGCTATGAACCGTTGATTAAGATGATTACGTTGATTTTTTCTTTTGTCAGAACTCGAATTTGGGGGAATTATAGGAATTTATCGAATTTGCTTAGCATTCTGTATATTCTAAAATTCTGATTCAGACAACATCAGCGAAATCAACGTAATCAAAAAAGCATCAATGGTTATGCCGCCACCCAAACCGCATCAATAAACCATTTCTTCGTATCAAAAAACTGGCCTATTGGCTGAAAGCCCGTGTTAACGGCAATCTGATCGGTTTGCATAATGGTGAACTTTTGTGAGATCTCCATGTAAACGTATTCGTCCTTTTTGAAGTTAACCTTTTCGTGGCCTATCATTACTTCCTGGTCTTGCAGACTGATGAGGTAACTTTTGCATGCGCCTGTTTCGGGATCGTAGGTTGGGTAGTGCTCAAACTGATCTACCTTAAAATCGGCATGCAGCTCGCGGTTTATGCGGCGCAGCAGGTTGAGGTTAAACTCGCGGGTGATGCCGTCTTTATCGTTATAGGCCGCGAGGATAACACGTGGATCTTTTTTCAGATCCATGCCTATCAACACCATATCGCCTTCGGATAGGTTGCCACGCAGTTCGCGACAAAATTCAATAGCATCGTTGATGGGCATATTGCCTATGTTCGATCCTAAAAACAACACCACTTTGCGCCGTGGCGAAATGGCGGCCGCTTTCTTCAACATCTGGAAATACTCGCCATTAAGGCCGGTTATTTTTATTCCGGGCAGGGTAACAGGTAAAGTAATGTTGAGGTATGATATTACATTATCAGATATATCGATAGGCAGATAAGTAAAATCGGCCTTTTTATCTAACAAGTATTTAAGGAGATAACTTGATTTGGTGGCATCACCGGCACCCAGTTCAATCAAGTCGAACGCATCGCCATCGGCAATCAGCGCGTCGCAGATCTCGGCTGTTTTTTCCGAAAAGATCTCCAGCTCGCAATTGGTTGGGTAATATTCAGGGCAGTTCATGAGCTCCTGGAACAGCTTATCGCCGTTGGCATCATAAAAATATTTCGAATCGAGGTGCTTGGGTTCTGATTTTAGCCCGGCTATAACATCGGCATAAAACTGCCTGTTCTCTTCACTAATAGTACAACTCACTTTTTCTTCTGTAGTAACTTGGTTCATAGGTGGTGGTTTGATGCCGGTTTATTTTGCAAGCCTGATGCCAGTAAACTGCCAGCGTAAGTTTGTTTGAAAAAAGTTGCGGTATGTGATGCGACTATGCCCCGGCGGCGTAACTTCCGATGCTCCGCGCAATACTTTCTGGTTAACCATAAATTTACCATTATATTCACCAATTGCACCCGGCGCTTTGGCAAAACCTGGGTATGGCAGGTACGAACTTTCGGTCCATTCCCAACGTTGGCCCCAGTAAAATTGGGTTGCCGCGGCCTCCCACTCAAACTCGGTAGGCAGGCGCAGGCCTTTCCATGAGGCGAATGCATAAGCCTCAAAATAGCTGACATGCGTTACCGGGGCTTTTAAATGTAATTGTTCAAGTCCGTGGTACGTGTAATTATGCCATTCGCCATCAATATTGTGCCAGTACAGCGGTGCTTCAACCTTGTTGGTGTTTATCCAATCCCATCCTTCGGCATGCCAGTGGCGGAAATCGTGATATCCACCGCTGTTAATAAATTCCAGATATTCGGCATTGGTTACCAGTTTAGGGCTTATTTCGTAAGCGTTAAGGTATACTTTATGGCGGTTCAGCTCGTTATCAAAGCTGAATCCCTCGCCGTTAAAACCTATCTCGTAAATACCTTCATCCATTTTGATAAAACTATCTGCAGCGGATTCTTCAAAATGAGGCGCTGAATACTCCGGATTGTAAGCAGGGAACAGTGGATTATGACCAAGAATATATTTAATATCAGTCATCAATAGTTCCTGATGCTGTTCTTCGTGATTAAAACCAAGCACCATCAACTCTTTAACATCATTACTGATTTCGCCACGAAGAAAATTCGCCATAGCCTCATCTACATATTTACGGTAGCTGTAAATTTCAATAACCGTAGGGCGGCTCAGGTTACCCCTATCCGTACGGATCACCCGGTTACCAACGGTTTCGTAATAGCTGTTAAAAACGTAATTATAATCCGGGTTATACTCCTCGTAACCCATAAAGTAAGGTTTTAGGATAAACGTTTCAAAAAACCAGGTAACATGGCCAATATGCCACTTAGGCGGACTAACATCTACCACAGGCTGCACCACGTAATCTTCGGTTTGCAGGTACGAACAAATTTTTTCGGTACGCCGGCGCACCTCCTGGTAACGTGTTATTAAGTCCATTTATGTTACTTACTATCTAAATACTTCTTTAAGTTTGAAATTGTTTTAACTCCTAATTTATTTGCCTGTTCCTGTCGCATCATTAAAGCGTAGGCGTTGTTAAAACCAATAGGCTTAAGCCATTTTATCTGGTATTGCTTTTCAAATTGTTGCTGCACATAGTTATATGTGCTGTCTTTATTTTTTGTTACCTCGTTAACCGTTTTGGGCGATGCCTGTAATATGGCCAGCAGTCCGGTACCGGTGTATTCCGAGTAAAAATCAATCTGGTTATTGGTCATGGCATCAAAACAGATCTTGGTGCCACCCAAGCCCGTTTTGGTTGATACATCATGATCCGTATAACCCTTTATCAGCATGCTGTACATGTTGGCCAGTATGTATTGCTCGCCAAAAATTTTTGAGCCGATGCGCACCACGCCATCATTCCCTCCGCGTTCGACACGCCACAATTTATGTGCCACCAGAAAGTCTTTAGCCACCCGCTCGGGGCTTTGGTGAAGATAGTCGGTGCGGTAATTTAAATCGGTCATTACCGAATCATTTATTTTTCCGGAGAGTAGGTTTAATGTCTTTTCAAGGTCAGGAAATTTTTTCAGGGCATCATCGCGCACAATCGGCGCGGCATAATAAGGCGGAAAAATGTGTTTATCATCATCCAAAACCACCAAATTGTAAGCTTTCAAACGACCATCAGTGGAGTATCCGCTGATCACATCTAATTGTTTTTCAAAGGCTGCCTTGTACATTACTGCATCGCTGATCACGATGGTGTGGATCTTCAGCCCATACTTGCTCCTGAGGCCAAGATCGCCATCCTGCCTCCCCATAAATTCGGGTGTAAAACCAGCGGTAAGTTTCCCTTTTGATTTTGCGGGGATAAGATAAAACAGGCAAAGCAGTACCAGTAAAACAGGTAGCACATACAGTGCTTTTTTTATTTTTTTAAAGCTAACTTTTTGCACCAGCGATAAAAGCACATCAAAAATAACAGCCAGCAATGCTGAAGGGATAGCGCCCGCCAGTATCATGTTCGTGTTATTTAACGAAATCCCGCCGAAAATAAACTCACCCAAACCGCCGGCCGCTATCAGCGAAGCCAAAGTAGCCACCCCTACATTGATCACCGTAGCCGTGCGGATGCCCGCGAAAATTACCGGCATGGCCAAGGGCAGTTCAACCTTAAACAAGATCTGCCATTTGCTCATTCCCATGGCTGTCGCCGCCTCTTTAACCGCGGCATCAACTTCTAAAATTCCGGTGTAAGTATTACGGATGATTGGTAACAGGGCGTATAATAACAAAGCTACAATAGCAGGCTTGGGGCCAATACCCAGTAACGGGATCATAAAACCCAATAAAGCTATACTCGGGATAGTTTGCAGCACACCGGCAATCCCCAAAACAATGCCCGATAATTGTTTTTTACGGGAGATAAGGATCCCCAGCGGCAAACCCACCAGCACGGCAATGCATAACGAAATAAACGTTAAGCCAATGTGCTGCAAAGTTTGCTCTTGCAATTTGCCCGATTGCTGCTGCATAAACTGCCATAAAGTTTGCTGCTGCTCATTCATGGCCGCTCTCTTTCTTATATTGATAAAAGGCCGACATCAAAGATTCAAAAGATACAGTCTTCGCTTCTTTATCCTCAATATCTATTATATGAAGGTGATGAGGTTTCAAAATTGTAGCTCTTTCCAGGGTCACCCATAAATCACTTTTGGAGCCAACCAGTATTCCGGATCCAGACCCTTTTATTTCTTCATTTGAAGGGAGTAAATGCCAAAGCGATTTAACTGTAATTGTTTTTAATTCCAGCAGAAGTCTTTGTTCCTTCAAAAACTCCTTTACAAAATCATTAACCGGATTAAAAAGGAGATCAGCAGGTGTACCGGATTGAATGATCCGGCCTTTATCCATCAGACAGATCCTGTCACCTAACTCAAAAGCTTCCTGCACATCGTGGGTTACCATGATAATGGTTTTGCGTTTCAATTCATCAAGAGCTTTAAACTCGGCGTGAATTTTTGAACGGGTAACATTATCCAACGCGCCGAAAGGCTCATCCATCAGTAAAACCGGCGGATCGGATACCAGCGCCCTTGCGAGGCCTATCCGTTGCTGCTGACCGCCGCTTAGTTCGTTGGGATAGGCTTTTAAGTAAGTTGCATCCAGATGGAGTTTTTCCATCAGTTCAGCTATGCGTTTTTCTGTTTTTTGTTTATCCCATTTTAACAGATTGGGTACAACGGCAATATTTTCGGCAACGGTATAGTGAGGGAACAGGCCGTTATTTTGCAATACATAACCTATGCCCCGGCGCAATGCCTCTGGCTGCTGCTCCATAATGTTTTTTCCGTCGATATAAATGCTGCCACTTGTGGGTTCTATCAACCGGTTGATCATTTTAAGCGTAGTGGTTTTGCCGCAGCCGCTGGTACCCAGCAAAATAAGGGTTTCCTCCTCAGGCACCTCGAACGAGACACCATCAACAGCATTAACATCCCCAAACCGCTTGCTTACATTGTCAACCTTTATCATAGGCTTATGGGATCAATTGTCCAGGGTCATGAACAGGTTATTTAACGATTCGGAGTACAGCGGGTGAGCGAACACGCAATACCTGATCCTGTCATAAGTAATGCCGCCTTCCATGGCCATCTGCAATACGGTCATCACCTCGCCACCTTCGGGGCCGAGCACTGTAGCGCCCAGGATCCTTTTCGTATCCGGATCAACAATAGCTTTCATAAAGCCCCGGGTATCGCCGGTTTCAATGGCCCGGGCCACGTGGGCCATGGGTAGTTTGGCTACTTTGTATTTGATGCCTTGTTTTTTGGCCTCAGTTTCGTCGATACCTACCCTACCCAATTGCGGGTCGGTAAACATACAGTATGGCACCGGGCGGTCTTTTATATTAAAATCAGCTTTTTCGATAAGGTTGCGATAAACTATGGTATAATCATTATAGGAGATATGGGTAAATGCGGGGCCACCTTTAGCATCGCCAAGCGCATAAACACCCGCTGCCGAAGTTTCCAGTTTATCATTTACTTTAATGTGGCCTTCCTTGTCGGTCTCTATCCCGGCCGATGGCAAGTTCAGCGCTTCGGTTTGCGGTTTGCGGCCAATGGCCACCAGTACGTGGGTGCATTTAATTTTCCGCTCCGTACCTTTCTCGTCGATAGTAACGGTGATCTTCCCTCCTGCTTTCTGTTTAAACTTTACAGCATGGGTGTTGGTAAGGATATCGATTTTTTCCAATTCAAAGATTTTCTGCATTTCGGCCGAAATATCCTCATCCTCATGGGCCACTATCCTTGCCGATTTTTCGAGAATGGTAACCTTGCTGCCAAACCTCCTGAACATCTGCCCAAACTCCAAACCGATATAATTACCGCCAAGCACAACGAGATGCTCGGGCACATAGTCCAGATCGAGAATAGTGGTCGAAGTAAGAAATTGAACCTCGCTCAACCCTTCTATCTCCGGGATCAACGGCGACGCGCCGGGGTTTAAAAAAACCTTATCGGCCTTAAATGTTTGTACTTTGCCGCTGTTCAGCTTAACCTCAACTGTTTTCTCTCCGGTAAAACTCGCCTCTCCGAAAACCACATCAAGGTTGCGTGTTTTCTCGGCTGCTTTCAACCCGCCGTTACGCGACTTCAGCACAATTTCATCCTTGCGCTTTTTAACAACGGCCATATCAACCGAAAACTTTTTTACCGTTACGCCCAGCTCATGACTTTTAGTGGCCATGTAGGCAGCCTTGGCCGATGCTATCATGGTTTTAGTTGGCGTACAACCATCATTAACGCAGGTACCACCGTAAAACCGTTTTTCGATAATAACGGTTTTTAAACCGGCGTTGGCCAGCTTTTTAGCCAGCGGCGCACCTGCCTGGCCTGCACCTATCACAATAGCATCGTAAGTTTTCATAGCTTATTCGGTAATTTTTACTCCCTTCCAAAACGCTACATAGTTGGTAATGTTTGTGGCTGCTTCTTTTGGTTCGGGATAATACCAGGCGGCATCCTGATTTTCTTTGCCGTCAACTTCAAGGGTATAGTACGAGGCTTTACCTTTCCATGGGCAGGTAGTGTGGATATCAGTTTCTTTAAGATACTCGGCTTTAACGCTTTCTTTAGGGAAGTAGTGGTTATTTTCAACAACAATAGTGTCATTGCTTTCGGCAATGACCTGGTTATTCCAGATGGCTTTCATAAATAGTTGGATTGTTTTACGGAATAAAGATAGCTTTAACACAACACAAATTGCAAGTCCGCATAGCCATTTTTAATTTATCACACTGAAAAACAGGCGCTTTTATAGAACGTTTAATTTTTTTTGAAAAAACATTTTGATTTTCTCAACCAATACCTATCTTTGCAATCCCAAATCAAGGGAAAAAATTTAAAAAGACGGCCCGTTCGTCTAGGGGTTAGGACAGGAGATTTTCATTCTTCAAACAGGGGTTCGATTCCCCTACGGGCTACAAACCCTCTGAAAACTTCGGAGGGTTTTTTATTAATTAATTACTGTTGATGAGGCAGCAACGCAAATTGCCTCGGCCATGAAAAATGGCCCGTTCGTCTAGGGGTTAGGACAGGAGATTTTCATTCTTCAAACAGGGGTTCGATTCCCCTACGGGCTACTGAAATTAATATCAAAACAAAAAAGGCTGCAAATGATTTGCAGCCTTTTTTGTTTTCGTCAAAATGCCATTTTATTTAATAAACTTACTAAAAAGCGAGTAAGTTAGAATGTCAAATACAAATATTTAAATCCGTCTGCTTTAATCAGTTTACTTAACCACTCAAATTGTTACTGTTTATGAAGACAACATTTTTTATTACGCTTGTTTTTTTGTTTTATAACATGACAAGCTGTGCGCAAACAAGATTCACAGAAGGGGTATCGACTATAGGAAACCAAAAGTTTGACATTACAAAATCATCGCTAACTGTCAATAACAAAAGATCGTGGTTCGTTTCTTCTCAAAAGAATAAATACCAAGGCCCGATTCCTCTACCTAAAGATAATTACGATATGCCAGTCAGTAAATCGGATATACATGTTGATCTGGATAAAGTAAGATCTATAGTTTATCAATTTTTAAATAACAAGAAACAAGAGTTACACAACAAAAACGAAAAATTGGGAATGGCTTTTAAATTTGAAACCAACGGTTCGTTAGTTTATGTGAGCTATACTTTATTTGAAGATACCATCATTACTTTAGCAGATTTAGAGCAAATAGATACAGCGCTAAGACAAGAGATAAAAGCGACATTTTCAGGTCAAAGTTATGATCATTATATTGCTGTAGATTATAACTTTCCGAGAATAACATTTTGAAAATCTTTTTACAGATCCTCTATCAGATATTAAAATTTATACTCAAATCATCTTCTGGTTCGCGGCGTCCTTCAGCGCCGTCATTTCATTATAAAGGTCCAATTGCTTTTTTCTAACACTCAACGTTCCTAATATTAGGCTTGCAGATGTTGGCAACCCGATCAGCAAGCTTGTATGATCATTCCCATCGTATAAAAGATGGACCAATACATTAACAATCAGCAAAACTATTACCGATATGATAATGGCAGAACCAAATCCTTTCATTAAAAGAGGCTTAGCAGGTATTATCCCGGCATTTAAGCTGTGCAGTTTCTCATATATCTGAACCCCCGTAATTGTTTTTGCTGTTGTAAAACCACCTTCATCTGAAAACAATATCAACTTGAGCTTCTTTCTATTTTTGAAGTTCAAAATGAAAGTGCAGGTTTTAGCAGACCCTGAGCTTAATTCGCATGAGCTGATATCTGTATAAAAAAACAGGTACTGCTCTCTCAATTTATTGGTTTTAATATCGCGAATTTCAATAAAAAGCTTTTCCCCAAATTTGAAGACAATGTTTTTGGTCAGCTTTTTAATGGTTATGAGCATACCGGCAAAATATGATATGAATACAACCGCGCAGACAACTATTTTAACAGACTGGCTTTGCTCCGAATATGTGCAAAAAAAGTACAGGAAAGTACCCAGCAAAGCCATTGCGCCGAAAAAGGCAAGTATGTAACGGTAATGAAGCTGAACTTTGGTTTCAATAATATCCATTTAATATAACCTTAATGGGTCTGGGGCTTAATTGGGCAATAATAATACATTATTGAAAAAAACATCCTATCCGGCAATCAGCTTCACATCAAGTTACTGGTGATAAATGCCCGACACAAGTCGCAACCACCCCTCATTGGCGCTGCTCATCCTGTATAACTTTGGTTTATAATTAAAACTAAGAAAACACGATGAGAAAGATCAGGATTTTTGAACATATCTCGCTGGATGGCGTGATAGAACACGATGGAGATTACATTTACGGCGCATGGACAACACCTTACAGAAGCCCTGCCGGAGCAGCTATGCTTTTAGATGCTTATGGCCCCAACTTCGACCTACTGCTTGCCCGCAACACCTATGATATATTTAGCAAATTTTGGCCTAATGCCGGCGACTTCCCGATGGCCAATGCCATAAACGCGGCAACCAAATACATTGTAACCCACCAACCCGAAAGCCTGAAATGGGGGCCTGTTGAAGGCTTAACGGAAAACATTACCGAAGCTATCCTCAACCTCAAATCAACCGACGGGCCGGACCTGATCGTCGTAGGAAGTTCAACTTTAACATCATTGCTGCTTGAACAGGGATTGGCCGACGAAGTAGTGCTGATCACCTACCCTATTCTACTCGGCAAAGGCAAACGCATATTATCAGACAGCATCAATGCCCAGGAACTTGCTTTTGTTGATACCAAGACAACACCTACAGGCCTACTATTAACTACTTTTAAATACGTTGGAGCATTAAAAAAATAATCGTCCTTAAGCTGTATAAACTCAATCACCTTCTGAAATTACAACAAAAGCCCCCCGGACGATATTTTGAGGGCTTTTTTTGTTTTGTGCAGATAAGGTGATGTGCCCTACTTAACCGCCAACAGATCCACTTTTTCAATTACCGGATCAGCGGCCAGCAATTCGGGTGCTTTAGCCATCAGCGCTTTGGCAATCTCGCCGACCAAATGCGTATCGCGGCCGGCTTCATCCGCAAAAGTATCGAAAATACCAAACGTAGATGGGCCGATTTGAAGGGCGTACCAACGGACAGTCTCTGTTTCGGCCTGGGCCAACGGCAGGGCGCTTTTTATAAAATCAGCTACTTCCTGTTCTTTACCCGGCTTAGCTTCCAGCCGGGCGAGTAAGGCAAATTTTTCCATGATAGTTATTTATTAACTCCAGTCAGGATCGGTCCTGATGGCAGATGGCAATATTACTTAGCCCTAACACTTAAAATGCGTGAACTGGTTCACTAAAAACGCTTCCCGAAAATTATGTTAATTTGTATTTTAATACGATGGAAGACCTTTCCCGCTTTATTGAAAATATCAATCGCAAAACCCAACTTTCGCCCGAAAATATGGAGCGGCTTATCGCTGCATTCAAAGTGGTGAAGATCAAAAGAAAACAATTGATCATCCAGCCCGGCTTTGTAGCTAAATACCGCATCTACATATTGAAAGGTGCTTTTCATTCATATGTGATAGATGATAAAGGCAACCAGCATACCATACAATTCGCGGTGGAAGACTGGTGGCTTTCGGACTATAACAGCTATATCCATCAAACCCCGGCCACGCAATTTGTAGAGGCGTTGGAAAATAGTATCATATTTCAGATCGATCACCAGGCCGAGCAGCAACTTAAAAACGCCAATTGGGAATTAGCTACTCTGTTCAGGCTAATGGCTGAGCATACAGCGGCTTACCTTGCAAGGCGCACCGTATCTAATTTAACACAAAACGCCGAAGAGCGGTATAATGAGTTTATTGCCAGATACCCGCAAGTGTTACAACGCCTGCCGCAATATGTACTCGCCTCTTATCTGAACATGACCCGCGAATTTTTATCGAAGATCCGTAACGATAAAGTGCGAAAAAAGTGAACCAGTTCACACGTTTTTCATAAGCTACTTCATCGTTCTGCAAGTGCCATTACCCTCAACTTTGTGATATAAAATTTAATGTTATGTCACAAAAATTGAACAATAAAGTAGCCGTTATTACCGGGGGTACCAGCGGCATTGGTTTAGCCATTGCAAAACGTTTTGCACAGGAAGGTGCTAAAGTAGCCATCACCGGCCGCAATCAGCAAACCATTGATCAGGCAGTTGCCGAGATCGGCCCTAATGCACTGGGTATCCAGGGTGATGTTTCCAAAACAGCCGATCTGGCCCGCATCTATCAAACCGTAGCCAACCAGTTAGGTAAAGTAGATGCGCTTATAGTTAATGCAGGTGTTTATGTTTTAGGCCCGCTGGCAGATTTTACCGAAGATCAATTTGACCAGGTAAGCGATATCAATTTTAAAGGTGCTTTCTTTTCGGTACAAAAAGCTTTGCCTGTATTAAACGATGGCGCATCGGTGGTGCTTGTTTCTTCAACAGTTAATGAAAAGGGTATCCCTAACCATGCAGCTTATTCGGCAACTAAGGCAGCGGTCCGCTCTCTGGCCCGTAGTTTTTCTGCCGATCTGCTCGACCGGAAAATACGTGTCAACACTTTAACTCCCGGCCCTGTTGATACACCGGTATTTGCTTCGGTAACCGGCAGCGCTGAAGAGGCTAATGCAATGAAAGAAGCTATGGGAAATTTCACGCCGGTTAAACGCGTGGCCTCTTCAGATGAGTTGGCCGCGGCAGCTCTTTACCTCGCATCAGAAGACTCGGCCTTTATGCTGGGTGCCGAGCTTTTACTGGATGGCGGTCTGCGTGATCTTTAAAGATCAATGTTTTGGTGGGGCTGGTGGAATAAATTTTCATACAGCCTCCTTACAAACTACAAAAGCCGCTTTGCAAATGCAGAGCGGCTTTTATGGCATTAGGAACGCATGCAGTGCACAGAATAAAAAAACTCAATAGATGACTGCAAATGGACAATATCAGTTCCCATTTACGCATCTGCGGTTGAACTAATAGAAAAAGGTTTCAGAAACTATTTTATCGTCCTTCACGCCAAAAACCGCGATCTCTGCCACCTGCACCCGCTGGCCATTTTTAAATGTCATATCCCTGCCCATGGCTACACTAAAATAGTCGCCGCCAACTACGGGTTCACTACTGAAGAAGCTGTGTACTTCTGCTATCATTTCCTGCCTGGCTTTTGATTTGGCTAACACGGCCTCAATACCCTTGGTTACCGTTGGTACGCCTATGGCCAAAGCATGCTCAGGTTCGGTACAAACAATATCGGCACTATATAATTGTTGATAGATCTCTGCTACCTGCCTTTTTTGAAAAAGTTCGTTATAACGATCAGCTAATTCTTGAGTTGTCATTTTCTTGATTATTTAATAACACAAAAGTATCTGGCCAATCAACACTTAAAACGCTAAAAAGTACTATATATTTGCTCAATAGTATCAATTTACAGATGGACGCTTTAAGTACCATATTAAATGCAATTAACCTTAAAAGTGTTGTTTACAGCAAATTTCCACTTGCTGCCCCCTGGGGCTTAGATATTGTTAAGGATGAAAATTCGCAATTTTGGAGATTGGTGAGCGGTAATTGTATGATCGGCTCACCGGATGGTAGTATTATAGAAATGGCGGAAGGCGATCTGGTATTTGTCCCCCATGGTAGTGCCCATTGGATTGCCGATAAATCTACAAGCTTACGGATGCCATCGCCCCAATTTGTTAAACACCGCAGGGATGGGATCCCTGTTTTTAACAGAGATGGTGATATAACCATGCTCATAGCAGGTCACTTTGAGTTTGACTATCATCCCTTGCACCCTTTTTTAAAGGATTTGCCAGCAATTATTCACATCAGGCAGTACGCAACAGAAAACCAGGTTTTATTAAAGCAGGTTACACAATTAATGCTGGAAGAACTCAACAATGATAGACCAGGAAGCAGTGTGGTGCTGAAAAACCTGTCGGAAATTATGTTTATCCATATTATTAGGGCCTATATGGAGCAAGCTCCGCCAAATACCGGCTTTCTTTCGGCATTAAATGATTCAAGGATCAGCAAGGCACTAAAGCTGATGCAGGACTCTCCACAACACGATTGGACTTTAGAATCCCTGGCATTGGAGATCGGCATGTCGCGCTCCGTTTTTTTCAATACGTTTAAAAAAATGGTGCATGAAACACCCTTAAGCTACCTTACCAACTGGCGCGTAAGGCAGGCGCAAAAGCTATTAATAACCGAAAACGGCAACATATCCGAAATCGCAGCAAACGTTGGCTATCAATCAGAATCTGCCTTTAACCGGATCTTTAAATCGAAAATAGGGCAAACTCCTGCTATGTACAGGCGAAGTAAGCTTTCCAGATAATTTCCGGTAAAGCAGGTTGTTTGACGAAATTAGTTTGATATTTTTCGTGCCTGTAAATCAGGATTATAAATAAAAATGCAAACTTTGTAAATAAAAAGTAAACGTGATGGCTAATAGTATGAACCTACTTATTGGGAAGCGAAAATACCTGTTGGGGTTGATGGCACTCTGGTTTATCACTATGATCTGCGTGGCCTTTAGCATCACTGACAATGGCGACTTTGACAAAGCCAGACGGGAAGTTTTGCTCCGAAAGATAGGAGATGAATTGCTCTCACAATCGGGCGATTTAACTTCGAGGGTACTTCCGGTAAAAAAGATAGCCGAAAATGAATACCAGATCAGCTTTGAAAATGAACTTACTTTTCAACCAGACTCGCTGGTGAATACTACCCGGCGTGTGCTGGCTTCGGACCCGCTTGCAAATGATTACGTGGTTAACATTATAAAATGCGGCAACTCTGGCGTAGCCTATGGATATGCCATATCTCAAAACAAAAAAGATGATATCATAGCTTGCAAAGGAAGGAAACAGCCCAAAGCATGTTACATAGTTGATATTAAGTTTAAACCCGCAGGATTAAATTTCACGAAAAATGGATATGTTTTGGGCAGTCTGCCATTTTTAGCATTTATTGGTTTTATCGCTTTCAGAGCAGGCAAACCCCGGAAAAGCTTACCTGATAATCAACCTGCCAAAATACGCTCTATTGGCTCAGCCCAGTTTGATACACAAGAAAAGCAACTGGTAATAAACGGCCAAACTACAGACCTGACAGGAACTGAAACTCGTTTATTGCTCATTTTTGCATCATCGCCTAATGAAACTATAGCGAGAAGCCGCCTGCAAAAAGAGATCTGGGAGGATGAAGGCGTTATTGTAGGCCGCAGCCTGGATATGTTTATATCAAAACTCCGGAAAAAGTTGGAATCCACTCCTGACGTTAACATTGTTGTTGTACGCGGCAAGGGATATAAGCTGGAGGTTAATTGTTAGGAGGCTGACAAAGCGGTTAAGACTTACGAAGTTTTAAAAACTTCGTAAGTCGGGATGCTACAACCTGTGTAGGCAAGAAGCAATAACTCTATGGGCTATAAACCCGGATCAAACTCCACAATCCATTCAATACCATATTTATCCCTGAACATACCGGCATAAGTACCCCATGGACTATCGCCAATTGGGCCTTCAACTTCCCCGCCTGCCGATAGGCCGTTAAAAACATGCTCAGCTTCCTCACGGCTTTCGGTAACCACATAAATTTTTGAGCGGTTCTCGTTTTCGCTCACGCGGCCCATAAATTCCGGAACATCGTTGGCTACCAACACATTGCTTTTACCAATTGGCAGGGCAATGTGCATTACTTTATCTGCCTCATGTTCGGGAACCTGAAATTCCTCGCTGGCCAGGTCTTTAAAGCGGACTATCTTGCTGAACTCGCCGCCAAAAACTGATTTGTAAAAAGTGAATGCTTCTTCGGCGTTGCCGTTGAAGTTGATCCAGGGATTGATTGCTCTCATGATTTTTATTTTTAGTTGATTTTGTTTCGGTTAGTTTTGTTTTGAAGCGGCGAACAGCTCGTCGAGGTTTTTAAGCATCATGGTAAAGCCTATTCTGAAGCCTTCCATTATGCTCTGCATCCGCTCGAGCGATTCATTATAGATGGTGATATACACCTTGGTTATGCCATCTTCCTCGCTGAAGTTGTAATCCCATTCAGAACCAACCGGTTCTGGGTTTTCGTCTTTATCAGCAAACGAATTATAGAGTTTAAAATTGGTTTTCGGGGTGATAGAAGTATATTTCTGAAACACCCATTTCTCCACCCCGTCCGGGCTGATCATGGCGTAAAACCTTTTGCCGCCAACTGTAAAATCCATGTATTTGGTTTTGCTGCGCATTGGCGCAGGTGCCGCCCATTGGTCAAGGATCTCGGCTTTAGTAAAAGCGTTCCATACCAAATCGATCCCGGCATCAAACTCGCGGGTTATGTATACCGTTTTGGCGGCTTTGTCAACATTGAAATCAAATAGCAAATCGTTTTTCATTATTTCTGTTGCTTAAGTGTTGATAGTACTTTATCCAATTGATTAAATTGGGTTTTCCAGCTTTCCCTGAACTGGGCTAACCAGTGGTCAAATTCCTGCATCTTTTTGGCGTTAAAATGATAATAAATTTCCCTGCCCGAAGGTTCGGGTTTGATCAAATCGCACTCCTGTAATACTTTAATATGTTTTGATACGGCCTGGCGGGTCATGTCAAACTTTTCGGCCATGGCATTGGGCGTCAAGGCCTGTATGGCTATTAAAGTTAAAATAGCCCGGCGCGTAGGATCGGCAATGGCCTGGAATATATCTGGTTTCATTTTGAATATGCAACTTCTGAGTTGCGAATATATATGCAACTTTTTAGTTGCGCAAATTTATTTGAGAAAAAGTTTTGGGGATTTCAATAAATACATGTTCGCCTACCGCAACAGCAGTCAAAACGCTTGTGAGATCATAAGGGAAATTAATAGGCCCTAATCCATATTAACACGTTGTTTATTATAGCCTGGTTAAACTTTCCCTCATTATTTGCAATGAATTTTAAATGCATCGGCAAATCAAAATTATAAAACTCATTGTCGGCAATTTGGGATAGCTCAATAACGCCGCCTTCATTATCTGTAAGTTTTAATTTATTCCCTGCGCCGCTTACTATCATGAAAACATCTTTTCTGTCTTTTTGCACAAACTTGCCGGCGAAGATTTGTACAACCTTTGGGGTAAGCTTATACGGATAGTTTAAACTTTTGATACGAAATACCGCGTTTGTGTTATTTGTATCCAGTTTCAATGAACGCTGGAAATTCTCGATAGCCAATTTCTTGTTACCAATATCCATCCAAGCCTCGGCATAACTATCATACGCCATAGTACTATTCGGGAACAATCTAATATTTTGCTTAAAAATACTTAGTGCACGCGCAAATCGCTTTTGTTTTAATAACACGTATCCATAGCCATTTATGTCTCCTTCTGAAAACTGATAACCAGAGCGTTGCATCCCACTAAATAGTTGGGATGTATTAGCCCAACCCATCTTCCGTAAAAGATCATACAGGTGGCTCATAGTTTCCGGATAAGTATAGCCTATATTAAGCCACTTCATAGCCCAAAGCTTTTGTTTGCCCAATATTAAATTTACAACTTGATCGGCTATTTTAAGGGCGGATTGACCGCGCGTAAAAAAAACAAGGCTCTCCTTTGTTTTCGGATAGGCTATAAAAAAGGAATAAAAATCATCACCATAATTACCCCATTGCCAAATGGCCTTTCCTTTTTCATTCTGCTGCAGGCCCAACCCAAGCCCCCAGCTTACATATTGATCAGCCACCGAAACCGGACTATTAAATCGTTGCGCATCACTTTGTTTAGTGAACATTTGTTTTTGTGTTTCAGGCTTCAAGTCTTTACCTGCTAAAAGTGCTGTCAAAAACCGGTTATAGTCTTCGGAAGTGGTAAACAGCGTAAATGCAGCATTGGGCGAAAGCCATGCGAAATTTAGGGGATCTTCGCCCAGCAAGTTTTTATCCATGGTAGGAGTTTGCACGTACGTGCTATTTTTCATTCCTAAAGGAGAAAAAACCTCTTCGCGCATAATCTGCTCAAAAGGCTTATTCAAAAGCGACTCAACAACTTTTTGTAAAAACCAGAACCCCTCACCCGAATAAGCAAACGACCTGCCCGGTTCAAACAGCAAATCGGCCTTGATATCTGCCGAAGGCTTTAACTCGCCCAAACCAGAGGTATGGCTTAACACCATCCTTGCAGTGATCTTTTTAAATCCAGGATTTGCCGGATCAAACCTAACGTAGTTCCCTATATAATTTAATAGCGGTGTATCGAGAGCGATAACGCCCCGGTCATATAATTTCATTACCGCATAGGCAAATACACATTTACCTAATGAACCAGCCCTCAAAACGGTGGTTTTGGTTAAAGGTTTTGTGTTATGTTCTTTCCCCGTTCCTACTACATAGGTAACAACCTTACCGTTTTTATTATAGGTCAGTTGCAGCCCGGGAAGGTTCGCGTCTTCGATCAGGTTTTTTAAAGATTGTTCCCGGTTTTGCGCCGTAGCTTCGAACTTGGCAAACAACGCGATCAAAAATAAAAGGATTGCTTTTTTCATTGGTTAAGTTTTTGATGCCTTTAATTAAATACGGCACAATAGTAACCACTAAGCAATTGCGTGTCGTCCGGATCTATCCAGTCGGACGCCTTGATTCCTTGTATTTCAAGAATGAACAGGGGTAATTAAGCCTTGCTTGCTTTTATTGATAAATTGAGTTGGCGACAGGCCTGTTTCCTTTTTAAAAGCGCTGTTAAATGTAGATTTTGAATTGAAGCCAGAATTGTAAGCAATGCCGATTATGTTAAAATGCTTGAGATCTTCAGATATTAAAAGCTTTTTTGCTTCCGCGATCCGGTAGGAATTAATGAACGTAAAAAAAGTCATATTAAACCCGTTGTTAATAACATACGAAAGATCGTGACTTGAAACCTCCATCATACTGGCAAGCTGCGGTAATGTAATATCATGCTGGAGATAAACCCTTTCTGTTTCCATTATTTGTAGCAGCCTGGTTTTATAAACCGACATTATTTCCGTTGTAAGCCGGGGAGTATTTATTTGTTCCTGTTCTGCAATAAATAGCTCATCTATTTCCCGGAGTTTCGAAACTTCAAATGGATATATTTCTTTCTGCGCAATAACATAGTATCCTAAACAAAGAACCATCCCTAAAACAACTATGGGCCTGTACTGCTCAATCCAATTAAAACTAAAAAATATACCGGCGTACCAAAGAATCAAGATAGAACTTACAATATATAACAAGTATTTTAGCCAGTTTAGGTTGATCGCGTTTATATCGGCATTAATTAATTTGATATTATTTTGATGCCGGACCAACACAATAACCGCCAGTGTAATGCTATAGCACATTTGCACTATCAACAGAACAAACAAACATAAAGGAAGCCAGTGTTTTAAGCCTACTGATAACATATCCTGATAAGACTGAAATGAATTATCTGCGCTTTTAAAAAACGGTACAGTAAATACAAATAAGAGAAACACAGGAACAAAATGGATATAATCCTTTAACCGGGACGTCCTGTTTGGAAAAGTATAATAGCACACCACAAAATATAGTGCAGGAGCTATCGTTAGTCGTGCCAGTTCTGTAAAAACTAAAAGATAATGATAATGGAGCTGAGCGTTTTGTTGAAGAATTAATGAATTAACCATTAAAAGCCCCGCGGATAAAAAAAACAAAGCAAACCAACGGTTCGCTTTATGATTTACCTTGAGAGGGTTAAAGAGCGTTATAAGAAATAATTGAAAAAAGCTAATACAGGTTATTACATCCGGAATCATAGTAATTTACACTTGTGACCAAAATATTCTTAACGCTTCCCCCTACCTCAATCCCCTCTCCTTCACCAACCTCTCCACCTCCCTATTCCTAACTTTATTCTTAGCCGCAATAGGCACATAGATCAGCGGAAGAAAAGTAAGCCAACCAAAGCCATTTCTAACAGCACTATAAACGGCAACGCCTATCAAAAAGCCAAAGATGGCGGCATCGTAAATGTTATTGGTTTTGATTTTTTTGGCTTCCAGTAGTAGTTCTTCGTTGGTTAAATCGGCCGGTGCTTTTTGTTTCATGGATGTGATATTCGTTAACGGTTAAATGCAGATAGCAGTTTGCAGGCCACTATTTACATTACAAGTTTACTAAATAAAACAACCTTCCCCGCCGGGGAATAAAACAAAACCGCCAATAACAAAAATAGAGCGGTACGAAAACCGCTCTATTTAAATATGGGTAAACTAAGTTTAAATCAACCTAACAAAACCTCAGCCCATCCTTCAATTAAACGAGTGCCGAAACTCCAATGGCGAAAGGTTGGTTTTGGTTTTGAACAGTTTACTGAACGATTGCAGGTGTTCAAACCCCAGTTCATAGGCTATCTCACTTACGGTGAGGGTTGTTGTTGAAAGCTTTTCTTTAGCCAGATCTATCAGTTTGTTGTGCAGGTGTTGTTGGGTATTTTGCCCTGTTAATGATTTGAGTAACCCGCTCAAATAACCGGGTGAGATGTTCAGGCTTTCGGCAATAAAGGTAACGCTGGGCAGGCCTTTTTGCGCAAGGGCTCCGCTGTTAAAATAACCAGCAAGCAAATCTTCCAGTTTGGTTAAAATTTCGTGACTGGCAATTTTGCGGGTAATGAACTGTCGCTGGTAAAACCTTTCCGAATAGGTTAACAAAAGTTCCAGTTGCGCAATGATCACACTTTGGCTAAAACGATCGATATTGGCGTTGTACTCCTGCTCAATATTTTGCGTAATGGTGCTGAGCATCACTTTCTCTTTATCAGAAAGGTAAAGCGCCTCGTACACCGAGTAACCAAAAAACTCGTATTGTTTAATGTTTTTAGCGAGGGGCGTGTTCCACAAAAAATCCGGGTGAATGAGCAGCATCCACCCTTCGGGGCGGTGCATTTCATGGCCTTTTTCTATCTCCATACCAAACACCTGACCGGGCGACATAAAGAACAGCACGCCTTCATCAAAATCGCTGGCCTGCTGGCCGTATTTAAATTTGGCATGCTTCACCCTTTTCATCGATACCGAATAAAAATCATAAATAAGGCTGAAAGATCCCTCTGCCAAAGGCCGCGTCAAATCGGCCATGTTTACCAAGCTTATCAGCGGATGTGCCGGCGCAGGTAGGCCCGCGGCCCGATGATATTCCGTAATGGTATGAAAGCGATATAGCTGCTGGTTGCTCATTTTACTTAAAGTTCGTTATTTCTGCTGATAAACCGCGGCAAACTCCTGCGCAAAGTCAGCAAGTTTTACTTTACCCATTTTAGTATTGGCTTTATGGAAATTTTCGAGCGTTTTGCCGCTGTGCATCGCCGCGCCCATTTCAACAAGCGTTTTCGCTAATTTTTCGGGCACTTTAGCCATCTTCAGTCCCTGCAGCATGTCTTTGTCTGAAAGCAATACCCATTTAAGCCAGGGCTTGCCTATTGCTGTGCCAATAATTTTTGCAGCCTGGTTGCAGGTCATTTCCTCGCTGCCTACATAACGGATGGTTTTTTCTTCGGGCGATAACATTAGTTCTTCGGCAACCGCATCGGCTATATCTTTTGGCGATACGAAAACAATGCGGTCGTCGCCCCCATAATTGCCCATTAACAAACCTGTTTTGCCGGTTAGTAGTGCCCAAATGCCTAAGTAACGCAAGGTGAGGAATTTCCCGATAAACCCTTTCCCCCTGATCAAATCTGCAGACTGGTAAAAATTAGTGTAGAAAGAAGCCGGGCGCATGATGGTTATGGAAGCGTCAAGGCCATCAAACAAATACTCTACCCCCTCGTCTTTCACAAAGTCGGCTGCCCAGCCGCTTAACAGTACAACGCGCCTAGTGCCCGCGTTTTTAAAGGCAGTGATATAGTTTTGCGCTATCCTATGCATGTAAACGCCCAGATCTGGCTCGGTAAAGCTTAGCGGGATCATGGCATAAACCGCGTCCGCGCTTTTAAACGTTTCGGTTAAAAAACCGGCATCTTCCATCGATCCGATTGCTGCCCTCGCTCCTGCTTTTTCAATGGTTTGCTGTTTAGCCCGGTCGCTGCTTATTACGGTTACATCGTGCCCGCCGGCAACCAAATTGAGTGTTAGTGGGAAACTAATGTTTCCCACCGAACCTGTTACTACAATTTTCATCTTCCGGTTATTTGGTGTAGATACCGTTTGCAATATCTTCCAGCAAAGCCGGGCCGATTGGCTTCCAGTTTAATGTTTGCTGCGTCCACTCGCTTGATGCTGGGCAGTCGATAGCGGCCATATGCGCGAACCAGCCAAAATGTTCGGCCGCTGCTTGGGGCGCTATTGAAACTACCGGCAAATTCAGTTCTTTACCTATCGCTTCGGCTATTGATTTAACGGTGATGGCTTCTTCGGCCGAGGCATGATAGCGGGGAGCAGGAGCCTCGTTTTCCAAAGCCAGGCGGAAAAGATGCGCGGCATCCATGCGATGCACAGCGTTCCAACGATTTGTACCCTCGCCGATATAGGCCGAAACCCCCTTTTTCGCGGGCAATATTAACAAGTATGGGAATAAATCCGTGCTTATCATCAAGCCCATGTACCGATGGCGATAAGCGAATTGCCGATGCCTTTACACCTTTAGCATCCACTTCATCAGCCGTTTGCTCTGAAGCGCGCGGCCAGCCCGGGCTAACCGGCGGAAGGATATCTTCGGTAGCTATTTGCCCCGGACTTACCAATGCAGTACCGGAGGCAACAATAAACGGACGATTAGAACCGGCCAATACATCGCCAATGGTTTCAATGGCGGTTTTATCTATCCGGCAAATTTCCTGCAGGCGGCTAAAATCATGCACAAACCCAACGTGGATCACGCCGTCGGCAGCGGCCGCGCCACTGCGCAGGCTTTCAATATCTTCAAGGTCGCCGCGGTGAACTTCGGCTCCCGCGGCTGTTAATTTTTGAGCTGATGCTTCTGAACGCGCCAATCCCAATACCTGGTGACCGGCATTAATAAGTTCCTGCACAATGGCAGTCCCGATGAAGCCTGTGGCCCCTGTAACAAATACTTTCATAGTTTGATCTTTTTGTTGATACAAAGATCAGGAGCTACAGGCAGGGCGATTTATCCAAATCTGCGTTTGGTTTAGCCAAAATCAATCGGCCTCAATTTGTTACTTCAAAAAGCTATTCAAATAACCCAATATCACATCAGTCTGCATCATCAAACCCACATGGCTTTGCGCAGGCACAATGGCCAGGTGCGATTTGGGCATCGGGGCCATATCGGCAGCTACTCCGCCGCCCAATAGTTTATAGGTTTTGGCCAGTTCAACTTTATCTATCCCATCGTTATCACCGGCAATGATCAACACCGGCGCGGTGATCTTAGCTATGTTATCATCCCCAAAATCAAACGGTTGCGGGGCGAAGACTATCATCTGCTCTATAAATTTTGTCCATTTGGTTTTATCGGGCGCTACGGAATCGTAGGCTACGTGCATTGGGGTTTTGTCAAAAAAATCGGGCTTGAAAGATTTGAAAGCCGCGGTTATTTCGGGGTTCCATCCTGTAGTTTTATAGGTTGATGAAATGATTACTAGTTTTTTTAACCGTTTAGGGCTTTGAATAGCAAATTTATAAGCTACCGAACCACCCATGCTGTAGCCAACTACATCGGCACTGTCAATTTTCAGGTAGTCCATTACGCCTTCCACATCGCGGGCCATGTTGGCATGGGTTAGCGGCCTGTCGGAATATGGGGTATGGCCATGGCCCTGCATCTCCAGGGCGATTACCTTCCTGGTTTTGGATAGTTGGGGGATTATTTGCGCCCAGTTGCCTTCAATGGTCATAAAAGCACCATGCAGCAATACGATGGGTTTGCCTTCGCCATATACTTCGTAGTAAACTTTAATACCGTTAACCGGCGCATAGCCGCTTTGTACAGGCTTGCTTTGCTGAGCGTTTGATTGAAACATGGTTATAAAAAGCAAGGTAATGATCAACACCGGGCGCAGAATACCAGATTGGTTAAATACTTTTTTCATAATTGTTTTCGATTTGATTGACAATACAAATATCATGGGTATTTAAACGCCCCGCACTGTGTAGAAACGACATGTTTAGGGGTAAATCGCGACAAGATCCGCAAACCCACTAATCCCTTTTTATCCTGCTACAAGTTCAAATACCAATGCCCAAACTCCGGAAGGATAATAGTTATCTATTGGTCAACAATTTGTTTATTAATGATCAACTTCCCTCTTTTTCTTTCCAACTTTCGTCGTTCCGATTTTGTCTTCTGTTCAGCTTTATTTTTATCTCCTGCAAAATGGATGTTGCCCCAGGCTAAGCGTGAGTTTGGATTAACCATTAAGCCTCTGTAAATACAGTCTTCATAGGGGCAATCGTGCTTGGAATAAGTACCGAAATTTCTGTGTTTAATCCGCTTGTCTTTTAATATTTTTTGCTGATTTTTAACTACATCCTCCCAGGCCTTCGCCCTATCAACCTTGGTAAGTTCAATACCTAAATTTGAAACAACTATAAATACATCGGGATCTTTGATCTGCAAAAAATCAAAACTCTTTTTAAATAATCTATGCGCATGTTCTCTTATTGCTATCTTTTCTTCGAGGGATAATTTGTCGTTTTCGGTAAGTGAACGGTACAAACCAAGCGTATTAAAATCAGTATATTTTTTGTGGTTGTTGATGTAAAAAATATACTCGTCGGGATTTAGCTCGTTAAATTTTTTGCCGATGATCATGCTTAGGTTTTGAGATTGGATTTAATGATACTGTATCGTAAATATAAAGAAAAGGTATTTAATACTTCTGTTCAATTTGCGTATTGATAAAGGCTATGCACAAAGTATGAAGCGGCCTTTGATTTGCTTATTATTAGCCGTATTTTCGGGAAGCATTGAAGTATGCCGCGTTTAACAATTACCTACCTAAACCATGAAAAATAAATTGATCTTAACTATTATTCTTTGTGCAAGTTCACTGAGCACCTTAATTGCTCAAATAAAAACACCGCCCTATGAAATCATAGTTGCTAACAATGGCTTTTACTCCACTGGCGGAATAAACTATACTTTTGTCGAGATATTCCTTAACAACAATAGCAATGAGACTCTTTATTACCGGGGAACGGATTGCTATAACTCTCTTTTTAATTTAGAGCCAACCCCCTATTTTCATTTAGCCACTGATATCTGCAAAAGCGGCGGGTATATCAAAACGGCCATACCACCGCATCGCTCACAAAAAATGAGGCTTTTTTTAACGATGGATAAAATGCCTGATAAAACCGTTTCGCTTGGCATTAGTATGAAATTATATAGATGGGCCGATGATAATAGCGATCAACAAAAACAACATCCATTATTGGGTAGGCTTACTGATACCATCATACTTTACTATAATCTGAAGCACGAAATTTCTCTACCCGCAGATGAGTCTCCATCAGTTGAGAGAAAGAAAAGCAGGATCCTTCTGAACAAAGATATTTATCAACTAACCGATAACGATCGCAAATTATACCCGCTAATCATTGATAAAAAGCACATCACTCAACCACATGATACCGTTACATATCTATTTAAAAATAATAAACGGGTTAAAGTAAAGATGAAGGTTATTAACGTTCCGGCATATATACGTAACGATAGTAATGATGAACTCCAGTTTTACTCCATGAGCTGTTCGTGGGACGAGTTTTGGGGAACCGATTGCAATGAGATCAAACTGCCCGGGTGGCTCTGCGAAAAAAATGTCACGAAGGTTATCACATTAGCACCGCACCAGGAATACAGGCGAACACTGATTATCACCTACGATTTGAGTGTAAAACGCGGCACCGAATATCGGATAAGCATGAGCCTTTTAAAGGTCCCGTTTACTGGAGATGGAGGTCTCTTTTCGCAAGATCCTTATGATTATGTGCGATATAACAAGCTCTGGAGCGGCACGGTAACTATTCAGTAAATTAGCCCTCAATGAAAACATTAGCCGAATTTAAAGCTTCACTAACTTCAACACAGCCAGCCAGCGGCTTACCCCCCCAACTCAAAGCCCTTTGGTACGATGGCAAAGGCGACTGGAACCAGGCCCACGCGCAGGTTGATCATTTAACCGACCGTTCATCGGCCTGGGTACATGCATATCTGCACCGTAAAGAAGGCGATATCTGGAACGCCGATTACTGGTACCGTCAGGCCAGGCAAACAAGGCCTGATGTTTCTTTGGATGAGGAATGGGAGCAATTAGTGGTGGAGTTTTTGGAAGATTAACAAACAAAATCGTCATGCTGAACTTGTTTCAGCACCTCACGTGATGAGCCGCTCGCTAAGCAAATCGGTTACTTGTCCTGTGGGGTGCTGAAATAAATTCAGCATGACGATTGGATAATTGTTGTAATAACGAGGCCTCTACTCACTCCGCAAACTCTTCACCGGGTTAGCCAATGCCGCCCTTACAGCTTTGTACCCAACACTTATCCAGGCAATAACCACCGAGGCCAGTATCGCCAAAATAAATATATCCGGACCGATGCTAATACGGTAGGTATAATCCTGCAGCCACTTATGCATAAAGTAGTAGCCTACAGGTGCCGATATGGCGAAGGCGATAATGATAAGCACAGTAAACTCTTTAGAAAATAAGTAAACAATATTCCCTACCGACGCCCCTAATGTTTTGCGGATGCCGACCTCTTTGGTGCGTTGCAGGGCCATGAACGATACCATGCCGTACAGCCCCAAACAAGAAATAAATATGGCTATCCCTGCGAATATTTTATATAAGGTGGATAGCTGATCCTCGTCGCGGTAAAAACTTTCAATTGTTTTATCCAAAAACTGGTATTCATACACTCCTTCGGGGAAAGTTTTGTTCCAAAGGTTATCGATGCCTGCGAGGGTTTGCTTAATGTTTTGGGGCTGAATTTTGATGTTCAGTTTGGAGTATTGCGATTTCCATGGCCCCATCAGCACCGGCGGGATAGTGTTGCGTAACGATCCGGTGTTGAAATCTTTCACTACCCCGGTAATTCGGGCGTTCAGCTTTTTGTCGTTCCAGAGCATAATGTATTTGCCAATGGCCTGCTTCGGATCGGTGATGCCGAGCTTGTGGATCAGGGTTTCATTTACTACGTAGCCGGATATGGTATCTGTTTGTTTGTATGGACCGCCTGCTACAAATTTAATATCGTATAAGCTGAAAAATTTAGCATCAGCCCATTTAAGACAGGCACCAAAATCAACCTGTTTGGCAGCATTATTAAATTTAAAATCGCTGAACCAGCCGTTAAAATCCGACGGGCCCGACCAGCTCACACTGATATCTTTAATTCCTGGCTGTTGCAAAAGCTGTTCTTTTAGCGCGTTTACCCTTAACCGGCTAATACTATCGGCAGGGAACGGCACGGTAACCACAGCATCTTTATTAAACCCAAGCGATTTGCTCCTGAAATAGTTCATCTGGTAAACGAGCACCAGCGTACCTATCACCAAAATTTGCGCTATACAAAACTGCGCCACTACCAGCACCCTGCGTAGCGAGATTCCACTGGCGCGACCGGCATTGATCTTATTCCTCAAAGCCTCTAACGGATTAAAGCCCGATAACACCAATGCCGGGTAAAAACCAGCCAAAAACGTAACGCTGATCACTACGCCCACTAAAAACAGTATCACCATCCCATCGGCCAGGAAACCACTGCTTAATTGAATTTCGAGTAGCTTATTCAGCATTGGTAAGGTTACCAAAGAGATGATCGAACCCAGCACAACGGCAAACAAAGTGATGATTAAAGTTTCTGTAATAAATTGCAATAGCAATTGGTAGCGGTTACTCCCCAAAACTTTACGGATGCCAACCTCTTTCGACCGGTTCACGGCCTGCGCGGTAGCGAGGTTAATGAAGTTAACACAGGCTATGATTAGCAGGAACAAACCTATCAAACTGATCATGCTGATCATCTGCTTGCTGAACGGGTGACCGCTATACACACCAACTTCCGTGTTGTAATGCATATCCTTGAGCGCCTGTAATTGGTAGATCTGGTTTTTATTGTAAGGCGGCGGGATATGTTTTTTGGCGAAAGCTGCCAACTGCGCATTAAATTGTTTTTCGTTTACATCGGGTGGTAAAATGATGTAGCAATTCCTATCGCCAAAAGTGCTGACCCAATCCTGCGCGTTGCCGCTTAGGTCGCCGTCTTTTTCAATGAGTGTAACCCATGATACGGCCAGCTTAATAGGGAAATCGGTATTTACCGGTGGATCTTCAAAAATACCGGTCACTTTAAGGTCGCGCCTATTTTCGTAGCGGATTGTTTTACCCATGGCCTTGTGCCAGTCGCCGAAAAATTTATTGGCTTCATCGCGGGATAGTACAATGGTTTTCGGATCGGCCAGAGCTGTATTTTTATCTCCGGCCAGCCATTTAAAATCAAACAGTTGAAAAAAGCCGGGGTCGGCATAATAGGCAAGGTCTTCCTTAAATTTTTTAAACGTACCGCTACCGCGCGCATCGCCAATAGTATAGTGCGAGCCATCATTTTTCATGATGTTGGCTGTTTGTTTTATCTGCGGAAAATCGAGCTTCAGCCCTTCTATCAGCGGCAATGGCGTACCCGAACCTGCGTGCGTACCATCGGCACCGCTGCTTACATTTACAATCCGATAAATGCGGTCTTTATTGGTATGATAGTTATCGAAACTGGTTTCGTACTGCACCACCAGGAAAATGAGCAAACAGGCAGCTATACCAATGGCCAATCCGGTAATATTAATAGAGGCATAGCTTTTATTGCGCTTAAGGTTACGCCAGGCTATTTTGAAGTAATTTTTAAACATAACGTAAGGATTTGATTTTTTAACGACCACGTTTTTAGTCGTTTCCTGGTTTAAAATTACTGTGCCGAAGCGGGGCTGGCGTTCCAAGTTATAATATGGTCGCTCTTTTTTCAGTTCTATTTTATATTCTGCGGGGCTTTTGCCGGTTAGTTGTTTAAAAGTCCGATTAAAGGTGGTTTTGGAGTTAAAGCCCGATTCGAAAGCGATGCCCAACAAGGTTAGGTGATCATAAGCTGGATCCTGCATTTTACGGGCGACATCCGCAACGCGGTATTCGTTGATCAAATCGTTAAAGCTTTTTTTGAGCACCGTATTGATGATGCGCGATAACTCGTTAGGGTGCAAATCAAGCTTTTCAGCCAGCGAGCGTAGGTTAAGTTCAGGGTCCTGGTAATATTGGTTGGCTTTCAGTACTTTTTTGAGCCAGGTACCTTTTTGCTTTGACTCTTCCGGAGGCGCAGGTTTATAAACCGGTGGCGTGATTGGTTGCAACGCGGCTTCCGGCCGTAAAAAAGCCGTACCTGCTGTGCCTATAGTTAAGATGGCTAAAAACAGGTAAAAAGGGTACCAGGCATGAAGGCCTAATTGGGTTGGATAGAAAAAACAACCAGCTACAGCAAAAAGCACCCAACACAACCACAGTATGCCGAGGCCTCCTAATTGCTGATGCAACCACTTCATTTGGTAACGGTACCTATCGCCATTGATAAATTTAATGCGGTGGTAAAAGTTTTCTATTTGTTTGTGGGATGCATACAGGTAGATGATAGCCGAAATAAAGACCAGCACCTGCAACACGGGATTTATCTGCTGATAGATCAACGTATCATAAGTGGCTTTCCCTGTTTCACTACTTTCGTTGATAGCCAACAGTTGAGCACCCAACTCCAACAATAAGGGAACAAAATGCAGCAACTGTTTATACCGGAATTGATATTGGGGCCGAGTTATTTTGAGTACATAGAAATAAATGAGCGGGCCAAATGCCATCGAAGACAGTAAAGGCAGCCGGCTCCAATTAGGGATATAAGTTGATAGCCCGATATCGATAGCTAACGCGCGGCCTATGTATAAAACAATAACCATCAGCGCCAGCGCCAAAAAACGGTTAGCAGTTTTGTTTTCTTTTTTGCCGAACCATAAAAGCGCGGCCGAGGCCAGGCCAAGGAAGATAGTTCCTAAAAAAGCCGGGTCGTAAGCGTTGATATGGAATGTGTAGGTTTTCAATCTGATTATTTAGCGCAATTGCTAAGCCAAAGTTATAAGTAATTGACATATAGATAATTTAATAAATTTTCAGGTTAAACTGTGTAATGGAAGCGGACGGGTAGGTGTGCGGTTTTGGATGCCATATCTCCCCACGTCATTGCGAGGTACGAAGCAATCCCCGACTTTACAGGGCGGATTTGATTAGCCTCTCTGCCTATTTGGGATTGCTTCGTACCTCGCAATGACGTCCTTTGGATATTTTAACAAAAAAATACGCCCCGGCATGCCATAACATACCGGGGCGTAAAACTTTAAACCTTCAAAAATTACTTCCAACCACCACCCAAAGCGTGGTAAAGGCTCACAACGGCCTGCAACTGCTGCAACCTATCATTAACGCTGCTAAGCTGTGCCGATAAGAGGCTTTGCTCGGATGTTAACACATCGGTGTAGTTAGTGGCCGAACTGTAGCGAAGCAAATCCTTGGTATAATCTACCGATTTTTCGAGTGCGCGGAGTTGTTTATCGCGGCTACCTTGCTTATCAACCGCTGTTTGGTAGGCGTAAAGCGCGTTTGATACTTCCTGCCCTGCGGTTAGCAGCGATTGTTGGAAACCGTAAAAGGCCTCCTGCTGTTGGGCTTTAGCTATGCGCAACCTTGCCTTGTTCTGGCCCTGGTTAAAGATGGGTTGGGTAATTCCACCTACTACATTGTAAAATATAGAGTGCTCAAAAAGATCTTTGATCTTAAGGGCCGACGCGCCGCCCTGCCCGCTTATGGTAAGCGAGGGATAAAAATACGTGCGGGCAACATTTACATTCTCAAAAGCTGCACGAAATGTTAGTTCGGCCTGTTGAACATCCGGTCTGTTTTTTAGCAGTTGTGAGGGTACGCCCAACATTAGGTTGGTGTATGGATTTTGCTCGGCCAGGGTAGTACGTTTGATAGTGCCCGGTTGGCGTGCCAGTAGTATGGATAACGCGTTCTCTGTTTCGCGGATGCTGCGTTTCAGATCGGGGATGGTAACCTCGGCGGCGTACCTGTTGGCTTCGCTTTGCACTACGGCCGCGCCGTTGACTACGGCACTTTCTTTCAGGGCCTTCATGGTTTCCATATCGGTTATGCGGTTTTTTACCGTTTCTTCGGTAATGGCCAGTTGCTTATCCAGCGCTAACAGGCTGTAATAGTTGGTGGCAATATCCGCTATCAGCTGTGTTTGAACGGCGCGGCGGGCGGCTTCACTTTTTAACAGGTTGGCGAAAGCCGCGCGTTTAGTGCTGCTCAATTTACCCCAAATATCAGCCTCCCAACTGGCGCTCAAGCCCAGTTGGTAAGTGGTAGTAGTGAGGTTGAACGAACTCGCAAACTCGGGCGGGAAGTTAAGCCCCGCTGCTGATTGCTTGGCGCGGGTAACCTGCGGACCGCCGGATAGCGTGGGCAAATATGCCGCCCTGCTTTGGCGCAGTGTAGCATCGGCCTCGGCAATGCGTTGTACGGCGGTTTTAAGATCGTAGCTTTCGCGGATGCCTTCGGCTATCAGGTTTTGGAGTATGGTATCTGTAAATAACTGTGTAACCGGCACATCGGCCAGGCTGGTCGAGTCGGTTACGGTAGTGTCCCGGTACACATTGGCCGCGGCCGGTGCGGGTGGGGTATATTTATGTGTAACGCAGGCGCTCAGGGCTAATGCCCCGGCAAGTGCCGTTACAATTTGTATTTTATGTTGAGATCTCATTTTGCTGTTGATGAAGTTGTTAAAAAATCAATCAGTGGTTTTCTGTTGTGCCTGATGCTGCCTGAGCTTGTGGCTTTTTACCTATCCGCTCCTGCAACAACTGGAATATGACGAACAATGCCGGTATCACGAATACACCGAACAATGTACCTATCAACATACCACCAACCGCACCGGTACCAATCGACCGGTTACCTTCGGCACCGGCACCTGAGGCCAGCATCAACGGAACCAGACCGAATACAAAGGCGAAGGAGGTCATCAAAATAGGGCGTAGACGGGCCGCCGCGCCTTCAATAGCCGCCTGCACCACAGGTAAACCAGCCTTACGGCGTAATACCGCGAACTCCACTATCAGGATAGCGTTTTTAGATAGCAAGCCGATGAGCATAATGAGCGTGATCTGCAAATAGATGTTATTCTCCACTCCAAAGATCTTGGCGAAAATAAACGCCCCTGCCAAACCTACCGGCAACGATAACAGCACCGCGAAAGGCAGGATATAGCTTTCGTACTGCGCGCTGAGCAGGAAGTACACAAACACCAAACAAAGCATAAATATGAATATGGTTTGGCTGCCGCCTGCTATCTCCTCACGTGTTAAGCCCGAAAACTCGTAACCATAACCCGCAGGCAAGGTTTGCGCTGCTACTTCCTGTATCGCCTTAATAGCATCACCCGAACTGTAGCCCGGTTTAGGTGCGCCGGTAATAGAGATGGAAGTGAACAGGTTGAAACGTTTGATAGATTCCGGTCCGTATGTTTTTTTCAGGGTCACAAACTCCGATATCGGGGCCATTACGCCATCATCGGTACGCACGTAAATTTTGTTCAGGCTTTCGGTAGTTCCGCGGTAAGCGGCATCGGCCTGGATCATAACGCGGTATTGCTTGCCAAACTCGTTAAAGTTTGAGGCATATAAACCACCGTAATAACCTTGCAATGTGCTTAAAACCGAGTTTACACCTATATTAGCTTCCTTACATTTAGCCACGTTCACATCTACCTGGAACTGCGGGAAATTGGTACTGAAAAACGTAGTTGCGTACTGTATTTCGGGGCGTTGGTTAAGGGCTTGTAAAAACTTGCCGTTCACCTCTACAAATTTGCTGATATCGCCACCGGTACGGTCCTGCACCTGGAACTCAAAGCCCGAGCTGTTACCGAAACCCTGCAATGAAGGCGGCACCAGGAACAGGATCCTTGCCGATTTGATCCCGGCCGTCATCCCAAAAAGTTTTCCGGTTACTGAGTTTACATCATGGCCTTTGCCTGTACGCTGATCCCATGGTTTCAGCTTCATGAAAATTACACCGTATGATCCGCCTGCGCCGCTCAAAATACCCTGACCGGCAATACCTGTTGCCGACTCGGTTTCGGGTAAACTGCGGGCTATCTGGCTCACCTGGTCAACCACCTGGCGGGTACGCTCCATTGATGATGCAGGGGGTAATGAAATATCGCCAATAATAAAACCCTGATCCTCGTTAGGTACAAAACTGCTTGGGGTGGTTTTAAGCAGGAACCAAAATATCACACCAAACACCGCGATGATACCTACCGCCAACCATTTTTTAAAGGCCAGGAATTTTACCGCACGGGTATATTTCACGGTTAAGGCATCAAAGTTTTTATTGAAGGCATTGTAAAAACGTTGCAGGAATGATTTTTTCTCATGTCCATGTTTTTCATCGTGGGCCTTCAGCAACAGCGCGCACAAAGCCGGACTAAGTGTTAACGCGTTCACCGCCGAAATAAGGATAGAGATAGCCAGCGTTAAACCAAACTGTTTGTAAAACACCCCGGTAGAGCCGGTAATGAACGATACCGGGATAAATACCGCCGCCATTACCAGCGTAATGGAAATGATAGCACCGCTGATCTCGCTCATAGCCTCCACCGTAGCATCCTTGGCCGATTTGGCACCGGCATCCAGCTTGGCGTGCACAGCCTCAACCACCACAATGGCATCATCCACCACAATACCAATAGCCAGCACCAGCGCAAACAGCGTGAGCAGGTTAATGGTAAAGCCAAACAATTGCAGGAAGAAAAAAGTACCGATAATAGCCACAGGCACAGCAATAGCCGGGATTAAGGTAGAGCGGAAATCCTGCAGGAAAACAAACACCACAATAAATACCAGCACAAAAGCCTCTATCAGTGTATGGATAACTTTCTCTATCGATACATCCAAAAACTCGTTGGCACTGAAAATAGGGATGTATTTTACACCCGCCGGGAAAGTTTTTGATGCGTTGATAATAGTTTGCTCGCACTCCTTGATCATTTCGTGGGCGTTTGAGCCTGCCGTTTGGTAAATAGCTACCGCGACTGATGGCTCGCCGTTGGTGTATGAGTCGCTGGCGTAGCTTAACGAACCCAATTCAATACGGGCAATATCTTTCAGCTTCAATATCTGGCTGTTGGCAGAAGCTTTTACCACAATATTCTCAAACTCGGTTGGGGTTTTGAGGCGACCTTTGTATTTAAGTACGTACTGAAAACTCTGGTTGCTGTTTTCGCCTACTTTACCGGGAGCGGCCTCAATGTTTTGCTCGGCCAGGGCCGCGTTAACATCATCAGGTACCAGGCCGTAGGTTGCCATTACATCGGGCTTAAGCCAGATCCGCATCGAATAATCCTGCTGACCGAATACCGAGGCATCTCCCACACCGTTTATCCGCTTTATCTGCGGCAACAGGTTGATATTGGCATAGTTCTGCAAAAAAGTTTGATCGTACGATTTGTTGGAGCTCGACATCGCGAACACCATCACCATACTGCTCTGTTGTTTTTGCGTGGTTACACCGGCCTTGGTTACTTCGGCAGGTAATAGCGGCGTAGCTTTAGATACGCGGTTTTGTACGTTAACAGCAGCCAGATCCGGATTGGTACCGAGTTTAAAATATACAGTGATATTGGCCGTACCGTCATTACTGGCGGTAGATGTCATGTAGGTCATGTTTTCCACACCGTTTATCTGTTCCTCAAGCGGAACGATAACGCTGTTCAATACCACATCGGCATTGGCACCCTGGTATGAGGCAGTAACCTGCACCGTGGGCGGGGCAATTTCAGGATACTGCGAAATGGGGAGCGTAGTAAGCCCCAATACGCCAAGTATCACAATGATAACCGATATTACCGTTGATAATACCGGTCGTTCAATAAATTTCTGTAGCATAAGTATTTGTTATTGAGCAATACGCCGGAAGTTGATCCGGGCCTGCTTTGATCAAAATCAGTTGATATCGTGGTAAACTTTGCCGGTTTCCGTTATTTCGGGTTTTACCTGCATGCCATCCTGTAGCGAGCCTATGCCATCTAAAATGAGCGTATCGCCCGCCTTGATGCCGCCGGTTACTACAAAGTATTGGCCTGTTGGGGCACTCATGGTTTGCACCTCGGTGCTTTTGGCCTTGCCCGAAGCATCAACCACGTAAACAAAGCGTTTACCCTGCAACTCGTAAGTAGCTTTTTGCGGTACCAGTAAGGCATCTTTCAAAGCTTCGGGGATGCGGATGGTTGCGCTGCCACCACTGCGGATTAGCCCAAGCGGATTAGCGAAACCTGCGCGGAAACTTGCCGAACCGGTAGTTGTATTCAATAAACCGCTTACAGTTTCTATCGAGCCTTTTTCGGGATATTCACTACCGTCCGACAACAGGAGCGATACCTTTGGCATGCTTTTCAATTTGGCATCAAGGGTTGAGCCTTTGTGCTGGCGCGAAAAATCGAGCAGTTGTTTCTCGTTCAGTGAAAAATAGGCGTACACCTTACCAATGTTTGAAATGGTAGTTAGCGGCTGTTGGGTTGTGCTGGTAATTAAACTTCCCAATTTATAAGGGATAGTACCCACCACACCATTAACCGGACTGGTTACATTGGTATAAGCCTGGTTTATTTTAGCGTTGGCAAGGTTTGCTTTGGCTTGCTTAAGGGCTGCCTGGCGTGCTTTGAGCGTGTACTCGGCCGATTCGAGTTCGTAATGGCTGATGATATCTTTCTCAACCAGTGGTTTGGTTTTTTTAACCTGTAACTCGGCGGCGCTCAGGTCGGCCTCAGCACTGCTGATGGCGGCGCTGGCGTTGTTAACATCCTGCGCGTATTGCGGCGCGCTGATGCGGAACAACAGCTGGCCTTTTTTTACTGCCGCGCCTTCATCAATCAGGATGGCATCGATATAGCCATCAATTTTGGGGCGGATCTCGATATTCTGCTCGCCCTGTATGGTGGCGGGATAATCATCATTAATGGTGGCGTTTTGGGTTACCACTTTAAACGCGGGGAAACTTTGCGGGGCTTGCGCGCCGGCCGCACCGCCGCCCTGCTGCTGATTGCTTGAACATGCCGGAAGCATAAACATTGCCGCGCCTAACACCCCGTAAATTAAAGAGTGTGTTAATGTAGCTTTATTGGGTATTTGCATAAAAGGGATATGGATTTTTATAAGTTGATATTACTGTTTGACACTATTGTCAATTTCTGTGCAAAAAAATTTTTATCTAAATATTGTTTTGAAAATGAGAGCTTTCCGTTCTTCTATCAATTGTTTAAACTGCTCATTATCCAGTTTAAAAATGCGCATGAACATAGGGCGCATGATCATGGGGTACGACATCAGAGCGAACAAATTCATCATAAAATGGATAGGGTTCATCTGTTCGATATGGCCCGCGTCCATCTCGGCTTTTATCTGCTTTAAAAAAATTTCAGTTTTTACCTGCCTGTCTTCATCGGTAAAAGCGTTATCGGCCGTGTTTATATCTTTTACCACAAATGTTTCCTGGTAGGGGTATTTGATGGCAAGCTCGGCAAACACCTCGATAAAAATGGCCACCTTCTCTTTAAAAGGGGCATCCGACTCCATTACCTTATCCAACCTTAACGACAGATCGGCCATGGCCTCCCGGTAAACCCGATCAATCAAACTATCAACCGACCTGAAATAATAATTAACCAGGGTACGACTCACACCCGCTGCATCGGCAATATCCTGAGTGGTGGCATTCAGTTTCCCCTCGGCAAAAAAAATGTGTTTTGCCGTATCCATAATGCGCTGCTCGGTACCTTTATCTCGTATTGCCATAATTTGTTTGACAAAAATGTCAAATAAAAAATTTAGTTGGAAATTGAAAGGGAGGGTTTTGGGTTATTTGACGGAGGGGTGACGGAGGGGGGAGAGATGGGAAAAATTAAAATCGAGTTTTGGTAATTCGCGAAGTAATATGGCTAATTAGTAATATATATATATCTAAAATCAATTATCTCTTACGAAAAAGCCCCGTTAAAACGATTTAAATATTTAACTATCAAATAAATACGATACGGTATTTTTTTTTGTTACTAAATATGTATTAAATTTAACAGCCCGAAGCTTTATCATATTATAGGCCTCTCTATATAAACAACATGATTAATACTAATAATCTTCATAGTGCGGATGGAAGCATACTGGGTTTCTTATATCAAATTGAGCGAGCTCTCGTGTGGCTAAGTTCATCAGATATTGAAACATTTGTTGGCGTTGAAGTTGACGATGATATTACTGTAAAACTAATTGACGGCGACGACATAACGAACATTTACGAACAGGCTAAACACAGCCAGACCTCAAGAATTCCCTATTCAGATCGCAGCGTAGATTTATGGAAAACTCTGAGTATTTGGGTTGAAGCAGCAGTTTCAGCCACAATTTTAGCATTTCATGAATTTTTCCTTAGTAAACCAAAACATCCTACACCTAATTTCATTTTCCTTGATCAACCCACTCAAGTGTATTTTCCTGAAACCGACGTCGAGATTAGTGATAAAAGTGAGGACGTTTTACGGGTAAGAAGAATCTTTGAAGTACTTAATGAAGCTGTAAAAAGGACACAGAGTAGATTACAAATTATCATTCTCGAACACGTAGGTGATTACGCATGGACTGGCTTCGAAAATATCATTAAAGTAAAGCGTTGGAGGGACGATGAACCAGATGAAAATGACAGAGCATTAATTCCAAACTCTTGGTTTGATTAACACTATGTTGAATACCACTCAATATTACATGGTTATACTTTTATCAAATGCATTTAGTAAGTCTTAAATCTGCTTAAGGGTGGATTTAAGATTTTATCTTCTAAATAAAACATCCTCACCCCCTCACCCCAAACAAAAACCTCGTCCCCTCCCCCAATTCCGATTCCACCCAGATCCTGCCGTTGTGCCTTTCGAGGATGCGTTTAACAATGGTTAGGCCCATACCTACGCCTTCGTACTGGCTGCTGCTGTTGTGCAGGCGGCTAAACACCTCGAATATTTTTTGGTGGTTTTCTTTGGCTATGCCTATGCCGTTGTCGCTTACTTCAAACACCAGTTCGTTACCTTGTTTAAAGCTGCGGATGCTGAGTTCGGGGGTTTTGTTGCCGCGGTATTTGATGCCGTTGCCCATCAGGTTTTGGAAAAGCTGTACCATGGCCACGTAGTTGGCCTCGATGGTGGGCATGGGTTCAATTTTTACAATGGCCCCGCATTCGTTCACTTTTACCTGTAGGTTTTGCAGGGCTTCTTCGGCGGCTTTGGTCATATCCACCGGCACAAAAGCATCCGCCTGCGAATCCAATACCGTGTACTGGTAAATGCCTTCGATGGTGTTGGTCATGTTGTGGGATACCTCGGTAAGCAGTTGCATGGTATCGGTTATATCTTCGGGCAGGTCTTCGCCCAACAGTTGCAGGGTATCTATCAGTAATACGGCCGAGGCAATGGGCGACCGCAGATCGTGCGCTATGATGTGTGCAAAGCGCTCCAGGTCCTGGTTTTTGATGCGCAGCATCTCCAGCAGACCGCTGTTATAGGTTTCTAACTTTTTAAAGTTAAGTACCGATTTTACAATGCTTGGTAGCAGCAGCATGTGCTCGCCCATGTTTTTATCCTTGATCAGGTAATCGGCGGCACCGGTTTTCATCAGTTCCACAGCCGTTTTTTCCGAACCCTGGCCTGTGGCAATTACAATGGGGATCTCGGCCGCGGTGGCAATGGCAATCGAGTCGAAAGCGTTGCCGTCGGGCAGGTTAAAATCGGATACAATGAGGTCGTATTTTTTTTCGGCGGTTTGTTGGCGCAGGTCGGTAATGCTTGATACGATATCACATTCGTACTGCGGGTTCAGCTTAATAAATTTCCGCCTGATGAAGGTGATATCGATCTCCTCATCCTCCAAAAACAAAATTTTGCTTTGCCCGCTTATGGCAAGCTGCTCATTAATGGCCTGCAAAATAAGGGCGGGCAGTTGCTGCACATAATTATTATCCGCATCCTGAACCAGCTCGCGCACCACATGGTTTTTAAACGACGCAGATACCCCGGCACCCTTCAATATCAACAGCGGAATTTTAGTCAACTCCAAAAAAGGGGTTAGCCGGGTGTAAAAACCACGGTTCACCAGGGCCTCCTGCGCTATAATAAAATCGCAGTTGTATAGCTTAACAGACCGGTCGAAATCGTCCTGGTTTTGGTAGCAGGTAATTTGCGGCTGTTGCAAGGCGGCGTTAAGCTGGTTGCTGATGAGGATTTGCTCCTGCAGATCGGCAATAATAGTAATTCTCAGATTATTCATCGTGAGCAGGTTGGGGGATAATAATAGGGATGGGCAATTAATAGGGGTGCGGCGGTTACTGCTGGCTTGGCTTGGGCGGCTGGTTAAGCATCAGCCAATACATACCCAGCTGCTTTACGGCGTCGGCAAAGTTCATGAAATCGATAGGCTTTACGATGTAGCTGTTCACGCCCAGTTCGTAGGCCTTTTTAATGTCCACATCTTCTTTTGATGAGGTCATCATAATAACCGGGATGGATTTCAGCGCGTCGGAGGCCTTGATCTGCTCCAATACTTCCAATCCGTTAACGCGGGGCAGCTTCAGATCAAGCAGGATCAGCTTCGGGATGGCCTGCAACTTTTTCTCCGGACCGGTGCCGAACAAATAATCCAGGGCGTACTGCCCATCTTCCAGCCATTTAATATCATTAATGAGGTTGTATTTTTTTAACGCGCGGATGGTAAGCGTGGCATCTTCCTCACGATCCTCAACCAATAGCACTTCCGGATATTCTATATTCATAACGTTGTGAATTATAATGCGTAATTGTGTAAAAACTATTCAAAAGCATGGGGTGTGTGCGATTCCCCTCTTGAGAGGGGTGTAGGGGTGTGTTACTATGCATGCGGTTTATCGCTTGTATAACACACCCCTGCTCCCGCTCTTTTCCACCGCGCGCCCTCTCGAGAGGGGAACTTAAAAATGATTGCATTAACTTAACTGCTACACCACCGGCAAACTAAAACTAAATGTAGCGCCTTCGCCCAAAACGCCTTCGGCTGTTACGGTGCCGCCATGGCGCTCAATCACTTTTTTTACTATGCTGAGGCCTATGCCGGTACCTTCAAACTCTTTATCGTTGTGCAGGCGCGAAAAAATCTTGAACAGCTTGTTCTTATATTTTTCGTCGAAGCCCGCGCCATTATCTTTTACCGAATATGTGGTGCTGCCATCGGCTGTTACCGAGTTTACAACAATGCGGGTTTCGGGCGTGTTGCGTGAATATTTTAAAGCGTTGGAAATAAAGTTGGTCACCACCTGGGTTATCATGGCCTGATCGCCTATTGATGGGGCAAGTTCGCCCAGTTCAAACACCACTTTGTGGTTTGCGGGTTCCTGGCGCATCAGCTCGTCGAACACGTTTTTGAAGATCGACTTCATATCCAGCGTGGTGTTGATCTTTTCGGCGCGGCTCAGTTTGGAGAACGACAGGATATCATCAATCAGCATGCCCATGCGCAGGGCGTTGTTAACTATGGTGTTCAGTGTTTTTTGTCCCTCGTCATCCAGCTTATCCGAATAATCTTCTATCATGATATTGCTGAAACCGGCAATGGCACGCAGCGGTGCCCTCAAGTCATGACTTACCGAATAGGAGAATGCTTCCAGCTCTTCATTGGCATGGATGAGCGCTTGTGTGCGTTCGGCCACCAATTGCTCCAGGTGGTTTTTATGTTCGAGGATCTCGGCGCGGATGCGGCGGTTCTCGATTGCAAGGTTGGCGAAACGGGCACCGTAGGCTATGCGGTCAAGGTCTACAGCGTTGGGCGTACGTGGTTCGCGATGATAAATGGCGAATGTGCCCACCATTTCTCCTTTGCTCGACAAAATAGGCTGCGACCAGCACGATTGTACGCCGGCGCGGAAAGCCAGTTCTTTAAAGGCCGTCCAATAAGGGTGAGTGCCGATGTTATCAACACATACCAATTGCTTTGAAAATGCCGCCGTACCGCACGATCCTATACCTTGCCCCACCGAGATGCCATCAATTGCCTCGTTATAAAAATCGGGCATGCCGGGGCCAACGCCCGAGCCAAGCGTATTGGTAACCTTATCGTACAGTAAAATGGTACAGATGGATTCGTCGTCCTCTTCCTCGATAGACTGTACGATGGAGCGCATAATATCAAAGATATCGGTATCCATGGCCAGCTGCTCCAGGATGTGGGCCCGGTTGCATTCGCGGATGCGGAGGAGATCGTACCCGGCTTCATCTACGCTTTTTTCGGCATACATGGTGTTTTGCCCCTGCTGTAACTGTTGGTTAGCAGAGAACACAGCATTATTTTCGCTTGTACTCATAGGTAAAACTTATTATTACGAAAATAATCTCTTCTCACTTTTTTCACAAATTGCACATACCACTTACAGGAATATGTGAAAAGGCATTTAGACTGAAACAACCTGTATTTCGGCTAAACCCGTCTCCTCCCTCATCCGCACCTTTGTTAAAAAGAAAAACGAACTATGAAAGCGATAAGGATTCATGAATTTGGAGGCCCGGAAGTGATGAAACTGGAAGAGGTAGAACGTCCCACCCACAAAGCCGACGAACTGTTAATAAAAGTTTACGCCAGCAGTGTTAACCCTGCCGATTATATCATTCGCCAGGGAGGCAACGAATTGCTGCGCCCGTTTTTAAAACTGCCATTAGGCCTCGGCCTGGATGCGGCAGGTATTGTAGAAGCGGTTGGCAGCGACGTAACAGGTTTCAAACCCGGCGACAAAGTTTACGGTGTGCCCAACTTCCCCGGCGATGGCGCTTATGCCGAATACATTGCAGCCAAGGCCAGTCAGTTTGCGCTGATGCCTGATAACATTACTTTTAACGAAGCGGGTGCGTTGCCATCATGCGCGCTAATAGCCTGGAACGGCATTATTGATATGGGCAAAGTAAAGGCTGGCGACCGTGTACTGATCCACGGCGCGGCTGGCGGCGTAGGTAATTTGGCCGTACAATTTGCCAAAGCCAAAGGCGCTTATGTAATTGGCACAGCCTCGCCCTATAATTTTGATTTTTTGAAAGATTTGGGTGCAGATGAAACCATCGATTATAAAAACCAGGATTTTGCCGATTATTTGGGAACGATAAACATGGTGTTCAATGCCTCGCCAGCCCGGGATGAACATACCCGCTTATTATCGGCCGAATTATTAACAGAAGGCGGTATATTTATATGTACCCAGCTGGATAAACCCATCGAGCCTGAAGTGCACGAAGCATTGGCTAAAAAGCAAGCCACCGGCAGCCTGGTGGGTGGCGGCGGAATGGCCTATGCCTCATCGCTAAGCGGAACAACTGAACTGGTTGAACAAGGCAAAGTGAAAGCGGCCATTGGCAAAGTGTACCCACTGGCGCGAGTTGCCGAAGCACATCGCGAAAGCGAAACCAAACATGCCAGCGGCAAAATTGTATTGGAGATACGGAAAGAAAATTAATGAAGCGTTTCAGCACCATCAGCGAGTTTTTACAATTACGGGATCTGCCCAAACCGCAGCACCCGCTTATTACCGTTTTTGAGGTAGGGCCGGTTGAGCGCGCGCAAATTGATGGGCCGCAAAGCTGGATGTATGATTTTTATGCCATCGCTTTAAAAAGAGTAGTGAACTCGGGCGATATCAAGCTTAAATACGGGCAGCAGCATTATGATTATGATGAGGGCATCATGTCGTTTGTGGCACCGGGGCAGGTGCTGAGCTTTTCCATGACCGATCAGTTAAAACATATCAGGCAATCAGGGTGGATGCTGCTTATCCATCCTGATTTTTTGTGGAACACGCCGCTGGCCCAAACCATTAAACATTACGATTTTTGGGATTATTCGGTACATGAGGCGCTGTTCCTATCCGAAAAGGAGGAAAACACGTTGATAGGCATCCTGCAACACATCCAACACGAATGCCAGGCCAATATTGATAAATTCAGCAAAAGCATCATTGTATCGCACATAGAAACGCTGCTAAACTACGCCGACCGCTTTTATCACCGCCAGTTCCTCACCCGCGATAAAGCCCATCACGAAGTTTTAGAAAAACTGGAAAAACTACTGAATGATTATTTTAATGATGATGACCTCATTAACAAAGGCCTGCCCGCCGTAACTTTTATTGCCGAATCGCTCAACCTTTCGCCCAAATACCTGAGCAGCTTGCTTAAAGTGCTAACCGGCCAAAACACCCAGCAACACATTCACGAAAAACTGATTGAAAAGGCGAAAGAAAAGTTATCAACCACCAACCTAACCGTTAGCGAAATTGCTTACCAATTGGGCTTTGAGCATATCCAATCGTTCAGCAAGCTGTTTAAAACCAAAACGCAGCAATCCCCGCTGGAGTTTAGGGCGGCTTTTAATTGAATATAAGTTAGCGTTGTGGTTCTGTAACGAACTTCCTATCGG
This sequence comes from Mucilaginibacter sp. CAU 1740, assembly GCF_039839285.1. Lineage (NCBI taxonomy): Bacteria > Pseudomonadati > Bacteroidota > Sphingobacteriia > Sphingobacteriales > Sphingobacteriaceae > Mucilaginibacter > Mucilaginibacter sp. CAU 1740. The sequence continues at coordinate 316,018 of NZ_JBDOQS010000001.1, read as the reverse complement.
CTTTTGATTTGATATGGGCGAAATCCTCCGCGCTGGTAAAATACTCAAGTCCGAAAACTAATAGCGTTGATGTGAAAAAGTTCACCTTCTGCATAATGGGCAGCAGGTTCCAGTCGCTTATCCCCCATAAATAAATGGTGTAGTAAAACAACACGAGGCTTATGATGCAGGCCGGTTTAAATACATACAGCTTTGATTTGAGGATAAAAACTGTGATCATCACCATGCACGACCAAAACAGCGAGGTTGAGATGATCAGCATTACATCGTGCAGATGCGTCACCGTTAAAAACGTAACTGGGATATTGGCTATGCCCGCGTATTTAATAACATTGCCTACTCCTTTTTGAGGGAGTTTTTTTGCCATGTTAATAAAGAAGATAGCATAACTGCAAGGCAGAACCAGCATAGCCGCCCATGCCCATATTTTTGAAGGGTTTGGCTCACCGTTTATTGCCCTGGTGCCAAACAGGTTGCTCATAAAGTTTTTCGACCAGCTAAACCCCGTAGAATACTCATCGGCCAATGATCCGCCCGGATAAACCAAAATGGCTATGCCTATTAAAAGTATAGAAATGGTTATCCCGGTTAAAACGGCATGCTTGCGGATCAATTGCATAAAGTATGGTTGCTGTGCATAAGATTGATGATGAAGGGTTTTGTTACAGGGGGGGATGGGATTTTGGAGTGGCGGCCTTAGCATGCCAACGTAATTGCCGCCCGCATATTTACTCACCCCGACATCGCTGCGCTTGTCGCCCCTCTCTATGCTGCGCATAAAGAGGGGGCTTTTGATTTTGGAATTTTATTTCTCCTTCCTCTACCCTCTTTGCGGCTTGCCGGAGAGAGGGTGGTCCAGCGTAGCGTAGACCGGGTGAGTAAATTATGCGCAATGCATTTAGCAAGATTTCCCCCAACACAAACTTCACCCATCCCTAACAATGCGCTAACGTTTCGCGCTTAGCTTTAGCCAATTGCTTTATCATTTTATGAAAAAATTGATCCTGTTCTCGTTTGTCATGGCTTGCGCGTTGCTGGGCTTTGCACAAGACACCACACAGCGCGTGGTTGCCGGTCGTAAAAATAGCGCCGCGCAACAGCAGAAACCTTATGTTATCCTCATTTCGGCAGATGGTTTCAGGTATGATTATGCTGATAAGTACAATGCCGAACATTTACTGGCATTTGGCAAGGAAGGCGTACATTCGTCATCCATGATCCCGGTGTTGCCATCATCTACTTACCCTAATCATTATGCCATGGCAACCGGTTTATACCCTGCCCACAACGGCATTGTGCAGAATATTTTTTATGATCGAAAACTGAAAAGATACTACGATTCGGGCGAGAAAAAAGAAACGCAAAACCCTATTTGGTACGGCGGAACTCCAATTTGGGTACTGGCCGAGCAACAACAGATGCTGGCCGCCAATTTTTATTGGGTAGGATCAAACACGCCTATCAAAAACACGTATTCTACCTATTATTATCCGCATAATGAAAAGATCTCGATTCATGACCGCATCCAGGATGTAGTAAATTGGCTGAAACTTCCTGCCGAAAAACGCCCGCACCTTATTACTTTTTATTTGCCACCAGTTGATAATGCCGGTCATGATTTTGGCCCTAACTCGCAGCAGGTGATCGATGCTGTTCATAATGTGGATTCTACCGTTTATGAGTTGGATAAAGCGGTAAAAGCAACCGGCCTTAATGTTAATTTTATTTTCGTGTCCGATCATGGCATGGGCCAGCCGGATACCGAGCATCCGCTACCTACCCCGTCAGCCCTGGATACCTCGAAATTTATTATCTCGGGCGATAGAATGGTTGTTGAGTTGATAGCCAAAAACCCAGCCGATATCCAACCAACTTACCAAGGTCTGAAAAAAGAAGGCGGCGATTATGATGTTTACCTGCGCGATAATATCCCCGCCCATTTACACCGCTCAACCGCCGATGATAAGTTTAACCGCATTGGCGATATCCTGTTATTACCTCACTGGCCTAAGCTATTCAATATCTACAATCGTAAACTGGATAAAGGCCAGCACGGTTACGACCCTGCCGTTGTAAAAGATGTTCACGCCATATTTTTTGCCTGGGGACCGGCGTTTAAGCAGCACTTGCAAATAGGGGCTTTTCCTAATGTGGATATTTATCCGTTGGTGGCAGAGGTGTTGGGGTTAAAGATTACGGAGAAGGTGGATGGGAGTAGTGAATTGGCGAGAATGGTGTTAAAGTAATGATTGATCTATCATAAAGATTTAAGCCGCTTTACGAAAGTTTAGCGGCTTTTGCTTCTCTGGCAACACTGCCTCATATTAATGACATTCTCCCAACTCTACCCCTTTCAATATTCGTTATCTTTGCAAACTAAATAATTGAGCCATGTCAATCTCCACAGATAACGAAAAAACCGGAATGCAAGAAGCCAGCGACGCCGTTGCTATCACACTCCGCAAAATGCGTGAATATGCCAAACCGGGCATCTCTACCAAACAACTTGACGATTATGGCAGAGAACTACTTGAACAAATGGGTGCGAAATCGGCACCTTATTTAACCTATAAATTTCCAGGCTATACCTGCATTAGCGTGAATAATGTGGTAGCGCACGGCATACCATCAGAAGAGGTAATCCTTCAAGAAGGCGACCTGGTAAATATTGATGTATCGGCCGAATTAAATGGTTATTGGGCTGACAATGGTGGCTCATTTGTTTTGGGCGAGGATATCCACGGGCATGGCAAACTTGTGGAAGCTTCAAAAGAGATCCTTAAAAAAGCCATCAGTAATATTAAAGGCGGTGTAAGAATTTCGGAGATAGGCAAACTGATCGAAACTGAAGCAAAAAAGGCTGGCTATACTGTTATTAAAAATTTAACCGGGCATGGCGTTGGTCGCAGTCTGCATGAGGAACCGCATGAGATTGCCAACTACTGCGACAAGTATAATACTACCCGTTTTAAAAAGAACTCGGTTGTGGCAATAGAGACTTTCATCTCCACAAAATCAACCATTGCCGAAACGCAAGGCGATGGCTGGACATTACTTGGCAACAAAGGAGGTTTTGTAGCCCAGCACGAGCATACCATTATGGTAACCGGCGGCGAACCGGTAATATTTACCGCGCAGAACGGTATTTGGGATTAATTTATTGGAGAACACGCCGGCAAAAGCGTAGCGGCGAAAGGGTATTCCCCGTTAACTTACATACAGATTTACGAAGTTTTTAAAACTTCGTAAATCTACTCTGCATCAGGTGCTTGCCATCCTAATCGATGTTGCCTATCTTTGTGTTCATTTCCCAAACCTCCATGAGCACAATTACCAAACACCGGATAACTTCGATAGATTTTTTGCGCGGCACCATTATGATCATTATGGCGCTTGATCATGTGAGGGATTATTTATTTTTCGGCTCATTTTATTTTGATCCGCTCGATTTTTCAAAAACAAACGGTGTATTGTTCTTTACCCGGTGGATCACCCATTTCTGCGCGCCTATATTTATGCTGCTGGCGGGTACATCGGCATCGCTTATCGGGCAGAAAAAAACTAAGGGCGAACTATCGGCATTCCTGGTGAAGCGCGGTTTATGGCTCATTTTCCTCGAGATGATCGTGGTTAACTTCGGATGGAATTTTAATATAGGTTTTCCTATGTTTTTCTTTATCACCATCTGGGCATTGGGTTTAAGTATGATCATTTTGGCCGGACTGATTCATCTGCCTAAAAAACTGATCCTCATTATCAGCATAGCCATTATAGCCGGGCATAACCTGTTGGATAAAACCCATTTTGATGGCAACGGCATGGGCAATTTTGGCTGGGCTTTACTGCATGACCAGCGTTTTTTCATGTGGCATAACGAAGCTTTTCTGGTAGGCTACCCCATTCTTCCGCTGATGGCGGTAATGGGCTTGGGTTATTGCCTTGGTGGATGGTATGCCGCTGGTTATGATGTGGCTAAAAGGCAAAAGAATTTACTCATCGCAGGCCTCAGCTGTTTAGCCTTGTTTGTTGTACTGCGCTACAGCAACCTATATGGCGACCCGGTAAAATGGAGCGTTCAAAAAAACGCGTTCTTTACCTTCCTGTCGTTCCTTAATGTAAATAAATATCCGCCATCGCTGCTGTACCTGTTAATTACCTTAGGCTCGGCATTTGTGTTCCTTTCATTTACCGAAAAGGTGAAAAACGGTATTGTGAATGTGGTATCGGTTTATGGTAGGGTGCCTATGTTTTATTACCTCATCCATATCTATATTATCCACCTTATAGCCTTGATAGCCTCCGCATTTACATCTGGACAAAACTGGCACCTTTGGGTGCTTAAACAACCTATCTGGTTCACTTCCGATTTAAAAGGGTATGGATTTTCATTGCCCGTGGCTTACCTGGTTTGGATAGCCATTGTGGTTGGCTTATATCCCTTATGCAAGCGCTATGATGCGTACAAGCAGGCCAATAAGCAAAAATGGTGGTTGAGTTATCTGTAAAATCATATCACTCACTTCGCATCATCATTGATCTCGTGAATCACTTCGTCCAGTCGGGTAATGGCATCTTTTAAAAAGCTTAGTATTTGCCGGTTGTGCTGGCTGGTTATTTCGTGCTCTTCAATAATATTCACCAGGCCAATAATGCTGGCTACCGGGCTGCGCAACAGGTGCGAGTTTTTATAGGATACCAGGTTTAGCTGATCAACTTTTGTTTTCAATTCATACTGAAGTTCAATGAGGCGGGTAACATCTTCTACCTGCCTGATGATGGTGCTGGTTTGGTTGTCGGCATTGCGTTCGTATATCATTTGGCGGGAGTAGAGCCAGATGTAGTCGCCTCCGCTTTTACGGAAACGGGCCGTCATTTCTATTACCTCGCCGTTTTTAGCATTGGTAACCTTATCGATGGTTTGCTGTACCAGTTCACGGTCATCGGGATGGACTATCTCCTTATAAAACCCGTTACTCAACCATCGGTAATCCTCTTCCGAATAACCTAATAACTGGCAAGCCATGCCGCTCGAAAAACCCAGTTTATTTTGCGAAAGATCGAATGTTTGAAATTCGACATGGGTTACTTCAAAAATAGAGTTTAAGAATTTGCTCCCGGTTTCCATCCTATAAATATATGCAAGTACATTAAGGTAAAGTAACTGACTAATAATATTTTTTAAAGGACTAACCACCTGTAACCACAGCCTCTTTTGCGTAAAACAATATTTTTGCCTTCCTTTGTAAAAAAAATCGAATAAGCGCTTTATGTGATCAGCAATTTCTTTCCAGGAAAAATAAATAAGGAACAGCTCGGCTGTAACCTGTAGTTATTCACCCTATAAAAGAAATTTGATCATGCTTATTGCTCAAGGCATTGCCTATATACACCCCAACCGCGATCTTCTTTTTTCTGATCTCGATATTTTCATCAACAAAAATGATAAAGCCGCCCTTGTTGGCAACAACGGTACGGGCAAATCTGTACTGTTAAATATTTTAGCCGGTAACTTACAGCCTGCCGCCGGTTTGGTAAAAAGCAACACCAAACCGTATTACATACCGCAAATGACCGACCGGTTTAACAACCGCACCGTGGCCGAAGCGCTCGGCATCCAACAAAAACTAACCGCGCTGCATGAGATATTGAACGGTAACATGACCGATCAGCATTTGGAAACCCTTAATGACGATTGGGCCATTGAAGAACGGTATCACGAGGCCTTAACTTATTGGCAATTTGAAAACATCGCCCCCAATCACAAAATGGGATCGTTGAGCGGCGGTCAAAAAACCAAAGTTTTCCTGGCCGGGATCATGATCCACCGGCCCGAAATAGTTTTGCTTGATGAGCCGAGTAACCATTTGGATACCCATAGCCGCAATCTTTTGTACCAGTATATCACCCATACCAAACACACATTGTTGGTAGTAAGCCATGACCGTGCTTTATTAAACCTGCTCAACCCGGTTTATGAACTCAGAAGCCGAGGCATCAGCGTTTACGGCGGCAACTATGAGTTTTATGCCGAACAAAAAGCGATAGCAGCCGAAGCCTTTAACCTCGATTTAAAAAGCAAGGAAAAAGCCCTGCGCAAAGCCAAAGAAGTGGAACGCGAAGCCATAGAGCGACAGCAAAAGCTGGATGCTCGCGGCAAAAAAAAACAGGAAAAAGCCGGTGTAGCCCGTATTATGATGAACACCATGCGCAACAATGCCGAAAAAAGCACGTCGCGCGTGCAGGATGTGCATTCGGAAAAGGTGGGCTCAATATCGCGCGAACTGAGCGAGCTGCGTTCGGCACTGCCCGATGCCGACAAAATGAAGATGGATCTCGATAATTCCAGTCTGCATAATGGCAAAGTGTTAATTACCGTGCATGATGCTAATTTCAAATACCACAACAATTTGCTTTGGCAACAAAACCTGAATTTTCAAATAACCAGCGGGCAGCGGATGGCCATTAAAGGGCAAAACGGATCGGGCAAAACTACCTTGATCAAAATGCTGCTTGGTAAATTGCTGCCTGCTATAGGTTCGGTTACCTGCATGAATTTGAAAAACGTTTATATTGATCAGGATTATTCGCTGATCGATCCGCAATTGAAAGTATATGAGCAAGCGCAGCATTTTAACTCCGGCGCTTTGCAGGAGCATGAGATCAAGATCCGCCTAAACAGGTTTTTATTTACCAAAGAGGATTGGGATAAGCCATGCAATGCCCTAAGCGGCGGCGAAAAAATGCGGCTGGCGCTTTGTTGTATTGCCATAGGTAACCAGGCACCGGATGTTATCATTTTGGATGAACCGACTAACAACCTCGATCTGCAAAATATCGGCATTTTAACGTCGGCCATTAACGATTACCGGGGTACGTTGATCGTGGTATCGCACGATGAATATTTTTTGAAACAGGTGGGGATAGCGGAGAATATTGTGTTGGAGTAAAAATTCGTTAAAGCAATTCGATTCGCTGGCAGATTGTTTTGTGCCTCTGGCACAATTAAAAGTACGATATAATTTTCTACAAAGCTTTTGCACCTCTGGTGCACTTTATACCGAATGAATCCCCAGAGGGGATTAAGCTTTGTAGAAAATAAATTAACAATAATCAAGAACCACAGAGGGGTTCAACCTATAACACCGCAGCAATCATTAGGCATGGTTTATTGCTCAATGTGATAAGCCCTTTTCACGCTATCATAAACGGCGATATGCCCGTTGGTATTCCCCTGCTTATCAACAAACGTTTCGCCCCAGCTAAAAGGTTCCCAAATAAAAGTTCCCTTAACTTTATTGCCGGGCAGTGAAAAGGCAATATCATTCACCTCGCGCTTACGTTGCGAATACTCTACCACAATAACATCCTGTTTGTAGCGGGTGTTCAGGTCGGAGAGATTGTTCCGCAGACTATCGGGCGTACCATGCCATTCTGGATAGTACGATTCGCCGATGATATCGAACTTCACACCCCGCTTCAACATGTTATCAATAAAAAACCGCGATTCGCTATTTTGGCCACCGCAGGCAATGTGCAACATTACCGGGATCTTGCTGCTTACGCTCCGCACAGCACCGATGCCTGCTTTTAAAAAACCTGCCAGGGTATCGAGGTTTTTCACCCGACCATCGGGCCATAAAATGCCGTGGTTAATTTCGTTGCCTACCTGTACCATATCGGGCAAGGTGCCTTGCTTTTTGAGGGCGAGCAGGGTTAACCGGGTAAAAGCTTTAATAGAATCCTGCAGTTGCTCATTGTTGAGGTTTTTCCAGGCAGCAGGTTTGTATTGCTTGGCAGGATCGGCCCAATTATCGCTGTAATGAAAATCTAACAGGAAACCCATTCCGGCTTGCTTAATGCGCAGGGCCATTTTCTTGGTATCCTCCAAACCGCAATAACCTTTTTTTGAGTAGCCGCTATCGGCCAGTGGATTACTAAAAATGCGGAGCCTTACATAGTTAAACCCATGATGTTTAAGTATGGTGAAAGCATCTTTACTTACTTCTTTATCATAAAACTTACGCCCTTCCGCCTCCAGTTGCGGGATGAAGGAAATATCGGCTCCCAATATCTTTTTAAACTTAGTTGGTTTATTTTCTATTGATGAAAATTTATAGGCTGAGAGTGTGCCAATTGTCAAAAAGCCGATGGCTATTAATAATAGTTTGCCTGTTCCGATCTGCGTTTTCATAACTATAGTTTCATTTACTCCCCAATAATCTGTTTCATCCAAACCGGGATCAGCCTCTTTCGCTCCTGCATCATACTAAAAAACTCCTCGCTGCTAAAATAACCTTCTCGCAGCAAATGCGGACGACTCAGTAACGGGAACATAATCATGCCGAAAATATTCCAGAGCAGGTGCACGGGCTTATAATCAATTTTGCCTTCGGTTTGCAAGGCTTTTAGTTGCTGTGCGAAATGCGAATTGACGAGTATTTTCAGGGTGCCAATCATGGGTAACTTAGTTTGACCGCCCATTACTTCGCTCACCATAAAAAACACAAAATCGGGATTTTGCACTACCTGGTCTATGTAGTAACCAACGCAAATCTCAATTTTTTCATGTACCGATGTAGCCTGGTCATTAAGTACAGGCTCTATTTTATCAAACAGCTTTTTAATGGCTTCGTCCATAATAAAAGCAAACAGGTTTTCCTTACTGCGGAAGTAGTAATTAACCGAGGCCACATTAATTTGGGCTTCGGCGGCAATATCCCTGATGGTAGTAGCCAGGAAACCTTTTTTGGTAAAGATCATCCTGCCTGCTTCCTTTATTTTTTCCTCTGTTGATATTTCGGTGTTTGGCGGCATAGTTGGCGTTTATGTTGTAAAGCTAACCATTGACCGATAAATAAGTCGGGATAAATTTATCACCAAAAAATATGTCATTTCGACGAACTTGGGTGGGCATTGTGGGTGGAGTGAGGAGAAATCTTCTACAGCATGCTTTTACACCGCTTTGCATGGAGTAGAAGATTTCTCTTTCGCCCCAACCCTTTTGCCTCCCCCGCTCTTTCGAAATGACAATTTTCGTTACACAGAACTACGATTACTTGCTTTAATGCGCATCCGTCACAACCTTTTGCCCTTTTACAAACGGTGCCAGGAACACCATCGGGATAGCGCAAAGCATCACGATACCTACCACCCAATAAGCATCGTTATAACTTAAAAGCGCGCTTTGTTTTTGTACGGTACCTTCTATAGCGCCATAAGCCATACGGGTGGCATCGCTAATGGATTTGCCTTTGGCCATAAAGGCATGTACATAATTGTTAAAGCGCTCGGTAAAGTATGAGTTATATGGATTGATGTTAACCAGCAGGTTATTGCGGTGTGTGGCCTGGCGGATATGGATCAGGGTATTTAAGCCAGCTATGCCGAACGAGCCACCCAACTGCCTCATCATGTTATTTAAACCTGTACCCTGGCCAACCTCGGCTCCTTTTAGCCCGCCGATGGCCAATGTGGTTAGCGGCACAAATAACAACGACAAGCCAATACCCCTAATAGCCAGCGGCCAAAAGAAATCGCCGGTACCTGAAGCCAGCGACGAGCCGCTGAGCATCCATGAAAACACAAAGAACAATACCATACCCCCGGCTGCCATAAACTGCGCGGGAATGCCCTTATTAAGCATAATACCCACAAAAGGCATCATCACAATGGTAAACATCCCACCCGGAAACAGGATCTCGCCGGTTTGCTGCGCGGTAAAGCCTAACAAGCCCTGGCAAAATACCGGGAATACAAACGTTGATCCATACAAGCCTACCCCCAAAATAAACGAGGTAACCATCCCTGCCGAAAAACTTCGGTGGCGCATAATTTTAAAATTCACTATCGGGTGATCGGTACTTGTTTCTCTCCATATAAATAACAGCAGGCCTAAAACCGCCATCACTGTTAATACGATGATGTAATTGGTGGCAAACCAGTCTTCATCCTCACCTTTTTCCAAAATAGTTTGCAGGCTGCCTACGGCTATGGCCAGCAGGACTATCCCCCACCAGTCTATCGGTTTGCCTTTGCCATCACTTGGCGTAGCTTTAACAAACATATAAGTACACATGGCCGCTATACAGCCTACGGGGATGTTTACATAAAAGATCCAGCGCCAAGCGGCATGGTCGGTAATGTAACCGCCGATAGTTGGGCCAATGGTTGGGCCAACTATAGCGCCTAAACCAAATAAGGCAGTGGCGGTACCAACCTGGTTTGGAGGCCAGGTTTCCAAAAGAATAGCCTGGGCTGTTGAGATCAAGCCGCCACCCGCAAGCCCCTGCAATATCCTGAACAATACCAGTTCGGATAAGCTTTGCGCGTTGCCGCATAAAAATGAGGCGATGGTAAATACGATAATGGAGGTAAGAAAATAATTTTTACGCCCGAAGAAACTGCCCAGCCAGCCCGACATGGGCAGTATGATCACGTTGGCCACACTATATCCGGTTACTACCCAGGCGGCATCGGTAATGGTGGCCCCCAAATTCCCCTGAATCTGGGGGATGGATACGTTTACTATAGTGGTATCTATCAGTTCGAGCAGTGATGCTGTTATTACGGTAATGGTGATGATCCATTTTTTAAATCCAGTTTCAGCCATTTGATTAATTTTTAAAAGAAGTTGTTGAGTTTTTGACGTAACAAAATTAATCAATCGTTTGATTAAAACATTTGTTTAAAACACGTGATTGTTTTGTTTACACAACGTTGACTTTAGGTTTTTTAATTGAATGACGGGCATTTGGCATAATTGCCCCTCACAATCGGCATAATAAACACCTCAATCGGGTATTTAAACCCGGTAGCTTTATAGCATAATCCTAAACATGAAAACAGTATTTGATAAAGTCGTACGGGATGATCTCATTGCCCGCATCAATTCATTAAACGAGAACAACACCCCGCAATGGGGTAAAATGAACGTTTACCAGATGCTGAAACATTGCACCCTGGCCGAAGAGATGTACTTGGGCAAAGTCCACTATAAGCGTACCCTTCTGGGCAGGATATTTGGAAAAATGGCTTTAAAAGGCTTGCTAAAAGATGAAACGCCAATGAGCCACAACGCGCCTACAAGTTCGCACTTCATAGTAACCGAACCGGGTGGCGATGTACCCGCGCAAAAACAACAATGGGCGGGGTTAATTGAGGAGTACAGCAATTTTTCGCAACCCGAAATTGAGCATTGGTTTTTCGGCCGGATGAGTAAAGAGCAGATCGGCCTTTTTGTTTATAAACATACCGATCATCATTTGAGGCAGTTTGGGGTTTAACTGAGTAGGTTGAGACAAAAAACGCAATGTCATTTCGAACAAACGGGGAGGGCTGTGCGATAGGGTGAGGAGAAATCTTCTACGCCCTGCTTTTTCGCCTTGCCCCTTGCAGAAGATTTCTCTTTCGCGCACCCGCACTTCCCCTCCCACCGCTCTATCGAAATGACATTTTTTTATTTAAAGATGATTTTCTTATCATAACCCTACTCTAAATAAAAATCAAAACGCCTGTAACGTATTTGGGCAAAGTGCTGTCATATCCATAAAGCAAAACTAAACCCATTATGAAAAATTACATTTTACTCCTGCTGCTTGCCGGGCAAACCGTGGTAGCTGCAGCACAGGATAAAGATAGCCGTGCGTTATATCTCAATAAATCATTAGCCAATGATGCTATTAACAGCGTTTTGGTAAATACATCGGGCGGCAGCATTGTTGTGAGCGGTAAAGCCGGTGAGGCCCCACGCGTTGAGGTATATATTAAAGGCAACAATGGCAGCATCCTATCAAAAGAAGAGATCCAAAAACGCCTTGATAAAGATTATACCCTTGATGTATCGGTTAGCGGTCACCAGGTAAGGGCTATTGCCAAAAGCAAACGCCAGGGCTTTTTTAACTGGCGCAGCACATTAAACATCGCTTTCAGGATCTATGTGCCGGAGCAATGCTCAACCGATTTGCAAACCAGTGGTGGCGGTATCGGCATTGATAACTTAAAAGGTAACCAAAAATTCAGCACCAGCGGTGGTGGTTTACAGATAGACAGGCTTTACGGTACCGTTCGCGGCAACACCTCGGGCGGTGGCATTCACGTATCCAACTCGGGCAATGATATTTCGCTCGAAACAAGTGGAGGCGGCATCGAAGCAAAAAATTGTACAGGCAAGATCAAACTGGAAACTAGCGGGGGCGGCATCACCCTCGAAAACCTGAAAGGCACCATCAATGCCGAAACCAGTGGTGGCGGTGTTGACGGCAACAACATTGATGGCGAACTGATCACCACCACATCGGGCGGTAGCATCAGCCTTAAACGCATGGCAGGCAGCATCAGCGCATCTACCAGCGGTGGCGGTTTATACGCGCAAGTACTTAAAGTTGGCAAATATTTAAAATTTGAATCGAGCGCCGGTAACGTGGATCTTGAATTACCACAAAACCAGGGCTATGATCTTGATCTGCGCGGCGATGGCGTATCTCCATCATCATTGGCCAAATTTAGCGGCAGCTGGGAAAAAGAACGCGTGCATGGCAGCTACAACGGCGGCGGCATCCCGGTTAAAGCCGAATCATCGGGCGGTAGCGTTAACCTGCGATTGAAATAACTCTACATATAATATTAAAAAGCACATAGCCCGGTAGATGTTTCTCCGGGCTATGTGCTTTTTAATATCTGTTCAGCTTATTTAACAACATTTTTAGCGTTATAATCATTAATAGCAGCTATTATCGCTTCTGCTTCTTCTTTCCTAAACGCTTGCTTTTTAGCCATGGCTATCATCCTTCCGGCCAGGCCCCTTTTTACTATTGGCTGATTTCCGTAACCGCCGCTTTTATATTTTTCCCACACTTCGGGCGTATCTCCGAAATATTTTTGCAGGTCTACATCAAAGGCGTTTTGCAATTTACTGTCATTATCCTTTTGGATCAGTATTTTGTAGCCTTGCCTAAGGTCTTCTTTTTCCTGCTCCTCTTTTCGTTTAAACTCTTCTTCTGTTCCTATATAACCTTCTGTGTCGGGCGGGTATTGATAAAAACGGTGCGCAACAATCCGGCCTGTGCATAACCGTTCCATCATATGGTCATTAGTCCCCAGGCTTTTTAGCTGAAGGTTTTCCATATCTACGTAATGTAGTTTATCAAATTTGCGACCTACAACTTCGTAGTATTTAAGGTCGTCGGCTTTTAGGCGTTTTGCGCCTACATTGGGATTTTTAGCTACATCGGCCGAATCTTTTATTCTGATAAAACGCTGGTTAAACCAAGGCTCATTATCAAAAAACCTGATCATACCGCTTATACGTGTACCATCATTTAATATGGCATAGCCGGGTTGGTAATTGTACTGTGCTTTGCAGATAGAAAAACTGCTGAGAATAATAAATAATAAAAGGTTGTAGGCTTTTTTCATTGTTATTAGGTTTATAAATAATTGGTAAAACTACTAATTATAGATCATTTAGTACTTACAATATTATTTAATAACGTCAGCTTAACAACTGTTAATTGCAGTTTATATTTAAAGGATTGGGAATAATCCCACACGGTTTAACAATATTGATAATGTTTCTACCAATTATAAACCAGCCAAAGTTTATCAGTTAATTTAATGATTGTTTGATACATCCTTTTTACAAAGAATCAAACTTTAACAACCGATAATCTTTCATTAACAGAGCTTTCCTGTTTATCCGAGACAACTCCCTGAAAAACAAGCGCAAACAGCCAAATCAAATAAACCAACACTCTTTTTAATTAATAGATAAGTTAACTCGCAATTTATTTACTGATAATAAAACAACCGTTGCTTTGCGGCAATTATCGCCCGCCTATTCTCAATTTGGGCTTCTTTTTAAAAAGGGTTTATCATTAACTAAAAACTATGGAAAAACACTACAGATCTATTTTCGGGCCATTGCACAGATCGGGTAAATCGATTTGTCTTTTTATGCTGATGCTGCTGGCCTCATCAATCGCGTTTGCGCAGCAACGCGTAGTTAAAGGTACTGTTACCGACGAAAGCAACCTGCCCCTACCCGGCGTAGTGGTAACGGTGCAAAGCTCAGGTAAAGCAACCTCAACCAATGCCAACGGCGGTTACCAGGTAACGGTAAGCGGTGCCGGTGATGTGCTCAAATTCACCTTTGTAGGTTCGGTGACCAAACAGGTTACCATTGCCGAAAAAAATGTGGTTAACGTAACCATGGTTACCGATACCAAACAACTGAAAGATGTGGTAGTTATTGGCTACGGTACCGCAAGCCGTAAAGACGTAACCGGCGCTATCACCTCGGTAAAAGCCGAAGAGTTTAACAATGGTGTGTTAACCACTCCTGCCGAGTTATTGCAGGGCAAAGTTGCCGGTTTAAACATCACCAAAAGCGGCGACCCCAACAAACCACCAGCAGCTATTTTAAGGGGACCATCAACCCTGCGCGATGGTGCCGCTATCCAGCCGTTTTATGTAATTGACGGTGTACCCGGCGCATCTATCGATCTGTTGGCCCCTGCCGATATCGAGAGCATCGACGTATTGAAAGACGCCTCATCTACTGCTATCTATGGTTCACGTGCGGCCAACGGTGTAATCATCGTTACTACCAAACGTGCCAAAGCCGGCCAAACCCGTTTAACCTACAGCGCTTATGCCGCTGTTGAAAACGTTTCAAAAAACATCGATGTATTAACCGGCGATGAACTGCGTAAATATTTAACCGATAACGGCGTTGCCAAATTAAGCGCCGCCGATGACGACGGTTCAAATACCAACTGGCAAAAACTGGCCGAGCGTACAGGTTACTCTCAAAACCACAACCTTTCGTACGCTGGTGCAAGTAACAATGCTGAGTATGGCGCAAGTGTAAACTACATGAAAAACAATGGTATCCTCAGAAACACAAGTTTGGAACGTACCATTTACAAAGGCTATATCAACCAGCGCTTTTTTAATGATCGCTTAAAATTGGGGATCACCCTTACCAACAGCGCCACCAAAAACAACGATATTTTCCAGGCGCAGGTATTACCAGGGATCTTATTTTACCTGCCAACCGTTGGCCCATACAATGCCGATGGTACCTATAAAGAAAACTACAGCCGTACCGGTAGCGGTCCGCTAAACCCACTGTCGTTGATCAATAATAACTTCACCAAAACCGAGAATAACAAAACGTTGATCAATGGTTTTGCATCGTTAGATATATTGAAAGGGTTAAAATTCACCGTATCGGGATCAACCCAAAAAGAACAAAACAACGTTAACACTTACTCAACCAGCCAGTCGGGTATTTATGTTAACGCGGGTGGTGTAGCAGTGCGCAGCGCTTATACTAACACCAGCAACGTTTTGGAGGCCTATTTTAACTATGACCGCAACTTCGGCCAGCACTCGTTGAAATTATTGGGCGGTTACTCGTATCAGCAAGACCGCACCGGCGATGGTTTCGGTGTACAAACACAAGGTTTCTCGAACGACTATCTGACTTACAACTTCCTGGCGCTATCTAACCCAACACAGTTATCGCAAATCGTTTTTAATCCGGCGTATATCTCAACCTTGAGGTTGATCTCATTTTATGGCCGTGCGCAGTACCAATTTGCTGATAAATACTTATTGCAAGCTTCTTTAAGGGAAGATGGTTCGTCGGCTTTCGGTCTTAACCACCGCCATGGTTACTTCCCTGCTGCTTCTGCCGGTTGGAAAATCATTAACGAAGATTTTATGAAAGCCGTTCCAGCTATCAGTGATCTGAAATTAAGGGCAGGTTACGGTGTATCTGGTAACAGTTTAGGTTTTGATGCCTTTACCGCGCAATTAATTTACGGCGTGCCTCCGGGTGGTGGTAAATTCTTGAGCAATGGTAACATCGTAAACCCAATTGGCCCTGTGCGTAACCCTAACCCCGATCTGAAATGGGAAAGTACCGCTACTACCAACATCGGTTTGGATTTCGGTTTGTTTAACAATCGTTTAACCGGTTCGGTTGATTATTACATCAAGAAAACTTCCGACTTGATCACCACCCTGCAGGTATCAACCACCCAGTATTTTTACCAGTATTTAACAGCAAACGTTGGTAAGATGAAAAATACCGGTATTGAGGTTGTGATCAATGCCGTACCGGTAAAGTCACAGGCTTTCACATGGCGTACTTCATTCAACGTTACGCATAACAAAAACATGGTTGAAAGC
This sequence comes from Mucilaginibacter sp. CAU 1740, assembly GCF_039839285.1. Taxonomy (NCBI): domain Bacteria; kingdom Pseudomonadati; phylum Bacteroidota; class Sphingobacteriia; order Sphingobacteriales; family Sphingobacteriaceae; genus Mucilaginibacter; species Mucilaginibacter sp. CAU 1740. The sequence continues at coordinate 299,824 of NZ_JBDOQS010000001.1, read as the reverse complement.
CTATCATCAGGCAACCTGGCACTTCCTTACATCCAAACTGCCCAGTTAGGCGGTAAAGGCCAATCTGGTAACTACAGTCAGATCATCCAGCCGGGTTATGCTTTGGGTACTTTTGATTTATGGCACTATACCGGCAAAAATGCAAACGGTGTAAGTACTTTCCAAAAAGCTGATGGATCTATCGTAGCCAGCCAACCGCTTACTACTGATCAGTTTATCAAGTACGATGCGCAGCCAAAACTGATTTATGGTTGGACCAACAGCTTCTTCTACAAAAGCTTCGATCTGAACTTCCTGGTACGTGGTGTTTATGGCAACAAGATCCTGAACGGAACACTTGCTTCGCTTAACAACCCTGCTGATGCCAAGCTGCAAAATATCCCAAGGTTTACCTTAGGCGAATCGTTTAAAGATATCAACGCCTACCTGATCTCGGATCGTTTCCTCGAAAGTGGTTCGTACCTGCGTATGGATAACGCTACTTTGGGTTATACCATTAAACCTCATATCCAGGCTATTAAAAGCCTGCGCTTTTATGCATCGGGCAACAACATTTTCATCATCACCAAATACCGTGGTGTTGATCCCGAAGTTAACATGGGCGGCCTGACCCCGGGTATCGATAACAAAGATTTTTATCCTAAAACGCGCACGTTCAGCTTAGGTTTAACCGCATCATTCTAAACAAACACCAGAAGAAGACAAGAGATGAAAAAGATATTTTTAGCATGTGCCGCTGTAGCTACCATAATAGGCACTTATTCATGTACCAAATTGGATGTACCTGTCGAGTCGCAGTACGTACAATCAAACTTCCCATCAACCGATGCGGATTATACCGCCCTGTTAGGTTCTATTTACGCTAACCTGTCGTCGAGCTACGCGGTACCTTACTGGCGTATGCAGGATATGTCGACCGATGAGGCTATCCTACCGGCCCGCGATGGTAACTTTGACGATGGCGGCCAATATCGCCAGCTACACTACCACACCTGGACCTTTGACCATACCAACGTAATTGGCGTATGGCAATGGGGTTTTGGCGGTATCAACAGCTGTAACCGCATCATGAGCGTGATTAACAACTCATCATCATCGGCAGCAAAAAAAGCATCGTCAATTGCCGAGGTTAGGGCCATGCGCGCGCTGTACATGTATTTTATGATGGACCTGTATGGCAACGTACCAATCATTACCGATTTCCCGGTAACTACGCAACCTGCCACCCAGCCACGTGCCAAGGTGTATGAGTTTATTGAAAGCGAGCTTAAAGCGGTATTGCCGTTATTGCCTGCAAAAAGCAGCAACGCGGCAACCAACACAGCACAATATGGCCGCCCAACTAAAGGCATGGTATTCGCGTTATTGGCTAAAATGTACCTGAACTCGGGTGTTTACACCGGTAAAACCCGCTACCAGGAAACCGTTACCATGTGCGATAGTGTACAGGCTAACACCAACTACTTTTTAGATGCCCGCTACCGCGATATATTTTTGCCAACTAACGGTCCGCAGGTTAACGAAACCATTTTTGCCGTTCCTTATGATCAGCAAATTCCGGGCAACCAGTTTACCCGTTTTGGTTTCTTTTACTACCTGGTACAGGCTTATGGTTTTAACGTGGGCTTGAGTATTGCAATGAGCACTACGCCTGAATTTTACAACCGTTTCAATATTCCGGGCGATGACCGTACAAAAACATGGCTTGCCGGTCCGCAGTATTATCCTGATGGTAACGGTGGCTTTACTAATCAACCCGTTTATTACCCTGCAGGTACTGCAACTGTTCCGCCTAATACACAGATCAACCTCATCCCTACCCTCACCCTTACCGGTACAAAACCAATGGATTTGGGTAATGATGTGTTGACATCACAATCGGAAGGGGTACGTTCAATCAAATACTACCCGGATGTGAATATTATCCAGGCTACCCGCTTAAACAGTAACGACGTGCCGGTATTCCGTTTGGCAGATATTTACCTAATGAAGGCTGAGGCTATCCTACGTGGAGCAGCACCTACTACTATCAACGGCGATGCTCAAACACCACTTAGCTTAGTGAACAAACTTCGCACCCGTGCACACGCGCAGGCTGCAGGTTCAATTGATTTGGATGGTTTATTAGATGAGCGCGCCCGCGAGCTATCATGGGAAGCATGGCGTCGTAACGATTTGATCCGTTTTGGTTTATTCGAGAAAGAATATCCACTACCGGTTATGGGCGGCAAAACCGATGATCTGAAAATGAACACCGATCCAACCCGCAGGATCTACCCAATCCCATCAACCGAATTGAAAACCAACCCTAACCTGAAACAAAACCCAGGTTATTAATAATAACTTTTTACATGAAGCGCAAAAGGCCTACCTTTTGCGCTTTGTTTTGTTAAACCAAAATACAATCTACCAAAAATGAAACTTACTATCGCATTACTTGCCGGTCTCGCCCTTTCAGCGTCGACTTTAACCGGCAATCCCGGCGACCAAAAAATGAACCATTTCCAGGTTATCGGTTCGCACAACAGCTACAAACAGGCTATCAACCCCAAACTGTTCAAGTTTTTGCAACAACGCGATTCGGTTGGGATGAGCAAAATTGATTACGAGCACATCAGCCTGAGCGATCAGCTTAATTTAGGTTTGAACGCTTTAGAAATTGATGTTTATGCCGATAGCAAAGGTGGCAAATATGCACATCCTAAAGGCTTGGATTGGGTACCCGGTCAGCCTCCTTTTGATACTAAAGGCGTGATGAAAGAGCCCGGCTTTAAAGTATTCCATATTGAGGATATTGATTTCCGCAGTAATTGCGCCACTTTTAAACTTTGCCTGCAGGAACTAAAAAAATGGAGCGATGAGCACCCGGACCATAACCCGATCTATATCACCATGAACGCCAAGGATGAACCTGCCGATAAACCAGGCTTCACTGTTCCCGAAAAATTCACGGCCAAAACCTTTGCCAATTTGGATAAAGAAATATTGGATAACCTGGGTAAAAAATATTTAATTACTCCCGATGACGTTCGCGGCAGCTACAAAACCCTCGAAGCAGCTGTGTTGCACAACAACTGGCCAACCCTTAACGCCGCCAAAGGTAAATTCATTTTTATTTTGGATGAGAAAGGTGAAAAGCGTGCTACTTACATTGCCCGTCACCCATCGTTAAAAGGCCGAGTGTTATTTGCCGATGCAGAGCCCGGCACACCCGAAGCCGCCATTCACATCATGAACGATGCTAAAAAGGATCTGCCACTGATCCAGAAACTGGTTAAGAAAGGCTACATTATCCGCACCCGTGCCGATTCGGACACCCAGGAAGCGCGTGATAATGATAAAAGCTCATTTATAGCCGCCCAGAAATCAGGGGCGCAAATTATCAGTACCGATTATTATAAAAAGAGCACCCATTTTAAATCTGACTATGTGATCAGTTTTGATGGAGGGGTTTATTTTAAGGCTGATCCGTTGTTTGGGTCTGAGAAGTAAACCTATCTACATAAATTTCCAAAACAAAAACAGGTCTTGCTTTCTGCAAGACCTGTTTTTGTTTTTACTTCCTTCAAGTTCCGGAACTGGCTATGCCCACTTGCATTCATTTACGCTATATTAGCTATCATGAATTTTCTTAAAAAGCTGTCCAAAAAACCTAAACCATCTCAAGATCCGCGTATAAGCCTGGCAATGGTTATGCTTCCCGAACCCGGATCTTTTTCGCTACAGAGATTTATAACCGATATCAGTAAAAACCACACAATAAGCGAAGCCGATGGCGATGACGCCGCAGCCGCATTTAAGTTTGATGACGACCAGTTTTATATCGCAACCATGCCCGGGCCAATTCCTCATGAAGATATAGAAAACACAGCCCAATACGCATATAACTGGCCAACCGCAGTTCAGGATCTTGAAAGGCATCATGCCCATATTATTGTCGCCCTGTCTTCAACAAACAATAATTTTATTAAACATTTCAAGCTAATTACCCATGTGGTTAGCAGCATCCTCAAAACCACAGATGCCATAGGCGTTTACATTGGTGATCAATCGTTGTTGATTCCTAAAAACGATTATTTAGTAGAAGCCGCAGCTATGGACGATTCGCTTTTACCACTGAATCTCTGGATATATATTGGCCTCAGAACTATCGATGATCAACACAGCGGTTATACCTATGGACTCAAAGCTTTTGGACTTAATGAAATAGAAGTAATCGATTCGTCCGCACCACTAACACGTATCCGCGAATTATTGTACAACGTATCTCACTATGTAATATCGAACAACATCAAGCTCAATGCCGGAGAAACCGTTGGCGGTTCGGAAGATGAAAAGATCGAGGTCGGTTTTTCGAAAGCTGTTTTTGTAGAGGGAGATAGTTATAAGCTTACTTTTTGATCGTTACGAACACTTTGCTGATCATCTTCAACTAAAACTGATCCACTTTCTTGAATCGGCTTAACCAGCTCTTTCCCCGCGCGTTCAGTAGCAAATGAAGCCACTACGCAGGTTACGAGGATGAGGATAATAGTACCATTCAAAATATTATCATCAATAATTTGCGCCTTAAAACCCACCAGTATAATGGCCAGCGTAGCGGCAGCATGTGCGCTGCTTAACCCGAAAATAAGCGTACGCTGCGTTGATGAATATTTAAATATTTTTTGGGTAGATAACGCGGCCAGCCACTTACCTAACAATGCACCCAGCGTAAGGCTCACGGCCACAATAGTAGCCTGCGGACCGCGGGTAAGTACCGTCAGATCAACCAGCATCCCCACGCTGATGAGGAAAAACGGGATAAAAATGGCATTACCCACAAAATCTATCCTCTGCATTAAAGCCTGCGATTGTTGTACCGCTTTGTTTAGCGCCAACCCGGCCACAAAGGCCCCGATAATAGGCTCAACCCCGGCCAGTTGCGAAAGGAAAGCCGACAGGAACACGATGAAAAGCACAAATACATAAGGCAATGTTTTATTATCCTGGTAACGCTTAAAAAACCAACGCGCTAATGGAGGGATCAGCACAAACATAATGAAGGCGAATATGGAAAGCGAGATCATCAGTTGCAGCCAGAAGCTAAAACCCAGTCCGCCATCTTTCGCCCCCATAATTACGGGTAATAAGATAAGTACGGCGGTATCGGTGAGAATGGTGCCACCCACGCTAATGGCCACAGCTTCGTTTTTGGATATGCCGTATTTACTTACAATTGGATAGGCTACTAAAGTATGGGTTGCAAACATGCTGGCTGTTAATGCCGATGTAATAAGCGGATAACCCAATAAGTAGTAACAAATTGGAAAGCCAATGAGGATGGGAATGCAAAAAGTAAAAAGGCCGAAGATGAGGCTACGGTGCTTTTTCTGCTTAAACTCGTTCAGATCCAATTCTACACCCGCTATGAACATGATATATAGCAAACCGATGGTAGAGAACAGATCAACCGCCGAGTTTTTCTTAAGCAGGTTCAACCCGTTAGGCCCAATTGCTATCCCTGCCAAAATAAAACCTACAATGCCCGGAAACCTGAACTTACCCATAATGATAGGCGCAAGCAAAATGATGAGCAGGATGAGCGAGAAAACAAGTACCGGATTAGTAAAAGGCAGATTAAATTGCTGCGTTAACCGGCCAAGGATATCGGCGTTGTGCATGGCGCAAATTTAGCACATAATGGCTTACTTTCGTTTATCTATAAATTTAACGGGTTTACGTACAGCCTCCGGGAACTGCAGTTTCTGCATTTCATCGTGCTTTAAATAGGTGATATGCGGGCTAACCCGTAGCCTGGCCTGTAAATTAGCACGGATCTTCCGGTCGCATTCATCGGTATAGCTAACCGGTAGCAAGTGCAGCAACACTTCGTCCATTCCTATTTCGTTAGAGTACACTTCGGCTACAAAATCTTTGATCTCTTCCATACCATTCAACAGATCAAACAGCGCGGGCGGATACAGCGTAGTGCCCTTAAATTTGATCATCTGCTTTTTGCGGCCTACTATAGATGATAACCTGATACTGGTACGGCCGCAGGTGCAAGGTTCATCATAATAATGACAGATATCGCCGGTCTTATATCTTAACAAAGGCATCCCCTCAACGCCAAGGGTAGTAATAGTTACCTCGCCCGATTCGCCGGGAGCAACAGGATTATTATGTTCATCCAATACCTCCACGATCAACAAGTCGGGTTGATGGTGCCCGCCCCGGCCTTCGCCGCATTCGGTAAAGGCGGTTTGCATTTCGGTTGAAGCGTAGGTTGAATATAGTTTGATATCCCAGGCCTCAGTTATTTTTTGGCCGAGGATATTGAGGCTGAAATCAGTATTGCGGATATTCTCGCCTATGCAAACCGCTTTTTTAACTGATGATGCATTGATATCGATATTATGCTCCTGCGCAAACTGGATCAGCTTTAAAATAAAGGATGGCACGGCTACAATGGCCGTAGGTTTCAGCCTTAAAATGGTTTCCCATTGCAGCGATGGTACACCAGGTCCTAAACGGATAATGCCCGCGCCAATTTTACGGATGCCGGAGTAATAAGCCATACCCGCCATAAACTGCCTGTCGAGCGTTAGCATCAGCTGGTATAGATCGGCAGGCGAGCTATCGGCGCAGGTGAATGAATTGTATTCGTTGTAGGCAAGCCTTTCTAAATCGCTTTCGGTAAGGGCAATGGTTACCGGGCTACCCAAAGTGCCTGATGTAGAACTATATTCGATGATTCGGCCTTTATCCACACATAAAAAATCATCATTGCGTTTTTGCAGGTCTTCTTTATTGGTTGTGGGGATCAAACGCAAATCATCAAGGGTTTTGATCTTGCTGATATCGATTTGATGTTTCGCGAAAAGTTCTTTATAAAATGGTGAATTTTGGCTGAGATAAGCCAGCAGTTCCTGCAGTTTTTGCTCCTGTATTTTTACAACCTCCTGTTTGGGCTGAAATGCTAATGATTTAGGTAGATGTATGATCACTTTTCAATAATTACCACGGCTGATGCCATTGTTTTTAAATGGGTTAATGATACCGAAATTTTAAGCGCACCGCCACGGTTAATGACCACGGCACTTTCGCCTATTGGCTCAAGGTAAGGTTTGCCGCTTTCATCGTTAGTTATTTCAATTTCGTTAAAGGCGGTATCCTTTAGCCAGCCTGTACCAAGCGCTTTAAAAAAAGCCTCTTTGGCAGCAAATCGGGCGGCGTAGTGCTGGTATTTGTTGGTTTTGCTTTCGCAATAAGCTATCTCCCTGGCCGAAAAAACAAGCTCACGGAAGCCCTGCTCTTTGGCAATGCTGCTTTGTACGCGCTCCACCTCAATCATATCAATGCCTACACCTACTACCATCATGAACTTAGCTTTTTAGTACACTTTTCAACCTGTTTTTTAATATAGTTTTCCTCGTTTACGGTGGCTATCACTTTGGTTAAAGCCGTTTTGTAGTATCCGAGGGCTTTTTTGTAGTTGTTGTGCTTAAACGAGTAATCGCCGGCTATCACATAAGCGTGATAAAACTGCGGGTTGCTGGCTACTACGCTATCGGGATTGATCTCGCCGCCGTCAAAAGCTTTTTGCTTTAAGGTACGGTAGGTGATAAAATAGCGATAGGCTTTGGTATTTAAAAAGGTATCCGGTTTGATGGTAAGCGCGCTGTCGATCACTTCATGATCGGTTTGCATGCCTTTCATGGCAAAAATCTTTTTCAGATCATAAGCCACAAACTGGCCCAGTTGCCATGGCGAGGTTGATACCCAAACCAACAGCTTCTGCGGCTCGAACACTACCGAGTGGTGGGCGATCAATTGGTTCAATGCCTTTTCGTTGCCCATGCCAATATCTTCACCATGCAAACCGCTGCGGTCGCGTAAAATATCAACGGTTTTTTGCACGGTGTTTTTGCTGTCGGCACTCAGCAGTTCCATTAAGCGTTGGTAACGGTATGGCGAGGCGCTGTTACTTAGCTGCACTTTGTTTTCTTTGGAGTGCGCCAGTCCCTTGCTTTGAAAATGGTTGGCGCATAAAATATAGTTTTGGTGCGGATCATAAACATCCAGCGTATCGGGCGTTTTTTCAATCACTACTGCCTTGTTATCCTCGGCGGATGCGACCAGGAACGATTCGGACACAAACATTTTCCGTTTCTTGGCTATCGCGATGGCCTGGTTAATGTTTTGAGCGTATTGCAATATCTCGCGGGCTACCAGTGATACCGGCGTAGCTGAGCCTGAGGGGATATTGGTTTTATCGGCATTGATGGTAACACTCAGGCCCTTTTCGTTCATGCCGGATACCGCGCCTACAAAACCGCCCCAGGTAATGGTCATGAATTTATGCCCTTCGGATGGGTTGAAGAATGCCACCATTTTATCATGCGCGAAATTATCGCCCACATAAAAATCAAAATTACGGCCTACGATCATGGTACCATCTGCCGAGCGGTCGTTCCAAGTACCGAAGGAAGTACAGCCTACCAATGCCATACTCTGTAAAGCGTGACCAATATCATGTGCGGCATGATAATTTAAAATGCGCTGATAGTTGGAACCGATATATTGGAATTTATCCGAAGCCGATTTAGAGATCCCGTAGATCTCCTCCTTATATTCCTCGTTCACATTTTTGGCCAGATCGCGGTTAAACCAGGCTATAAAATATTTCAGGAAGGATAGGTATGATTTTGAAGGTACGATCTTGCCTATCTGGTCGGTAAAATAAACTTCCTGGTTTACCACCAGTTCTTTGCTTAATTTACCGTTAATTACTCCACGCTCAAAAGGTTTGCCCTCTACATACATCTCAAACAAACCGCTTTTGCTTTTCCTGAACCAGTTATTGCCAATGGTGTAAAAGCCTGGTGAGGGCTGTTTGCGTTGTAATTGCAAACTGCTAAGGTCGGCAGGTGTGGGTGGATGTTCAATAGCTACGCAATACAGGTAAATAAAACCGATCAGCAACAAGCCAACAAACACAAGGGCTGTATATAATAGCCTTTTCCCAAACTTTTTCCAGCTGAATTTCCTGTTACGCATTTCTTATTTTTTCTATCAGATCATCATTACCCAGCAAAGCGCAGCAGGTCACTATTCCGCTCATGGCAGCACCTAAAATGCCATGTAAATTAAGGTTTTGCCCCGTGAAGTACAAATTAGGCAGCTTGGTGCGGGGCGAGATGAAAGTTTTTAAAGGGTGTTTATAATCTTTGGCGATGCCGTAAAGCGAACCATCATCATTGCCAATATAATCGCGGTATGAGAGCGGCGTGGCGGTGTAATACGAATAGATCTGCTCCCGTAATCCCGGAAACTTCAGTTCCACATCACTCAATAAAACTTCGGCCTTGCGCTTTTTGAACTCTTCATATGTTTCGCCGCGGTAACTTTCATCAGATACCGTGTTAAAAGTATCTTCCCATGGCTTTACTTCCTCGTAGCGCATATAGGCCAAAATGGTCATGCCATCGGCGTATTCCTTGTTTTTTGATGATGGCGTCATGAACACGGCATAGCCCAGCGGCCAGTTTTGCTGGGTGTAATCGGCCATGTGCCATACCTGCCCGTCTTTAAAACTATAAACGTTATGGCTAAAATATTTAAAGGTATCTTTTTTAAATACGATATTGATGGTGAATGACGAAACCGAATTTTCCAGGCTTTTTAACCTGTTACGGTACACATTCTTGATCACCGATGAATCCGTCATTTCCAGCGTTTTCACCGGGTGGATGTTGGATATAAAATGACCGGCATACAGCTTTTCGCCACCCTGCAGTTCCACGTATGTTATTTTACCTTCTTGCTCCACCAGTTTTTTTACGGCTTTGTTCCGGATGATAACGCCGCCCCGGTCGCGAATATTGCGGGCCATGAGTTTAGCGATCTGCGAGCCGCCGTCAACACATTTCCAGGAGCTTTCAATATAGCTGTTGAGGATAAGCGCATGTACATATAGCGGCGTTTTATCGGCCTGCCCGGCATATAGCGAATTATTGCCCGCCAACACCTGCTGTAGTTTTTTATTATTGGTGATTGATGCCAGAAACGCCTCGATATCCACTTCCAGCACATCGGCCTTTTCATAAAAATCATCCGACGAGCGCAGGTTATACAACGGAAATTTATCACAAACCTCTTTCAGCTTATCGCAATAAGCCCTCAAAGCAGGCTCCTCATCCGGGAAATAAACCAGTAGTTGTTTAATGAAATTATCATAACCCTGCGCCTGCGGATATTCTACCGGGTCGTTATCGATCATGATCTTATCGAAGGCATCCGGGTTTTGCTTTTCCAGTTTTAACCCATCGATAATATTGATATACTTAAAGATCTGATATAGATTTTGCCCTTTATCCAATCCCCCAAGATAGTGCACACCCGAATCAAAGATCACCCTATCCCGCACATAAGTTTGCAGTGAGCCGCCAAGTTGTTTGTTCTTTTCAACAACGCAAACCCGGTAACCCTCGCGGCCAAGCATATCAGCACAAACCAAACCGCCCATACCGCTGCCTATAATCAGTACATCAAACTTATCGTCCATTTATTTGGGCTTCCCTTCTTTTCTGATCACAAAAATAATATTTGATGTGTACCGGCTATTATCAATTTGAGTGCATTGCAGGCCATGTGCGGCGGCCAGTTCTTTTAAAGCTTTGCCCGAAATAAAGGATAGGCCTTTGTCGCCGGTTTTATTAAAGCCCAATATTCGAGTCGAGAATAATTCAGTCAGCGCGGTACCTTTTTGTCTTTGCTGGAGATCGGCGTCACCATCGCGGATAATGAGTTTGCCACCCGGATTTAATGCGGTGATACATTTCTCAATCAATAGCGTTTGCTGCCCGGGTTGCAGGTAATGCAGCATATCGGCCATAATAATGGCATCGTATTGCTGCATTTCAAATTGCAAGGCATCGGCATAAACAAAATTGATATCCTCAGTTTTGCTGAAGCAATTATTGGCTACCTCTATCTTTTCCTCATCATAATCAACCCCGGTAAACTCACGTCCCGACGCAGCGAAATGCAGCATGTAGGGCATAAAGCCATAGCCACAGCCCAAATCGAGCATTTTGCCTTGCTTTGGCAGCAACTCATGAAATACCTGGTAATTTTTTTCGAGGCGGACTTTAATCCTCATGTACCATTCCAACACAGGGCCTTTGTACAGGTAGTTGTAAAACAGTTGCTCATTATAATAAGCAGGCTGTTCAATTTGAGTGCTTAGCTTTTGGTATTCCTCTTTAAAATAACGGCTGATGTTTTTTGTGCGCTCGGAATAACCTACACCAAATGAAATATCATTAGCTGCAATGCGCGGCAGGTATTTGATAGTGATTGTACCGTTCTTCAACAGAAAATCGCCTTTTGTCATGTTATAACCGGTGCCGTGCAGCACAATCGGCAAGATATCCATACCCAACTGCTCGGCCAAAAAGAACGCGCCTTTGTGGAAACGTTTCATTTTACCATCGGGCGAGCGGCTACCTTCGGGGAAGATCACCATCGAATAGCCTTGTTTTACTTTTTCGGCCAATTCATCAACGTTTTGCTCAACACCTTCAGCCACCGGAAAATACCCGGCCATCCGCACCACCGCGCCAAATACCGGCGAGTTCCAAACCCAGTGGTTGGTAAACAGGATGAGCTTAGGATGCTGCATAATGAGCACCAAAATATCCAAAAACGATTGATGGTTACTGATCACTACGGCAGGTTTTTCAAACGGATCCTTATCCACCACACGCTTACGCAGGTTGGGCATAATATACATCATCGACCAGCAAAACTTTGACAGAATAGCATGATAAACGTATTTGCTCCGCCTACCCTTAAAGGGGTTAAGTTTTATAAGAAATAAACCCATCAGGCTTGATAATAAACATCCGCTTACAAAATAAGTGAACGCGAAAACCGAGATCACAAAACCACTCAATGTCCACGGGAATTGTTTTTTCTGTACCCTGTTCCGGATAAGCAAATTGAACAGGAAGGGGATCAGGATCTGCGCCATTACCACAACGCAAACTATGCCGATAATGGAGATCAGCGCAATGGAACGCAAGGCCGGATGTTTGGCAAAGATCAGCACACCCAAACCCGCCACCGTAGTAATGGCAGAAAGGAAAATAGATGATTTGTAGGATGACAGGTTTTTCTTCCCCGTTTTATATTCCTGTAGCAGCCCATCCATAATAAAAAGGCTATAGTCATCACCCAAACCAAATATCAGGGCCGAGATAATAATGTTAACGATATTGAACTGGATGCCAAGCAGCCCCATCAGTCCCAAAATCCAGATCCAGGAAATGAACATCGGGATAAAAGATACCAATGTAAGCTCGATACGCCCGTAAGTGAGCAGCAATACCGTAAACACCAGTAATGACGACATGATGGCGATCGAAGTAAAATCATTATTGATAATACCCACAAACCTGTTGGTGAGGTATTGCTTATCTACAACGGTAACATTCGGCGTATCTTCAAATAGTTTATACAGTTTAGTTTTATCTTCCGGGGATATTTTAACCAGGGTGATTACGCCCGCCCGGCCCGGTCGCTCGGTGATGTAATCATCCAATAAACTTTTGCGGATGCCGGCCATTTCATCCTGACCAACAGGCTTGAAATTTTTGTTAATAAGGTCTTGAAAATGATCGAAAGCTGAAGGTTTAAAGCCTAAGGCTGCTCCTTCTTTAAGTAACACAGTCATTAACTGTTGTTTTTTCGCCGGCGTCCAATAGTTAGTCCAACGAGCTATTCTTGCTTGCTGCAACGAATCGGATATAATGAGAGATGATACGCCGGAATATTTTTTGACGATGCCTTTTTCCTTCAATAGTTCTATTTGTGCCGAAAGCTTTTCGTTCGTGCGGAGAGCACCGTCAAGCGTTTTACCTTCGGCCAGCAGGTAAACCGATTGCAGGGCGTATTTATTAATGGCGTTCAGTTTGGCTTCGGAGGCTTTGAGCTTATCGGTCATGAAATTCATTCGGGTCATGTCCGTTTCAAAGCTTACATTGCGGGCGGTGTAACTGAATATTACCGTCAGTATAACTATGCCTGTAATAATGAATTTATTGTACTCGGGATTATAAGCCGAGATTTTGTCGATCCATGAGAGTTTGGCGATATGCTCATCCTGTTCTTTTTTGGAGGCAATAAAATGCGGCAGGAAAATGAGCGAACAAAACGAAGCGCCGATCAAACTGAAAGCGGCGAACAAACCGAGGTCTTTCAGCATTTCCGATTCTACAAACTCCAGGCAGAAAAAACCACCGATGGTAGTAAAACTGCCCACCGTAAGCGGCATAGCCAGATCGCGGATCACCTGCTCAATGCTACGGGTATGGCGGTAGTGGTTAAACACATGCAGCGAATAATTTACCGCTATACCCAACACTACAGAACCTGTGCCCAAAGCGATAACCGAAATGCTCCCCTTTACAAAATAAACTACCGCTAACGAGAACAGAGCGCCAAATAGTACAGGTACCAAAATCACCACAGGCGCACGCTTCTTCCTGAAATAAAATCCAAGAAAAACAATCAGAAAAACCACGGTAATACCCTGTGTAAACATCGAATCGCGGCGTAACTGCAGGGCGTTGCCTACCGATACCGCCGTGGTGCCGAAGTAGCTGCAATCAATAGTTTTGAAATTTTTAGTTTGCAGGCTATCAATGATGCCGTCAATACCTTTCAGCATGATGGCATTCTCGCCGGTATTATTGGGTGAATATTTCGGGGTGATGAATAGCAGCAGGTTCTTATGATTTTTGGTCATCACATAGCTATCGTACAGTTCAAAGTTTTCATCGTACTGTAGCTGTTGTAATTTTTTGAGGCCGATGTAGGAGATGCCAACCGGGTCGGCGCTGATCATGCTTTTGAGGGCGAGGCCAGCGGGTGAGGTAAGCGTACGCAGGTCACGAGCGAGGGTTTCTTTTACTTTATCCGGGTGGATGAGCGTATCAATATCCTTGTAATCCCGCTCGCTAAGGTAGATGGGTAAATTTTTATTTATTGTGCCGAAAAGCTGCATTACTAAGCCGTCATCAACCTTAGCATTTATTTTGCTGATGTAGCTGGGTAACTTTTGCTGTATTTCGCCGGTAAAGCTATCGGCATAAGCGATAAGACTATCAGGCTCCTGCCGGGTGGTATCTTTTATCGACACCATCACCACCAGCTTTTCAACAAATTTGGAGTTTTGGAAAATGTAGTTGAGTTTCTCGATCTTTTTATCCTTCGGCAGTACTTTGGAGATATCCTCTTCAAATTTTATCCGCGAAGCGAAAAACCCAACCAACAGAAAGCTTGCCGCAAACACGGCATAAAACAGCGGCTTGCGGGCATTGAAATAATTATAAATAGCTACCAGGATTTTTTCCATGTACTACAACGCGGCTACAGGCCTCCGCTTAAACAGCTTTAACAAAGCAAAAGTGAGCAATCCGGCCGTAATACCGGCAATAATGGCCAGCGAAATACTGCCGTAAAGATATTGTTCGAGGTGTTCGCCGATAGATTTGAGCGAAATTTTATCCAGCGGGATCTCTACATCCTTACCGCCCATCCAAAGTTTGCCGGTTTTGTAACTCAAAAAAATGATTACCGGGATCATGGGCGGAAAACTGATATGCGCCGCCGTAATCACAATAGCTTTATTTAACCTCAAAATGATAGCCAGCGAAATAGCCACCAATAGCTGAAAACCCCATATGGGCACTATCCCCATAAATACACCAAACGCTACCGATTTTGCCTTTAGCTGCGGCGAATGCGCAGGGTTAAAGAATAGATTTTTGAGCATTAGCTTTGCTTTTTTTTTATCAAAAAGCGTCCGAAAAAAATCACGTGGTTTGATCCAGGCAAAGGTGATGATCACTAAAAAAGTATTCAGTAAGCTGATGCGCGAAAAATCCTGAAAGGGACGAAAGTGCGAGATCCTGGTTTCTTTTGGTGCGTAGTAAACTTTCACAGGCACCCAATCTATCTTAATGCCTTTCCATGCGGCGCGCACTATTACTTCTATCTCAAACTCGTATTTACGGGTGATGAATTTGGTATCTTTTAATAAATAGATAGGATACAAACGGTAACCAGATTGCGTGTCCGGACATTTTATCCCCGTCTCAACCCAAAACCAAAAATTGGAAAATTTGTGCCCGAAACTGCTTTTCCCAGGCACGGATGATTGCTCCATATTACGCGAACCGATGATAAGCGCTCCAGGTTCCTGTTTCAGTTTTTCGATAAAAGCAGGCAGATCGGCGGCAAAATGCTGCCCGTCCGAATCTATTGTGATGGCGTATTGGTAACCCTGTTCTGTCGCAAACTCAAATGCTTTGCGTAAAGCCCAGCCTTTCCCTACATTTTGGGTGTAGCCAACGGATTTTATTTGCGGAAATGATTGAATAATAGCCGGTGTGCTATCTGTCGAGCCATCGTTAACCACAATAACCTGGTCGGTGTAAGCTAAAACATCGGTAATGACGTTAGCCAGCGTGCCCTCGTTATTATAGGTGGGTATAATAACGCATACCTGTAATTGTTTAAACTTTGCCTGTATAAGTTGTAAGTTATCCGTCATATATCATTCAATCGCACGTACCGGCTTCAGTCCAGGTTTTTATTAGGGGTTTTGTGGGTTTACGTTTGTTGCTTTACAAAGTTATTGTTTCGGGTTAAATTAAACGTTAAATTTTTGTGTTCAAGGGTACGCAAAGAACTTGGAATAAGCATGAAGGCTAAATAGGCACGCAAAGGCGCTAAGACGCAAAGTTTTTTTGTGGATGGTTGGTGAGTTTTAAGCACACAAAGATTCGGAGGCGCGAAGGCTTTTTGTGGATAGTTGGACAGTTTTATGACGTAAAGAAGTTGTAAAAGCGGGTGAGTTTTTTTGTGAGGAGGCGCATATCGTGGATATCTACATTAAAAACAATTAAACTAAACAGCTTTCAAAAACTTTGCGTCTTAGCGCCTTTGCGAGCTTAATTCTACAATATCCACTCAACGCAATCCACCAAAAATCTTTGCGTCTTAGCGCCTTTGCGAGCCTTAACTCTCCAACAGACACTCAACATATAAAAAACCTTGCGTCTTAACGCCTTTGCGAGAAACAACTGAGAACTCCACGCACAATACCCCCACCCACAAACCGTTTAATACCCATTCCTAAATCCGAACATTTACCTTATTTTCGCGCTGATTTTGTGGAAACGAGTGATCAAACCTTATTAAAAACTATTGCGCCGATGTTACAGGTTGGAGGGAAGGCCCTAACGCTGGATGATTTTTACCAGGTAATTTTTAAAAACAGCACCGTTGTTCCGGATGAACAGGCGTTGAAAAACGTGGAAGCCAGCTTTAATTTTTTGGGCGGGTTTTCGGCCAACAAGTTGATTTATGGCATCAATACCGGCTTTGGCCCTATGGCGCAATATAAGGTAAGCGATGAAAACCGGTTGCAATTGCAGTACAACTTGATCCGAAGCCATGCTTCGGGCGGG
Source organism: Mucilaginibacter sp. CAU 1740 (assembly GCF_039839285.1). Taxonomy (NCBI): domain Bacteria; kingdom Pseudomonadati; phylum Bacteroidota; class Sphingobacteriia; order Sphingobacteriales; family Sphingobacteriaceae; genus Mucilaginibacter; species Mucilaginibacter sp. CAU 1740. Next base: position 283,301 of record NZ_JBDOQS010000001.1, on the reverse strand, counting down.
GGGAATTTAATGCAGCCTCAGTTAGTAAAAGCGCTGATGCTCGCCCGGTTAAACAGCTTTATGCAGGCCCACTCGGGCGTGCATCCCGAGTTGGTAAGCCTCCTTGCCGAACTTATCAACAAAAACATTACCCCCTGCATATTTGAACATGGCGGCGTAGGTGCCAGCGGCGATTTGGTACAGTTGGCCCACCTTGGCCTGGTTTTAATTGGCGAGGGTGAGGTGATTTATAACGGCGAAGTACAGCCAACCGCTGTTGTTTTTGAAAAACTAAACATTAAACCACTTCAGATCCATATCCGCGAAGGGCTGGCCATCATCAATGGTACTTCGGCTATGACCGGCCTTGGGTTGCTGAATATTGTTCGAGCTAAAAAGCTTTTGGGTTGGTCAGTTAGATTATCGGCCATGATCAATGAGGTTGTGGGCGCTTTTGATGATCATTATTCAGAAGAGCTAAATCGTGTAAAACACCATACCGGGCAAAACGCGGTTGCAGCCCAGTTAAGGAAAATCTTAAATGATAGCCAAATGGTTCGCAGCCGTTCGGAACATTTATACAATCCTGAAAATATCGATCAGGAAGTTTTTGAGGATAAGGTGCAGGAATACTATTCGCTGCGTTGCGTAACACAGATCCTCGGACCGGTTTATGATACCATTGCCCATGCCGAGCATGTGGTTATTGATGAACTGAATTCGGCAAATGATAACCCGGTTATCGATCATGAAAACCACAATATTTTCCATGGCGGTAATTTTCACGGCGATTATGTTTCGTTGGAGATGGATAAGTTGAAGATAGGGGTTACCCGCTTATCCATGTTATCCGAAAGGCAATTGAATTATTTGCTGAATGATAAGCTGAACCAAAAATTCCCGCCATTCCTGAACTTAGGTGTGCTTGGTTTCAACTTCGGCATGCAGGGTATGCAGTTTACAGCCACTTCAACCGTTGCCGAAAACCAAACCCTTTCGTACCCGATGTACGTACACAGCATCCCGAACAATAATGATAACCAGGATATTGTAAGTATGGGCTGTAACGCGGCATTGTTAACTAAAAAAGTAATTGATAACAGTTTCGAGGTACTGGCTATCCAGGCCATGACTTTGTTGCAAGCTGTTGACTATCTTGATTGTGCTGATAAACTATCCACTCAAACCAACAAAGTTTATACAGACTTACGGGCTATCTTCCCTAAGTTTGTAGAGGATCAGCCTAAATATCCTGATCTGAAAAACGTAAAGAACTGGCTGGAAAACGCCGAACTTATTTCCTGAATCTATTAAACCTTTTAACATCCAATATATCTTATGAAATGTGCATTAGTAACCGGAGGTTCGAGAGGAATTGGCAGGGCCATTTGCTATAAAATGGCAGCCATGGGTTATTACGTGCTGGTAAACTATAAAGGTAACGTTGAGGAAGCTAACAATACCCTCGCCCAGATCAGGGAAAACGGCGGCGATGGTGAGTTACTGCAATTTGACGTAGCCGATAAAAACGATATTCAGCAAAAATTAGGTAGCTGGATAGAAACCAATACCGAAAAGTACATTGAAATTTTGATAAACAACGCCGGCATTAAGGATGATGGCCTGATGATGTGGATGAAGGATGAACAATGGGACGGTGTATTGAACACCAGTCTGAACGGATTCTTCTACGTTACCCGCCTGGTGCTTAATAGCATGCTGGTAAAAAAATATGGCCGCATTGTAAACGTGGTTTCGCTATCGGGATTGAAAGGTTTACCTGGACAGGTGAACTACTCGGCTGCCAAAGCGGGCGTTATCGGCGCTACCAAAGCATTGGCACAAGAGGTTGGTCGTCGTGGTGTCACGGTAAACGCGGTTGCTCCAGGCTTTATAGCCACCGACATGACGGCTGGACTGGATGAAAAGGAATTGAAAGCGATGGTACCATTGAAAAGATTTGGTACACCCGAAGAGGTTGCCCATGCGGTGGGATTTTTAGCATCGCCTGAGGCGGCTTATATTACTGCTGAGGTGCTTTCGATAAATGGTGGGTTGTATTCGTAAAACGAACCAACACCCAAAACCTTGCGCTCGATTGCATCGAGTGCTTAAAATGGGTTTGCGTTTTTAACGCATGGGCGCGCGATACAATCGCAGCGCCACGTTAAGCACTCGTTACAAACGAGTGCAAGAACTTAAAAAGTAAGTAACAAACAAAAGAGTAATTAACTCTTAATATAAACTTAACCACCAGCTATTAGGATAGCGATATTTTAATAGCCGATATTTAAAGTAGCGGTAACGCCAAGGATACAAAAACCAATAAAGTTTTATTTTTTTGTATTTTTATTGCATTTTGTTGACTATGTACTACAAGTTTTTGCTCAAATATGAATAGGGTTGTGATAACAGGGATGGGTATCTATTCGTGTATTGGGAAAAATCTTGATGAAGTTAAAGAGTCCCTTTACGCGGGCCGGTCGGGTATTGTTTATGATCCCATCCGTAAAGATTTTGGCTACCGCTCAGGCCTTACTGGTACGGTTGAAAAGCCTAACCTTAAAGGTACTCTTGATCGCAGGGCACGTATCATGTTGCCCGAGCAGGGCGAATACGCCTACATTGCCACAGCACAGGCACTGGAACAAGCAGGTATCGACACTGATTATATTGCCAAAACCGATGTTGGCATTTTATACGGCAACGACAGCACCGCCAAAGCCGTTATTGAAACCACCGATATTATCCGCGAGAAAAAAGACACGATGCTCATCGGTTCGGGAGCGGTTTTTCAAACCATGAACTCTACCGTTACCATGAACCTGGCTACTATATTCAAGCTGCGCGGGATTAATTTTACCATAAGCGCGGCTTGTGCCAGCGGTTCGCACTCTATCGGGATGGGTTACCACCTGATAAAAAGCGGCTTACAGGATTGCATTATTTGCGGCGGCGCGCAGGAACTAAGCCATTATTCGATGGGGAGTTTTGATGCGCTTTCGGCATTTTCAATACATGAAGCCGATCCGGCCAAAGCCTCCCGCCCCTTTGATCGTGACCGCGACGGGTTGGTGCCCAGCGGCGGCGCGGCTACTGTGATCCTCGAAAGCCTGGATTCAGCACTAAAAAGAGGTGCTACCATTTTGGGCGAGGTTGTAGGTTACGGCTTTTCATCAAATGGGGCGCATATCTCAAACCCTACGGTTGAAGGCCCTGTACGATCATTAAATATGGCGTTGAAGGATGCTGGCATGCCGGCATCTGAAATTGATTATATCAATGCCCACGCAACATCAACTCCCGCCGGTGATGCCAGCGAGGCTAAAGCCATTGATGAAGTTTTTGGCGAATACAAACCGCTGGTAAGCTCCACCAAATCCATGACAGGCCATGAGTGCTGGATGGCCGGAGCGAGCGAAATTGTGTATTCGATGCTGATGATGCAAAATTCGTTCGTGGCACCAAACATTAATTTTGAAACCCCCGATGAAGATTCGGCTAAGCTGAATATCGCTACCGAAACCGTCGAAAAAAATATAGATGTATTCCTGTCGAACTCGTTTGGGTTTGGCGGCACTAACTCGTCCCTGATTATTAAAAAATATATTTAAACCCAGCCATTATGCAAATTGAAGAGATTATTGAAAGAATTAACAGCTTCCTGGCCGAGGAATTTGAGGTGGATGCAGAAAAAATGGTACCCACAGCAAACCTGAAAGAAACGCTCGACCTGGATAGCCTTGATTATATCGACCTTGTAGTAGTGATTGAAAGCAACTTCGCGTTCAAAGTAAAACCAGAAGATTTTACCGGCATCGTTACCTTCCAGGATTTTTACGATTACGTACTATCACGCGTACAACCTAAAGAGCTTGCATAATGCCCGCCTGGCAGGGAAAATCAAAAGGCACTCCCCTTGGTTACCGCATTTTTGTTAGCGTTTTAAAAACGGCAGGCGTAAGGCCCGCCTATTTTATGCTTAGGTTTGTGGCGCTTTACTACTTCCTGTTTTCGTGGCAAACATCCAAAGGCACCTATTATTATTTCCATAAGCGGTTAGGTTTCGGCAAGGTAAAATCGCTGTTGAAGCTTTATCGCAATTACTACCTGTTTGGGCAAAGTATTATCGATAAGGTGGTGATGATGTCAGGCATCCCCAACAAATTCACTTTTAATTTTGACGGGCGCGAAAACCTTGAGGCCATAGCAGCCATGAACCGTGGAGGATTGTTGCTTAGCGCACACATTGGCAGTTGGGAAATAGCCGGCGAGATCCTCGATCACATCAAAACCCGCATTAATATTGTGATGTTTGATGGCGAAGACAAGCAGATCAAGCAGTACATGGATTCGGTGACAGGCGAGCGGAAAATAAACATCATCGTGATCAAAAACGACCTGTCACATATTTTCCAGATCAACGCGGCGTTTCAGAATAACGAACTGGTTTGTATGCATGCCGATAGGTATGTTGAAGGCAATAAAACCATCACCATGGAGTTTTTAGGTGAGGAAGCGAAATTTCCGGCAGGGCCTTTTGTAATGGCCGAAAAATTTAAAGTACCGGTAACATTTGTTTACGCCCTGAAGGAAAGCGCGCTGCATTATCACTTTTTCTCAAGTCCGGTAAAAGACTATTCGGAACTGCCAAAAGGTGAAGCAATGAAGCAACTAACAACTGATTTTATAACCAGTTTTGAAAACAAGGTAAAAACGTACCCCGAACAATGGTACAACTACTATAATTTTTGGCAATAAACGATGACCTTACCAACAACAGATGTTTTGGCTTTGATACCCCAGCGACGGCCATTTGTAATGGTTGATACACTGATATCGGCATCAGAAGATACCACACGCACCTCGCTGCTGGTATTGCCCAACAATGTTTTGGTAAACGATGGCGAGCTAAGCGAAGCAGGTTTGGCCGAAAATATTGCCCAAACAGCGGCGGCAGGTGCTGGATATGCGGCCCAACTATTGGGTAAGGCGGTACAACCAGGCTTTATAGGTGCGATAAAAAACCTCGAGGTACTTGCATTGCCAAAAGTTGGTGATACCATCGAAACTGAAGTTAAAATAGAGAACCAGGTTTTCGATGTAACCATCATTAAAGGCAAAATAACCAGCAAGGGCGAAACGTTAGCCCAATGCGAAATGAAAATTTTTATACAACCCCAACAATAATATCAACCATGAAAAAAACCGCAATTAAACTGAGTTTACTACTGGCCTTATCTGGCTTGTTTTTACAACCGGTATCAGCCCAAACCAAAGCCGAAATTTTCGACGAAAAAACGCCTATTACCTGGTTAGGTATGGATTTTTCGCAGATGAAATTCATTGGCTCGGAAGAGGCTTACAGGAAAGAATTGATCAACGCCGAATTTGTTGGCAAATACATCCCACTTTGGGAAAACTTCTTTTTAAAAGAACCTAAAAAGTACAATCCTGCCCGCGCGGTACACCGCACTTCAGTCGCCTTCGCTATGAATGTTACCGAAAAAGTGAATGCCGCCCTTACCAAAAACTTTTTTGATACCAATCCTGATCATTTTAAATCGCTGACTGAAAAGGACATCGATACGATCATAAAAAACTATGATTTTTTAGGCAATAAAGGTATCGGTATGATGCTGATTGTTGAAGGTATGGATAAAGGCCGCGCGCAGGGCGGTGCCTGGATCACTTTTGTTGATATGGATAAGAAAACCGTTTTATATACCGTTTTCCGCACCGGCAACAGTCGCGGTTTTGGGTTCAGAAATTACTGGGCACATCCATGGCCGGTGATCCTGGATGATTTTGGTTCTGATTTCGAACGTTTCAAAAAATACTAAGCCAACAGCGTTTTGCAGCAATCGTTAACAAATACTATCGAAATAGAAGTTAAATTCAGCGATGTGGATATGCTGGGCGTGGTTTGGCATGGCAACTATATCCGCTATTTTGAAGATGGCCGTGAGGCATTCGGCAAACAATATGGCCTGGGTTATATGGATGTATATAACGCGGGCTATGTTGTGCCCATTGTTAATGTAAACTGCGATTATAAACGTTTTTTGAGGTATGAGGACAGGGTGATCATCGAAACCACCTATACCCCTACCGAATCGGCCAAGATCAATTTTACTTACCGCCTGCTCAACGCAAAAACCGGCGAACTGATAGTTAAAGGTTCGACGGTACAGGTATTTGTGCGTAAGGATAATTTTGAACTCCAACTCACTAACCCGGATTTCTTTTTGGATTGGAAACAACAACAAGGTTTGATATAACAGAACGCCACGATGAAGAAGGTTTACCTTGTTGCCGATAATATTACCTCGCCCCTGGGCGCTACAACTGCGCAAAACTTTGAGCATTTAGTTAACGGCTTTACGGGCGTGAGGCAACATAATAATAAAGCTTTTTCTGACGCCCCCTTTTTCGCATCGTTATTTGAAAAAGGATATTTTCAAACTGATGAATGCTGGACCAAATTCGAGCACCTCATTATCGCTTCTTTAACGGAAACTTTGTTTGGAGTAGATAAAAATATATCCGGCAAAACCACCGCGCTCATCATTTCTACCACCAAAGGCAATATCAGCCTGCTGGAAACAGAAACACCGGGTGCCGAACTGGACGAGCGGATAGCGCTGCATACTTCAGCAAAAAAAATAGCTCAACATTTCGGCTTTGTAAACGAGCCTGTAGTTATTTCACATGCCTGTATCTCGGGTTTAGCCGCCATGATTACCGGAATGAGGTTAATTCAATCTGGCCAGTATGATCATGCAGTAGTTGCTGGTGCAGATGTGATCTCTAAATTTGTGCTTTCGGGCTTTCAATCCTTTCGGGCGGTTAGTACAGGCCTATGCAAACCCTTTGATGTAGATCGTGATGGTATTAATTTAGGAGAAGGCGCGGCAACCATTATTTTATCAGCAATAAAACCAGAAGGCGAAGTTGTTGAATTGGTTTCAGGCGCTGTTAGCAACGATGCCAACCACATTTCAGGTCCATCGCGCACAGGTGAAGAGCTATACTTTGCTATTAACAAAGCGATGGATGCAGCCGGTTTAAATCCGGAGGATATTGACTTTATATCCGCCCATGGCACGGCAACTATTTATAACGATGAAATGGAAGCCAAAGCCGTAACACTGGCCGGTCTGCAAAATACGCCGTTGAATAGCCTGAAAGGTTTTTACGGCCATACATTAGGTGCTTCGGGGCTTATTGAAGCGATCATATCCGCGCAATCATTAAAGCAAAATACCATTATTCCAACCAAAGGCTTCAGCAAACAGGGCGATGATAACCCGATAAATGTTTGCAGCCAACTCATATCAAAACCGCTTAACAATTGCCTCAAAATAGCCTCGGGCTTTGGGGGCTGTAACGCGGCCATAATCTTAACCAAATCACAACAAGAAATTTTATAACATGAACACAGAACAGGTAGACGTATTGGTAATAGGCGCAGGCCCGGCAGGAACGGTAGCCGCTTCTATTGTACACCAGGCCGGCTTCAAGGTAAAAATTGTAGAGAAACAGCTTTTCCCGCGCTTTGTAATTGGCGAAAGTTTATTGCCACGCTGCATGGAAGCGCTTACCGAAGCCGGTTTTGTTGATGCAATAACAGAAAAAGGCTTTCAGCAAAAAGCAGGTGCCAAGTTTGTGAAAGACGGTAAAATTTGCGATTACCAGTTTGCTGATCAGTTTACCCCCGGCTATAACTGGACCTGGCAAGTTCGCCGTGCCGATTTTGATAAAACCCTTGCAGATACAGTTGAAAAAATGGGTGTTCCTGTTCATTACGAAACTTCGGTTACCAACATCGTTTTCAATGGCCAGGATTCGATAACTACGGTTGAAGACAAAGAAGGTAATCAAACCAATATCTCTGCCCGTTTTATCATTGATGGCAGCGGTTACGGCCGGGTGATCCCTAAACTATTCAACCTCGATAGGCCATCTACACAGGTTCCGCGTAAAGCGTTGTTTGTGCATACGGTTGATAAAAAACGCTCGATGGCAGATGAGCCTAACCGCATCACCATTGTGGTACACCAACCCGGAGTTTGGATCTGGATCATCCCGTTTGCTAATGGCATTACATCGTTGGGCTTTGTGGGCAACCCGGATTTTTTTAAACAATACGAGGGTACCGACGAAGAAATTTTACGTGACCTGATAGCTTCGCAGCCATATTTCGCTGAACGATTTGAAGATGTGGAATTTGCCTTCGCTCCAAAAACTTTAGAATCATGGTCGTCTACTACCGATAAGTTTTATGGTGATGGCTTTGTACTTACGGGTAACGTGACCGAGTTTTTAGACCCTATATTTTCATCGGGCGTAACGCTGGCAACGGTATCGAGCCAAACCGCGGCCAAACTGGTGATCCGCAAGTTGAACGGCGAGGCAGTAGATTGGGATACCGAATACATGCAGCACATGATGCAGGGCGTAAATACTTTCCGCTCATATGTTACCTCGTGGTATGAGGGCGTGCTGGATACCATATTTTTTGCTGATAACCAGGATCCGCTTGTTAAAAGCCAGATCTGCTCGGTACTGGCCGGCTATGTATGGGATCTGGATAATCCATATGTTAAAAACCACGAAACAGCATTACACAAACTGGCCCGCACCATTACCCTTAGGGATATGGTTGAATTTGGAGCTGAAAGCGGAACGCTTAAGGCTGAAAGCAAATTATAACAATTGAAAAAACGAAGCCTTAATTGAACCAGCAGTTTTACATATCATTCCATTGCAGCATCAGCGACAATACCGTTCGTTATAATAACGAAGAAATGTTTATCGGTGCCGATGATGATATTGCCGCCTTTTTGCTTTCGGTTTATCAGCACCTTGGGATAAAATATCCTAAGTTTTATAAAATGGATAACCTGGCCAAACTGGGCTGGCTCGCCGCCGAGGTTTTGCTGAAGGATTTTGATAAAGATAAATATCAGCCTACAGACATTGGCGTGGTGCTAACCAATGCCAGTTCGAGTCTTGACGCTGATAAGCGGTATTTTGAATCGACAAAGGACATAGCAAGTCCGGCCTTGTTTGTTTATACACTGCCCAATATTGTTATCGGCGAGATCTGCATCCGTCATCATTTTAAAGGCGAAAACGCTTTTTATATTTTTGAACGGTTTGATGCGGGTTTTATCGGCAGCTATGTTTCCCTTTTATTGGAGACTGGACAATTGCAAGCCTGTATTTGCGGGTGGGTTGAAATGACGGCTTCGGGCTATAAAGCCGTTTTGTTTTTGATAGAGAAAGAAGGCACAACGGCCTTCACAACAGAAAATATTAATAAAATTTACAGTACAGCAAATGGATAAATTAATCGCCGATCTGAAAGAGCAGATCATTGAGCAGTTGAACTTACAGGATGTAAAGCCGGAGGATATAGGCGATGATCAGCCGCTTTTTGGTGATGGGCTTGGTTTAGATTCGATAGATGCTTTGGAACTGATTGTGTTGTTACAACAGAAGTATAAAGTAAAGCTATCCAACGCCGAAAATGGTCCTAAAATTTTCCGCTCAGTGCGCACCATTGCCGAATTTATTGAGGGATATCAAAATCCGAACGCTTAAGCAATAATGGAGCAACCCGTATTCATTGCCGGACTGGGGGTAATTTCGGCCATAGGTAACACTGTGGCCCAAAACCTGCTATCGCTTGAATCGGGAGAAACAGGCATCGCGCCTATTCAATATCTGGATACGGAACATCGGGACGAGTTTCCGGTTGGAGAGGTTAAATCGAGCAATGATGAACTCGCTGAGCTTTCGGGCTTTAAAACGGTCATCAGCCGTACGGCTATGTTGAGCTTAATCGCCGCGAAGGAAGCATTAAGGGATGCCGGGATCGAAAACTATGCAAACCTCCGAACCGGTTTTATCTCTGCTAACACTGTTGGTGGCATGGATAAAACCGAAGATTTCTTCAGGGATTTTATAAATGATAATACCAAGGGCCGCCTGCGCAATGCGATCAACCACGAATGCGGAGCGGTTACCAATTTAGTTGCCGATAAGTTGGGCATCAGAAATTACGTAAGTACCATCAGCACGGCCTGTTCTTCATCGGCCAACGCCATCATGTATGGCACAAGGCTTATTAAAAACAACCTGTTAGATGTGGTTATAGCCGGAGGAACCGATGCCCTAACGCGCTTTACATTAAACGGGTTCAACACCCTCATGATATTAGACAAACAACCCTGCCAACCTTTCGATGCTAACCGCCGCGGGCTTAACCTTGGCGAAGGCGCGGGTTATGTGGTGTTGGTTTCTGAACGGGTAGCCTATTCCTGTTCTATCAAAAAAGAAATTTATTGTTCGCTAAGTGGCTATTGCAATGCCAACGACGCCTATCACCAAACGGCATCATCGCCCGAAGGCACAGGCTCATTAATGGCCATGGAAGGTGCACTTAAAAGAAGCGGATTCCAACCTGCTGATATTAGCTATATCAACTTACACGGTACGGGTACGCAGAACAACGATAGTTCTGAAGGGGCAGCCATCAGCAAATTATTTGCAGGGCATTATCCCAAAATGAGCTCAACAAAAGCGTTTACCGGGCATACACTTGGGGCCAGTGGAGGCATTGAAGCGGTATATTCGGCTTTAGCGGTTCAAAAAGGGATGCTCTATCCAAACCTCAGATTTGAAACACCAATGGAAGGTTTGCCATTTACCCCCGAAACCCGCTTTTCCAAACAACCGGAAATAAAACACGTGCTATCCAACTCCTTTGGCTTCGGGGGCAATTGTTCATCATTAATATTTTCAAAATTATAGGCGATGTACATCAGGGCTGCAAGCAACATATCGCCACAAAACACCTTCGGTAATCAGCCATTCCTTCAGGAGTTGGTTGAATATACCGGTAACAAGCTTACGTGTATAGAACCTGATTACAAATCGCTCATCGACCCGAAACTTATCCGCCGCATGAGCCGCATCATTAAAATGGGTGTTGCCACGGGGATGGATTGTTTGCAACAAGCGGGTATTGAAGCGCCCGATGCCATTGTTACAGGCACAGCTTACGGCTGCCTGGAAGATACCAACACTTTCCTGAGCAAATTGGTGCTTCAAAACGAAGAAGCCCTTGCGCCAACCGCGTTTATTCAATCAACACATAATACCATCAGCGCGCAGATAGCTTTGCTGCTTCAATGCCACCGGTACAATAACACATTTGTAAATGGCGGCGCATCTTTCGAAAACGCTCTGCTCGATGCCATGATGCTGTTAAACGAAGGCGACGCGGATACTGTGCTTGCGGGAGGCATTGATGAGATCACACCAACCAGTCATGCTATTTTAAGCAGGATGGGCTTATATCATTGGCCGACAACCTCAAATCTTAATCTTCTCGATAATCCTGAAAAGGAAACAATGGCTGGCGAAGGTTCCGCTTTTTTCCTGTTGAGTAATAAAGCTTCAGGAAATGATCTGGCTAAAATAGATGCGATATCCTGCTTTTATAAACCAGTTGGGTTAAGCGAAATTGAGCAGCGTATTAACGATTTTCTCTCAGCGCAAAATATTATTATCAATGATATTGATGCCATCATCAACGGTAAAAATGGCGACGTAATTAATGATCGAATTTACAAGCAACTGGAGCAATCACTGTTTGCTAACAAACAAACCATCAACTACAAACACCTTTGTGGCGAATATCCAACCTCATCGGCGTTTGCCCTGTGGTTGGCGGCTAATGCTATCAGCAATGGTAGTTTCCCATCTGCAATAAGCACTACGGATACTCCGTTAAAAAGAGTGCTCATTTACAATCACTACCAAAATATCCATCATTCGTTAATCTTGCTTTCGGCATGTTAAACTTCAGGAATACCAATATCCTTTTTGTTGGCCTGTTGGGCTTGGTGGTTTGGCTGCATATTACAGAAGGTGTTTCACTTTGGGGTTATGTTCTGCTGATCTTTATTTATTCGCTGATATTATTTTACGGGTGCTATTACATCGGATCCAACTTTTTTATGCGGGTGATGTGCTCGCTCAAAACGAGCAAAAAAATCATCGCTATTACTTTTGATGACGGACCGGATGCTATTGCTACACCACAAATACTCAATATTCTAAAACAGCAAGATGTTCCGGCGGCATTCTTTTGCATCGGAAACAGAATAGCCGGAAATGAGGCCATCCTGAAACAAATTCATGAGCAGGGCCACATCATCGGCAACCATAGCTTTTCGCATCATTTTTGGTTCGATCTATTTTCATCGTCTAAAATGCTGGATGATCTACTATTGGCAAACCAGGTTGTGAGGCAGACTATCAATTTAAGTCCGCTGTTATTTAGGCCTCCTTATGGGGTGATCAATCCTAATTTAAAAAAAGCCATTGTTAAAAGTCGAATGGTGCCTATTGGCTGGAGCATACGCTCGATGGATACAGTTATTGCCGAAGAACAAAAATTATTAAATAAGATAACCCACCGCTTAAACCCCGGCGCTATTTTCCTGTTTCATGATACGGGCAAGGCAACAATTTCGGTTTTGCCATTGTTTATTGAACAGGCTAAAGCCCAGGGGTATGAAATAGTTCGGTTGGATAAAATGCTAAATTTACAGGCTTATGCGTGAGATGATAAAAGATGGAATACGGTTTTTCAGTTCCCCTCTTGAGAGGGGGAGCGAAGGGAATGAGCGTGAGGAGGGGTGTGTTTCTACGCGCGATCTAAGAATGACGCAGAAACACACCCCTCCACCCCTCTCGAGAGGGGAATCGCACAGGCCCTTGCTTTTTAAATTGGTAATGGCTTTGATGATTGTTTTCGTCTCACTCAATACCCAAGCCCAGCACCCCGGCTACACCCAACTTACCGATCTTACCAAATTCAAACAGCAATTTGCCGAGGTTGCCCAAAAAACCAATAGCATTAAAAGCGATTTCACCCAGGAAAAAAGCCTGAGCATGCTCTCAGACAAGATCACATCCAAAGGCAAGTTCTGGTACCATAAACCTGATATGCTGCGGATGGAATACAGCCAACCTTTCAGCTACCTCATGATCCTGAACAAGGATAACGTGTACATTAAAGATGGCCAGAAGGAAAACAAAGTATCTACCCGATCAAACAAAGTATTTAAGCAGATTAACAAAATTGTGGTGGATTGCATTCAAGGAACTGCCCTCAACAGCGGTGATTTTAAATCGGCAGTTTACGAAAGTAAGGGTAATTATTTAGTAGCCCTCTCCCCCATTAACAAACAGCTGAGTGAATTTTTCAAAACCATTGAGATCACTATCGATAAAAAAGATTACTCGGTAAGCACCATCCAGATGCTGGAAAGTTCGGGCGATAGCACCACACTCCATTTCACTAATAAAGAGATCAATGCCACAATTCCCGACGCGCTTTTTGCTATTAAGTAGCTGCCTGCTGATGCTGATCGGCTGCAAATCGGTTTATAAAAACCTGAAACCGGCAGAGGGTGATGTACGCGAGATCAAAAAGTTTGCGCCCGATTTTACCCGCGCGCTTTACAAAACGGAGGTTGACGTAATTGGCGGTCACCATTTAAGTGGTTTGCTGTTTATTAAAACCCTGCCCGATAAAAGCGTGCGCATGGTGTTCAGCAACGAAATGGGCTTTAAGTTTTTTGATTTTGAGTTTAAGCCCGATGGTGGGTTTAAGGTATATTACATCATCAAACAAATGGATAAACGCCCGGTGATCATTACCCTGCAAAAAGATTTTGAGCTGGTAATGATGCGAAAGCAAAACCAGGCAACAGGCTACCTACGCAAAGATGAAAACTTTATGTATTATGTTTTTCCGCAGGAAAAAGGAGCCAACTATTATATCACCAACAAAGCAGGAACTGAACTGATCCGCATGGAACGCTCCTCGGATAGAAAGCCGGTGGTACAGGCTATCATGAGCGGTTTTCACAACGGCATCCCTGATACTATCGGCATTAGCCATAAAAACTTTAAATTCAACATCGGCTTAAAACGTATTGAAAAAAACGATGCTCAATAATAATTTCTTCACTTTTACTCAGCCTCTTGTTGAAGCTAACCTCCTTAAAACAACTATTAGCCTTAACCCGACGCATGATATTTTTAAAGGGCATTTCCCAGGGCAGCCGGTTGTGCCTGGTGTTTGCATGATGCAGATGGTTAAAGAAGTTTTAGAAAGTTATGCTGATAAAAAGCTTCGGCTGGTGAAGGCAGATAATGTGAAGTTTTTATCGTTTATAGATCCGGGGCAGCATAATAACGTTGGGTTGGAAATAAAAATTATTGTGGTTGATGGGCAGATCAAAGCAGATGCGCAGCTGGTAAATGAAGGGATTGTGTTTTTAAAATTTAAAGGATCGTTTCAATAAGATCAGATCGATCTGGCATCTGCTCAAATCAATTTTTATTAAACTGCTCTCATTAAAATTATCGGTAAAAAAAACGGGACTTTGAAGTATCAAAGCCCCGTTTTGTATATTACCACCAGGTTGTAACACTATAAGAAATATCGGGCTGATGTGTAGCGTAAGCTATAGCCACATCACGCGCCGCTTTTATAACATCGAGCTGGTTTTGCTGTTCTTTAAAAGTGTATTTCCAAACATTGTTATTTTCATCTTTTATTCCTTTACCTATTTGATTGATAAAGGTTTTCACTTCACCAAAACAAGCCGAAGTGGGATCTATTTCCGATACGATATCACCGGCCGCTTTAGCGCCTTCATAACTTTGATTAGCAGCCCAGGCTGCTTTGGCTTGCGATAATTTGATCTGGCAATCTTTATTAATTTGCTTTTTATAAAGCGCCGGGATAGCGTCGACCGATTTTACATAGCACTCCTTGCAAACCTCCGGCACCGATGTCACTATATAAAGTGCCTTGTCGTAATTACCCTGATTAGCTTGTGCCTGTGCCTCTTTCATAATAAAATCGCAACGGGTTTTATAGTACTGCACTATTTTTTCCTTTCCGGTTTTTAAAAAAGCTTGTAATGAAGGGCTCTCGGCGTTAACATTTTTTATAGCCGCGATGTATGCCTTGGTCTCGTTAGTTCCAACGCCTTTGATACTTACAGTAGTGCTGGCGTATTTATTACCCTCTACGCCATCGCCTATATAAAATATAATATCAAGCGATAAGGCCGTCATAACCGGAGCCGTTGAGGTAATATCTTTAGTAACCACCACCGTATTTGCCGTAATGATAAAGCGTTGGTTGGCGGCATTTCCGCCCATTCCGCCTGCTGTTATCAGTTGGTTCAGCTTATTCGAAAGCATGTTTTTTGCACCTTCGGGCATATTTTCAACCTGGGGTGATACATAAGCTGCCAATATGATACGGCCAAAATCGCTTTCATTTTTTGATGTGTTGGTTTGAGCATGTACGGTTGCAAACCATAATAAGGCCAAACACATTGTTATAATTTTTTTCATGATCGTTTCTTTAGTGTGTTATTTGTCGCCAAGTACTATGGTTGCCTGGCCCAGGCCCCTTGTCATCAATTTATTGGTGATTGAATAAGGCGGCGAATTCAGAAACTTTTGAAGCTTACGCGCAAAACCACGCGCATCTATGGCATTACCCGCCGCATCATAAAGGGGGATACGTACCTGCTCAAAAAACATCATATTTTCGGTTGCATCAGTAGTGCTGAAACGACCTTTAAGGGTGTTGGCCTTCATCCAATCATCAATAACTTCACTCAATTCTTTACCTCCGTATTCTTTTTCCAGGTCTCCACTCCACGAATCGAATTTTTTAATGCGGATGGTTATTTCACGTCCATTGGCAAACAGATCGTCGAAATAAGTTTGTAAACTGGCCGAAAAATTATCCATTTTATCAACAACAGCCTCTTCTAAAAGCACCGCAGTTTCGGCAGCGAATGATGGGTTACCGGTACCTTCGGCCGTTGCTATCTGCTTATCGGTATAAGAATCAAGCCCCTGTAAAATATAACGGACAGATTTTTTGGGGCCGGTTGCAATAACATCCCAGGTTAACTGGATAATGATATCGGCCTTGGCTACTTTTTTAAGTTTATCAACAGGGCTTTCAGCAACAGCACTTCCCCCTTTTGAGGTAAGCATGGCGTCCTCAGCACTTTCGGCGGCAAGGCTTTTTATTACCGATTCCATATTTTTTAACGGGAAACCTCTTTTAGCCATAAGTCCGTTTATTTTGGCTATCACGGCTATCAGGTCAGTACTTTCCTGGAAGGCCCTTTTATAATCAGGTACTTTTTCCTTCGTTCCCTGGTTATCATACGTGGTCATAAAACCATGCGTATTACACCAAACATCGCTTGGTACAACCATTAGGGTAGGTTTCTTGGCTTGTGAAAAGCCCTGTTTTGCGAAACCGAGCCCCATTAAAAGCATTAGGGCGGTTATTTTTATAATATTTAATTTCATATGATCTGTGCTAAATTTTTATTTCGAAATGCCATCGTCGGCCATCTTTTGTTTTAATGCGGCCCTGTAAACCCTGATCACAAAACCAGCCTTGATGTAAACATCCGGGTTCTTCTTAAAATCCTTTTCGCCATCAACTTCGTTCAAAACCGCGTATTTAAAATACTCGCCATTACTTTGAAAAAACTTGGCGAAATAGCCTTGATTATTGGTTAGGGTATTGGGTACAGGAAGCAAGGGTTTATTATCACATAGCGGCTTGCCGGCATAGTTTGCCCCAAATAACACTTCTTTTATGGCGTTGCGTTTAGCTGCTTCAATGGCATCGACCTCCTGCCCGGTATTGGCCCAGGCGCGTAATATCTGCGATCCGTCGAGCTCAACACCAATACATTCTGTTTGATGGGTATAATAATTAGGGGCATATTTTGGGCTGCCGCATGCCGTTAGCAGCAATGCTGTTACTATCAGGCTTACTTTATTTTTCATGATCAAATAATTAAAAGCCTGAGTTAAGCGATCTAACAATACCGGCATCTTCAAGGTCTTTGCGCAGTAGTTCAACATTTACCGAAACAACTACCCCTACTTTGTATTCTTTGCCTATTTTCATGCGGTCTTCGGCAGCCACTGCACCATCTGTAGTTAAGTTTACAAACTTCATGTACTTGCCACCGTCGGCAAAAAAGTCATCAAAAAACTGTTGCTTTTCCTGCTCTATATTCACGTTGGTAACCAAGGGAGGTTTACCCTCAATACCACGTTTACCGGCAAAACCTTTAAATATCACGCCATGAACCGCATTCTTTTTTGATTGTTCGGTAGCTACTACAGGCTTTTTTGAGTACGACCATACCTTAACCAGGTAAGTCCCTTCTACCCCGGTTCCTACTACCTCCAGTTCGTACCGCCAGTTTTCGGTATCCTCATTGGCGTGTCTTTTTGCCTGGGCATTGCCCGATAATGAGGTGCCCAGCATCAATGCTAATATGAACGCTATTGTGATTTGTATTTTCATCATACTGTTTAATTAATGTTTATTACTTTAATTGCCTTATCAGCATTCCCGCGTAAAATTTATTGCCGCCCTTAAAAAGAGTCCTGTCTACAGGAGTTTTTGCAGCAACATTGGTACCGTCGGTCTCAGTTTCTTCGCCCGCGTTGAAGCGGTTATCCCAGATCTGGTCTTTATCAACCGTTATGGTTCCCTTACGCTTATACTCGGTAAGGCCTGTTTTAGGATCAACAATTTGCTCAAGTACCTCAAATTTTTCACCGCCTTTCAGTCCTTCTTTCAGGCCAATTTTAGCAGTGATCGGCTCGCCAGAATAAAGCGGGGTTTTAGGTTTAAATACTTCGTATTCTTTTTGCAGTTTGGCAAAAACAGCTTCTTCGTTACGTACGGTAGCCAGTTCAATGATCTCATCTTCGGTACGTTTGGCCAATTTGAAGGTAACCAGCGTACTTGATTTGGCGCTGCCTACATATTCAAGCTGAAAAAGGTCGGTATTATCAAATGCAGCTTTCTTTTTGCTATCGATGCTGTTTTTATCCATCCAGTAATCTTTATAAAATACGGTAGATATAGAGTCGTTCCATTTTAGCTTATATAAATATGTGGTTGTCCATACCGAATAGCCTTCTTTGGCCTTTTCGTAAGCGGCATCCAATGCTTTATATCCTCCTGCCTGCAAAAAGGCCGGCAATAGGGAAACTTTGGTTTTTCCGGCTTCTCTTACTGCCGCGGCCACTACCTCGTTAGGTATAAATTGCAATTTTGAGTACACCACAAAGGTGTTACCTATTAGCTCTTCGCCTGCATCGGCCAGTGATGCCGTTCCGCGTACCGTACCTTTGGCAATGTTGGCTTCCATTTCCGAGGCATTGTATTCGCCGCGTTCGCCAACAAGCTTCATATCAAAGGAGCCATCGGCCTGCCTGTTAAACCACTTGGCAACAAGTTTATTGGCGGTTTTATTAGTCTTGTTATACTTATCTATCATTTGCGGCATGTAGGCACCGGTGCGGTCAATATTGGTTCCGGTTACACTCGAAACCATATCCATTCCCACGCCTGCCAAAAGGCCGCTTTTTTTTGAGCAGGCAGCCATTTCTTCCTGGGTAAGCCTATAGTTTCGCGATTCAAATGCGGGGATATCAACGGTATGCTGATTATACTTATCAGGAAAAGGGACTTCCTTATGCGCTTTGATCACCGTTTCTTTATGCGGAAAATCTTCCGATTCGATCAGGACAATATCAAGCGAACTTCGCCTGTATTTAATTTTAGGGCTATCGGCGGTTTGTGCTTTTAGCACCGGGCCGAATGTTAACAACAGTGCCGGAAGCACAACAATTTTAGTAGAAATTTTCATATAGTTTAAATTGAGATAATGGGTTGATAGGGTAGTTTTTCTAAACAAAAACCAAGCGTAATAAGAGGCTGGGGCCGCTAATTTGGGGGATATTTTGATAACAGCGTGCTATATCAAAACCCAAAAGGTTTAATTAATATATTATTTTATAAACGAATAGATTAATTAGCCAAGCAACTATAAGCAATAGTTAATCTTTTGCGAGCGACCAAACAATTAATTGATTATCAAGCAAATGCGATAGATTTAAATATTTAAAAAAGGAGAGATGGGATAACAAACGGGCCAATAGTTTCATTTTAATAAGTATTAGGTACAGCCAAATTATAAAATATTTACCCTAAATCACAATAAGATTTTGTTAATATCAGATTATCAGATATGATATATTTTTCAAAATAAATTCAATAAAAAAGCCCCTGGTTTTTGATACCAGAGGCCTTATAAACAGGTTGTTTTTATGTATTAAACTGCCTGAACTTGCTTTACTTTTTTCCCCAACCTGATAGCCGCCAATAAATAATAAAACGCGCCAAAGGCCGAGTATCCCGCCAAATTAACGATACCCATATTAGGCGAGTGTGCCATAGCGATGAACGATACACCAGCCAACATAGATTGGCCACCACTTAATATCATTGGCCATTGGCCGCCCAGCTCTTTACGCCTTTTTAAGCCGAGCACTAATTGGATCAATCCTGTTAGCAACGCCCATGCACCAAAAACTATCAGTGCTGCTGGTACACCTTTGCCAATAGCAAAAGCAACCGCCAGTGTGGTAATGATACTGATAGCGAGGTTAACATATTGCGGGGTTACTGATGTTCCATTACCCTGGTTGGCACGGACATCTAAAAGGGTTCCTACCACATCCCATAACGGATATATTACAAGCAGTATGGTTGCAGCCGTAAACGATGTTTTGGCTAATAATGATACCAATATTACCCAGGTAACCGAAAATGCTACCCTGATAAAATACAGTTTGCGTAATGCGGAGGCCGTTCTGGTAGCAGCGGAAGTTTCTATGATCAATGTTTTATTTGCTGACATGATTTTTCAGTTTTGTTTATGTTTTATTTGATGAAGCAAAACTGGGCACAAAACGCAGCAATAATTTTCACCATGGTGAAAAACGGATAGGGTGTTTGTCAGGCAAGTATCGCTTTTATGGCTTTGGTTGCGCTAAACGCTTTTTGATGCGGGTTAATGATGGGTTTTTGATGCCCAGGTAGGATGAAATATGGTAAGCCGGGATGCGGTTTACAATATTAGGGTGCTGCGCTACCATTTTTAAATAGCGTTCTTCGGCGGTATTGAACTGAAACTCTTCGGCGCGGGCCTGCGAAAGGTTAAAAAACAACTCGGCTATTAAACGACCGAAGCGCTGCCAACCGGTTGGGGTATTGTACAGGTATTGCAGATCGTTATAATTGATAGAGATGATCTCGGCATCCTCCATAGCCTGGATAAAATAGGCGCAGGGGTATTGATTGATAAAACTGCGGAAGGATACGAGGAACTGGCTTTCCGAAAAAAAGTAGATGTTTTTCTCTTCCTGCGTTTCGGGGTGTACAAAGTAAATGCGGAATATACCTTTAGTAATGAGCGCCAAATCGGTACATACAAAGCTTTGCATGTTGAAAAAATCGCTTTTGGTTATTTTGCGACTGCGCCAGTAAGGCAAACTGGCGTTAATATCATTAGCCGATAGCTCGGCAAATTTGCCAAGCACATCGTTCAATACTTCCTGTTTTGATTGCATACTGTTAACAAAACGTAATTATCTCAAATATCGGCATTAAAAAACTTACAAATTTTCACCTCGGTTAAAACATTGGGTTTATTTTCTTATTTTACTTTCAAACTAAATCAAATAAAAAACAATCAAAAATCAATAACATTATGATGCAACTAAAAATACCTCCCCATGTTAGTGAGTTTGATAGAGATAACCCTGTTCCTAACGGTTATTGTGCTGGCAGTTGCCGGTCCGCCGAAAAGGAAAAAGAAGGGCATTAAAGTTACGCCCGACGCCCAAACCCCATCGGCCTATCGGGTTACCGCCAACGGCGGACTGGAATATGTAGAAGCCGACAATTAAAATTTAACTACCTCCCTAAAAAACCAGGACAATACAAATTATAAAAACGGACCGCCGCGAAACAATTGCAGCGGTTTTTTATTTAATTTACAATTTTATAAACCCCAACCCTACTCCCCGGTTTTGAGATACATCTACAGCTTTCTATTCGCTTGCTTAATATGCAACAGCCTTTTTGCCCAGGTAAAAGTTAATGGTAAAATAACCGATGCTAATAAAAGTCCGGTAGCCCTTGCGGTGGTAAATCTTCAGCAGCAAAACTCTGAACAAATAAGGGCGGTACAAACAGATTCATTAGGGGTGTTTCATTTTACCGATGTTGATAAGGGTATCTATCTGCTCAGCATCAGCTATACCGGCTATCAAAAAACCGAACTGAAATTAAACCTCAATAACGATACTACGCTCAACATCACCCTCAATACAAAAACTACCCAGCTTAGCCAGGTAACCATAACCGCGAATAAAGCAGCGGTTGAGAACCGGGGAGATAAACTGGTTTACAACGTAGCAACCAGCGTAACCGCCACCGGGGCCGACGCACTTACCGCCATTGGCCAGGTACCGGGCATCCGCGTGGGCGATAATGACCTGAGCATTGTTGGTAAGGGGGCTGTAAAAGTGATGGTGAACGAGCGGTTAGTACAGTTATCCGGTACCGATCTGTTAAGATATTTAAGGTCGATATCGGCAAATCAACTGGCCCGGATCGAGCTGATCAAAAACCCCGGTGCGGCTTATGATGCCGAGGGAAATGCCGGGCTGATCAACATCACCCTAAAAAACACTAAAAAGCACGGATACTCGGGCAGTGTGCAGGTTAACGATAAGCAATGGCTGCATAGCCCGGCCTCGGTGTATGGCACCAGCAATTACTGGTGGTTAAATGCCAGCGGCGATATCAATTATAATGCAGATAAACTATCGGCCTATGCCAGCGTAAACGTTGATCATGATCATGAGCTGGAGGGTTTTGAAACCGATATTTACTACCCCAAACAAACCTGGCTCCAAACTGATACCGGCAACTACCGCTACCATAACCTCAATTTTGTTGCCGGGGCCGATTACAGGTTTAGTTCGAAGGTAACAGCGGGGGTGAATTACCAGGGCGGTAAAAATACCTACGATGGATCGGACCGTGTAAACAATCCCATCATCAATAATGCCACCGGTGCTATCGATTCAACGCTACGTACTTATGCCACCTATCATCCGGTAGCTATCAGCAATGCGGTTAACCTGCACAGCACTATAAAGCTCGATACCGCAGGCGGCAGGTTAGTGCTTAATGCCGATTATTTTAACTATTACCGTACGGATAGATCGGACTTTGAGAGCAACAGTTACCTTGGCGATGGCTCATTAATTACTGCCAGCCGCAATAGATATCACGATACCAATAAACAGGATATCAACATTTATACTTTTAAGGCAGATGCCACCGTGCCTACCTCATTCGCCCGTTTCGCTTTTGGTGCAAAGCTGAGTTTTATTAACAATTATAGCAACGCTTTTTATCATAAGCGATCGGCCAATGATTCGTTAAAGTACGATAGCAATCTGAGCAATGAATTTACCTACACCGAAAACACGCAATCGGTTTATGGTAGCATGAACCGTGAAGAAGGTAAATTTAAATACCAGGCCGGGCTACGTGTCGAGCGCACCGAAACCAAAGGTTTTTCGCATACGCTTAACCAAACTACGGTTAACAATTACACCAAACTGTTCCCATCAGCAACCATCACTTACCGGGCCGGTGTTGATCATAGCGTCGCGCTTAATTTTGGCCGCAGGATAAACCGCCCTACATTCTGGAACCTTAACCCTTTCAAAAGTCTGTTCACCGCCTATAGCTATGGCGAGGGGAACCCTTATCTGCAGCCGGAGTACAATACTAATTTCGAGCTATCACACACGTATAAAAACAGGCTTACCTCGGCCATATTTGTAAATGTTACCAACAACGGTTTTAACAACGTAACCATTGCCCGACCGGATACTAATTTAGTTTTCACCACTCCACTTAATTTTATTAAAACTTACAGGGTAGGGATCTCTGAAAATTACTCATTACAGGCTTTTAGCTGGCTCGATAACAATAACCAACTAACCGTTTACCATACCGATGCTAAGTCAACACTCAACCAGGTTAAGGGCATTAGTGGCTTCGGCGCTTATATCGCCACCAACAACAGCGTTTATTTTAACAGTGGTAAAACCATTGCAGGCGCGGTGAACTTCTGGTACCAGTTTCCGGAAATAGATCATATTGGCCGGAGTGATGCTTATTATAAGATTGATCTGGGTTTTAAAGCTTCGATAGCCAAGCGCAAAGTTGATGTATCTTTTTTAATGAATGATGTTTTCAGGAGCAGCGCTTCGGCGGTAACTACTACGGTTAATGGGGTGAGGCAAAAGTTTACTAACTTTCAGATCAACCGGTATGCTATGCTGGGGCTTAGTTATCATTTTGGCAATAGCCAGAATAAGGCTGAGAAACAGGATACGGGGAATTTGGATGAACGGGGAAGAGTACATTAACCGGCATTTCTCGTCTCGCGGATACACGAGGCACCTACGGAGACTAAAACCCTTGCTATCAATGCTATAAACACGTTACTCCTATGGAGTACTAAAAAATTTGATAGAATACTCCGTAGGAGTAACGTGTTTATAGTGCAACCTGTTTGTATCCCCGACTCCATAGGAGTCCCGTGTATTCGACATGCTATTCCATTTTCCAATTCGTGTCTATTCGAAAAAATTAGTGAAATTCGGACACTATAAAAAATCCACCTATGACTATAGATGAAGCTCAACAACTGGTTGATAACTGGATCAAAACAATGGGCATCCGTTATTTTAACGAACTCACCAATACAGCCATTTTAATGGAAGAGGTAGGCGAAGTGGCCCGCATTATGGCGAGGCAATACGGCGAACAATCATTCAAAAAATCGGATACCGAAGTTAACCTGGCGGATGAGATGGCCGACGTGCTTTTTGTGCTCATTTGCCTGGCCAACCAAACCGGTATCAACCTTACCGAAGCTTTGGAGAAAAACATGGAGAAGAAAAGCATCCGCGATGCTGATCGACATAAAAACAATGAAAAATTAAAATAATCGGAATTAAATTACACAAAAATACAATCCACGGAATTTAATTCTGTTTTTATTTGATTTTATATAATTTAATGAGGCAATAGTCGTTTTATCTAAAACAATTAAACAGCCTTATTATGAAAACGTATTTTATTATTTCAGTTGGTTTTTGCCTGGGACTATCATCTTGTAGCCATGCTCCGGCCGAAAAAGCTACGGTATCCGATGTTGTACTCATGGCGCCTCCTCCTCCCTTGAAAGCCGAAAAAGCACCAGCTATAGAAGCTCACATAAATCCACCCGGCCCGGCCATCGACACCGCCAAAAAGATCATCAAGGAGGGCAACATCCGCTTTGAAACCCACAATCCAAAAGCAGCGAGGCAAAATATAGTTGGCGCGCTGCAAAAATCAGGAGGCTACCTTGCCGAAGAAAATGAGACCAACAGCGGAGAAACAAACCAAAAAGAATATAGCCTCCAGATCAGGGTGCCATCTAAAAATTTCGATTCGTTTTTAAACAACCTTGCTTCCAGTGCCGATCATATCGAATCGAAAAATATCCATATCCGCGATGTAACCACACAGTTTATTGATACCCGTGCCGAGATCAGCAATAACAAACAATTGGAACAGCGCTACCTGCAATTGGCGGCAAAAGCCACAAAAATGACCGACCTGCTGGCTATTGAAGATAAACTGGCCAGCATCCGCACCACTATCGATTCGGCACAGGGACAGCTCAATTACCTCAGCAGCCAGGTAAGTTACAGTTCGCTTGATATCAGTTTTTATACCAGGCAAGCGGGTGAGGTAAACCAGGGAACCGGATTTGCTTATAAATTTAAAACAGCATTCGGCGAAGGTTGGGATATTTTACAGAACATGTTTTTTGTTATTATAGCTCTGTGGCCTTTATTGATTGTGATACTGATTGTTTTCCTGTTCATCAAACGCTGGAAAAAGAGAAAAGTCGTAATAATAGCCGCTCCAAATGCTACTGAGTGATTTAGTTAGGATGATAAATGGCCTATCAAATAAACACGTTTTCGTTAATGAATTTACACTTTAAATTAAATTGATGTTAAAATTATAAAAACAGCAACACTTAAGCGGGCTGGTCCGTAAAAATTTAATTATAAGGGTAGCATTTTTATTAAATTAATTAATAAATGCTTGACAAGTAGAAAATTAACGCCTACTTTTAATCACCCCTTTTTAATTGTTTGATCATGATCCGTGTACGGTCTAAAATTGTGCTATTGGTTGCGCCCGAGATAGTTGGCGTTAAGGTATTGCCTAATAACAAGGTTTTTAAACATATTTCGGCCATGCCTTCAATTTTCCCGTCAATCCACGAGACCAAACCCAACCTGCTTATATTAGACTACGACTACCTCATTAACGATATCGAAAAAATATTGCGCCGTTTAAGTACTAATCCTTCTTATAAAAACATCAAGATCTGTTGCTACAAAAACAAATGGCACTCTAAAATTGATCCTTTTTTGAAAAGCCTTGGTGTTGATCATATTTTTTATGCCGAGGATATGAAAGAAGAGCCTGTGAGGAAAAATATTTTCGAATCGATAAGCGGAGTGCTGGATGTACCAGTGCTTAATTTATTGGCGAAGCCGGCGCATTAAGGCCATTTTTTTTAATCCCGTCATTGCGAGGTACGAAGCAATCGCGAACTATACAGAGCGGACCTGCCTATGTGCGATTGCTTCGTACCTCGCAATGACGTTGTGAAAAAGACGAATTAATTTAAATCATCACATCCCCTTCAAAAACCCTTTCCGCCGGGCCTTCTAAAAAGATATCGGTAAAAGCTTTGCCATCATAATCAAAGCGGATATTCATATTACCGCCCAAAACTTTTATGGGGGTATTAATATGTCCGGTTTGCTCTTTGTGTTGAGCCATGGCTAAAGCCACAGCTGTTACGCCCGTACCGCAGGCGTAAGTTTCATCTTCTACCCCACGCTCAAAAGTGCGAACGAAATAGCCTTCATCCATCGGCTCAACAAAGTTTACGTTGATGCCTTTTTCGTGGTAAGTTTCGTTATTACGGATGGCATAGCCTTCGGTGTACATGTCACGCTCGGCAAGGCCATCAACTAATTTTACATAGTGGGGCGAACCTGTGTTAAGTACATAAGCCTCAGCATCGCGTGTTACATCGTTTACATCTATCATTTGCAGGCTTACCCAATTGCCCTCGGCAGTAATTTTGGCATGGTGCGGACCATCAACCGCCAAAAATTCAGTTTCAGTGTCAATTATTCCTAAAAATTTGGCGAAGGCTACTATACAACGTCCACCGTTGCCGCACATGCTGCTTGGCTGGCCATCGGCATTGTAGTAAACCATTTCAAAATCGTAACCTTCTTTGTTTTGCAGCAGCATCAGTCCATCGCCGCCGATACCGAACCTGCGGTCGCAAAGGCTTGAAATCAGCTTCGGATTGCGGTGGTCAACCCTATTATCGCGGTTATCAATTAAAATAAAGTCGTTACCTGCGCCCTGGTATTTATAAAAGTGTAAATTCACGTAAGTATGCTATTTAATGTCAGCTTGTTAACCTAAGCAAAACCCGTGCTAACAATTAAACCGACCAATGTTTAATCTATTTAACAAAATTTAACAAAATCCGGGATAACTTATCGTTGATAATCCCGTCTATATGGTATTAAATTTGATTTGTAAAATAAGTAAACTTAATAATAAGAAAGGTAATTTATAGATGAAAAAGATAGGTTTAACATTATTAACCGCTTTTGCTGGAGGCGCGATGGCTCTGGGAGTATATAAAGTCATCGAAAGCAAATACTCAGACAACCAAAGTTTTGAGGACAAACAAAAAGTGTATTTCACCAGCAACCCATCGGCACCGGTATCGTCAACCGGCGATCTGGATTTCACCCAGGCGGCGGCAGTAGCTACCCCGGCAGTTGTTTACATCCGTACTACTTACACTGCTAAATCAAGCGGTGGCGGTCAAGACCAACTGGAGCAAATGTTTGGCGATATGTTCGGTCAGCGTTCGCGTCCGCAACAGGGGCCGCAGATGGCATCTGGTTCGGGAGTAATTATTTCGCCAGATGGCTATATCGTTACCAACAATCACGTGGTTGAAAAGGCCGATAAAATCACCGTTGCTACTAATGACCACCGTACTTTCAGCGCAAAAGTTATCGGTACCGACCCTAATACCGACCTTGCCCTGATCAAGATCAGTGCCGACAACCTGCCTATTGTAAAGCTTGGCAACAGCGATGATGCTAAAGTGGGCGAATGGGTATTAGCCGTAGGTAACCCTTTTAACCTTACCTCTACAGTAACGGCAGGTATTATTAGCGCAAAAGGCCGTAACATTAATATTATCGGCAGTGAAAATAATGAAGATGAAAACCCGTTTGGCCGTACACGTAACCAGCAAACAGGGCCGAAGTTGAACAAGGCTATCGAATCGTTCATACAGACTGATGCTGCAATTAACCCAGGTAACAGCGGTGGCGCATTGGTTAACACCCGTGGCGAGCTGATTGGTATTAACGCGGCTATTGCTTCACACACTGGTTCGTACGAGGGTTATGGCTTTGCTATCCCCGTTAATCTGGCCAAAAAAGTGTTGAATGATATCAAAAAATTCGGTACCGTAAAACGTGGTTATGTAGGCGTAACCTTTACAGAACTTAATCCGGACAATGCCCAGAAGCTTGATATCACAACTACCAACGGTTTGTATGTGAATGATCTGGTTCCGGGCGGAGGTGCTGAACAAGCCGGCTTACGCAAAGGCGATATCATTGTAAAAGTTGAAGGCAACCCGGTTTATGAGTCATCTGATCTGCAGGAACGTGTTGGCCGTTTGCAACCGGGCGATAAGATCAACATTACTGTGCTGCGCGATGGTAAGAACAAAGATTTTGCGGTAACGCTAAAAGGTGAGGCTGTAGCGCCAAACCGCACCGCAGCTAACTCAAGATCGGCCGAGGAATTGTTTAACAAACTGGGTGCAAGCTTTCACGCTTTAACCCCTGCCGAGAAAAACAAACTGCATGTTAACAGCGGTGTGTTGGTTACCCAGGTACGTGAAGGCGGTTTATTTGATGCTGCCGAAATTCCTGAAGGTGTTGTGATCACCAGCATTAACAAAGTACCGGTTAGCAGCATTGATGATATTGATAAGGCTATCGTAAAACCGATACAGGGCAATATCATTATTGCAGGTTTATATCCTGACGGATCGCACTTTAGCAGCGCGTTCCCGGCTCAATAAGTTTTTTAAGAGTGATTTTATAGGAAAGCCCCGGTTGTTTGACCGGGGCTTTTTGTTTATTGCTATTGCTTTCAATATGTCATTGCGAGCGTAGCGCGGCAACCGCACGGAAGCAGAGTCGCCCTGTATAGCATGCGATTGCCACGTCGCGCCCATCGCATCGCCCCCAAAGGCTCCTCGCAATGACATGTTTAAAAAAGGGTGTCATGCTGAGCCTGTCGAAGCATGGTGGGCAGAGCCTCTGCGCGCGACCCTTCGACAAGCTGCCATTGACAAATCCATAACGCGTTGATAATCAGACTTGAAAAAATGTCATCTGCAATGCTATTATTTGCGCGCAAATAAACCTTACTCAGGGTGACAGGCCTACCCGCCTAATGTCGTATAATCCTTCAGAGGCGACCGCTTTTACTTACTCGCAATTACATCCGGGTATGTTTTAAAACGTCAACACCACTTTCCCTACAGTCCTTCCGCTTTCCAGTTGCAAATGGGCATCAGCCATTTTCTCAAACGGAAATACCTGCGACACGTGCGACCACAGCACATTGCTTTGCAGCATATCAGCAATCACTTTCATATCGGCAGCGCTTGGTTTTACCAGGGTGTTGTGGCCCTTAATGCCGAGGGCGGTTGCTTTGGGAGTAACAGCTTCGCTCATGCCGGATACGATACTCACTATCGTACCGCCCCTCTTCATTACCTGTAACGAGCGGTCGATGTAGTCGCCGCCTATGGTGTCGAGTACAAAATCGATATCGCTGGTGGCGGTTTCAAAGGGTTGGGCTTTGTAGTCGATATGATCGTCGGCCCCCATAGTGAGTACAAAATCGGCATTAGCGGCCGAGGATGTGCCTATTACGTAGGCACCCAATTGTTTGGCAATTTGTACCGCATAGTGACCAACTCCACCCGATGCAGCGTGAATCAGCACCCGGTCGCCGGGTTTAATGTGCTCAAAATTGTGAAACGCCTGCCATGCCGTAAGCGGGGCCAGGGTAGCGGCCGCGGCTTCTTCATGACTGATGCCATCGGGCTTAAGAGCGAGTTCGTGAACTTTGGCAACAACATATTCGGCATAGGCCCTGCCGCTTTGCGGGAAACCGATCATGCCGAAAACCTCGTCGCCAACTTCAAAATTGGTAACCGACCTGCCTAATTGGGTGATCTCGCCCGAGATATCCCAACCTAAAATTACCGGCTGTTCCTCCTTGATCCGTCCCCAAACACCTTTGCCCGCGCGGGTTTTCACGTCGACAGGGTTTATGCTGATGGCTTTTACTTTGATCAGTACTTCATCCGCCGCCGGACTGGGGATAGGCAATTCGGTTGGTATCAGGTTTTCAACGCCGCCTATGTCTTTTAAAACTATTGCTTTCATGGTTTCTATGTCTTTTTGTTTTTGATATGTCAAAGTTATACCGGTATAAATAAAAATATTGGTATAAATAGGGTATATTTTGGTACATTAGCCTCACCCCAACCCCTCTCAAAAGGAGAGGGACTTTAAATAGCACGGGACAATTAATAACAATCAGACAATTAAAGTCCTCTCCTTTTGAGAGGATTTAGGTGAGGCTTATGATCAAACAAAACCTGTACGAACCCTTCAGCATCCAACATCAAACGCTGGATGTGTACCCCAAGCTGGAACATAAACACAATTTTTTTGAGTTGGTTTATATTGTTGAAGGCACCGGCGACCAGTGCATCGACCAAAGCAAGTTTAAATACAAGCCGGGGCACATGTTCCTGCTCACGCCCGACGATTGCCATACTTTTAACATCGAAACTACTACCCGGTTTTTCTTTTTGCAGTTTAACTACATCTATCTTAAAAACGGCGCGTTGCATAACGAAAGCATCCGCAGACTGGAATATATCCTGCACAATGCCAACCACCAGCCGGGCTGCATTCTCAAAAATATAATAGATAAACAGCTGGTTGCACCGATGGTGGATGCCATGATTCGCGAGGTGGGAAACAAAGACCTGTACAACCAGGAACTGGTGCAGCAACTGGTGAACACCCTCATTATTGTAGTGGCCCGCAACATTGCCAAATATCTGCCCGAACAGGTTAACCCCGGCACCGAAGAACGCGCTACCGACATACTGCAATACATCCAGAACAATATTTACTACCCCGAAAAGCTAAAGGTTGAAGCCATCAGCAACACCTTCGGCATTTCGGAAGCCTACCTGGGCAAATATTTTAAACGCCACACCTCCGAAACCCTGCAACAATACGTTACCAACTACAAAACCAAACTGATTGAACACCGCCTCCAATTCAGCGATAAGCGACTGAATGAAATAGCCTCCGAATTTGGCTTTACTGATGAAAGTCATTTTAATAAGTTTTTTAAGAAGCAAAGGGTGAAGAGTCCGAAGGAGTTTAGGAAGTTGGTGAGGGGATGAAGGATTTCGTATGGTAACCTTACCTTAGTCTAAACAGCCATAATTAACTCACTGGAACTAATTATGGCTGTTTAGAAATAGTTTTTATCAATTACTCAAAGGGATGTCCGGGAAAACTATAACAAATCCAAGTTGGGTTTTAATAGCAGTTCTACAATCAATTTTAAAAGCCTCATTTTCATTTTCGGATAGATATTTAGCGGTTAATCAATCGCTATTTCGCAAAATTGTGCTTACCAATTTCAACTATAAATGCTGCATCACAGGCATTACCCAACCCGAACTGATAGTAGCCAGTCATATTTTACCGTGGAGCAAGGATAAAGGCAACCGCCTCAATCCTAAAAATGGCTTAGCTTTAAATACGCTGCATGATAAGGCATTTGATTGTGGATTAATCACCATTACCGAAGATTTCAAGATCAAAATATCGTCAAGCTTTATGAAAAGTAAAGATGTAGCCAGCATCCGCCATAACTTTATTGATTATGATGGCATGCCACTAATAGAACCTCAAAAGTTTTTCCCGGATGTGGAGTTTTTGAAAGTACACAATGGTTTATTCAAACCCTAAAAGTTCACTTATATCCGATTGACAACCCCACGCTTCCGGCATAACTTTCCATATCCCCAATATCAAATTTAACTACCTATACCGCGATGCCGGTAACTACAAAAACTTCAATAGCATCGTATTTAACAATCCTCAAAATATAGAGCTGTCGGTACTGGATGATTTGATCCGCTCCAAACTCATATCTCACCACTGGTTTTATGTAGACCAATGGCAAGTACCAGATCTGCACTTCGGGACTTGGGATAAGGAACTCGATCATACTTTCCATGAATTTGAAAGTATTGAATACACCGATGAAGCAGCTAACAACGAAAAAGGCTTAATCTCATTTATTCAAATACTTGAAAAACTAAATTTTTCATTATACTTGTAAAATACACCATACAGATAGACTAAGTAGAATAAAATTAAATGAACAAAAAAATGCGCGGGCATAGGGGTAACACTTTAAGTTGTTGTAATAAAGTAAACGCGTTTGCTACTTTATTCAATTACCTTAAAATGATTACTCATGATACCTGCACTAATAATTTGGTTATTTAAAAAATATATACTCCCCGCTTTCCGTAACAAAACATTCCCTACGGTAAAAATCCTCAAACCGGTAAAACACGTGGCCGCGCTTATTTTGCTACTTGGCCTGGCTACCTGCAGTTTGGCGCAGGAGCAAACGGTTAAGTACAATGTGCTGCATAGCGGCAAGGTGGTTGGTCACCTCAATTTGTATCGTAAGCAACAGGGCGATGAGCTGTACCTCAAAATGATCTCGGAAGTGAAAATGCGCTTCATTTTCAACGTTAAGGTTGATATCCAGGAAGAGAGCACTTTTAATAATGGCAAGCTCATCAACTCGCGGGTATGCCGCAATGTTAATGGTAACGAAAAGTGTAACCGCCAAACCAAGGCCATAGCTTCGGGCTACCAAACCGTGGCCGAAGGTAAATGTGGCCGGGTTGATCAGCAGCAGATCAACGCTAACCTGATGTTGTTATACTGCCGCGAACCGCAGGATAACGCGCAGGTGTATTCGGATAACTTTCAGCAGTTTTTGCAGGTGAAAGAGGTAAGTCCGCATATATACCGGGTTGATCTGCCCGATGGCAACTACAATTTTTACAGCTATACCAACGGCGTTTGCAGCAAGGTTGATATTCACCATTCGCTTTATACCATCCAAATTCAGCTGGCCTGATTTTTAACATTTGAGGGCTATGATTTTAAAGGCCAAACCTGCTATCTTTAGCGCCGACATCTACGCCCTGAAAGTGGAATACAGCGATAGCACGGCCATTACTTTAATAAAACAGGGAAGCCAAAAGGCTTTTGAGCGACTATTTAAAGATCACTTTAAAAGTCTACATGCCTATGCCTACACTTTTTTAAAGGATGATGAACAGGCCGAAGAGGTGGTGCAAAACGTTTTCTGCCGTGTTTGGGAAAAACGCGATCAGCTTAAAACCGATGGCAGTATCAAAGCATACCTGTACCGTGCCGTGCATAACGAAAGTTTAAATTACCTGAAACACCAGAAGGTGCGCGCCAGCTTCGGCGTTTATTATGCTGATGAGATGGAACAAAACACAGGCGGCGATGAGCCGGCCTCAAAAAAGCTAATGGCTGCCGAACTGCAGCGCCACATTGAAAAAGCCATGAGCGAACTGCCCGAGCAGTGCCGCATTATCTTTCAGCTCAGCAGGTTCGAGCAGTTAAAGTACCAGCAAATTGCCGATCAGATGGGTCTTTCGATCAAAACCATCGAAAACCAAATGGGCAAGGCGCTACGGGTAATGCGCCAAAAGCTGGCCGAATTTTTACCCATAATTTTATTGTTATTAATTGATTGGTTTGTATGAGCTATACCGGTATGCCCATAAATGATGATTTGCTGGTGAAATACCTTGTTGGCGAAGCTACGCCCGCCGAGGTCGAAGCGATACAAAACTGGCTTGCGGCCGATAAGG
Source organism: Mucilaginibacter sp. CAU 1740 (assembly GCF_039839285.1). Taxonomy (NCBI): domain Bacteria; kingdom Pseudomonadati; phylum Bacteroidota; class Sphingobacteriia; order Sphingobacteriales; family Sphingobacteriaceae; genus Mucilaginibacter; species Mucilaginibacter sp. CAU 1740. The sequence continues at coordinate 250,050 of NZ_JBDOQS010000001.1, read as the reverse complement.
CCAACCAACAGGAGTACGAAAATTTCAAGCTGATCTGGGACGAAAGTCAGCAGATCGTCGGCACCCGCAATGTTGATGAGGATGCGGCTTTTATCCGATTGCAAAACCGACTAAATAAGGAGGCGGCCCCCATTGCTAAAGTGCGTAAGATGAAGCCGCGATATTGGGTGGGCTTGGCGGCTTCGGTATTGTTGATTTGTACTGTTGCCTGGTTAACGGTAAGTCGTTATTATGAAAACGGAAGTATCGCGGTTATAAAAATAGATAGTCACGATAAAACCCGTGTGGCCGCCCTGCCCGATGGTTCGCAGGTTACGCTGAATAGTCATAGCACCTTGATCTATCCCGAAAAGTTTAGCGGGAAAATTCGCCCGGTTACGATGGAGGGTGAAGCGTTTTTTAAAGTATCACCCGATAAAACAAAACCGTTTATTATTAAAGTGAACGGTGTAACGGTTAGGGTGGTCGGCACGTCATTCAATGTGAAAAGCCGCGGCGGTAAAACGCAGGTTATAGTGGAAACCGGCATCGTGAACGTAAGTGAGAAAAGCAAAAACATCAACCTTAGCCCTGGCGAAAAAGTGCTGGTGGTTGGGAAAGATGGGTTACAAGCTAAAGAAAGTATCCGAGGCAAACTTTACAACTATTACGTAACGCACGAGTTGGTTTGTGATGAAACTCCGCTGCATGAGCTGGTGATTTCGTTAAATGAGGTGTACGGCGCGCATATCAGCATAGGCAATAAAGCGATTGAGAATTTGCCTATCACTACGGCTTTTAAAGATCAGGCTTTGGATGATATATTGCTGGTGATCAAAGAAACGTTTAAGGTAAAAGTGGAGAAGGGCAAGAAGGGGATTGTGTTGAGGTAATGAAACATGAATTATAAACCTAACGAGATTTTCCGGCGAGCCTATCATTCCCTCCCTTGGGAGGGGTGCGTGGGGTATGCGTTGTGGCAGGGAGGGGTTTCTACGCCTTGCCCGTCGACGAGTCGCTTTATGAAACCCCTCCCTACACCCTCCCGAAGGAGGGAATCGCACAGGCCCTCGCTTTTTTTGTTTTTTAAAACTTTGGCAATTGCCCTACTCCTCCTCAGCAGCCTAACCAACCGCGCGCATGCCAATTCCATCCTCTCCAAAAACATATCCGTTCATGTAACTCAAATGCGCCTGGGCACGGTACTCAAAACCATCGAAGAAAAAGGCAACTTCTACTTTTCGTACAACAGTAACATCGTAAAAACTGACAGCCTGGTTACCGTTAATGCCGATAACTGGACGATAAAAGAAGTGCTCGACCATATGCTCAGCTACCGCTTTGAATACCATGAAGCCAAAAACTTTGTAATATTGCGGTACGCCCCACTGCAACTCAATATAGTAACAGACAAAGCCGCAACCCAGGGAGACAGCTACATCATAAGCGGCACCGTAACCGACGATGAAACAGGTAAAAAGCTACTCAATGCCAGCGTGTACTCACACGAAGAATTGCAATCGGTATTAACAGATAAGGATGGCCGCTTCGAACTGAACCTCCACAACCAGGGCCGACCGGTTACCATTACCATCAGCAAGGAATTTTATAAAGATACCACCATCACTTTTTTGGCCGATGTGCAGGTTACAAGCACTGATACCACCATTAAAAAGAAAAGCCTGTTAGGCTATATCCTGAGCGATGATTATTCGGGCGTGGAAAAAACTGCTTTAGGCAAACTGTTCCTCTCCACCAAGCAACAGGTAGAAGCCGCCAACCTGCGCGGATTGATAGCGCAGGCCCCCTTCCAGGCCTCGGCCATTCCGGGCGTAAGTACCCACGGCGATTTCGGCGGACAGGTGGTAAACGTAGTTTCGCTTAATGCCGTTGGCGGATACAATGCCGGTGTAGATGGCTTCGAAATGGGCCTGATCTTTAACCTGGATAAAGGCGACGTTGGTGCGGTACAGATAGCCGGGATCTTTAATGTAGTTGGCGGTTCGGTAAATGGTTTGCAATTAGGTGGCTTATACAATAACGTGCTGGGGAATGTAAGCGGGATACAATTATCGCTGCTGCATAATAGCGTAAAACAGGATATGAATGGCATCCAGCTTTCGGGCTTATACAACCATACCCGCGGATCAGTAAGAGGGCTACAGATTGGGGCGATCGGCAATATTGCCGGCAAAAATTCGGATGCTTTACAACTGGCCGCTTTAGGCAACGTAGCCAGCAAGAAGTTTAGCGGTGTGCAGGCAGCCGGGCTTTTTAACTATGCCAAGCATCTTACTGGGGTGCAGATAGGTTTGGTTAATATTGCAGATACCTCGTCCGGCTTCAGTATCGGGCTACTCAATATCATCAACAGCGGCTATCATAAACTGGTGATCTCCACCAACGAAACACAAAACCTCAACCTCGCTTTTAAAAACGGCAACAATAAGCTGTACACTATATGGCAAGGCGGAATGCGATTTGATGATAATAGCAAACTCTACTCGTTCGGCTTAGGCTTTGGCCGGGAGTTTGGGTTAGGTCGAAAACTGGCTATCAATACAGAGTTAGGTTCGAGTTATCTGTACCAAGGCACCTGGCTTAAAACCAATCAGCTTAGCAAATTTGATCTGGATCTTACTTTTAAAGTGGCTAAGATGTTTTCTATATCTGCCGGGCCATCTTTAAATTTCCTGTATTCAGATCAGCGTTCTCGTGTTGATGGATATGCTTATGTACGCGATCTGCATCATTCGTTTATTGAAGGGAACCGCAATTGGACGGGATGGATTGGATGGAGCGTGGGGATTAATTTGTTTTAGACAACACCAAACATTGTAAACAAAGCATTATGAAAAATCTATTCGTAATGTCCTCGCAAGGAGTAAATATTAATTGTATTGTCGACTACATCATAAATTATCCGGTGCTCGGAGTTAATCCGTCTCGACCATTTACCGGTAAGCTGATATTTAAGCTGCTCAGGTTTCCCTATCCCCTCAAAGGGATGGGCTTTCATATCATTAAATAATTGAGCGATCTTTTTCTGAATGATTTTATTGCCGGATTTTTTCCAGTATTCAAAATCTTTAATAGCCTTTTCGTACAGGTCTATTTCCACAGGTCATCTGAGTTTACCCTAACGCCTTTTTTACCTGCTTTACGCGCCGCTTCACCCGCTAACACCTGCTCTACAAACTCTGGATTGTAGTTGCCTTTTTCATGCTTCTCAAAATTGATTTTAAGCGCCTTTAAAAAAGCTTTTATCGCAGCCGATTGTTCTTTGTTCTCAGGATGTACAACAAATGTTTCCATATACAAATTTACTTATTAAAATAGATAAACAGTAATGGGTAAATGGTATTTTCACCCAACAAAAAAGGCCAACGTCACCGTCGGCCTTTTCTCAGTATATAAGCTAAACCTCTTACAAGCTCAACCATTTCTTCCTCACAGCCAACTGCTGCTCGCTCGGGCTATCAACACTTACAATATTATATTTAACACGTGTGCTTTTCAACAGGGTAACAGGTAAAATAATAGCCTGCCCATCGCGGGTTACGGTCACCTGGATCTTATCTCCTGGGTTTTTACCGGCGATGAGGTTGGCAGCATCAGTAGCTGGCGTACCGTCGATAGCGGTGATCTCATCATTAACGTTAATACCGTCGATGTAACCTGCAGTACCGCGTTGCACGCTGGTTACGATGATCTTTTTAGATGCAGTTGTGCCGGTTGTTATACCTAAAGTAGCATCGTTTTTATCGGCCAGCTCGTCAACAATTTTATAGCCTGCGTAGCCTAAGTATTTGTTATAATCAACCGGGGTTAAACCGTTGATGTATTTGGCGTAGAAATCATCCAGTTTTTTACCCGCGAATTTTTCAAAGCCGGCTTTAAACTCGGCATCGGTGTAGCCGCGTTTCAAGGTTTTGTAATACTGGGTGTACATGTATTTCATGGCATCGTCCAGCTTGTATTTGCCCTTGCTATCGTTAATGATCTCCAGGTCCAGCATCATGCCGATAATAGCACCTTTGTTGTAGTACGATATGGTAGTATTATTCGAGTTTTCGTTAGGGCGATAGGCTTTGATCCAGGCATCGAAGCTTGATTCGGCTACAGTTTGTACATTTCGCCCCGGCAGGTTCTCAAGGGTGTTGAACTCCGATTCCAAGGCATCAAAATAATTCTCAACCGGGAACAATTGCGTGCGGCGCACTACTATGCCTTGATAGTACTCAGTAAAACCTTCGGCTATCCACAGGTTGGTGGTGTAGTTTTCGGTATCATAATCAAACGGACCTAATACAATTGGGCGCAAACGTTTTACATTCCAAAGGTGGAAATGTTCGTGAGCGGCCAGGCTTAAAAAGCTTTGGTAGCCTTTATCGTTAGCATAGTTATCGCGCGATGCGCCTAAAACTGTCGAGCTTAAATGCTCAAGGCCTCCCCCATTACGCTGACGGTTATGAACAATGAATACATAGTGTTTGTTAGGGTTTTCGCCAAATACGGCTACTTCCTGGTCTACAATTTTATGCAGATCGGCACTCAGTTTTTCTTTATCGTAGTTGCCACCACCGTACATGCAAACTTCATAATGTACCCCCGAAGCGTCGAACCCGAAAACATCCTGGTTACCTACTTCAATAGGCGAATCGAACAGGATATCGAAGTTTGGCGAGTGGCGGGTGAACGGATCATTATTCACCATCTCTAAACTGGTTGAAACTTTGTCCCAGTTTTTATACGGGGTGATATGGATGTTTGCAGGCGAGTGCAGCATATTGGCCGGGTAAACAAAGATACCGGTGGTTGAAAGGAAGCCATGCGAAGCGTCAACAAAGCTGGTGCGTACAGAAAGTTCGAAAGCGTAAACACGGTATTTTACCGTTACGGCCGAAATTCCTTTTGTAACAATTTGCCAGGTATTCTTATTGATCTTGGGCGATGCGATGGCTTTTCCATTGGCCTCGGCGCTGAATAATTCGATGTTTTTTGCAAACTCTCTAACCAGATATGAACCCGGTGTCCATACCGGCATTTTCAGTTCGAGGGTGTTTTGTTTGAGGCCGGTTATATGCATCTCAATATCGGCATAATGCGCCTGGGCTTCAGGAAACGAAACATTATAGCTGATAGTGGCATTGGCGGCGGCCTCGCTGATGGTAGTACTCATAATAAAAATCGTCAGTAAAATTAACGTGCGTAGGTTGGTCAGTTTCATGGCCGCAATTTATAAAAATTATATAATCAGTTAAGTATGTGCGTTTCGTAGCGTTTATGTGACGTTGTAAAATGGTTGATACATGTAACCATTCTTAACATTGGGCTGTTAGTTTTACAGCTGATTTTCAAAAATGGAACTGATTGAACCTATTTCGCGCAAGCTGATACGCCTGGGTAAATTGTACCTGAACGTATTGGTTAAACATACCGAGCAGCTGGATGTTTCGCGGTATCATTACATATTATCGCTCATTTATTTTCAGGACGGTCAGCTTACCCAAAACGCGCTGGCGCAGATACTGGGCAAAGATAAATCGGCCATGGTAAGCATCATTAACCTGCTTACCGCAAAGGGTTTCGTGTATCGCGAAAACAACCCTAACGACAGGCGACAGCAACTGCTTCGCGTTACCGATAAAGCAAAAGTAGCCGTCCCCCAAATTGTCGAAACGTTTGAACACATTAACGCCGATAGCACCGAAGGCATCTCGGAGGCCGACATGAAAGTGTTTGAAAGCGTACTTACCCGCATGCACAACAATTTAAAACCATTAATATCAACCCAAACAACAACCCTACAAGCTAAACCACACACGGATTAAAACACAGTATGAAAACAAAGTATATCATTTACACGGCGCTGGCTTTGCTGGTTGCTTATTTAGTTTACAATAAATTTTTTAGCGAGGGGGCAAAAAAATCCGCTGCCGCTATGGCTTCGGGTAAGGGGGGTAAAAATAAAGGTGGCGGCCCGGTAGGCGTTAACGTAATGATTGTTAAAGATACCGCCGTACGCAACGTTATTGACATTACCGGCAATATCGACGCCAACGAAAAGGTAAGCCTGGTGAGCCAAACTGCCGGCAACATCACCAATATTTACTTTAACGAGGGCAGCAAGGTAACAAAAGGCCAACTGCTGGTTAAAGTTTACAATTCAGATCTGGAAGCTTCGTTGCAACAAAACCAATACCAGGTAGCCTTGGCCCGTCAGCAGGAAAACCGGAACAGGCAACTACTGCAAAAAGAGGCCATCAGCCAGGAAGAGTATGATACATCATTAACCGGCTTAAACTCGTTAAAGGCTGCTGCCGATGTTATCAAGGCCCAGATTGCCCGTACCGAAATTCGCGCGCCGTTTTCGGGCACTATCGGTTTACGTAACGTAAGCCCGGGTAGCTACCTTTCACCATCAGCACCTATTGCCGATCTGGTGAACATCGATCCGGCCAAAGTTACTTTCGCTGTGCCAGAGCGTTATCTTTCTATCTTAACCATCGGCAGCAAGATCAGGTTTGGTACCGAAAGTTCGAGAGAGAAATTTGAGGGTACCGTTTATGCTATCGATCCATCTATCGATGCAGCTTCACGTACCATTACCGTGCGCGCTAAAGCTCCAAACCCTAAAGGTTTACTTACCGCAGGCAGCTTCGCCAAGATCAATTTGACTTTAGATCAGATCCCGAAAACTATCCTACTACCAACACAGGCCGTTATTCCCGATTTGAAAAGCAGCATTGTATGGATCTACAAAAATGGCATCGCGGTATCAAAACCGGTTAAAACCGATATGCGTACCGACACCAAGATCCAGGTTATTGACGGCTTGAATGCCGGCGACAGCGTAGTGGTATCGGGCCTGATCCAGATGCGACCAAAAGTGCCATTGAAAATTTTAAAAGTTATTAAATAAAACCGATATGAGTTTATCCTCAGTAAGTATTAAACGGCCGGTATTGGCAACAGTAATGTCAGTAGTTATTGTTGTGTTCGGTATTATCGGCTATAAATTTTTAGGGGTGCGGGATTTCCCCTCGGTAGATCCGCCTATTATTTCGGTATCTACCAGTTACTCCGGTGCTAATGCCGATGTAATCGAATCGCAGATCACCGAACCGTTGGAGAAATCCATTAACGGCGTACCGGGTATCCGTAACATTTCCTCAACCAGTTCGGTAGGTTCGAGCAACATTACCGTTGAGTTTGACCTGGATGCCGATTTGGAAACTGCCGCCAACGACGTGCGCGACAAAGTGAGCCAGGCCCAACGCCAGCTACCACAGGATATTAACGCCCCGCCGGTAGTAACCAAGGCCGATGCCAGCGCCGATCAGATAATCACCCTTACCGTAAGCAGTAACACCCGTAACATTACCCAGTTGGATGATTATGCCGAAAACGTGTTACTGGAAGGTCTGCAAACCATCCCCGGCGTAAGTACCATTAACGTACAGGGCCAGCGTCAGTACGCCATGCGCTTATGGATCGATCCTACCAAACTCTCAGCTCAAGGCCTTACCGCTACAGATATCGGCGCGGCTTTGGCAAAGGAGAACGTGGAACTTCCGGCAGGTAAAATTGAAGGTAATAATACCGAGGTTACCATCAGGGCCTTGGGTAAACTGGCTACCGAGCAGGATTTTAATAACCTCATTCTCCGTACGGATAGCAACCGCGTTATCCGCCTGCGTGATGTTGGTTATGCTGTTTTAGGCTCGGCCAACGAGGAAACCATTTTTAAAGAATCGGGCGTGCCGATGGTGGCTTTGGCACTTGTGCCTCAGCCGGGTGCAAACTACGTACAGATAGCTAAAGATTTTTACACCCGTTTGGAGCAGATCAAAAAAGACCTTCCGCCCGATATTTCGGTAAAGGTAGCTTTGGATAATACGAGGTTCATTAATCAGTCCATTTCCGAAGTGCAGGAAACGCTGATCGTAGCCTTCGTACTGGTGGTAATTATTATTTACCTCTTTTTCCGCGATTGGCTGATCGCTTTCCGCCCGCTGATAGATATCCCGGTATCATTGATCGGGGCATTCTTTATCATGTACATTTTCGGGTTCTCCATCAATATCCTAACCCTGCTGGGCATTGTACTGGCAACGGGCCTGGTGGTGGATGACGGTATTGTGGTAACGGAAAACATCTACAAAAAGGTAGAGGCTGGTATGGCAATCCGTAAGGCAGCATTTGAAGGTTCGGCCGAGATCTTTTTCGCGGTTGTTTCCACTTCGGTTACGCTGGCGGCGGTGTTCTTACCTATCGTGTTTTTACAGGGCTTTACCGGTCGATTGTTCCGTGAGTTCGCGGTGGTGGTTGCCGGTTCGGTATTGATCTCGGCATTCGTATCGCTATCGCTAACGCCGATGCTGAACGTGAAACTGATCCGCAAAAACCAAAAGAAATCGAAATTTTACGAAAGGACAGAACCCTTCTTCGTTAACATGATCAAATCGTACCATGAATCATTGGTAAAATTCATGAAACGCAAATGGGTATCTTTTGTAATACTCGGAGCATCAATAGTTATTATCGGCGTACTGATCAACGTGATCCCATCTGAGCTTGCACCACTTGACGACCGTAGCTTGCTGCGTTACAGCGTAACCGGATCGGAAGGCGCTACATACGAGTACATGACCAACTACATGGATAAGGTTTCTAAACTGGTTGAGGATTCTATCCCCGAAGCCAATGTAAACCTCGAGATCGTTTCGCCGTCTTTCGGCGGTGGCGGCGCGTCAAACTCAGGCTTTGGCAGGGTTGGTTTGGTTGCACCAGACGAGCGGCCTCGTACCCAACAGGAACTTGCCGACTGGCTCAACAAAAAACTACGTAAAATGCCCGATGCCCGCGCTATTGTAGTGCAGGAACAAACCATCAGCGGCGGCGGTTCGGGTTCAAAAACTTCGTTACCGGTGCAGTATGTTATTCAGAACCAGGATTTTGAAAAGATCCGTAAGGTGCTGCCTACGTTCTTCGCAGAGGTGTCAAAAAGCCCTGTTTTTTCAGGAACCGACGTTAACCTGAAATTCACCAAGCCTGAGTTACGTGTAGTGACCGACCGCGAGCGTGCCCGCGATCTGGGTGTTTCGGTTGATGATATAGCTCAAACCTTACAGTTATACTATAGTGCCGGCCGTTTGGATTACTTCCTCATCAACGGTAAACAATACCAGGTAATAGCGCAGGTTGATCGTGCCAACCGCGATCAGCCGCTTGATCTAAAATCCGTTTATGTACGCAGTTCAAAAGGCAATTTAGTACAGCTGGATAACGTGGTTAAAACTACCGAAGGTGCTACGCCACCGGCTATTTACCACTTTAACCGTTATAAATCGGCCACGGTATCTGCAGGTTTAGCGCCGGGTTATACTGTTGGTGATGGTATTAAGGAGATGGACAGAATATCGAAAGGCCTATTGGATGATACTTTCAGTACCGCGCTAAGCGGCCCATCAAGGGATTACGCCGAAGGTTCGTCAAACATCTTGTTCGCATTTGGCTTCGCGCTATTACTTATTTACCTGGTACTTGCAGCACAGTTCGAAAGCTTTATCGATCCATTCATCGTAATGCTTACCGTGCCGCTGGCAATTTCGGGTGCGTTCCTTTCATTGTGGCTGTTCAACCAAACGCTTAATATTTTCAGTGAGATCGGGATCATCACCCTTGTTGGCCTGGTAACCAAAAACGGGATTCTGATCGTGGAATTTGCGAACCAGCGGATGGAACAGGGCGTTGCCAAATACGAGGCAGTTATTGAGGCTGCTACTGCGCGTCTTCGCCCAATCCTTATGACCAGTTTGGCTGTGGTGTTGGGTGCCGTGCCTATCGCCTTCGCCTTGGGTGCAGGTGCAAAAAGCCGTGTATCATTGGGTATTGTTATTATGGGCGGGATGTTGTTCTCGCTGGTGCTAACGCTTTACATTATCCCGATGATGTATATGCTGATGGCCGCCAAAACCCGTAAAGACCACGACCATGATCCGGAAGATATGGCCGCCGAAGCCGAAATGGCCGAAGCTGCCCGCCTTCCACATGTTCACAATCATGAAGAACCTAAACTGATCGAAAACCTGTAATTAAATATGATGATCAAGAAAATAGCTTGCCTGGTATTCTCTTTCGCGATGGCCATAACCATCGCGAAAGCCCAGCAGCCGCAGGCCCCACTGCTTACGCTTAAAGATGCGGTGGAAATAGCCCTCAACAATAACTATAACATCAAGTTGTCTAAAAACAACTCGACTATATCGGCAAACAATGTTACGCTGGGTAACGCGGGCTTTTTGCCACAGCTAAATGGCAACTTTACCGATAATAACAGCCAGCAATCAACCAAGCAAACACTTAATACCGGTAAGTTCAATAATATCAACGCCCATAACTCAAACAATAGCTACGGCGCAAACCTTAACTGGACAATTTTTGATGGCTTCGCGATGTTTGCCAACTATGATCAGCTTAAACAATTGGATAAGCTCGGCACACTACGCTTGCAAGACACGATCCAAAGTACTGTGGCCAATGTTATTGATACCTATTACAGCCTGATAAGCCAAAACGAGCAGGTTAAAGCGCTAAAGGGGGCCATAGCCATCTCACGCACCCAATTGCGCATAGCTACCGATAAATTTAACGTAGGCCGCGCCTCTCGCCTTGAGGTGTTAAACGCGCAGGTTAACCTCAATACCGATACAGGTAACCTGGTTATCCAGTATCAACAGTTTAAAACAGCCAAAATTCAGCTCAACCAACTATTGATCCGCGATTTGCAAACGGACTTTTCGGTGGGCGATACTATTGTAGTTGATGATAAACTGGCTTTGGCCGATGTGATCAACAACGCGCAATTGCAAAACCCAGCCATACTATCAGCACAAATAAACCAACGCCTGGCCGAAATTAACTTGAAACAGGTGCGGGCTACACGTTACCCTCAGGTGGGCTTAACATCGGGCTATGTGTTTACCAATAGTAAAACACCCGCGGGCTTTACCATATCGCAAAACGCGCATGGCTTTAACTATGGCTTAACGGCTACGATCAACATATTTGATGGCTTTAACCAAAATCGTCGTGAAAAAAACGCAAAGATCCTGATAGATAATGCCGGCATCACAGCCAAGCAAACCAAACTGAATGTAGAGGCGCAGATCAACAATCTTTTTGTGGCTTATTTATCCGGTCTTGATTTGGTTAAGCTCGAAGAATCAAACGTGAACCTGAACAAGCGTAACCTTGATATTACTTTAGATAAGTATAAACTGGGTAATATCACCCCATTAGAAGTTAGGGAAGCGCAACGGAATTACCTCGACGCGCAATCGAAATTTTTTGCCGCGCAGTATCAAAGTAAACAAGCCGAGGTTATGTTGAAGCAGATAACTAATAGTATTAATATACAATAAAGTACCTTATTTGATAATGGATCAGAACGCCGTTTTTGCTTAGCAGAAACGGCGTTCTGGTTTCCACTTAAGACTTAATTTATGAGGTCTATTACTTCGCTTCGACTATCTATCGCTTCAGTTGAACCCCTCTGGGGTTCTTTTCTATTTCAGGCAAATTTTCTACAAAACTTTAACCCCTCTGGGGTTTGCAATGAAACATAAATGCACCAGAGGTGCAACAGCTTTGTAGCTAAAATAAGTTCTCCTAATTTACTTTGCTCCAGAGGAGCAAAACATCTCCGCTATGTCTATCAATTTTAGAGGTAAACATCCATCCGCGCACTTCTCCAACACAACATTATTAACCTTATCCTCGTATCAATCCTAAAAAGTGTTATTCTAAATTGGCGTAAGTGCCTCAAAACCAATTTTCATTTAATTGGTTTGTGATAACAACTGATAAAAAATTTTTTAATAGTAAGTTTAAAATCCTATTTTTGAGATATGACCGTACCTTTCAAAACCTGTTTGCTTATCGACGATAATTACATCGATAACTTTGTTACGCGCAGGGTTTTGGAAGCAAATAACTTTGCCGAAAAAATCATTGTACGCCAGTCATCAACAGAAGCTATTCAATCATTAAAAGATGGCTCTGTTAATCCAGATGTGATCTTTTTAGATATCAGGATGCCGGTGATGGACGGATTTGAATTTTTGCATGAGTACGACGGTTTGGATATCGCTAAAAAAGGCATCAAGATTTATATGTTATCATCGTCGCTCGATCCGACAGATATCAGGACATCGGCCGATAATAAGCATATCACGCAGTTTATCCATAAGCCACTTACCAATAAAGCGCTTGAAGAAATTTCTATATGATCTTAGTTGCAGATAGCGGGTCGTCAAAAACCGACTGGCTGCTCACCGTTTCAGACCAGGAAACACGTTCGTTCCTTACCACCGGATTAAACCCCTACTTTTTAACAGAAAAAGAAATAGCACGCGTAGTGTTTGATCAGGCTCCCGAAATGGTGGCCTTTGCTTCAGAAATTTCAGAGATCTATTTTTTTGGCGCGGGCTGCAGCAGTCCGGACAGGCACGAGATCGTATCTAATGCGCTTAGTCAGCATTTCCCGAAATCCTATATCAGTGTAGATAGTGATCTTTTAGGCTGCGCTTATGCCACCTGCGGGCATGAGAAAGGCATTTGCTGTGTAATGGGCACAGGCAGTAATATCTCGTTTTTTGATGGCGAGAGCATTTATGATGGCCAGCATGGCTTGGGTTTTGTTTTGGGCGATGAAGGGTCAGGCACTTGGTTTGGCAAAAAACTCATCACCGATTTTTTGTACGGGAATATGCCGCACGATATCAGCCTCAAATTTAATCAGGCTTATCACCTCAATAAAGAGATCGTTATAAAAAACGTATATCAAAAACCCAATGCCAATACCTATCTGGCATCGTTCAGCAAGTTTGTAAGCGAGATCAAAGAAACCGAATATGGCCACTCCATGCTGGTAGAGGGCCTGGTGGAATTTATTGAAAGCAATATTAAATCGTACCCCGAATACCATAAATACAAATGTCACTTTGTAGGCTCTATAGCTTACTCTTTTGCCGATGAGCTTACCTCTTTGTGTAGCTTACATGGCGTTAAAACCGGCAAGATCATTAAGCAGCCTATTCATGACCTGCTCGATTTTGTACTGAAGAGGAATGCGATGGCTACTGAAGAGTAAAATCCGTAGCCAGTACACCTTCACATATGCTCCATAACAAATTATAGAATCCAAACTTACGCAGTTTTTGAAAATCACCTCATGTCATTGCGAGTAAGTAAAAGCCGAGGCATCTGAAGGAGATATGACATTTGCGGGCAGGCCTGTCACTCTGAGCTTGTCGAAGAGTCGTGCGCAGAGGCCCTACCCACCATGCTTCGACAGGCTCAGCATGACACCCAATTTAAACTTGTCATGGGTAGGTACGAAGCAATTGCACGGAAGCATAGCCTCCCTGTACAGTATGCGATTGCTTCGTACCTCGCAATGACATGTATTTTATGAACTTGCTTCTATTCTGTTTCTTTATTGTCGCTGCACTAAATCTTGTCATTTCCTATCCTGCCTCTTGATTCTTAAACTCTTGCCTCTCTTCTCCCCTCTCTGTTTGTCATCCCTAACTAATAAAATTTATTTCCGGAACGACTATTCCAATTTGACATTACCTTTGCGGAACAAACATTCCAAAATACAAAACAAAACATCTGAAAAAAATGAAAAAGTTAGAAAACAAGGTAGCGGTTGTAACAGGGGCATCAAAAGGTATAGGTGCGGAAATAGCAAGAGGATTAGCCACCGAAGGCGCTTCGGTAGTAGTAAATTACTCTTCGGATAAAACCGGTGCAGATAAAGTAGTAGCAGATATTACCGGCAATGGCGGTAAAGCGATCGCTGTGCAGGGCGACGTATCAAAAAGCGCCGATGTAGATCGTATTTTTGCAGAAACACACAGCGCTTTTGGCTCTGCAGATATCCTGGTAAATAATGCAGGTATCTATCAATTTACCCCGATAGAAGCTGTAACCGAAGAAGAATTTCACCGCCAGTTTAATGTAAACGTACTTGGTTTATTGTTGGCAACTAAAGGCGCTGTGGCCAGCTTTGGCGACAAAGGCGGCAGCATCATTAACATCAGCTCAACTGTTACTCGTATCACTCCTCCACAAAGTGCTATCTACACAGGCACAAAAGGCGCGGTTGATTCTATTACACAAGTATTATCAAAAGAGCTTGGCCCTAAAAAGATCCGTGTAAACGCTATTAACCCAGGCATGGTTGAAACCGAAGGTACCCATACCGCAGGTTTTATTGGCAGCGATTTCCAGACAAATATGGAAGCAACTACGCCACTTGGCCGTATCGGTCAACCTGATGACATTGCACCTGTTGCTGTGTTCCTGGCCTCAGATGATTCGCGTTGGTTAACCGGCGAGATCATTATTGCCAGCGGCGGTATAAGGTAAGCTAAGCTTCACGTTTAAACAATTAACTAAAAATGAATAGCTTTGCCTTTTAAAACAGGCAAGGCTTTTTTATTTATGGCACGAAGCAAGGATTTTGATGAGGAAGAGGTACTGGGTAAAGCGATCTGTATTTTTTGGAATAAAGGATACAATGGCACCTCTATGCAAGATCTGGTAGACGGCCTCGGCATTAGCCGATCGAGCATGTATGATACCTTTACCGATAAGCATACACTTTACATCAAAGCCCTTGAAAGCTACCAGAAAAAAGCCGACGAGCAGGTTTGCAATATCATTAAAACCAACGGCAGCGCCAAAGCGGCCATCAAAAAACTGCTCGAACTAACGGTTGAGGATCTGATAAAAGACGATCAGCAAAAGGGATGCTTCATGGTAAATGCCGAAATCGAAGCGGCGTCGCACGATGACAATGTAAAAGAAATAATTTGCAAAAGCGTGCAGCTGATGGAAAACGCGTTTCATTACGCCATCAAAAACGGACAGGAAAGCGGCGAGATCACCCTTGGCCAGGACGCCCGCGCGCTTGCCCGCTTTATTTCCAACACCATTAAGGGTTTACAGGTATCAGCCAAAACAATTAAAGAAAAGGCCTTTTTTGATGATATAATCCAAACTACCCTTTCGGTGCTCGATTAATACTTTTTAAGCGGTTAACACCTGCTTCTTCCTCAATCGCATTACCAATAAAAATAACATCCCCACTCCCGCAAGCACACTGCCTGCCTGTGGGATATAATCGCCATGCTGAACGTAGAAAGTGATTTCACTGTTCAGGTTAATATCTTGTTTAATAGCTGTCCTTGTCCACCATTGAGTGTGTTTAACAATATCGCCTCGCTGGTTAATGAACGCCGAGATCCCGGTATTGGCCGAGCGGCATACCCAGCGGCGGGTTTCGATAGCGCGGAGTTTGGCATAATCCAAGTGTTGATCTTTACCCGACGTATTTTCCCACCAGCCATCATTGGTAATAATAGCTATGAATTGCGCACCTTTTTTAACCGAACGCGCAACATAACCGCCCCAGATAGATTCGAAGCAGATAGAAGGCGCAACCCCAATGCCGCTTTGCGAATAAAATACGCCTGCATCTTTATCGGGCGCATAAGTGCCTGTGGCACCTCCCAAATGTTCAAAAACCGGCTTCATAAATGATAAAGCATTGCCAAACGGAAGTGACTCCGCTCCCGGTACCAGGCGCGATTTATGGTAGGTTTGCATCTTATCCCCATTTTCAATACTTAACGCGGTATTATAGCTATCGTAAAAGCCGCCTTCAGGGAATGGTTTAGCAGTTTCAGTAGCCCTTGTATTATACATTTTAAAGGTTTCGGCCCCGGTTATCAGGTTGGCGTTTTTATAGTTGCGTAAAAAGAACCTCGACTGGCTAATAAAATTGTCGCTGTGCAGTTGGTCTTCGTTTATATAAGATGAAATAGCCGTTTCAGGCCAGATAAAATACTCTGTATTTGGCTGGGCAATTTGCCTCGAAAGGTGGATCAGGATATCAACCTGTAAATTGGTAGGGATACTCCCCTCCTTTTCATACGGATCGATATTGGGTTGGGCCACCACCACATTTGATGGGTTCTGCTCCTCAACATAATTGCTATAAACCGATAATGAATAACCAAGCGGCGCAAGGAAAGTTACTACCGCCGCGCCAATAAGCGACATGCGGGTACGTTTATTTTGCGCTTCGCGGAGGCCGGTATAGATCAAAAACACCAGGATATTAACAGCCCAGATCCACAAAGTGCCACCATAAACGCCGGTATATTCATACCACTGTATCCATGAATGTGCTACCGCCAGCCCATTACCAAGGGTCATCCACGGAAAATTCAAATCCCAGCTTTGATGCAGGTATTCATATCCCACCCAAAAACAAACCAGGCCTATCAACGCCAACCAGCGCGGGGCAACCAACCTCAGTCTGTAATACAACCAAAACGCTGTAGCCATTAACAAAGGCCCGAGCGAATAAGGGATCAGCGTGATAGGTATAGCTACAACCTCGCCAATTGATTTAAGGGCGTTATAAACCCAATAAACACTAAGCGTATTCCAGATCAAGAATCCGATGAAGCTTGTGTTAAATACCCGTCTGCCTTTTTTAGCTTTATCGTCTTTAACAATGTTTTCGATAGCGAGCAGCATGGGGACCAAGCCAATGAACAATAAAAAAGTGGTGTATCGGGTTGGCGGCCAGCCAATCCATAAAAGCAGGCCCGAGAGTATGGCTAATAGTAGGTTTTTTTTCATGTAGAATGCTATTCCCCACGTCATTGCGAGGTACGAAGCAATCGAGGACTATACAGGGCGGACCTGCCTATGTGCGATTGCTTCGTACCTCGCAATGACGCGTTGGTGGTTTTTATACTATTTATTCTTCTTCCTCCTCATCCCTATCATACTTTCCCTTTGCCGGTTTAGCCGGGGCCCCGGCTACGCACATCACAAACTCGCCTTTCATAGGGTGGGTTTCAAAGTATTGCTTTACTTCAACAACAGTCCCCCGTACGGTTTCCTCAAACATTTTGGTTAGTTCGCGCGATACCGAGATCTGTCTGTCAGCACCAAAATAGGTTGTCATCTCATCCAGTGTTTTTAACAAACGGTGCGGCGACTCGTAAAGTATAATGGTACGCTCTTCCTGCGCTAAAAATTTATAGCGGGTTTGGCGGCCTTTTTTCAAGGGCAAAAATCCTTCAAAGCAAAACTTATCCGTAGGGAAACCGGAGTTAACCAATGCCGGCACAAAAGCCGTAGCGCCGGGTAGGCATTCAACAGCGATATTAAATTTTAAAGCCTCACGAACAAGGAAAAAACCGGGATCGGAAATAGCTGGCGTACCCGCGTCCGAGATCAACGCGATGTTTTTTCCCTGCAGCAAAAACTTTATGATCTCATTGCTTGATTGATGTTCATTATGCTGATGGTGAGCAAATACTTTTTGATTGATCTCGAAATGTTTCAGCAACGGCCCCGATGTACGGGTATCCTCGGCCAGGATCAGATCGGCCTCTTTCAACACGCGGATGGCCCTAAAGGTCATATCCTCAAGGTTACCTATCGGGGTGGGAACTAAATATAGTTTTCCTGTAGTATTGTTCATGGTTCATAGATCATAGTTCATGGATATTGGTTTGATGGTTTAAATTTCACAAAATGAGCTATGAACTATGAACCATAAACTATGAACTAATTATATCTTTGCCTAAAAAATAAAATAATGCTGCAAGTTAGTTATATCCGTGATAACCGGGAACAGGTTTTGGAACGTTTGGCTGTAAAAAATTTTAAACAGCCCGAACTGGTTGATGAAATAATTGAGCTGGATGATAAACGCCGCTCCACTCAAACCAGTATGGATAACGTTTCGGCCGAGGCCAATGCAGCTGCCAAACAAATTGGCGAACTAATGCGCAGCGGTAAAAAGGAAGAAGCCGAAGGCCTTAAAGGTAAAACAGGCGCATGGAAAGAAGAGATCAAAAAGTTAGGTGAGGCATTAACCACCACCGAAGAAGAACTATATCAAAAATTGGTTTTGCTGCCCAACCTGCCGCACAGCTCGGTACCTAAAGGCCTAACACCTGAGGATAACGAGGTTGTTTTAGAGAACGGCGATAAACCGGAATTACCTGCAGATGCCTTGCCGCACTGGGAGCTGGCAGCCAAATACGGCCTGATTGATTTTGAGTTAGGCGTTAAAATAACCGGCGCGGGTTTCCCTGTATATAAAGGTAAAGGTGCTAAACTGCAACGTGCGCTTATCAATTATTTTATTGACGAGGCCGAAAAAGCTGGATACAGCGAAGTAAGCGTACCACTGATGGTAAACGAGGCTTCAGGCTTTGGAACATCACAACTGCCGGATAAGGAAGGACAGATGTACCATGTAGGTATCGATAACCTGTACCTGATCCCAACCGCTGAAGTGCCTATCACCAACTTGTATCGCGATGTGATTGTGAAAGAAGACCAGCTGCCTATCCGCAATTGCGGTCATACGCCGTGTTTCCGCCGTGAAGCAGGTTCATATGGAGCGCATGTGCGTGGCCTGAACCGTTTGCACCAGTTTGATAAAGTGGAGATCGTGACCATTGCCCATCCAGATAAATCGTACGAGATATTGGAGCTGATGAGCAACCACGTACAAGGCTTGTTAAAAAACTTGGGCCTTCCTTACCGCGTATTGCGCCTTTGCGGCGGCGATATGGGTTTTGGCTCGGCTTTAACTTATGATATGGAAACCTGGAGCGCCGCGCAACAACGCTGGCTGGAAGTATCGTCAGTATCAAACTTCGAAACTTTCCAAAGCAACAGACTTAAACTGCGTTTCCGCAATGCCGATGGTAAAACGCAGCTGGCGCATACACTTAACGGTAGCGCATTGGCTTTACCGCGTATTGTGGCTACTTTGTTAGAGAACAACCAGACTGAAAAAGGTATTAAAGTGCCGGAAGTATTGGTACCTTATACTAAGTTTGAGTGGATTGACTAATCGCCCAGCCCTCTAAAGGGAGAGCTTAAAAATTAAAGCCCCGGCACAATTTATGTATCGGGGCTTTTTATTGGTCTTTGCTAAGTGAAAATAACACCTTTCATAGTCTGATAAAACCATGTCATTGCGAGCGTAGCGTGGCAATCGCATACTATACAGAGCGGCAATGCTTCCGTGCGATTGCTTCGTGCCTCGCAATGACATGGTTTAAAGCGTTTTCTTAATCATAACGCTAATACTTCTTATAAACATTATAAAGGATATTCAAATCCAATCCTGTCATCACCGGCGTTTCATCACTCTGTACAAAATGCCGTTTAAAAGCTACAATGGCGGCAGGCAGGTTGCTGGTATCATAACCTATCAGCTTCAGCGCTGTAGCATAATCAAAATTATCCGGCGGAAGCTCCAGCAATTCCTCCCTCCAAAAACCAAAACCTTTTTGCGCTAATAGTTTCCATGGAAACAGCGGCCCAGGATCGGGCTTGCGCAATGGCGCAATATCCTGGTGCCCAATAAAATTTGCCTGCGGGATGTTATATACTTTTTTAAGTTGGGATAGCAAAGCCAGCAGGCTTTTAACCTGCACATCATTAAAAGGCTCGTGTCCGTTATTATCAATTTCAATACCTATCGAGCAGCTGTTCATATCGCTGATACTGCCCCATTTGCTAATGCCCGCATGCCAGGCGCGCAGATAATCGTTCAGCATATGGTACACCTTACCATCTTTACTTACCACATAATGCGCACTTACCTGTGGTTTTACCAGGGTAAAAGTGTTGAGGGTTTGCTTCACCGAATCTTGCGCGGTGTAGTGGATAATTACATAGTTGGGTTTGCGGAGGTTAAAATTAACTGTACCAACCCACTCGGATGGGATAACCCCGCCCGCGCTGTCAACCAGCATGGCCGGTTGTTCGCGGGTAATTACATCAACCAACGAATCAGTTTGAGTGTGGTACACTTTATTCGTGGCCTCATATGGCGGTTGTATTTTAGGCGAACATGCGCTCAGCGCGATCACTGAAGCGATAAGTAAAAAAGCTGATCTGTTTATATTCATGAACCTTGATGCATCTGGTTAAAGGACTTTCTTCAATATGAACCTTGATTCACTTGATTTAAAGATTTCCTGATGATCTGACCCAATTATACAAAAACCATGCTATACTAAAAAAATTGCCCGGTGCTTTGCGGCATCGGGCAATCCTAAAATCAAACCAATTAAGGTTCTTTATTTCACTAACGCTTTTTTGATCTCGGCGGCAGCGTGTAACATCGCTGATTCTGTTCCGGGAACTTTTGCCAATGGGTTTAACAATCCCCAATCGTGGATCATGCCATTGTAGCGAATGGCGGTTACTTTAACACCGGCTTCGTCCAGTTTACGGGCATAGGCTTCGCCTTCGTCGCGCAGCACGTCATTTTCGGCGGTTTCAACTACGGCTGTTGGCAGGCCTTTTAACTGATCGGTTGTGGCTTGCAGCGGTGAAGCGTAGATCTGTTTACGTTCGTCGGGGTTGGTGGTATAGTTATCCCAAAACCATTTCATCATATTTTTGGTCAGGAACCTGCCGGTAGCGAATTGGTTGTATGATCCGGTTTCGAAGTTGGCATCTGTTACCGGCCATAAAAGCACTTGTAGTTTAATTTCGGGGCCTTTTTTGTCTTTGGCCATCATGGCAACTACGGCAGCCATATTACCGCCTACGCTGTTACCAACCACGGCCAAACGTTTGCCATCTACATTAATTTCGGCACCATGGGCGGCAACCCATTTGGTGGCGCTGTAAGCTTGGTTAATAGCTACCGGGTAATGAGCTTCGGGTGATGGAGTGTAGTTTACAAATACGGCAGCGGCACCAGAGTTAACTACCAAATCGCGCACTAAACGTTTGTGGGTAGGGAAATCGCCAAGCACCCAACCACCGCCGTGGAAGAACATGAACACAGGCAACACACCTTTGGCATTGGCCGGCTTAACAATATCCAGTTTTATTTCCTGCCCGTCTTCTGTAATAGTTTTTTCGGTAACAGTGATATCGCTGTAATCAAACTTTACCGATTCCTGCGCGCCGGTTAGTACCGCGCGGGCATCTTTGGGTGAAAGTTGTTCAAGCGGTTTGCCATTGCCCGAGTTAAGCACATTTAAAAACGCTTTAACGTTGCTTTCAATATGCGGGTCCTGTGCAGGATCGATAGGTTGTACGGTTTGTGCCGAAGCTGCTGTACCTAAGCTTAAGGTTAATATTACGCTTGCAATTTTGTTGGTTATTGATGGAGTTTTCATTTTGTTATGTAATTAAGTTTTTGATCTCTTATTGTACACAACAAAGGTAGGGCGCTGATCAAGGCCACTCAATGCACGGATGTAGACAGGGATAGGACGTTTTTCCCCTTTCGTTCAGTTTACAGTGGCAGTTTTCAGTTTGCAGTAAAATGGAGCCTATTTTTCTGTTCCAGAGTAAAGTGTCCTGAAATTCTGCGGAGATGTATCAGCCTGCTTGCTAAACAACCTTATAAAATACGATGGGTCATCATAACCCAATTTATACGCTATCTCTTTTACGCTTAGCTGCGTATGCACTAACAGGCGCTTGGCTTCAAGGATGATGCGGTTTTTGATGATATCGTTTGGAGTAGTATTACTGTAGCGGGTAATGCGTTTATTAAGCGCTTTGGGCGTAATGTTCAGCATATCGGCATAATCGGCTACGGTGTGCAGTTTGGTGTAGTTCCACTCCACCATTTGGCTAAAACTGCGCGAAAACTCTACTTCTTGCCGGGCTTCTTCGGTGGTAACCTGGTGTTCCTGTTTCCAGATGCGGGTTGAGCGGATAATGATCTGTTTTAACAAAATTCTCAGCATCTCTTCAACGCTACTATCGCTGGCATCTATTTCGACCTTTATTTCTTTGATGGATGCCTGCATCAGCGCCGAGTATTGTTCATCCATCATCACTACCGGGATATCGTAAACATTATGAAATAGGATGCCATCGCAGGCTACCTCCTTATCATGTAACTCAACACAATAAAAATCGCGGTTGTAGTACAGCATAGTGCCTATGCAGTTATCATCAATTTTATGAAACTGGCCGGGGTTAATGAAAAACAGCGAATCCTGTTTTAAATCATATTCCTTAAAATCAATAATCGTATGGCCTCCTGCTTTTACATACAGTATCTGGATAAATTCGCTGTAATCTTTTTTCTGCACCTGTGTGGTGTAATCATGTTCAAAATCAAGATACCCGAATTTTTTAAAAGAGAATTGTTTGAAGCCAGCCATTGCGCTTAAAATGTTTTGATGCAGGTAAAACGCAAAGATACCAAACAAAAATGCCCCGGTTTAAAAGCCGGGGCATCAATTTTATATTTCGGTCGGCGTTATATAGCCGATGAGCGCCTGATAACGCCCAACAGAAGTGCTATAATAGCGATCACCAGCAAAATGTGGATTAGGCCGCCTACCGATGTAAAAAATGCGCCGATTGCCCATCCTATAATCAGGATAACTGCAATAACATACAGGAGTGAGTTCATAATACTTTTTTTAATTATTGATTTTCATAGATATCTGTATAATATCCGCAACCGATTAAAAGTTTTAGAAAAAGTATTTTTAAGAAGGATGATTTAAGTTATTAATTGTAGAGACGCATCACATGCGTCTATCGTATGCAATTTAAGGAAGCTAATTGATGAGCAACGCCGCTTGTCCTGCGGGAGACGCATGTGATGCGTCTCTACATAAAAATCTCCAACCATTTTTAAACAAGTCTTTGAAAACAGATCCAAAATCAAAATATGGGCGTTCCCGTTAGCCAACGGGCGGGCTTTACGCTGCAAATCCTCGCCAGGCTTACACAGAGGCCACCGCGGCTGTGGGTTTTCCGCTGCAATCCCTAACGCCGCCCTCGCACCTCTCCCTTTTAGATACAATACCCCAATGGTAACTCTTTGGTTAAAACCACTTAGTTGCTATATTTCCTACTCTGTAACCACCCATTAAACCGAACACCTCCCCAAGCAACCCATGCACTCGATAGGGCCAGTACAGCAAACAAAGCCGCTTTAAAAGCTTCGTCCGATGAGGTAAAAGCACCGATCAAAGCAACAGCATAAACACCCAGCGGTAGCAACAAAACCAGGCAAAGCGCCCCTACTCCCAACGGAATACGAAACGGACGGATCTTATCCGGCTCTTTTAATCTTAACCTGATCAACGATACATACTCCAACGAAAGCCCGGCACCATAGACAGTAACATCGATGATGAGCAGTTCGCCGAACGACCATAGTACCATCAGGCTCACCACCAACGAACAGATAATAATTGATATATAAGGCGTTTTAAACCTGCTATGCAGCTTACTGACAAAACGGGGCAATAACTTATCATCGGCCATTACCTGCGGCACACGCGATACCGAAAGCAGCACCGCCGCGTAAATCCCTAACGAACTGGCCATACCTCCCAACGCAATTACAGATCCAAGCCATCGCCCGGCAATCAATTCGCCCAGTGCCGGAAAGCCATCATTTTCAAGCTTAGCATGGTTAATGCCCGATTGCTGCGCCACCCAAATGGTAAAGAAATAAACAACCATCACCAGGCCGAAAGCACTCAGCACAGATATTAAGTAAGAGCGCACCGGTTTTTCAACTTCTTCAGCATAAGTGGTTACATTATCCCAGCCCAGGCAGTTCCACATCACGGTATATAATGCTGTACCAAACGACGGAAAGTTAACCCCGCTAAATGAAGGTGCCGGAATATGCAAACTACCACCCTTCTGGTAAAAAAACAGAACAACAACAATAATAAAAGGCGTTATCACCAGCGCACTCAAAACCAACGACACCTTGCCAACCGGCACGATACCCAATATATTCAAACCCGCCGAAGCCCATATAATCACCAGACAAACCGCCAGCTTATGCTGAGCCAGATCGGGGTAAAAATAAGTGGCATAAAGTACAAAGAGCACAGGATAAATGGCCAGGTCAATAAAAGTATACAACCAGGTCCACCAGCCTTCAACAAAACCCCAGTGGGTGCCTAAAGCATATTTTACCCACCGGTAATAGCCACCGGTAATGGGCATCATGCTGTTAAGCTCAAGCACAGTAAAAATTGCCGGCACATCCCACAGCAAAGGGGTGATCAGTAAAATAGGTATAGCCGCGTTATTTCCGGCATAGCTAAGCAACTGCTCAAGCCCATACGGCCCGCCAGATACGGTAAAGAAAATTACAGCCACAAGCTGTATAGGACGTATTTTTTTTAATGACGCTGATGAGGGCATAAGCTATAAAAATATAACTTATGCGGTAATTTTTAAGGTTTTTTTGGTGGGCGTAGTAGATAGGATCTGCCTCGCGCGACATAATTAAAAAAGTTTGTCATGCTGAGCGATAGCGAAGCATCTTCTTCAACAAGCACGGCTGCTATACAGGGCGAAGAAGATGCTTCGCTATCGCTCAGCATGACAAAGGACAAATGTCATTTTTTATTCCAAATCCCCGTTCCCAAACGTATCTCCCTGGTTAATATCCCCAGTTTCGAAACCCTTTTTAAACCAGTACACACGCTGAGCGCTGGTACCATGGGTAAAGCTATCGGGCTCAACATGGCCCTGGGCTTGTTTTTGCAAACGGTCATCGCCAATGGCGTTGGCTGCGTTGAGGGCTTCTTCAACATCTCCCTTGTCAAGTACGTTTTTCATGGTTTGTTCGTAGTGCGCCCATACACCGGCATAAAAATCGGCCTGTAGTTCCAGCTTTACAGATAGCTTATTGTACGCTTTCCGGCTTAATCTCGATCGGGCTGCATCCATTTTTTGCGAGATACCAAGCAGGTTTTGCACGTGGTGACCAACCTCGTGCGCTATTACATAGGCCTGCGCGAAATCGCCGCCGGCCCCAAAACGATTTTTTAGTTCGTCATAAAATGAAAGGTCTATATAAACCTTCGAATCGCCGGGGCAATAAAACGGGCCGGTCGCCGAAGTGGCGTTCCCGCAAGCCGATTCAACAAAATTGTTAAACAATCCAAGTCGGGGTTTTTCATAGGTGCGGCCCATATCATTAAAAAGCTTTGTCCAGATGTCTTCGGTATCGGCCAATATCACACGTACAAAGTGCTTGCCCTCATCTTCGGGACCATTATTGGCGCTTTGCTCCTGCCTGGGTTGATTGGTAGCAACCTGGTTTAATACCGCCGAAGGATCGATCCCCGTAAAAAAATAAATAGCGGCCCCTATCAGGCCAAGTAAACCGCCGCTGATAGCCAGGCGACCGCCGCCGCCACCACGTTCGTCATCAACATTATCGCTTTCGCGTCTGCCAAACCATTGCATAATCCAGGATGTGATTAAAGTTTTACTTCCAAAAACCCAAAGAGAATTTGTTATCCAAAATAATGAAAAAAGCCCCTGTTTGTTTTAACAGAGGCTTCAGTTTTTTAAGCTCCCCCTTCGGGGAATAGGGGAGTTACTTTGCTATCTCAAATACAGCCTGGATCTGGAAGTTCAGTTTAATGGTTTTAAAGCTGATATCCGAATCGCCTACGTTGTTATCGGCAGTTTTGAATGATACCGTGTTGGCCATAGCGTACATACGTGGCTGCGGGAAGCTGCTATTATCACTTTCGGTAATACTGATGGCACCGCCCAATTTTTCGCCAAGGGCTGCAAGCAGGTAAGTAGCTTTATCGCGGGCTGCAAGCAGGGCTTTAATTTTAAGGTCGCGTTTCAGGTCGGCCATTTTCGAGTAGTCGTAGCTATCGATATTGGTAGATTGGATGCCTTTAGGATCAATTTTCGACATGATCTGGTTAAACTTGTTCAAATCACGCACGCGCAAACAGTATTGTTTACCGGCCAAAAAATCCGGTGTTTTCTTTTTTTGATAGGTGTTATTCCAGGCCGATACATTGTTTACCGTAAAATCTGACGGTTGAATGCCGGCCTCTTTAACGGCTTTTTCAAGTTGTGCCTCAAGGTCATTAATGGCAATGTGTTTTTTGCCATCCATATATTCCTGTAGTGATATGGTCACGTTGATAATATCGGGAGTAACCTCCTGCTCGGCAATGCCGGTAACTTCAATTTTACGCCTCAAGTCAACATTTTGGGCAAAAGCGCCAAAGGTAGTTGCTAATAGTGCGGCAAGGATAAATAGCTTTTTCATGTGTATGTTATTTGATGATATGACTAAGGTAACGGGCATTTGGTTTAATTTGTAACAGCGAGGCTACAATTATTTGCTAAGCGATTGATATGCATGTAAATAAAACAAGCGGCGGTTTTGTTTGAGGGAAATGTGCATAGCGCTGAATTTACTCACCCGGTCTACGCTTCGCTGGACCACCCTCTCTACTGCAAGCAGTAAAGAGGGATAGAGAACTTTTTTTCTTATCCACTATCCCCTCTTTACGCGAAGCGTAGAGAGGGGTGGCGAGCGCAGCGATGCTGGGGTGAGTAAACCGCCTGGCAAACCCTTTCCCCATTTATCAGTTATACAACTATTAAAACTACATGATCATGAGGTCGATATGGAAAGGCTCGATAGGTTTTGGGTTGGTGAGCATCCCTGTTAAATTATTTTCGGCGGTCGAGACCAGCTCACTTGATTTTGATATGCTGGATAGCCGCGATCATGCCCGCATCCGTTACCAGCGGGTTAACGAAAACACGCATAAAGAAGTACCCTACGATAAAATTGTAAAAGGCTACAAGCTCAATGACGAATATGTAATTGTTGACGACAGCGATTTTGAAGATGCCGCTCCCGAAAAAAGTAAGGTTATTGAAATAGAAAGCTTTGTTGATATTGCCGATGTAAACCCCATGTTTTACGAAACATCGTACTATACCGAACCCGATACCAAAAACAACAAGGCCTATGCCCTGCTGATCCAGGCGCTTACCCAATCAAAAAAAGCCGGACTGGCTCGTTTTGTTTTGCGCAGTACCGAAAGCCTTTGCATTGTTCACCCGCTTAAAAATGTTTTGGTGGTAACCCGCATCCGTTTCGGTCAGGAAATTCGCGGCACCGAAGATCTGAACCTGCCCGATAAAGTAACGGTGAGCAAAAAAGAACTGGATATGGGCCTAAACCTCATCAACCAGTATGCGGAAGATTTTGATGTATCCAAATTTAAGGATGAATACAATGACGAGTTACTCAAAATTATCGAAGCAAAAGCCAAAGGCAAGCGCGCCAAAGTTAAAAAGCTTAAACCACGTGAAACCGGCAGCGATGACTTGTACGATCAATTAATGGCGAGCTTGAAGACAAAAAAGGGGGCTTAATAAGTTCCAAGTCTTAAGTAAAAAGTTTTAAGTCGGAAAATTCCTTAAAACCAGTCACCCTGTTTAGTTTTTAGAACTTATGGTTTTAAACCTCTCCCTTGATCGCTTTGTTGCTCACACTCAAATTGTCGTAATAATTAATTTATTGTTCAATTAAATATTTTTTGGCGCTGTGTTTGTAGTTTCCTATCCGGAAAACATTAAAAACATCTATCATGGCAACCACTAAAGTAAAAACACCCGAACAAACCGAAAGCGTGCAGGAATCTGCATTGAATGAATTATTTATCGACGAGTTAAAAGACATTTACTGGGCCGAAAAGCACCTGGTAAAAGCACTGCCTAAAATGGCCAAAGCTGCCACTTCCGACGAGCTACGCTCGGCTATTGAAACCCACATTGAAGAAACCGAGCGTCAGATCACCCGCCTTGAAGATGCCTTTGCATCTATCGGCCAAAAAGCCGTGGCCGTTAAATGTGAAGCGATGGCCGGCCTGATCAAAGAGGGCGAAGAAATTGTTGCCGAAACAGAAAAGGGCAGCTTAACCCGCGACGCAGGTATTATTTCGGCAGCGCAAAAAATTGAGCATTATGAAATTGCTTCGTACGGTACCCTGCGCACCATGGCCAGCGTTTTAGGCTATGACCATGCCGCAGAATTGCTGGATTCAACCTTACAGGAAGAAAAAAACTGTGATGGTTTGCTGACTCAGATTGCCGAAGCGGGGATCAACAAATCATCAAAAGCAGAAAAAGCTTAAACTATTTAGTAGTTTTTTAAGAGCGGTCGCGGAGAGGTTTTCTTCGCGGCCGTTTTTGTTGATGGATAGATGTGCCGCCACACTAAAAGCAGGGGTTGTGCGATTCCCTCCCATGGGAGGGTGTAGGGAGGGGTTTATACGCCAATCCTTTCAGCCAGTTCGGCGCATAAACCCCTCCCTGCCACCGCACTTGCCATCGCGCCCCTCCCCAAGGAGGGAACCAAGAAGCCTGCTTTGTTAATTAACTCGACCCGCTAATTACATATTAATTAAAACATTTCTACAAACAAAAATCACCAAACAGGGTTTAGGACAAAAACCGACGCCCTATGAAACAATTCCTGCTGGTATTATTTGCTCTTTCATTTTTCTGTTCAGATAACCTTTTCGCTCAGGGCAAGCTTAACGGTGTTTACGCCGGCTGCGAGTTTTCACCAAGCCCCATATTTGGCGGCGGCATGAGCCGGCGTGATATTTCCGTACTTTTTCGGCCTGATGGTACTTTTAATGATGTACTTGAGCGTGCTGATTGGAAAACCAATGTAAGCGGGAAATATGAAATAAGCAGCGGCAAAGTAACTCTTAAATATGCAAAAGGCTCATCGGTATATACTTTAAAAGGCAATTCGCTTTTCGGCTATGGGTATCAGATGGATAAAGTGCAGGGCAACACCATCCCGGCAGGTTATTACTCGTTTGTAAGCGCTATGGGCGGCAGTGGCGGCAGTACCACATATGTTGGCGCTACAACCAGGCGGGGATTGAATTTTGACGGTAAGGGCCATTTCAGCAATTCCCGATTATCAACTACTGCTATATCAGGCGAGAATGTTGCCGGTGGCAGTACCGCCAGTGCAAGCGGCAGCGGCACATATAAAATAAACGAGGGTGCCCTTACATTAACTTTTAATGATGGCCGCACCGAACAGCACAGCTTTTTTTGCGACCTGAATATTAAAACGCGCATGGCCGTTGTTGATGGCAGTATCTACTTTTCAGAAAGTGACGATAATAATACTAAACCAACTACCGCAGCCAAAACAGCAAGAACAGCTAATACATCCTCCAATAACGCAAGCACAGTAGCTCCGGACGGAAAAGCACTTCTTTTAAAAGCAAACGCGGCACACGGCGGCGATAAACTGAATACTTTGAAAACAGTGCGCCTAACTGGCTCGGTTTCCGGGTTAAAAGTTATTGAACTAATTGATATCCCTAACAGCAAAGTGCGGGTTGAAGTATGGAAAAACGGCAAGCCTGTTTCGGTACAACAAGCCGAAGGCAATACCGGCTGGCAATGGAATGGAAGTAATAAATCAGATTTGCCGGCCAATAACGTTGCCGAGGTTAAAACAGCTTTATACACCGGCGTGCTGGGCTTACGTAAACCGCTGCTTAGCCAGCTGCAAATTGTAAAAACTCAAAAAGTACCTAACAATAACATTTACACCGTTGCCTGTAAACTAAATGGTGCCGATTGTGTATTTGCCATCAATGATCAAAGCCAGTTGATGGCTTATGGTTACCAGCTGGGTAGCAAAACATCCTATTCGGTGGTTTCAGATCTTCGGCCGGTACAAGGCATCACCCTCCCTTTTCATGAAAACTCCACAAGTGGTGATCAAAAACTAAATATACAATACGATAATATAGATATGAACCCTGTGCTTGACGCGCAAAACTGGGCAACGCCAACAGGGAATTAGCCCATAACCCATTTTACCAACAGATAAAAACCTACACACGATGAAACAATTCCTGCTGATACTATTTGCTTTTTTATTTTGCTGTGCAGATCATGCTTCTACCCAAACCAGGCTTGATGGCGTTTATGCCGGATGCGAGTTTACGCTTAGTCCGCTGATTGGTAGCGGCATGAACCGCCGCGACGTTGCCATCCTCTTCCGGCCCGATGGTACTTTTAACGAAGAAATGAGCGGTGCCGATTGGAAAACACACGTAAGTGGCAAATATCAGGTAGCCAATGGCGAGGTTACGATGCATTACCCTAAAAGCACTTACCACTATACCATAACCAAGTATGGTTCGCTGTTTTGCTACAGTTACGAATTGTTCAAATTACAAGGCGATAAATTGCCGCCCGGATATTACGCGTTTACCAATGGCACAACCGGCGGCGGCCCCGGTAGCGGGATGGCCTTTGTTGGTTCGATGAGCCAGCGTGGGTTACAGTTTGATGCCAATGGCAATTTCAGCGATTCGCATTCGTCAGTCGCGGTTGTATCTGCCGATGCCATAGGCGGCGGTGCCAGCAAAAGCGGCGGCGGCAGCGGTACCTATAAATTAAACAAGGGGGTGCTTATACTTACTTTTAAAGATGGGCACACCGAACAGCACAGCTTTTTCTGCGATATGGATACCAAAAACCGGATGGCTATATGCGATGGCAAAGTGTTTTTCGCGAAAGATGAGGACCAAAGCGCAAAAACAAGCACACCGGTAAAATCGGCCACAGCATCAACATCTACTACTACCAACATCGCCGCTGCCGATGGCAAAGCCTTGCTATTAAAAGCTAACGCGGCGCATGGAGGCGATAAATTGAACAGCCTTAAAACCGCTCGCTTAACAGGTTCCGTTGCAGGGTTAAAAGTTGTTGAATTGATCGATATCCCCGGCAATAAAGTGCGAGTTGAAGTATGGAAAAATGGCAAACCGGTCTCAGTACAGCAAACCGAAGGCGATAGTGGTTGGCAATGGAGCAACGGCAGTAAAACAGATTTACCGACAGTAGGTGTAGCCGGGATCAAAACAGCCTTGTACACCGGTGTAATTGGCTTACGTAAATCGGCATTGGATCAAATGCAGATCGTGAACACCCAGAAAGTCCCTAACAGTAATGCTTACGCTATTGCTTGTAAACTGAATGGCAACGATTTTGTATTTGCCATAAATGATCGTAACCAACTGATGGCTTATGCTTATAAGGTAGGCAGTAAAGCCTCATCCTCCGTTGTATCTGACATGCGGCCGGTGCAGGGCATCACAATTCCTTTTCGCGAAGCCTCAACAAGTGGAGGACAAAAGCTCGAGATCCAATACGACAATATGGATGTGAACCCGGTGTTTGATGCGCAAAGCTGGGCGGTGCCGCAAGGGAGTTAAATACAGCTTTTGAGTCAAGACTTACGAAGTTTTAAAAACTTCGTAAGTCTTATCTGCTTTGTCACATACCTCTTCTTCCATTTGTAACACTGAGGGATGGCAACGCTTTTTTACCTTGTAATGAGCAAATCGAGTTCAGGCAGATAATTTATTCGGCTTTAAATACAGGTAATCATTTTTAAAATCGAGTATCATATTAAAACGCTTTAAAAGTCCATTACCAAAAAAGTTCATTTCAAAGCCTACCGGGTTTTTGCCTGTTAAAATAAGCGTGGCCACATTGGCAACAGGAAAGCCATTTACCCTGAAAAGCGGTGCTTCCACAATCCTGATCTGGTATCCTGTTCCTCGGGGATCGTGGAGCACGGATGACTTGATCAATTTCAAATCGGTAGGAAAATTATTACGGGCTACCCAGCCGCTATCAACAATCAGCTCCTGTTCGGAACCGGTATCCATCGAAAACTTGCCAGTATATTTTTTACCGGCTATTTCAAACGCGCCGTTAGCATAGCCAAACCCTCGTACAAAGCCAATCTTCGACCTTTCGTAACCTTTCAGTCCAGTGGCTGGCTGGTTATGGATAATGATCCGGCTATTATCATAATCAACCTCTACCTGTTTGCCCTCAAACAAATTCCAACCAAAGCGGCCATCCATCTCATGCGAGGTTATGCCTGTAGGCAGTATTTCCTGGTTATGCCAAATTGCTGTGCCCAATTGCAGCTTTTCCGCTTTGTTCATCGTATTAAAATTGGGCTTTGCTTTATCTGCCAATACATCGGCATGGTTGGACAACAGTTTTGTTTTTTTGATGATGGCATCCCGGGTTAAATGAAAATCGAACGAGCTTACATCAAAACCAAGGTTCAATGTATCCATATCATTCAATACAGCTTTTACGGCGATAGCATTAAATGCGGTAAGCTTAAATGGAATAGTGTCATTTTTCTGTGTAGTATTCCGCTTGCTTTCTGGCGGGATAGCGCTGGCTATCCTTGTAAAGCACGAATCCTTGCCGTTAAGCAGGATTACAAAATCAAACCGGGTACCGGGTTTTACTTTTACCCTTATCGAATCGATATCGGTGTAAAAAGTAACCCACTTGGTTTGGCGTGTCCTGTCGGCGGTGTAAACATCCGGTCGGGTTTTGGGAGATAACGACCAGGCATTTTTATCCAAAAAGCCGCCATCGTTAATAGCTATGCTTTTGGATGTCGCTTTAATAACAGGAAGTTTATTTTGGCCTGCAGCCATTCCCGATACTAACAATCCTATCGAAAGAAAAATATATTTCATTGTTTTTTAGGTATAGCTTAAAGATACACCGCGATTAAACAATTACAAATAACAACGCCATTTCATTCTCATTTCTCCTGTATATGCGTTCCCTCTTTCATATTTTACTAACTATTTATGTAAATTCGGTTCATTAGCATAATTACCGCTTTTTTAATATCTGTTGACTATGAAACACAAACTCCTTAAACTTTCCTTTTTGGGCGGGCTTGCCCTTTTTGCAGCCTGCCAGAACAATAAAACCGTACCCGCTGAAAAATCGGTTACCGGTGCCGACATCAAAAAATATATTTCGGCGCTGGCCAACGATTCGATGATGGGCCGCAAGCCTTTTACCGCTGGCGAAACCAAGGCCATCAATTATATTGCTGAACAGTTTAAAAAGATAGGTTTGGAACCGGGCAATAACGGGAGCTATTTTCAAGACGTACCGCTGGTTGAGATCACCAGTTCCCCATCGCCCGCAATGGAAATTAGCGGCGGTAAACAACCCTTATCATTAAAAGTAACAGATGATTTTGTGACCTTTAGCCGCCGTGAGGTTGATTCGGTATCGCTTAAAAACTCGCCTTTGGTGTTTGCAGGCTACGGTGTAGTAGCACCAGAATATCACTGGAATGATTATGCGGGCCTTGATGTAAAAGGTAAAACCGTTGTAGTGCTGGTAAACGATCCGGGCTTTAAAAACGGCGACCCGCACTTTTTTAAAGGCGATACCATGACCTACTACGGCCGCTGGACCTATAAATACGAAGAAGCCGCC
Organism: Mucilaginibacter sp. CAU 1740; assembly: GCF_039839285.1. Lineage (NCBI taxonomy): Bacteria > Pseudomonadati > Bacteroidota > Sphingobacteriia > Sphingobacteriales > Sphingobacteriaceae > Mucilaginibacter > Mucilaginibacter sp. CAU 1740. The sequence goes on along the minus strand of NZ_JBDOQS010000001.1, from coordinate 216,828 downwards.
CGTCAGGGTGCTGCCGGGGTACTCATTATCCACCAAACCGAACCGGCAAGCTACGGCTGGGAAGTAGTATCAAACAGCAATACCGGCGCTAAACTTTACCTGCAGCAAGCCGATAAGCACATGAACCGTTGCAAGGTTGAAGGCTGGATAACCGAGGCGGCAGGCAAAAAACTACTGGCGCAAGCGGGCATCACCGGCGATTTCCGCGCCCTGGCCCGCAAAAAAGATTTTAAAGCGATACCGCTTAACCAATCGGTTACTTTAACTATCAATAATAAACTGAAGTACTCTACATCGCATAATGTTGTGGCTACACTAAAAGGTAGCAGCCAGCCTAACGAATATGTGTTGTACAGCGCACATTGGGATCACCTTGGCGTAGGAAAACCCAATGCCAAAGGAGATAGCATTTACAACGGCGCAGTTGATAATGCCGATGGTGTTGCCGCCATGCTCAGCGTAGCCAAAGCTTTTGTTAAGGCGCAGGAAAAACCGAAACGCTCAATTGTTTTCCTGGCAGTAACGGCTGAAGAACAAGGTCTTTTAGGTTCTGAATATTACGCAACCCACCCTATTTTCCCGCTCAACAAAACCGTGGCCGACCTTAATATGGATGCCCTTGGCGATTATGGCGAAACGAAAGACATAGCCGTAACCGGCAAAGGCCAAAACGACTTGGAAGATTATGTTGAAGAGATAGCGAAAAATGATGGCCTTACTACGGTTGGCGACAGGCACCCTGGGTCTGGCAGCTACTACCGGTCGGACCATTTTAACTTTGCCAAGGTAGGTGTACCTGCTGTAGATATCAATACAGGCAGCATCAGCGTGGTACATGATAAGGCATATGGCGAGGCCCAACAAAAAGATTATGGCGACAACCGCTATCATCAACAGGCCGATAATTATAGCGATACCATGGATGCAACGGGCATGGCGCAAATTGCTGATATCCTTTACCGCGTGGGCACCAAATTGAGCGCCGAAACAACATTCCCGGGTTGGAAAGCGGGTTCGGAGTTTAAGGAGATCAGGGACAAATCGATGAAGTAAAATTCTCTTTTACTTACATGTCATTGCGAGCGCAGCGCGGCAACCGCACAGAAGCATAGCCGCCCTTTATAGCATGCGATTGCCACGCTGCGCTCGCAATGACATGTTTTACGTTTTTAATAACATAAAAAAATCCACCCCGTAACAGAAGGTGGATTTTTTGTTGATATATAGTGAAACTACTCCTTAAAGAGGTTTGTTGTTGCTCATTTTGGCGATATTGAAACTTTCGTAGGCCATTTGGCGGTTGTAATCGTTGGCGATGGTTTTGTAGTTGATCAAATCAACAATGGTACCGATAAAGCAGAAACCGGCGGTGAAAAAGTACAGGATACCCATACCTATCTGATCTGTCATGAAGCGTTGTACACCTGATACACCAAGGAAACCGGCCAATGTTGCGAACATGATGTCTTGTGGGTTACGCCTTTTGCTGGCATAGAATGACATAAAAACGCGTGCCTGGTCTTCTGTTAACTGGGCTGTAGCCTGTTGCAGAAATGTATATTCTTCGGAAGTGATACCGTCGAATGACATATATGGATTTTGATAGGTGTTCATTTTAGTAAGTTTTAAAGTTTGCGATTGTTTTATGATGTAAAGGTATCGCGGCAGCATACAAACGCCTATGGGAGATAGGTTAGCGGAGATAAGATGTCGGTAAAAGGATAGGTTTTGGCGGTGAAAAATGGAGGAGAAATTTTACCGACGGGGTGCGTACTTATTCATTTCATTGTGAGTAAGTAAAAACTGAGGTCTCTGAAAGAAATATGACATTCGCCCATTTGTCATGCTGAGGTACGAAGCATCTTCTTCGCTCTGTATAGCGGCCATGCTTGTTGAAGAAGATCCTTCGCTATCGCTGCCATTGACAAGTCTATAACGCGTTGATAATCAGACGCGCAAAAATATCATCTGCAATGCTATTATTTGCGCGCAAATAAACCTTACTCAGGATGACAAACCTTTTTTAACTTGTCATGGGTAGCGCAACGTGGCAACCGCACGTAAGCACGGTCGCCCTGTATAGCATGCGATTGCTTCGTAGTACCTCCTCGCAAATAACGTCGGGTTAAACCGCGCTCCTAAACTGCCTTCCCTCCTGCAACCTTGCCCTGGTAAGCACAAAAATGCGGTTAAGTATTACTGCTAAAGCGGGGATGCCTAGCCAGTGCGCGTTGAATGAGCGTGCTACATCGCCATGCAGCAGGTAAATAATGCTGTGCCTCAGGCCGCAACCGGGGCACCAGCCTATTCCCATCAATTTAAGCGGGCATAGTGTAAAATGCGACTCTTCGGTTGGTGAAGTCATCGCCATGGATAGCACGGCGGCAATCCAGAAAAACAATTCGAAGTATCTCGAAAAAAATCGCTTAATCAACCTTGTTTGCTCTATTAGTGAACAACAGCGATGCCGCGAAGGCGAGCAGCACCCCAACTATCAATGCACCAAATATCCGTTCAGAAAAATCTTTAATATTATTGCCCGATGATGATACGTAGCTGATATAAAGGATGGATCCGAAAACGGCTATGATACCGCCTACAATTAAAATTTTAAAACTTTGAAAAAGGGCCTCTAAAAAACCCATCTGCCCCTTGCACTCGTTGTTACGATAGCTCCAGATGCCAAAAAACAAACCGATTGCCGGTATAACGAACGAAAAATACTCGGCCGGGGATACCACATCTTTTTGCGGCATCACACCTAAACGGGGCATCAAAAAGATCCATAGTATGCTTAATATGCCGATAATGCCCCCTGATAAAACTGCATTTTTCATGATTATAAATTTATTTGGGTTTATAAATATGTTTATGCCTGCTTACATGCATAAATTTATCATTTAAAAGTAAATAAGCCTGCATATTGTTTGCATTAATTTTTAGGTTCAACGCTTTTTAATCGGGCTTTGGTTTTTTGCTTATCTTTGCGCCGATTTGAATATCCGCGATATATTAGACAGATACAAAGCTGATGACCGGATCAAAGCGTTGGCCACCGCGCTCAACGCCTCAAAAAATCCAAGGGTTCAGCTCCGTGGTTTGGTGGGATCAAGCGATTCGGCCATGGCGGTAGCTTTGTACTTTTTGCAGCACAAACACATGGTGTTTGTGCTGCCCGACCGTGAGGAAGCCGGCTATTTCCAGGCCGATCTGGAAAACCTTACCGGTAAAGAAGCCCTGCTCTTCCCCTCATCTTACCGCAAACCATTTGAGTTTACCCAGCCCGATAGCAGCAACTTACTTGCCCGCGCCGAGGTACTGAATGAGCTTAACCACAGCACCGAATATGGCCAGCTGATAGTTACCTACCCAGAGGCCCTCGCCGAAAAGGTAATAGACCGTGCCGCACTCGAAAAAAACACCCTCGAAATCGCTGTTGAAAATAAACTGAGCATTGATTTTATCAACGAATTTTTAATTGAATACGATTTTGAGCGCGTTGAGTTTGTGTACGAGCCGGGTCAATTTTCTATTCGCGGCGGTATAGTTGATATCTTCTCGTTTTCGCACATGCTGCCCTACCGGGTGGAGTTTTTTGGCGACTATATCGAATCTATCCGCACCTTCGAGATCGAGAGCCAGCTTTCGGCCGAGCGGGTTAAAAGCATCACCATTGTACCTAACGTGCAATCGAAGTTTTTAACCGAAAACAATATTTCATTGCTGGAATATGTTGAGCCGGGAACGCAGGTATGGATAAAAGATGTTCAGTTTACACTGGATATTATTCAAACAGGCTACAAAAAAGCAGTTAACCTTTGGAAGGCTCTTTCTGCCGATGAAAAAACGCAAAACCCGGATTGGATAGACCCTAAATTCGGCTTTACGGATGAGAAATTGATTGGCGATCAGCTGCATGATTTCCCGGTGGTAGAGTTTGGGAAGCAGTTTTTTTATAACGATGCTTCGGTTATCAATTTTGATATGCGTCCGCAGCCATCGTTCAATAAAGATTTTACGCTGCTGATCCACAACTTTAAAAATAACGAAGCCGATAAGATCGAGAATTTTATCCTCACCGATTCTGCCAAACAGGTTGAGCGTTTATATGCCATTCTGGACGATCTGGATAAAACCGTAAAATTTACGCCGATCAGCATTTCGGTACGTGAAGGTTTTATCGATCAGGGACAAAAATTAGCCTGCTATACCGATCACCAGATCTTCGATCGCTACTACAAATACAAAACCCGCAAAGGCTACCAGCGCTCGCAGGCCATCACCCTGAAAGAACTGCGCGACCTCAAGCCCGGCGATTTTGTAACCCATATTGACCATGGCATTGGCAAATACGCCGGTCTGGAAAAGGTTGATGTAAACGGCAAACAACAGGAAATGATCCGCTTAATTTATGCCGATAACGATCTGCTGTATGTAAACATCAACTCACTTAACCGCATCTCTAAATTCAGCGGCAAAGAGGGTACCGTTCCTCGTATGAACAAGCTGGGTACTGATACCTGGGAGCGCCTCAAAAAAACAACAAAAAAAAAAGTTAAGGACATAGCCCGCGATCTGATCAAGCTTTATGCCGTACGTAAGGCCCAGCACGGCAATGCCTTCTCGCCCGATAGTTACCTGCAAACCGAACTGGAAGCTTCTTTCCTGTACGAGGATACCCCCGACCAGGAAAAAGCCACGGCCGATTTCAAAAAAGACATGGAATCGCCCCACCCTATGGACCGCCTCATTTGCGGCGACGTAGGTTTCGGTAAAACCGAAGTGGCGGTGCGTGCGGCATTCAAGGCTGTTGCTGATAGCAAGCAGGTGGCCATACTGGTGCCGACCACCATTTTAGCGGCCCAGCACTACAAAACTTTTACCGATAGGCTTAAAGGCTTCCCTGCCAATATTGATTATGTAAACCGCTTTAAATCGAGCCGTCAGATCAAGGATACGCTGGAGAAACTGAAGGAAGGCAAGGTTGATATCATCATCGGCACACATCGTTTGGTGAGTAAAGATGTGAAGTTTAAGGATCTCGGTTTGATGATCATCGACGAGGAGCAAAAATTCGGCGTATCAACCAAAGAGAAGCTGAAACAGATGCGCGCCAATGTGGATACGCTTACGCTAACCGCTACGCCTATCCCGCGTACGCTGCATTTCTCGTTAATGGGCGCGCGCGATCTTTCCATCATATCAACACCACCACCAAATCGCCAGCCGGTAGTTACCGAGCTGCATGTGTTTAACGATAAACTGATAAAAGAAGCTGTTGAGTTTGAAATTGACCGCGGTGGGCAGATCTTCTTTATCCATAACCGCGTTGCCGATTTGCCACAACTGGGAGGCATGATCCGCAAGCTGGTACCAAAAGCAAGGATAGGCATAGCCCACGGTCAGCTGGAAGGCGATGACCTGGAAGATGTGATGCTGAAGTTTGTAAACCACGAGTATGATGTACTGGTGGCTACAACCATTATCGAGGCCGGCTTGGATATCCCTAACGCCAATACTATTATCATTAACTACGCCCACATGTTTGGCCTGAGCGATCTGCACCAGATGCGCGGCCGCGTGGGCAGGAGCAATAAAAAGGCTTATTGTTACCTGTTAAGTCCGCCATTATCAACTTTAACCAGCGAGGCCCGCAAACGTCTTAGCGCCATTGAGGAGTTTAGTGATCTTGGTAGCGGCTTCAACGTAGCCATGCGCGATCTGGATATCCGCGGCAGCGGTAACCTGCTTGGTGCCGAGCAAAGTGGCTTTATTGCAGAGATAGGCTTCGAGATGTACCACAAGATATTAGACGAAGCCATACAAGAGTTAAAAGATGATGAGTTTAAAGATGTATTCCCCGAGGATAAGCCACGGCCATACATCTCCTTCACTCAAATTGATACTGACCTGGAGATATTGATCCCTGATGAATACGTGACCAATATTTCTGAACGCTACAACCTGTACACCGAACTTTCCAAACTGGAAAATGAGGTTGAACTGGAGGCCTTTCAACAAAAACTGCATGATAGGTTTGGCCCGGTGCCTCCGCAGGTTAACAGCCTGCTCAATACCATGCGTTTACAATGGCTGGGTAAAGCGATTGGGTTTGAAAAGATCTCTCTTAAAAAGAATGTGTTGCGGGGATATTTTATCACCAACCAGCAATCAAGCTATTTTGAAACCGAAGCTTTCCGTAATGTGCTGGATTTTGTGAAGAATAACCCAAGGCGCACCAGTTTGAAAGAAGTGAAGAATACACTTCGTTTAGGTATTGAGGGGATTGATAGTGTTGATGAAGCGGTGAGTTTATTGAGTGAGGTTGCGGGGATAGGGTAGTTATTTGGTAAGGCTCAAGCCCGTATAATCCCTACCAAACCACATTCAAAACGTCGCCGTATAATTTAAACTTGTCATCAGCCGATAACATGATCGCATTTTCCTGAACAGCAGTTGCAATCAGTAATCGATCAAAAGGATCGCGATGATTTTCGAAAAGGGGAACTTCTTCATAAAAATACAAATGATTATTATGAATGCTTAGAAAGGTAAAATCATCAGCTATTGCCTGATGATATATCTCTTCTATAGTTACAGTTGTGTTTGGGATTTTGCCTATCTTTAATTTGATAGCGATCTCAAATAAGCTTACCTGGCTAAATAGTATTATGTTTTCAGGATCCTAAATTATCGATAAAACCTTATCTGAAATACGTGGATTATTTTCCTGAAAACAAATCAGGCAATGGGTATCTAACAGATACTTCGCCATTACATATAATCATTAAGATCACTCAACGGTTCGTTGAAATCATCGGGCAACGAAATTTTTCCTTTTAACCCTCCCGGTTGTCGTTTAGCTGGTTTATTAGCCTGCTCGGTAAGAAAAGTAATGATCACTTCCGTTTTAGATTGAACAGGAGCTTCCTCGCTCATAACGATGCGTCCTTTTTCGTAATATCCTTTTATAGTTGCAAGCATGATACACAAATATACAAAACAGAAAACATACTCAGCACCAACCGTCGCACTACAAAATCACCACAGGCCAATACACTTTCTTAAATCGACTACACACATCAACCATTTCCTTTCCGTGCACAGGCTTCATCCAGCCATAAATTTCATTCTGCAATCCCTGGTTATTTTTATCCAGCATAATACCTGTTTCAAAAACTACAATACCATCATGTACCAGGTAAAAAGTACTGTTAACAGTAGCCATATCGCCATTTTCATTGCATTTAAAACTCCAGCTTTTTTGCATTTGCTTTAACAGGTTTATATCATCTGTTTTAAGGCATATGCGTTTCGATATAAGCGGATGCAGGTCTTGAAAATCTTCAGGAACAATTACAAGATAGGCGCTCCACTCCCCCTGCGAGAAATCATAGTTTGAAAACGGGTTCAACTCTTTGCCGGATACCGCCCTTGGAAGGCTATTATTTAGTCTATCATTAGCAGTTGCAGATAGCGGCAAAACAATATTATAACCTGTTAATCCAAGAGCAATAAAAACCAAAAGCAAACCGGCAAGCAGCACTTTTATAACCTTTTTCATAAAGGTAAAATACCGCTATTTTATTATTCCAGCTACCTAAAACAAAAAAGCCGCCGACCTACGCCGACAGCTTTCAATAAAATGCTTTAATAAAATTTAGTAAATAGCAAGGTTGTAATTAATAGTTTGCCCTGCTTCAAGATAAAGTGTTGGCGCTACTGTTTTATCCGAATCATTGATCACGCCATCACCGTTGGTATCTTTAAATTTTACAGAACCAATTGTTGCAACCGGTGTTTGTGCCGGGCTGCTGTCAATTTCACTTTGGGTTTTAAAAATGCCAATGGGTATTAAACCATTATAATAGCTTTTCTGGGTGCCTTTTTCGGCAACAATAAAGTACCCGCCTATATAATCAACTTGCGATGTTATCTTTCCTGAAGCATCAGTTGTTAGTGTATAAGCTGGCGACGAGCCATTATTTGCTTTATTCGGATCGTCGTATAGCTTTATAGTAGCTCCAGATGATGCTGTTCCGGTTAAACCATTGGTTACCGTGATATTTACATTTGATGTTGCAGGCGATTCTTTATCGCACGATGAAAATAAAAAAGATGCTGCTACACAGCCACACAAAAGTAAAGATGTATATTTCATAAAGCCTAAAACGCCGCCAGCATGTTATTGTTTTAATTGGGGCGTTAGAAAACTCTCGTACAACTACCTGTTTAATAGCAAAATGAGCTTTTAAAAGCTCATTTTGGGTGTTTTTGTTAGTTTACTTTTTTGTAAATATCGGCCAGGTTCCGGCCCATTTCTTTATAATCCAAACCGTATCCAACCACAAATTCGTTTCCAATTTCAAAGCCTATATATTTAAGCTCTTCAATCTTTTTTTGCAGGGCTGCGGGCTTTAATAGCAATGAACACATTGTTAACGAGGCAGGCTCCTTCAGCTTTAGTTTTTCAATTAAATAGTGCGCGGTATTACCAGTATCAACAATATCTTCAATAATTAATACATCGCGGCCTTTAATATCTATCGAAAGGTCAATATCCTCGCGGATCTTTAGCGTACTGGTGGTGCCGCCGTAGTACGAGGCCAGTTTGGTGAAGTTAATTTCGCAGGGGATGGTTACTTGTTTTATCAGGTCGGCAGTAAAAAGGAAGCCGCCGTTAAGCACACCAATTATCAGGGGTACTGTATCTTTAAAGTCTTCGTTTATTTGTACGCCAATGGCTTTTACACGTTCTTCAATCTTATCGGCGGTTATAAGAGTTTCAAATCCGAGGTCAGCAATCTGTTTTTTCATTTTCAAGGGGTCAGTTTAAGGTATCCCAATATTTTGCCTAAAAGTTCTAACCGTAGCAAAACTTGGTTTAAACGCCTAAAATACTATAAATCACTTACAATAACATGAAAAATAATTGTGACAGATAAGCTTATCTTTGCAGCCTGATGACAGACTATCAACTTTTTACCCTGCCCAACGGCATCCGGATCCTTCATAAACATTGGCCATCGGCAATTACCCATTGCTGCTTTATTGTAAACGCAGGCTCGCGCGATGAACAACCCGGACAGGAAGGCCTGGCGCATTTTATTGAACACCTGCTGTTTAAAGAAACCGAGCGCCGCAATACCAACCAGATCCTGAACCGCCTTGAGCTGGTAGGTGCAGATTTGAACGCATATACTACTAAAGAATATACCTGCATTCACGCCTCCTTGCTAAACCAGCACCTGGAGCGCACGATGGACTTGTTTGAAGATCTTTTATTCCACTCTACTTTCCCCGAAGATGAGCAGGAAAAAGAGCGCGGTGTAATTTTAGACGAGATAGCATCCTACCTCGACCAGCCGGAAGAAGCCATTCAGGATGATTTTGAAGAACTCCTGTTTAAAGGGCACCCAATAGGCCAAAACATTTTAGGTACGCCCGAAAGCGTTGGCAAGCTTAATGGCGATAACATCAGGCAATTTATATCGGCCAATTATAACACCAACGAGATGATCTTCGCGGTGCATGGCAACTATGATTTTAAAAAACTGGTGGCGTTATCCCAAAAATACTTTGGCGCGGTGGCCGGTCATCAGCCTCAAAAAAACAGGCTGACTCCCTGTGTTACGCCAAGCGGCATACATATCATTAACAAACCTATTTCGCAAACACATTGTATTATTGGCGGAGAGGCATATTCATCGTCGCATGCCAATAAATGGGGACTATTATTACTTAATAACCTGTTGGGCGGTATAGGTATGAGCAGCAGACTTAATTTAGAGGTTAGGGAAAAACATGGTATCGCCTACACTGTCGAATCAAACTATACCCCCTTAACCGATACCGGTATTTTTTCCATTTATTTTGGTACCGATACCGAAAAGGCGGCAAAAGCTTCAAAACTGATCCATAAAGAATTAAAAAAACTGCGCGATCAAAAACTGGGTAGCCTGCAATTGCACCAGGCGCGGCAAAAGTTTATTGGCCAGATAGCCCTGGCCGAAGAGAACCGCATGAGTGTGATCATAGCCATGGCCAAAAGCATGATAGATTTTAACCAGGTTGATACCCTGGAAGAAATTTTTGAGAAGATAAACGCCGTAAGCGCCGAACAATTGTTAGAGATAAGTAACGAAATTTTTGATCCCAACCGCTTGATCACTTTGCTGTTTGAGCCTAAGCAATAATCCTTTATTTTTGTACGATGAAGTACCCTATCATAGCCTACGGCGACCCTGTTTTAAGAAAGAAAGCTACGGCAATTGAACCCGACGAATATCCGCATATTAAAGAACTGGTTGAAAACATGTTCGAAACCATGTACTCGGCTCGTGGTGTAGGTTTGGCCGCTCCACAGGTTGGCATGTCTATGCGTTTGTTTGTGATTGACGCCACTCCTTTTGATGATGACGAGCCAGAATTAAAAGATTTCAAAAAAGCGTTCATCAACGCTACCATATTGGAAGAAACCGGCGAAGAATGGGGCTTTAACGAAGGTTGCCTCAGCATTCCGGATATTCGCGAGGATGTTTACCGCAAACCGGTTGTAAGGATGTCATACTACGACGAGCACTGGAAACACCACGAAGAAACTTTTAAAGGTATGGCCGCCCGCGTTATCCAGCATGAGTATGATCATATTGAAGGTAAACTATTTACTGATAAACTAAGCCCGCTACGCAAGCGCCTCATCGAGAAAAAACTGAACGATATCTCGAAGGGTATGGTTGATGTGGAGTATAAAATGAAATTCCCGAACGTTAAAAAAGGAAGATAATATTTATCTAAACATATATTTAAAAGCCGCTGTACAGCGGCTTTTTTGTTTTGTAAGGCATTTTAACTCGGGTAATCTCTTTGTAAAAATCATGACACGTAACCCCTCATTAAACCAATCATTACAATTTCCGTCTTTGAATTGGCGTTTTTAATGCGTTATATTTACACAACCAATCAATAAATTCATAAACCAATGACTACCAGACGTTCATTCTTAAAAACATCGGCGTTGCTTTCAGCCGGACTGCTTGCAGCCCCAAAATTGTTCGCTTACGACAAAAAATATATAGGCCTGCAACTATACACCGTACGTGATGCCATGGCTGCCGATCCGGTTGCTGCTTTAGCAAAAGTTGCTCAAACCGGCTTTACCTCTGTGGAGGGTGCTACTTACACTGGCACCGAGTTATTTTATGGCATGAGCCCTAAAGATTTCTCGAACGTGTTAAAGCAAAACGGCCTGATCATGCCGAGCGCGCACTACCGCCTGGGCGAAGAGTTGGTTAACGGCGAACACCAAAAAGGTACCATCCTTAATGATTGGAAAAAAGCTGTTGATGATGCCGCCGAAGCCGGCGTGGAATACATGGTTTGCGCATACCTTTCGCAAGCCGAGCGTGGCGACCTTGATCATTATAAAAACATAGCTAACATGCTTGATATAGCAGGACAAACCTGTAAAGACGCGGGCATCCAGCTGTGCTACCATAACCACGATTTTGAGTTTGTACAAGAGAATGGAAAATACCCATACGAGATCTTGTTAGATAGCACCGATAAAGACCTTGTTAAAATGGAAATGGACCTTTATTGGGTAACTAAAGCTAATCAAGACCCTATCGGCTTAATCAACAAACACCCGGGCCGTTTCCCGCTATGGCATGTTAAGGATATGGACAAAACCCCCGAAAAGAAATTTACTGAAGTTGGTAACGGTACAATCGACTTTAAAAAGATCTTTACCCAAGCCAAAAAATCGGGTTTAAAATACTTTTTTGTTGAGCAGGATGTGTGCCCTGGCGATCCGTTTGCAAGCATTAGCCAAAGCATTAGCTACATCAAAAAGAATTTGGTGTAAAATTGCTTTTACAACTATAACCAAAAGGCCTGCAATTAAAACAAATTGCAGGCCTTTTTATTTTATAGCTATAAATCGTTGTACAACACATTAACGTAAGTAAAGGAAAATGAGCCAAACCATGATCAAATACCTGATAGCCTTTTTGGCGGCATCCTTCCTTTTTGCCTGTGCTGCCGAAGCGCAAAGCGGCAAACAACTACTTACGGGTGATAACATGCCCACTTTTTCCCTTATCGACCAAAACGGTAAAACTTTTAACACTGCCGATTATGTGGGCAAAAAGGCATTGGTAATCTATTTTTATCCTAAAGATGAAAGTATGGTGTGCACCAAAGAGGCCTGCGCTTTTAGGGATAGCTTTGATAAGTTTACCAAGGCCGGTGCTATGGTTATCGGCATAAATAATGGTACGGTAGCAAGTCATAAGGCTTTTGCCGATCATTACAAGCTGCCCTTCACCGTTTTAAGCGATCCGGATAACAAAGTTTACAATGCCTTCGGCGTGAAAAAGAAATTCTTTATGTCGGGCCGGGAAACTTTTGTGGTTGATTTGAAAGGGAAGATAGTTTATACCCACGAGGCCATGCTGCAAGGCAAGGAACATGCCGACGATGCTTTGGCGTTCATCAACTCCGCCAAAGCCAAATAACATGGTCAATATCCTCAAAATACTTTTCAGTATTGTTTTTGTGTGGATGTGCTACATAGTGGTAAGCACCTGCCTTGAACATAACTTATTTAAGGAATGGGATTATTTAGGTTCGATAGCCTGGATGCGCGCTACCCTTTGGGATTTTTATGCCAACATCCTGGTTATTTATGTTTGGATCTGCTACAAAGAAAAAAACTGGGCATGGAAAATAGTGTGGCTCATTCTGCTAATAACGCTGGGTAGTTTAGCCAGCTGCGCGTACGTGCTCATCCAACTTTTCAGGCTCAAATCTGGCGAAGGTTTAAAAGAATTTTTCGGCAAACAAAATGGATAGCAACTCAATTTGGGCATTGGTGAATTATAGCCTTATAGCCTGTTGCGGTATTATGGTTTTGGTATGGCTTTGGGCGCATAAAATTAAAAACGCGGGCGTTGTTGATATTTTCTGGTCGTATAATTTTCCGGTTATTGCAATTATCCTGTTTTTATTTGCTCCGGGCTATCATAATCGCAAGGCGTTGATCTGCGCTATGGTTGTAATTGCCGGCATGCGGCTGGGCACCCATCTGGCCAAACGTATTATAAGTCATTTGGATGAAGAGGAAGGCCGGTATCAGCAACTCCGTAAAGAATGGGCACCCAATGCCGAGAAAAAATTCTTCTTCTTTTTCCAGTTCCAGGGCATATCCAACGTTTTGCTCGCTATCCCCTTTTTCATCAGCTGTATGAATATTAAAAGCGAATTATCTCCGCTTGAATATGCCGGCTTTATCCTCTGGTTTATCAGCGTAACCGGCGAGGCCATGGCTGATAGACAGCTCGCTTTCTTTAAAAAAGATCCCGCCAATAAGGGTAAAGTTTGCGATACCGGCTTGTGGAACTATTCGCGCCACCCCAATTATTTTTTTGAGTGGTTAATGTGGGTATCCTATTTCGTTTTCGCGTTGGCGTCACCTTATGGGTACCTGGCAGTTATTAGTCCGGCAATAATTTTGTATTTACTGCTAAAGGTTACCGGCATCCCAGCTACCGAACAGCAAGCAGTTCGTTCAAAGGGCGAAGCTTATAAACGTTACCAAGCCACAACCAGCGTTTTTGTACCCTGGTTTAAAAAACAGTAACCCTGCAAATCCGCAATCACGGCCTTAACGTATAATCATAAAACACAAATTATATTCAGCGTAATACGTACTGCGTAATACGTTCAATCCAAAACTATGTGGTACGACAAATTAATTGAACAAAACCGCGTTCCCGACTTTTTACTGCGACAAGGCATCCGCAAGCTATTACAACAGCGCCTTAACGACGAAAACAAAGGCGATCCGGAGGTACAGCAGGCCCATTTAACGGCGCTCATAACCGAGCTTAAAGCATCGCCCATAGCTGTGAACACGGCCGATGCCAACGAACAGCATTACGAAGTACCTACCCAATTTTATCAGTACTGCCTTGGCAAAAACCTCAAGTATTCAAGCGGCTATTGGAAACCGGGCGTATCCGATATCAATACATCTGAAGACGATATGCTTGAACTTAGCTGCCAGCGCGCGCAGCTTGCCAACGGGCAGCATGTGTTGGAACTTGGTTGCGGTTGGGGATCCTTGTCGTTATATATGGCGGCCAAATATCCGGAAAGTACATTCAAGGTGGTATCAAACTCGCGTACTCAAAAACTTCATATCGATGAACAGGCGCAACAACGGGGAATCACCAACCTAACCGTGATCACCGCCGATATGAATACTTTCGAGATAGACGAAAAGTTTGATCGCGTGGTATCGGTAGAGATGTTTGAGCACATGCGTAATTACAAGCTGCTGCTTAACAAGGTGGCTTCATTCCTGAAACCGAACGGCAAACTATGGATCCATATTTTTACCCATAAAGAGTATGCATACAAGTTTGAGGTAATTGACGACACCGACTGGATGAGCAAGTATTTTTTTACCGGCGGCATTATGCCCAGCGATGATTTGATGTTTTATTTTAACGATGACATGGTAGTTGAAAAACACTGGCATGTAAATGGCCAGCACTATGGCAAAACAGCCGAAGCCTGGCTTAAAAACATGGATAACCACAAGGCTGAGATCATGCCGCTTTTTGAACAAACTTACGGCAAAGACCAGGCCGTGAAATGGTGGGTATACTGGCGCTTGTTTTACATGGCCTGCGCCGAACTCTGGAATTTCAATAACGGCAACGAGTGGATAGTGAGCCACTATTTGTTCCATAAAACCATCGCATGATCCGTTTAGCCATCATCACTATTTTATTCCTGGTATCGCTGCTAACAGTATTTAAAGCTTTTGAATACTACATGTGGATGCTTTCTATCATCGCCACCGAGTTTTCGTGGTTTTTCATTTTACTTACGTTGATAGCTTTAGGTAGCGGCTATTATGTTAGCAAACATCAACTTGCAGGCACCGTTTTAGGGTTGATAACCTTGCTATTGTTTATTTCGCCCATTGTAAGGGCTTATGCCGTAGCCAGTGGTTTAAAGGAAGATTTTACCGCGGCTTTTGGACAGGGCAGTACAGTTATCAACGGCGATAACAATCAGCCACCGTTCAGCTTTTGGAAAATGTTTTCGGGCAACAAAACGGTAAACAGTAAACAGCTTAATTACGTTTCGTACGCCGATGGGGCAACACTTTCTATGGATTTTTATCCTTCACAAATAGTAGGCAACCGTGCCTGCGTAATTGTTGTACATGGAGGCTCATGGAATAAAAGCGATAATAAACAATTGCCGGAATTGAACGATCGCCTTGCCCTGATGGGTTACAACGTGGCGGTTATTAATTACCGTCTTGCACCTAAATATCAAAATCCGGCCCCTGTTGAAGATATAAACGCGGCTTTTGATTATTTAAAAAAGCACGCTGCCGAATTACACGTCGATACCAATAATTTTGTACTCCTTGGCCGTTCGGCCGGGGCGCAGATTGCTTTACTGGCGGCCTATACGTTGCAGCAGCCGGGGTTGAAAGGCGTAATAGATTACTACGGCCCGGCAGATATGGTTTGGGGATATTCCATTCCTTCAAGTCCGCTTATTATGGATTCGCGCAAGGTAATGAGCGATTATATCGGCGGAACGTATCAGCAGGTTCCTGAAAAATTTGCGGCCAGTTCGCCGTTGGAGTTCATTAGCCAGAAATCGCCACCAACCTTAATTATCCATGGCGATAATGATGTGTTGGTATCCCCTGAGCATAGCCGTCGCATGAATGAAAAACTCGCTAAAAACGGCATTAAACATTATCTGCTCAAACTTCCCTGGGCTGTGCATGGTTTTGATTTTAATTTGAATGGACCAGGCGGCCAGCTGGCCACCTACACTGTTGAACGTTTTTTAAATACGGTAACTAAATAATATGTTAAAAACAGCCATTATAGGCACCGGTATTGCCGGTATGGGCAGCGCTCATTTTTTGCACAAAACGCATGATTTGACTATTTACGAGCAAAACGATTACGTTGGCGGCCATACCAATACCGTAACTGTTGATGAAGATGGCAAGCCCGTTTATATCGATACCGGTTTTATGGTTTTTAACTATCAAACCTACCCCAATCTTTGCCGCCTGTTTGCAGAGATAGGCGCACCGGTAAAAAAGACCGACATGAGTTTTAGCGTACAGCATGTGCCTTCGGCATTGGAATATTCCGGATCGAGCGTTAACCACCTGTTTGCCCAGCGCAAAAACATTTTTAATATCAAATACCTTAAAATGCTGATGCAGATAAAGCGTTTTAATGAAGAGAGCATTAAAATTGTTGATGACCCTAAATATGATGATTACTCCATTGGCAGATACATTAAAGAGTTTGGCTTTGGCGAAGAGATGCTGTGGAAATACCTGGTGCCCATGAGTTCGGCGGTATGGTCTACACCAATGGAGCAGATGCTGGATTTCCCGGCAGTAACGCTGATCCGCTTTTTTCAAAACCATGGCTTTTTAGGGTTAGATACACAGCACCAGTGGTACACGTTGGATAAAGGCAGCCAAAGCTATCGCGAGATCCTGGTCCGCCCGTTTGAAGATCGGATCCACATAAATCGCAAAGCAATAAAAATAACCCGGGCTGATGGTAAGGTTACAGTACATGCTTCTGATGGTTCGGCCGAGGTGTACGACAGGGTGATCATTGCCACCCATGGCGACCAGGCACTCCAACTGTTGGATAATCCGACCGATGATGAGCAGCGCTTGCTCTCCTGCTTTAAATACCAGTATAACAAAGCCACCCTACATACCGACGAAAGCATTATGCCCAAAGCCAAGCTCGCCTGGAGCAGCTGGAATTACCGCATCCAAATGCAAAACGGGCAACTTACACCCAGCACCATTTATTGGATGAACCAACTGCAAGGCGTATCCGATAAAAAAAACTACTTCGTATCCGTTAATCCGCACGATAACGTCGACCCAAAAAAGATCATCAAGGAGATAGATTACGAACACCCCTTATTTGATATACCTGCCATAAACGCCCAGGCCCAGCTGCACGCGCTAAATCAAGATGGCCCCGTATATTTTTGTGGAAGCTATTTTAAATATGGTTTTCATGAGGATGCTTTTGCGAGCGCCGTAAATTTATGTTCGCAGTTGCTGGGAAACCCGGTTTATGATGATACAATCATCCAGCCACCTTTATAATCCGTATATTCATATATGGCAAAACCAGGGTTTAATTCATGTTTATATAAAGCGAAAGTAATGCACCACCGGCTTGCTCCTAAAGTGCATAGCTTTCACTATAATGTATTCATGTTTTACCTCGATCTGGATGAGATAGACGGCTTGAGCAAGCGACTCAAATTCATGAGCCGAAACCGGTTTAACCTGTTCAACTTCCGCGATAAGGACCACCTGCAACTCCCCCGAGAAAATCCGGATCCTACAAAAAACACCCGCCAACACATTACTGCTTACTTAAAGCAAAACGGCGTGGATATTGGAAGCGGCCGCATTATGGTGCTCACCAATCTGTGCACGCTGGGTTACCAGTTTAATCCCGTATCGTTTTATTTTTGTTATAACGAGGCCGGACAGGCGATTTGCTCGGTAGTAGAGGTATGTAATACTTTTTTAGAGATGAAGCCTTATTTTTTAGGGGCCAATGATAAACAAGGCGATAGCTTTAAACTCAATACCGAAAAGTATTTTTATATATCGCCCTTTATTGAGATGGACACTAATTTTGATTTCGACCTCGATATCCCTGGTGAAAAACTAAAAATCAAAATTGACGATTACGATAAGCAAGGCAACCGCTTTTTTATCAGCACGCTTAATGGCGTTAAAAAACCACTTACTGATGCTAACCTGTTATTGTACTTTATTAGCTTCCCACTTATAACCGTAAAAGTGATCTGGCTGATACATTTGCAAGCCTTTAAGCTGTGGCTCAAAAAGATCCCTTTTCATAAAAAAGAGAGTAACAAGGAGTTACAAAAAGAGGTTTACCGCCCTTACGCTTAAAATGAATAAGCCTGTGTAAAACTATACAGGGGTGTAATACGTAATTAATATAAATTAATACTGTACAACCACTTATGGCAGGCACCCTATCCCTCGTTAAAAAAAGCAGTTTTTACCAGGATCTTGTTCTGAAGTTTTTATCCAAAATGGATAAGGGTACGCTGTACCTTACACTTCCCGATGGTGAACATATTACTATCGGCACCGGCGAAGGCAACATCAGCGCAATGATCATGGTGCACGACGAAGCTTTTTATAAACGCCTGATCCTTTTTGGCGATATCGGCTTTGGCGAAGCTTACGTTGATGGCCTTTGGGACACCGATAATATCACCAATGTAATTAAATGGGTGTTACTTAACATCGAGAACGCACCAGGCGTATCGGGCAGCAAAACGCAGGCATTATCGCTTAACCTCCTTAAACTTTTCAATAAACTTTCGCATTTTAAACGAGCCAATACGGTTGAAGGATCGCGTAAAAACATTTCTGAGCATTACGATCTGAATAATGATTTTTTTGCCAGTTTCCTCGATCCTACCATGACCTACTCTGCCGCCTATTTTTATAAAAACGGGTTGAGCCTGGAGGAAGCACAACTGGCCAAATACGATAGGTTATGCCGCCAACTACACCTTAAACCAACAGACCATGTACTGGAAATTGGCAGCGGTTGGGGTGGCAATGCCATTTACATGGCCAAAACCTATGGCTGCAAAGTAACCTCGCTCACTATATCCGAAGAGCAGCACAAACTGGCTGTGGAACGAGTGGAAGAAGCCGGCTTAAGTCATAAAGTAAGTATCGAATTAAAAGATTACCGCCAACTGGAAGGTACATTTGATAAGATCGTATCCGTAGAGATGCTGGAGGCCGTGGGTTATAACTTTATGGACGTGTACTTTAAGAAATGCCACGATCTGCTTAAAAAGAACGGCATCCTGGCCATACAGGTAATCACCTCACCCGATTCGCGATATGCGGCCTTGCGCAAAGGGGTAGATTGGATCCAGAAACATATTTTTCCAGGCTCGCTGTTGCCGTCTGTTGGGGCCATAAACAATTCCATTAACCGTACCGGCGATATGACTATGGTTGATCTGAAAGATCTTGGCCTGGATTATGCCGCTACTTTAAAGCTTTGGTTTGATGCGTTCAATGCTAATTTGCCCACTGTACGCTCTTTAGGCTTTGATGACAGGTTTATCCGCAAGTGGAATTATTATCTATGCTATTGCGAGGCTGCTTTTGCCATGCGCAATATTAACGTAATGCATTTAGTATATACGAGGCCTAATAATATTGGGAGGTAATTGATGGTGATTGGAGAATTGTTGATTAAGTGAGTAGTTCATTTTAGCTGCAAAATTGTATCCTCCAAAAACATACTCATTGCGAGGAATAAAATCCGAGGCATCTGAAGGAAATATGACACCGCCACGTTGTCCTCCTTCGCTATCGCTCAGGAGGACAACGTGTTTTAAACATGTCATGGGGAGGAATAAACAACCACTCACCTAATCAACCCAATCAACTATTCACCCTTTCCTTCCTCTCCCTAAACCGGCTAAAAAAAACAATTGCCAGTACACATAATACGCACCCACAAATACCATTCAACCTCAACCCGTAATCATTACCCGGATCTTTCCCATAAACCGTTAAAAAAGCAAACAACGCGATGCCCAAAGTTTGCCCCAATTTTACAAACAGGTATTTAACAGCAAAGAACATCCCTTCCCTGTTTTCACCGGTGCGTTTGGCGTCGTTTTGGGCAATTTCGGCAAGGATAGCATTGGGCAATATACCCAACGAGGCCAGCGGGAAGGAGGCACAAAGCACCAGTGTGTAAATCTGAGCCTTAGGCGATATTGGGAATTTTCCTAAAAAAAATATGGCTACAAAAATTAAACTCAACAATCCGAAGGAGAATATTACAATAGGCTTTTTGCCGATCTTTTTACTCAAGTAGTTGACCAAGGGATAAAACACCAACGATACCAACACCATAGCCCCCATTAGTTCACCACCCATGGATTCGGGCAGATTTAATAACGATTTAAGGAAAAACAACAAGCCACTTGATATAATACTCAGAGCCATATAATACGAAAAATCGGAAATGAGGTAATACTTGAAGTTGCGGTTTTTAAATGTTTTTCGAATGGCTGGCAATAAGTCCAGATGCGACGGTTGACTGTTTGAATACCGCTTTTCATCAATAGCAAAAATGGGGATCAGCATCACTAAACCGGCAAAAGCGGCGAGCGCCCAAATAGTATATTGTACAGCGGTATCGCGGTTAGAGATTTGGGCGAAGTGTTGTACCAGATCGGCAAAGTTATTTACAAATGCTGATAGGATAATGCCGATCACAAAACCCACTTGCTGTAATGATGATAGTTCAACCCTTTCGGCACCTGTGCGGGTAAGTTCAGGAAGCAGCGCGTTGTAGGGGATGATGTATGCCGTAGCGCCCATAAAAAAGCAAACAAGCGTAAAAACAAGCCAGTAAGCATTATGAATGCTCTCGCATTTTACCAGGGGGTAAAAGGTAAGTCCGCAAAACAAAACGGCGGGGATAATAGCCCACTTCATGTAAGGAATACGTCTGCCTTTTTTGTTTTCACTTTTATCGCTCAGCGAAGCTATGAAAGGATCAAAAAAAGCATCAACCAAACGCCCCGAAGCCGTAATGACCGACATGATATTGAACACCCCGAAAAGTAGCAATTGAGGTACCAACGCAATAAGACCGGCATTGCTTGGTGGCAGGTAATAGTAAGGCAGCATCACAATGATAATATTGGTCATGATACTCCAGCCTATCATTCCGCAGGCATAAGCAAGCTGTTTGGAAAGCGGTAGTTTTTGGCCCGGCATTTAATGCAATATGCAAATATTACATCATATAAACGCCCCATGCCACCCCTTGTTTATAAGCTTTTCAATATTTTATTATCCAAATAAATAAGTTGCATCAACCCTTATTTTAGCTGGCCTTTGGTGGCAGCTATTATCGCACCGTTATTATTGTTCTGTATAAAGCCTATTATCTCCCAATCTTGTTTAATAGCTTCCTCAGGTAAAGCAATGGTAGCGGTCCCTGTATTTTTTAGCTGCAAACTCTGCAAGTCCCGCACAATTTGCGCGTGCACTAAATTACGGCCAGCATTTTCGCCGCTTTTTATTTTGCTCACGGCATGTTTTTGCACCAATGCCAGCAACAATTTGCTATGTGTTTTATCAATGTTACCGTCAACATTATATTGCACCAGGACTTTGTTATTCGCACCCTTTATGGCGCTGATGTTCAGTAGGGCATTGTTGCTACCTTCAAGGCCCTTGCTAATTGCATTGTGTAACGCCCCTTCCTGCGATCCTACAAACTCGGCTATACCGTTAACCACAATTTGTGGTGTATAAATTTGTGATAGGTTTAGCCATTGGGCATAGTCGTTCTGCCGTTTGGTGTAAGCGGCGCTGCTAAAAATATCCTTCCAGCCCAGGCGGTCCCAGTAGTCAACATGGTAGGCTAAAATATAAACAGGCTTATCAGCAACTTCTTTTTCAACTTTAGCCACAAGCTCGTCGGCAGGCGGGCAGCTTGAGCAACCTTCAGATGTAAAAAGCTCTACCAAAGCAAAGCCTTTTCCCTCTAAACCGGGCTTCTTAATATCCCTGACAAAACCGGTGCGCTTAACAAATGCCGAAGCCATAGCTGCAAGGCCTATAAACAATAATGCAACCCCGAATACTTTAATTGCTTTCATTTCTATTAAAATTAAAATGATGTTTGCAGGTTTGTCGTATTGGAAAGAAAACCCTTACAATAAATTTGCATTTAAAGCCTCATTATAAATACCGTTGCTATACACTAATTATCAACATACAAACTGTAATTTAGAATACTATACTCCCGTTGTTTTTTGCAGTTAATTTTTTTTATGATTTTTTGTAAGGAATGCTTCACATACACGACTAACGTGGAAACTGTTTTAATATACAGCAATTCATGACAACCGAAAGCAACGTATTAAACCCGCATACATGGGTAGCACAATATGCCGATTACCTGTACCTATACGCCATTGTGCGCATTAATGATGAGGATACCGCGAAAGACCTTGTACAGGAAACCTTTTTGGCCGCCCTTGAAAGGGCCGACCGCTTTGAGGGTAAAAGCACCGAACGGACGTGGTTAACGGCCATCTTAAAAAATAAAATTATTGATGTATACCGCAAAAAATCATCAGGATTAGCAATTGCATCGGCCAATAAGGCCGCGCAGCAGCAAGATGAATTTTTTGAGGAAGATAACGGGCACTGGAAAGCAGAATACGCCCCTCAACCCATTGCAGCGATGGACGAGCAGGATCCTTTGCTTAAAAAGGAGTTTAACAACATTTTACAATTGTGCCTCACCAAACTACCCGAGTTGTGGAAGTCGGTATTTACCATGAAACATATGGACGATGCCGCTACCGAGATCATTTGTACCGAGCTGCGCGTTACCCAGGCCAACTTTTGGGTCATTATTCACCGGGCAAAAATTAACCTGCGGGCCTGCCTTCAAAAAAACTGGAATTAAACCATGAGCTATTTAAAAAGGATAATATACAACTGTAAACAGGCTACTTTCCTGATAGAAAAAAAGCAGCTTAAAAGGCTAAGTTTCCGTGAGGAGATTGAAATGCGCATTCACCTGCGGGGGTGTGGCATGTGCAAGTTATACAACAAACAAAGCCATGTTATTAATGACATGGTGCAGCAGCTATTTCAGGATTCGATGAAAAATGAATTGAAGCTTGATGATAGTTTTAAAGCTGATTTGCAGGCGAGGATTGAAGAGGGATTGAGGTAGTTTTTTCATATCAATTACTATCTATCCCTACAACGTAATTGCGAGGCACGAAGCAATCGCCTACTTACAGGGGGGCGTGCATGATCGCTCTGCTAATCGGGGATTGCTTCGTGCCTCGCAATGACGGGAGGAGAGGCTTTCTTAACAAACAACAGTTATTTTTAATGATTATCCATGTCCTTCGTATCCATCACAATAGTAACTGGCCCATCATTCAATAAACTGATCTTCATATCGGCACCAAAAACTCCGGTTGCTACTTTTTTGCCGATAAGCCCTTCAAGTGCCTGGATCATCTGCTCATACATCGGGATAGCCTTATCTGGTTTGGCCGCCCTTAAAAACGATGGCCTGTTTCCCTTTTTGGTTTGGGCGAAAAGTGTGAACTGCGAGATCAGTAAAATACCTCCATCCACGTCGGCAAGGGCTTTGTTCATGAGGCCGTTCTCGTCGCCAAAAACACGCATGCCGGCAATTTTATTGGCCAGCCATTGCAGGTCTTCGGTGGTATCGGCATCTTCAATACCTAATAACACCAAAAAACCATTACCAATTTCGCCGGTAATTTTACCATCAACAGTGCAGCTTGCCTGGGTAACGCGTTGTAGTACAGCCCTCATATTTTTTATACCAATTATTTATGACGATCACAATTTAGGCGATTTCCATCAATCATCTGCCGTAAACAATGTAATTCGTGTAATTCGCCCAAATACTAAACTACATAAAAGCATTCGTGTCAATTGGTTATCATTAGTACAATTAGTACCAATTCAATTCGTGTAATTAGTGCTTAATTAATTAAGTTCGCAACCGCTATTATGTATATCTAATTAATAGGATTTAAAATGAGTACCAAAAGAGGCTTTACTACCAGCATATTACACGCCGACCGTCTTGGCAAACCCGAGCACGGTTCATTACATAAACCCATCCACACTTCGGTAACCTACGGGCACGAGGATGTTCAGGACCTTGTTGATATTTTCCAGAACAAAAAAAGCGGTTACGCATACTCGCGCCAGGGCAACCCTACGGTTACCGCGCTCGAGCAAAAAGTAACACAGATGGAAAAAGGTGTGGCCAGTATTGCTTTCTCTACCGGTATGGCAGCTATTTCGGCTACGGTAATGGCGCTGATAAAAGGTACCGACCACATTGTGGCCAGCTCATTTTTGTTTGGCAACAGCCGCAGCATTTTTCAAACATTTATTGATATGGGTATCAGCATTGATTTTGTTGATGCTACCGATGTTGAAAATGTTCGTGCTGCCGTAAAAGACAATACCCGCATGGTATTTGTTGAAACCATTGCCAACCCAGCCACACAAATTGCCGATCTGAAAAACATTGGCGATCTGTGCGAAGAAAAAGGAATTATGTACGTGGTAGATAATACCATGACCTCGCCATACCTGTTCAACCCAATTGATGTAAAAGCAAGTTTAGTGGTAAACTCGTTAACCAAATACATTGGCGGCCATGGCAATGCCCTGGGCGGCGCGGTAACCAATACCGGCTTATTTGATTGGGCAAACTATCCAAACATTTTCCCGGGCTTCAAAGCAACTGTTAAACCCGAGGCACTGGGCATGACCCAGATCCGCAAGAAAGGTCTGCGCGATGCCGGCGGCACTTTATCGCCAGAGGCAGCCCATACCATCTCGGTAGGTGCCGAAACTCTGGCTTTACGCCTTGACCGCGCCTGCAACAATGCTTTGGCGCTGGCTAAGTTTTTTAATGATCATCCTAAGGTGAAAAAAGTATTTTACCCCGGTATCGAATCGCACCCGCAACATGCGCTGGCTGGCGAACTCTTCGCCCGCTTTGGCGGCTTGATGAGCATTGAACTGGACGAAAGCATTGATTGCCTCGCGTTTTTAAACAAATTGAAACTGGTTGTAAAATCAAGCAACCTTGGCGATACACGCACCTTGGCCATCCCGGTTGCACAAACCATTTTCTTTGAGCTTGGTGCCGAACGCCGCGCCGAAATGGGCATCCCCGAAAGCATGATCCGCCTATCAGTTGGTATTGAAGACCTCGACGATTTGTTGGAGGATTTCAAAACAGCCTTAGAATAGAAGCAGGAAGTCAAGAGTCAGGAATCAGGAGGGAAATGAGATGAAAACAACTCAGAGATCTTTATTCCTGCCTCTTCCTCTCTTGATTCTTGCCGTCCTGGCTCTTGCCTCTCTCTTCACTTCCTGTCGCAAAAAACAGGTAAATACATCCTTTTACTACTGGAAAACAGTTTACAAAGATACCCCTGCCGAATCTGATTGGCTCAGGCATTTTAAAACGCGTAAACTTTATATGCGGATAATGGATGTAGCCATTGTTGATGGCGATCCGCGGCCGGTACCTGTTTCCCCTATCCTTTTTCAAAGCAAAATAGCCGATAGTATTGAGCTTATCCCCGTTGTTTTTATTGTTAACGATGTTTTGCGGAACACAGGCAAACCACAACTTGATGAACTGGCAAAAAAGATAGTCGGCTTTGTAAATGGAAAAGTTGAGCAAGCCGGCAAATCATCCTACAATGAATTACAGATAGATTGCGACTGGACTGCCACCACGCGCGACAATTATTTTTACCTGCTAAAACAGATCCGTTCGGCCAACGGATTAAAGGCAAAAACCCTATCCGCCACCCTACGCCTCCATCAGATTAAAAACCAAAAAGTCAGCGGTATCCCGCCGGTTAACCGGGTTATGCTGATGTGTTATAATATGGGCAACCTGCGGCTGTACGGCAAACAAAATTCCATACTGGATATTAATGAGTTAAAGAAGTATGCCAATGAAAATATCGGCGACTATCACCTGCCTATCGACATTGGTTTACCCCTGTTTAGCTGGGCTGTAGCCTTCCGGGAAAAAAATTATATAGGCATCACAAAAAGAATAAATAAGGATACGCTGGATAATAAAAATCAGTTTATATTTAAGGGGAATAATATTTATCAAACCTTAACCGATTTACCGCAATATGGACTGAACCGTGACGATGAAATACGCTGGGAAACCATCAATGCGAACGATTTGCAGGCCGTGGCTAAATACTTATCCCCGCTGCTAAAAACCGATACTGTTAATATCATTTACTTTCATCTCGACGCTGCCGCCTTAAAGGCCTATACCTATGAAACGCTGGAAAAAACTAACCATATGTTCCGTTAGCTTCCTTGTATTATTTTTTGCCGAAATTGCCATTAACATAGCCTGCGGCCCCGAACAGGACCCTTACGATTATTACGCCTCTTTTTTTCATAATACCATCCAGGATACCGACGGCTACCAATCGTTTTATTTTAACGGGATGCTATTTTTAAATGATGATAGCGATTACCTAAAAGAGACTGATGTTAACGCCGCCGAGTGGCGCGCATATTTTGGCAAAACAGTATCATTAGCTGATATTAACAAGGCGATGTATATGCTTGGCCCGCATACCGATTCGCTACTGCTTAAATATTTAAAGCCGAATGGCACGCTTCCCGACAGTTTAAGAAAAAACACTTTTTTAAAAAAACTTGTATCCGGCAGTCATAATGATGCCCTGAACTACTACCGCCTGGCCAAAACGGCCGAGCCTCTTGTTGTTAAAAACTATGAGAGGCTTTGGGGGAAGTCTATTCCTCTTGATTATAAAAAGCTGAACGCCCTATCGGCTTCCGCATTAAAATATGCCCAGGCAACTAAAGATCCTTTTGTAAAATTACGTTGCCTTTACCAGGCCCAACGTTTATCGTTTTATAGCAATGCCCCGGATGGCGGCGCCGCGATATATGATAAATACATAGCAAAGCTCAAATCAAAAAGCCACGTTAAGGGCTGGGCGCTTTCGCTTAGGGCGGGGCACGAACAATACCACGGCAACCCGGCTAAAGCGGCCTTTATGTTCTCGAAAGTGTTTGCCAACTATCCCGAAAGGCGTATCCAGGCCTTTTATGAGTTTAATGACATTAAAGAGCCGCAGGCAAGCATCCTGAAATTTGCGAAAACACCAGATGATAAAGCTTTTGTTTATGCTATACGAGGCTTCCATAAACCCCGTGTCGACCTTACCGCGCTTGAGCAGATTTATAAGGCGCAGCCACATTCTCCGCTTATTAAAGTGTTGCTGGTGCGCGAGATCAATAAGATTGAAGAAAGCTACCTATCCAAAAAGCTGGATAAAACCGCCCATCACAACCCTTACGATATGTTGCAGCCATACATTGGCGAAGACAGCACGGTGAAAAAACAGCGTGTTTATATTCCTAAACTCATGGCCTTTTGTACCAGGCTTGCTACCGAAGGAAGGTACGTTGAACCCGCTTTGGGTAATATGACCAATGCTTACTTAAACTGGATACAGGGCAATACCCAGGCCGGGCTGGATGAGTTGGCTGCAATAAACGATCAAAAACCCGGCATTAAATTAAACGACCAGAAGCAAATGATCGCTCTGCTGCTGCAAGCACAAAAGATAAACCGTTTAGATACCATAGCCGAGCAGGAGTTAATGCCCGGATTAACCTGGCTTGATGAAAAAGCTAAATGGGAGGCAAAACATATCACATCCCTTAACCGTGAAGATTACTGGTGGGATCCGGAAACCCATAAACCATACTCCCTATCGGCACGTGATTTTTATACCTTGGTACTTGCTCCCGCTTATTTAAAGCAAAAAGACACCGCAATGGCGGCCTTATGCATGCTGAGAGGGCAACAATTTATTCCGCCCGGTCGAAAATGGAAAACCAAATATCCAGGCTTTAACATGCCCGATTTTATTCAGCGCAGGCTGCGTTCTTATGATCTGCAAAAGATGATCGCGGTGTATAAAAACCCGGCAAAAACGCCCTATATCCAGCTGCTCACTTCCAAAATAACCCGCAGGTTAAGCTATGACCTGTACGATGTATTAGGCACAGCCTATTTGCGCGAATACAGATATGCACAAGCAGTAAAAGCGTTTAATAACATCCCGGCATCTGTATTAAGAAACCTTCCGGAAAAATGGCTGGCCTCAGAAAAAAACGATCCTTTTGCTGATAACGGCATCAAAAAAAGCAGCAGCACCAGACCGGTTATTTACAACAAATTAATGTTTGCCCGTAAAATGGCTAAGCTTCAAAACCTCATCAAAACCAACCCTAAAAATGCCGCTGTTTATTATTGCGAAATGGGCAAAGGCTTGTATAATACCTCGCATTACGGTGCCGAATGGTATTTAACCGCCTATGCAATGGGGGCTAATTATGATGGAAAACCAGATCCATATTTTAATTCGGATTTTTTAAAGACAAATACTGCCGAACGGTATTTTTTGAAAGCCCGATCATTAAGTAACAGCAATGAGTTTAATGCCCGCTGCACTTTTATGGCAGCAAACTGCAAACGGAGCCGGATAGAAAACCTTAAGTATAGATATGAATACGACGACCCGAAACAATATGATATAGCCCGTGCCCGGTTTGAATATAAATTAACGCATAATCCCTATTTCGTAGAACTGAAAAAAAGATATTCAAATACGGCTTATTATAAACAGGCGGTAAGCGAGTGTGTTTATTTACAGGATTTTTTAAGCGCGCAAACACCTGTTCCCGTGCAAAAACGTAAGGTAATTGTTCAATAATTTTTCAGGAGAATGGGGGTTAAAGGCAAGTACGTTGTAATAATAGCATATGAAAAACAATAAACTCTATCCGCTCTTTTTTTTCGCCCTTATAACTTTTGCCTGCATAGCCAAGGCGCAAGCTCAAACCGATTCATTAACCATTAAACTTCAACAGGCTTTTAAACAGGATAGCCTGCCCGGCATGTATGTTATCATGACTAATGGCAATAAAATAACCTATTCACAAGGTTTTGGCTATGCGGATGTGGCTAATAAAACACCATACTCGGCAAGCAATATCCAGAACATCGGTTCGGTAAGTAAAACGTTAATTGCTGTCGCGTTGATGAAAGCCATCGAACTCAAATACTTTACTTTAGAGACCGACATTAATGATGTGCTCCCCTTTAAAGTGATCAATCCCAATGACCCCAACGGAAAAATAACCATCAGGCAGTTAACCAACCATACATCGGGCATTGTTGATAACCCCAAGGTTTATCATTACTGCTATCATTTTTACCCTAAGCTACGGGCATATGATAGTTTATCGATAAGCACGCTGAACCAGATGGGTTTTGGCGATAAATTGAGAGATACTTCACTGGCCCAATTCTTTTATAATTATCTATCGCCACAAGGTCAATATTACAGCAAAGCTAATTTTGGCGAAGGCCCGGCAGGAGGGGTATCATCTTACAGTAATACAGGATCGGCGTTAGCCGCTTACCTCATCGAGATCAAATCGGGGTTGACCTATGCTGAGTTTACCAAAAAATATATCCTGAAACCTTTACATATGGACCATTCCGGATGGCATGTGCAGAATATCGATCTGAAAAAGCATGCCATGCTATACCTGGATCAAAAAAACAGGTTCCCGCTATACGATCTGGTTACCTATCCCGATGGTGGCCTGAAAACATCGCCCGAAGATTTGAGTAAATATTTAATGGCGATAAGCAAGCATGATAAAAAGTTATTGACCGAAGCATCGTACCAAGCCATGTTCACCCCGCAGTTCAGCAAAGAACATCCACCTAAAAACATCAATTTAACCTATCGCAACAAAGGCATTTTCTGGAATTTATATACCAATGGTACAATCGGCCATGATGGCGATGATCCCGGCGTGGGGACTTATTTATTTTTTAATCTGGCTACCGGTAGAGGTGGGTTGTTTCTCACTAATAAATATTTGCCGAATAAGCAGGCTATTGTGGATGTGTTGGTGAAGGAGGCGGAGAAGAAGTAGTTTTTTTATAATTCCCTCCCTCGGGAGGGGTGTGCTGGGGTGGTGTAGTGCCAGGGAGGGGTTTTACGCCCAGTTAATGAATAGCCATGACAAAGAAACCCCTCCCTACACCCTCCCAAGGGAGGGAATCGCACAATGCCCGGCTTTTTTCTTATCTCTTAATTCTTGCTGTCTTGACTCTAATCAAGCTCTTGTATCGTTGCCGTTATAAATACTCAGGTAGCTGTCATAACGTGTTGGGGAGATCTCACCCTCTTCCAGCGCATCAAGCACGGCGCAGCCGGGCTCGTTAATATGGCGGCAGTTGTTAAATCGGCATTGGTTCATGCGCTCGCGCATTTCGGGGAAGAAATGGCTAAGTTCTTGTTTTTCTATGTCGATAACACCCAGTTCACGGATGCCGGGGGTATCTATGATGAAGCCGCCTTGCGGCAGCTCAAACATTTCGGCAAAGGTGGTGGTGTGCATGCCCTTATCGCTCCAGTCGGATATCATGTTGGTACGCAATTCCAGCTCGGGCAGTAGGGCGTTGATGAGGCTTGATTTGCCCACGCCGGAATGGCCGGAGAATAGGGTTACTTTATCTTTTAATAAATCCTGAACGTGGTTAATATTGGTGCCTTTTATGGCCGATATCTCGAAACATGGATAGCCTATATCTTCATAAATGGCTTTATAATCGGCTAATATCTCCAGGCCTTCGTCGCTAAACAGGTCGAGTTTGTTAAATACCAACCTCGCCGGGATATCGTAGGCTTCGGCGGTAACTAAAAAACGATCAATAAATCCAAGGGAAGTTCGCGGGGATGCCAATGTAACTACCAATATGGCCTGATCAAGATTCGCGGCAATAATTTGCGCCTGCTTACTTAGGTTAATGGCCTTGCGGATAATGTAGTTTTTACGCTGATGCAGGTTGGTGATCACACCTTCCTCGCGGTCGGGTTCCATTTCAAAATCAACTATATCGCCAACGGCAATGGGATTGGTTGTCGTGATGCCCTTAATGCGAAACTTGCCTTTGATGCGGCAATCTATCTTTTGCCCATCAGGAGTTTGCACCTGGTACCAGCTTCCGGTTGATTTTGTTATGAGTCCCTGCATATTATCGAGCCTCAAAAGTAGCAAATTAATTTCGACACTAATTTTTTCGAATTGAGACGAATTACATCGATTGCCAGCATTACGTTTAAAGGATTTCCACACGAATTAATTCGAATTAGCGAATTACACAAATTTCTCTTCTACTTCATCATTCGTGTAATTCGTTTAATTGTGTACAACCAGCTAAGCATTCGTGTAGAAATTTCCTCCACCCACTTACCAAACTCTTAAAACACCCGCTAACTCATTGATATTTATTGCCAAAATCATAATTTGTAAAATAATCCTTGCAAATCAGAAAATAATCTACTTACTTTACCGACATTATATATGACAGTTAACAACACCATTACTACCATTATTATTACCACCGGCATAAACCTCGGAGGAAGATAATCGTATGGTGTAAAAACATAAAATGAAAACCAAAAGAAAAACCTTCCTCCGCAAAGAGGAAGGTTTTTTTGTTATAGAACGATTACTAAACCATAAATGAAAGTTTTAAAATTCGGAGGTACTTCCGTTGGGTCTGTAAGCAGCATCCAAACCCTGTTAAACATCCTGAAGGATGAAGTTAAAAATGAAGAGAAGCCGGTGGTGGTACTATCTGCCATGGGCGGCGTAACCAACCTGCTTTCGGCCATGGCCGAAGACGCGGCAAACGGCAAAGAATTTACCGCCGGTTTGGCCGAGCTGGAAAAACGCCACTTTGATACGGTAAAAGCCCTGTTGGATGTGCAAAACCAAAACCCGGCGCTTACCCGTTTAAAAATTCACTTCAACCAGCTGGAAGAATTGCTACAGGGCGTACTTACCCTGCGCGAACTTACCCCGAAAACCCGCGATCAAATACTGGCCTTCGGCGAGCGCTGTTCAACCCTAATGGTGAGCAAAATAGCAGCTCAGCATTTTGGCGATGTACTTTTTGTTGATGCCGCCGATGTGATCAAAACAGACAGCGTTTTCGGCAACGCCAAAGTAAATACCGAGTTAACTGAAAGACTGGTTCAAGGCCTGTATGCCGAAAACAAAGGCAAAACCTTGATCGTAACGGGCTTCATCGCCTCGAACGATGCCGGGCAAACCACTACTTTAGGTCGCGGTGGCTCTGATTATACTGCCGCTATCTTCGGCGCGGCATTGAACGCCCAGGAGATCCAGATATGGACAGATGTTAACGGCATGATGACCGCCGATCCGCGGATGGTAAAAAAAGCATTCTCCTTAACCGAGCTTACTTATACTGAAGCGATGGAGCTTTCGTACTTCGGTGCCAAGGTGATCTATCCGCCAACCATGATCCCGGCATTTTTAAAGAAGATCCCTATCGTGATCAAGAATACTTTCGAACCGGAGTTCGAGGGTACCGTGATCCGCCATGATTGCAAGGCATCTACTTTACCTATTAAAGGGATCTCGTCAATCAACAATATCAGTATCCTCAATTTAGAGGGCAGCGGTATGGTGGGTAAATCAGGCTTTAGCGGCAGATTGTTCTCACTACTTGCCCGCGAGCAGATCAACGTGATTCTGATCACCCAATCATCATCAGAGCATAGTATCACTTTCGCTGTTCAACCGCAAGATACTGATAGAGCCAAACAGGTAATTGAGCAGGAGTTTGAACTGGAGCTTGCCGCTAAAAAGCTGGAGCATCTTGTTATCGAACAAAATCTTGCCATCCTGGCCGTCGTAGGCGAAAACATGAAACAAACGCCGGGCATGTCGGGCAAGTTGTTCCATGCTTTGGGCCGTAATGGTGTTAACGTAAGGGCTATTGCGCAAGGCTCGTCAGAGTATAATATCTCGGTGATCATCTCGGCTAACGATCTGTCAAAAGCATTGAATGCTGTACATGATTCATTCTTTGTTCAGCTTACCAAAACATTGCACGCGTTTTGTTTAGGTACCGGTAACATTGGTAAAACTTTGTTTAACCAACTGAATGCCCATACCCAATACCTAAAAGATAACAACGGCATCCAGGTTAAAATAGCAGGTATCAGCAACACCCGCAAAATGACTTTCAATAGCGATGGTGTTTCGTTGGATACCTGGCAGGATGATTTGCAGGCATCACCTTACGAGGCCGACCTGCAAGGGTTCATCAACCGCATGAAAGAAATGAACCTGCCAAACTGTGTGTTTATCGATAACACAGCCAGTCCCGTTCCTATCGGTTTTTATGAAGAGGTTTTTAAAGCCAATATCTCAGTAATTACCTGTAATAAAATAGGCAATTCGGGCAGCTACCAGCAGTATCGAACTTTTAAAGATACCGCCCGCGCCCATGGTGTTGATTTCTTTTACGAAACCAACGTTGGTGCCGGTCTGCCGATCATCAACACCTTAAAAAACCTGATGAACAGCGGCGACAGGGTGCAGCGCATCGAAGCTATCCTTTCGGGAACTATTTCATTCATCTTCAATAACTTTAAAGGCGATGCCAATTTTCACGATGTGGTAAAAGAGGCCCAGGATAAAGGCTATACCGAACCCGATCCGCGCGACGACCTGAGCGGTAAGGATTTTATGCGCAAAATGCTCATCCTCGCCCGCGATGCAGGTCACGCCATGGAAGAAAGCGATGTAGAAATTGAAAGTGTACTGCCCAAAGCCAGCCTTGAAGCTACATCTGTTGAGGATTTTTACGCTACCCTTAAAACTGAAGACGCGCATTTTGCCAAATTGAAAGACGCTGCCGAAAAAGATGGTAAAGTGTTACGCTACATTGGCAAGTTGGAAAACGGTAAAGTAACTATCACCCTGCAAATGGTTGATGAAAACCATCCGTTCTACATGCTATCGGGTAGTGATAACATCATCTCTTTCACAACCGACAGGTACCGCGAGCGCCCGCTGGTTGTAAAAGGCCCCGGCGCAGGTGCCGAAGTAACCGCCGCAGGCGTATTTGCTGATTTAATAAACGTAGGCGCGAATTAAGCGCACTGCCCCCTAACGTCCTAAAGGGGGAACAATAGTTTGATATTTTAAATAATGGAAGATAATAAGTTACAAGAATTAGCCCCCACTTCTTTGGCCTCTCCTTCAGGGGGCGGGGGGCGCGACAGTATTCATGTTTTCGCCCCGGCTACCGTTGCCAACGTGGTTTGCGGTTTTGATGTTTTGGGTTTTGCTGTTGATGAACCCGGCGACGAGGTAATTATGCGCGTTACCAACAAACCTGGTATCACCCTAAGCAAAATTACAGGTGATGATGGCCGTTTACCGCTCGATCCGGCGAAGAACACCGTGAGCGTGAGCGTTCAGCATTATTTGCAAAGCGTGGGTCGCGCCGATATCGGTTTGGATATCGAGCTGCACAAAAAAATGCCTATTGGTAGTGGCTTGGGTTCAAGCTCGGCCAGTACGGTTGCCGGTTTGTTTGCTATTAAAACTTTGTTGGGCGATAATGCAGATCCGATAAAATTGCTTCCTTTTGCCATGAAGGGAGAGGAAATGGCCTGCGGGCATGGTCATGCCGACAATGTGGCCCCTGCCTTATTTGGAGGATTTGTACTAATCCGTAGTTACGAGCCTTTAGATGTGGTAAGTTTACCGCACCCTAAAGATCTGTGGTGTGCCATTGTATTTCCTGATGTAGATGTGCCAACCCGCGAAGCCCGCCAGATCATCCGTAAAAACATCCAGATGAAAGATGCCGTAACTCAGTGGGGCAACATAGCCGGACTGGTAAGCGGTCTGTTTATGCAGGATATCGACCTGATCGGCCGCAGCATGAAGGATGTTCTGGTTGAGCCGGTACGCTCCATGCTCATCCCCGATTTTTATAAAATGCGCGAAATGGCCATGGAGCTTGGCGCTGTAAGCTTTGGTATATCAGGCTCTGGCCCATCGGTTTTTGCTTTTACTAAAGATCAAGCGACTGCCCTTGCTATTACACAAAAGCTGCAGCAGCATTTGACCGGCTTGAAAATCGGCTCGAATAGTTATGTATCAACCATTAACGACGCGGGGCCGAAAGTTTTGGGGTAGCCCTAAACAATTAGCCACACACCCCACTCGTCATTGCGAGGTACGAAGCAATCGCACAGAAGCAGGTCCGCCCTGTATAGTTAGCGATTGCTTCGTACCTCGCAATGACGGGGAGAAGAAATAAATCCGAAATCGAACATCCGAATTCCGAAATCAAAAAATGAACCTATACAGTACCAACAATACCACAGCCGAAGTATCTTTTAAAGAGGCCGTATTTAACAGCATGCCGCAGGATAAAGGCTTGTACATGCCTTACAGCATCCCGCGTTTGGATGATGAGTTTATCAATAACCTGGATAAATACACCTTACCCGAGATCGCATTTAAAGTAGCTCAAAACCTACTTGGTGATTCGATCCCGACAGATGACCTGAAAGCGCTAATTGATGATGCCATTAACTTCCCTGCCCCTATCGTAAAACTCCAGGACAATGTTTACGTGCTCGAACTTTTTCATGGCCCATCGCTGGCTTTTAAAGATTTCGGTGCCCGTTTCATGAGCCGCGTAATGAGCTACTTCCTCGAACCAGGCGAAAAGCAGCTTGACGTATTGGTTGCCACCAGCGGCGATACCGGCGGTGCCGTAGCCCTGGGCTTTTTAGGTGTGCCAAATACCCGCGTAACTATACTTTATCCCAAAGGCAAGGTAAGCGGTGTGCAGGAGCAGCAATTAACAACAAACGGCCAAAACATCCGCGCGCTTGAAGTGGATGGAACTTTTGATGATTGCCAGGCATTGGTTAAACAGGCTTTTGTTGATGAAGAACTAAATGCGAAATTCCGTTTAACATCAGCCAACTCTATCAACATCGCCCGCCTTGTACCTCAAACTTTTTATTATTTCAATGCTTACGCTCAACTGTTAAGGCAAGGAATTAAAAAAGTGGTTTTCTCGGTACCAAGTGGCAACTTTGGCAACATTGGCGCAGGCTTATTGGCATGGAAAATGGGCTTACCGGTTGAGAAATTCATCGCCGCAACCAATGCTAACGATACCGTGCCCGAGTTTTTAAAAACCGGCGTTTATCAGCCTAAACCATCTGTAGCTACACTATCAAACGCGATGGATGTTGGTAACCCAAGCAACTGGGTACGTATTGCCGATCTGTTTAAAAACGATACTGAAGCGCTTAAAGAGCTTGTTGTTGGTTTTAAATACGATGATGAGCAAACCGTAAAAGCCATCAACTGGGTATTTGATAGCTACGATTATGTGGTTTGTCCGCACACCGCTATAGCATGGCAGGCCCTTACCGATTATCAGCAGGATCATGTGACTCCAGATACCGCCAGTGTGTTCCTTTCAACCGCGCACCCATGCAAATTCCCGGATGTATTTAGTGAGCAGGTTGCCGCTAAAATTGATGTGCCGGAACAAGTAAAAGAACTCGAATCAAAAACCAAACTGGCTATAGCCATAAGTAAAGATTTTGCTGATTTTAAAGGTTACCTTTTAGGGGTTGATTAATTTCAGTATTTTTAGATGCTGAAGCTTTAACCACCAACATGTCATTGCGAGGTACAGCCTGTCCCGAACTCGCTTCGGGAAAGCAATCACGAACTATGCAGATCCGTTCTGTATAGCATGCGGTTGCCACGCTACGCTCGCAATGACATGGTTTTAACCGGCATCCAATACCGAAACAAAAAATGCTCAACAAAACCCTGATATTTATTTGTCTTTTAGCGATTGGCTTAACCGCCTGTAGCCGCAAACAAAAGTTTGATCGTGATAAATGGGACGAAGGTGATGGCCTTACCTTTGCCTACCGCCCAATTATGGTTGATGATCTGTTGGCCAGCAAGCAGCTCAACAATCTTAAGTATCAACAGGTGATCCACCTGCTTCACCGCCCACAGTTTAGTACTAAAGATAGTATGGTTTATGAGATTAGCTCTAAATACAGTAAAGGCACTGTAGTAGACAAGCAAACATTGGTAGTTTTTCTGAAAGATTCGGTGGTTACCAAGGCCGAGGTGCATGAAATGCACGTGAAAACAAAATGATCAACACCATCATCTTCGATCTGGGTGCCGTTTTAATTGACTGGAACCCGCGCTATCTATACCGCACCCTGTTTACCGACGAACAGGAGATGAAAGATTTCCTGACTAACATCTGCACTTCTGATTGGAATGAGGAACAGGATGCCGGTCGTTCATTGCAAGAGGGCACAGACTTGCTTGTAGCTCAACATCCCGAACATGAAGCCAACATTCGCGCTTTTTACAGCCGTTGGGTAGAGATGCTTGGCGAACCTTTGCACGGCACTGTCGAGATCTTCAAACAATTAAAAGCAAGCGGTAAATACAAAATATATGCGTTAACCAATTGGTCGGCCGAAACTTTTCCTATCGCCTTGGAGCGCTTTGATTTTTTAGGTTGGTTTGACGGCGTTGTGGTATCAGGTACCGAGAAAATGCGGAAACCTACACCTGCTTTTTACCAGCTTTTACTTGATAGGTATGATGTTAAAGCAGATGAAGCTTTATTTATTGACGATAATTATCGCAATATTTTAGCGGCAGAGCAAATGGGGATTAAAAGTATCCATTTTACATCTTCGGAGGCTTTGGAAGATGAGTTGAAAAGAATTGAGGTGTTATAATAGGGTCGGTTATCAATACACAACTTTATAAGATATTATTACCTCCACGTCATTGCGAGGTACGAAGCAATCGCGAACTGTACAGGGCGAGCTTGTATAGCCGCTTTGCTTCCGTGCGATTGCTTCGTACCTCGCAATGACTTGGAGGGGAAATCCTGATAATATGCTTCTATCTACCCAAACAACTCACTGCTCAAATACCTATCCCCCCTATCGCAGCAAATAAATACGATCACGCCTTCTTCCAATTCCTCTGCTAATCGTATGGCCGCTGATAACGCACCACCGCTGCTCATTCCTGCAAAAACCCCTTCAACTTTTGCCATTTGACGGGACATCTGTGTAGCTTCTTCCTGCGATATATCCATCACCCTGTCAACACGTGTAGCATCAAATATCTTCGGTAAATACTCTTCCGGCCACCTGCGGATGCCTGGGATCGACGAACCTTCAACTGGCTGGCAGCCTACTATCTGCACATCCGGGTTTTGATCTTTTAAATACCTCGAACAGCCCATAATAGTACCGGTGGTACCCATGGCGCTTACAAAATGAGTTATTTTACCTTCGGTATCTTTCCAAATTTCGGGGCCGGTACTTTTAACATGCGCCATGTAATTATCGGGATTGGCAAACTGGTTCAGCAAAAAATACTCGCCGGTAGCGGCCTTTTCTTCGGCATAATCGCGGCAAAGTTCTATACCTTCCAGCAGGGTAACTTTAGCGCCAAAAGCCTCCATGGTAAGGGTACGTTCGCGGGTAGAATTTGATGGCATTACCAGTTCTATCTCCAAATTAAACAAACGGGCTATCATAGCGAGTGCTATTCCTGTATTTCCGCTGGTTGCCTCAATCAGTTTGGTGCCGGGTTTGATCTCGCCACGTTCAATAGCGCTACGGATCATGTTAAGCGATGCGCGGTCTTTAACACTCCCACCCGGGTTATTCCCTTCCAACTTGGCAAAAATTTGCACTTTGGGGTTGGGGTTCAGCTTTTTTATTTCTACCATAGGCGTGTTGCCTATCAGGTCAATTAATCCGGCCATTATATATTCTTCTTAAAGTAAATACTTTATTTTTTATGACCAAACAATTTTATGCTCAGTCTTTTCAATATCCTGTGGTTTGGCGTATGGTACACCCTCGAGTTTGGTGGCAAGCTTTTAGTCAACCAAACGTTCCCTCCTACCACACTATTATGACCAATCACGGTATCGCCACCCAAAATGGTTGCACCGGAGTAGATCACCACATTATCCTGTACCGTTGGGTGGCGTTTGGTATTGGCCATGCTTTTATCAACACTCAATGCCCCAAGAGTAACTCCCTGGTATAGTTTTACATGCTTGCCAATAACGCAGCTTTCGCCAATTACTATGCCTGTGCCATGATCTATATAGAAATACTCGTCTATTTTGGCAGCAGGATGAATGTCGATACCCGTTTTAGAGTGCGCGTATTCGGTCAGTATCCGTGGCAATAGCGGGATATCGTCAATATACAAACTATGCGCTACCCGGTAAAGCGATATGGCATAAAAGCCCGGATAACTCCTGATCACTTCAAATTCGCTCCTTGCCGCGGGGTCGCCGTTAAATATGGCCTGGATATCGGTATTCAATATCCTGAATAACTCTGGCAGGCTTTCAAAAAACTTTTTGGCCAGCTTGGCGGTATCACAATTACTGCAAGCTTTGGTAGCCTTCATAATTTCGCAAAGCTCGTTCTCAAGCCTTAAAAACTCGTCCTTAAGCTGCTCTACCGAGGCAAACTGCCTTCCTGTACGTTCCGGGTAAAGCAGGTGAATCACCTTAAGCGCCCAGGCCGTAATTTCCTTATTGGAAGGCACAGCCTCGAGGTTTTGCTGCTTGGCAAATATATCCTGATAAAAATCCTGACTCATGTTTTGTGGTGGTACTGCTTATGGTAAACAGTTGTTAGCGCTACAAGTTTATATAAAAGATTGTTGTTTATATGTAAAATGAGCCGGATAATTGATATTGGCATATAAAATTGCCGCTAATAAAGTGCACCATCCCCTATGGCATGATGGAAAAGCCGATTATATTAGAAGTAACGTAGTGAAAAACACGCCCCCCGACTAAAGTTAAAAGGTGCGAGTCCAGTATTTAAGTTTAATTTTAACGTACTTCCCTGCGGATGTTTTTTTATAGTAATAGGCAAAATTATTATATTTTTTTTTGACGATCGAATCCCCGAGTTCTACGGAATCAAAATCAATCCCCTCCCATTTCCAACATGGAAATGTTCTCTTCGCGCCTTTAATTACTAATTCAGGCATTTTTTTAGGGGGCGGTGATTCCTGCTTTTCAAGTACGATACCGTTATAGGTTTCTAAATAATGTAGATCTATTTCAGTATAAATAGGCCAAACTCCCACTATAAAAAGGAATACAAGCATACCAATTCTACTCCAAACCTTATTTATATCCATCCCACTAATATAAAAAAACTCCCCCTTACACAATCAAATTCATTATTGTCATACGCCCCAGTCGCAAACCATTGGTACGTAACCATCGTTCAGGTATTGCGATTGATGTGCAATTACGATATCAAAAAATCAA
The DNA here is from genome assembly GCF_039839285.1 of Mucilaginibacter sp. CAU 1740. Taxonomy (NCBI): domain Bacteria; kingdom Pseudomonadati; phylum Bacteroidota; class Sphingobacteriia; order Sphingobacteriales; family Sphingobacteriaceae; genus Mucilaginibacter; species Mucilaginibacter sp. CAU 1740. Next base: position 176,779 of record NZ_JBDOQS010000001.1, on the reverse strand, counting down.
ATAAAACAAAAAAGCCCCGGCTGTCGCCGGGGCCTGTATATCTTAAATATCCTAACGCTTAGTTCAGGTATTTAGTAATATCCTCTGATAGCGGAGTAGTTTGTGACCTGAAACGGTGGATCAGTTTGCCATTCTCGTCGATCAGAAATTTTTCGAAGTTCCATTTGATGTCGCCGGTAAACTCTGGGTTTGGGGCGGTTGTTAAGTATTGGAACAATGGGTCGATATCCAAACCTAAAACGCTTACTTTACCGCTCATCGGGAATTTTACGTTAAAGTTTTCTTTGCAAAAAGTTTTGATATCCTGGTTGGTACCGGGCTCCTGGCCGCCAAAGTTATTTGCCGGAAAACCTACTACTACCAATTTGCCTTTGTATTGCTCAGATAGTTTTTCCAGATCGGCGTATTGCTTGGTGAAGCCGCATTTTGAAGCGGTATTAACTATCAGTACTTTTTTGCCTTTGTATTTAGCCAGGCTAAAATCTTTGCCATCAATAGTTTTTAATTTAAAATCATATACTGATGATGGTGCTGCAGCGAACAATAAGGCGATGATGAGTGCCAGTGTTTTCATGGTTTTTTTAATTGATTTTTAATAATCCAGCATAAAAGTAAAGCTAAAAATTTCTTTTAGCCAGATACTCATCTTCTTTTTGTGTCATTTTTTGTTTTGTAACAACACTTTTATCAGTATAACCCAACAAGTGCAGGGCTCCATGGATAATTACACGGTGCAATTCGTTGGTTTCACCGCTTTTAAATTTATCGCCGTTCTCTCGAATGCGCTCTATCGAAATAAAAATATCGCCCACAATATCACCTTCTACTTCCGAGTTGTCGAAGGTTACGATATCCGTAAAAGTATCATGATCCAGATATTGCTGATTGATTTGCAGCAGGTATGCGTCTGAGCAAAAAATGTAGTTAAGCTCTTTCAGTTTGTAGCCCTCTGCAACAACGGTATCCTTTATCCACTGGCGTAATTGAGCTTTTTGTTTCGGCTTGAAAGTAGTATCCTCTTCAAAAAAATTAATCGCGGGCATCAGATCTTAAAGTGAAGTTCCAATTCGTTACCCGATGTATTAAAGATACACTGATCGGCAAGGTGTTTAATAATGAACACACCACGGCCTGTTAAATTCTCCAGGTTTTCGGGTGCGGTTGGATCGGCAAGGTTATTATAATCAAAGCCAGGGCCTTCGTCTGTTATTGTCCACACAATGCGTTTCGAATCAACCTCGGCGTTAACAATTACTTTTTTGCTTTCGTCGAGTTTGTTTCCGTGTACAATGGCGTTAATAGCAGCCTCATTAAGGCAGGTCATCATGTTAGCAAAAGTATCTTCTTCTACATGATGCTTGTCAGCAATTTCTTCTATCAGCTGCTCAAGCAACGTTATGCTATCCATTTTTGATGGCAGCTGTAACGTGTAAAGCTCGCTGGTTTGAACATTTGCCTGTTCCATATTATTTGGCATTAAGTTGATCAAAGTAAGATTTTATTTTTTGTTTATAGTACAAATTGAGTGCCGGAGATACAGTTTTTATTTGTTCGGTTTGTTTAGCCCTTTGTTGCTGGTATCCCTGCAGTGCCTTTATATACCCCGGAGGCAGGTTTTTACCCGCATTGCTTTGCCTTTGCTGATCCTGTTCACGTTCCTGCTCGGCCTTTTCAGCTTCTAACAACCGCGTTTGTATTTGTTGCTGCCTCTTTATAGCGTCATCTGTAATCTTCCTGTTTACGAGATCACGCTCGGTTTGTTCCATTTCTTTAGATATTTTATCCAGATTTCCTAACCCACCAGTTCCGTCTTTGTTTTCTTCACGGTCAATTTGCTGCAAAGCCTGCCTTATCATTTGCTGCTGACGGGCCATTTTTGCGAACTGTTCGCTCATACTTCCCTGGCTGCCTTGCTTGCCTTTTCCCTGTTGCCCATCGTTTCCTTGCTGCTGCATTTGCTCGCGGGCTTTTTGCATGTTCTGATTTAGCTGCTGCTGCATTTTGGCCAGTTGCGATATGGATTGCTGTTTACCTTTGCCACTTCCGCCCTTGTTCATCATTTTCTGCATCTGGGCCAACGCCTCGCTCAGCATCAGGGCCAGGTTGTTCATGGATGTCATGGCGTATTGCTGGTTGCGGTTAGCCTCCAGTGTATGCCTGTCGCCCAATTGTTCTAAAGCCTGGTCAATATGGTCATTTATACTGGTTATTTCTTTATTTACTGTCGATTGAATTTGCGGGATCCTTCGGCTTATCGCGTACAGGCTATCCTCGGCGGTTTTCAGGTTATCTTTAATATCTTTTTGTTGTTGTGAAAGAGTTACATAAGCCGGATCTGTGGCGTTAGTGCCCTTCAGCGTTTGCATCAATTTTTCCTGGTTAAAGGAGCTGTTTACCAAACTTTTTAACAACTCCCTTAGCTGCTGCGCGTCTATATTATTTTCTTTCGATTCGCCTTCTTCACTATCCTTCTGCATTTTGGCGGCAAGCTGTTTCATTTGCTTTGCTGCCTGCTGCTGCGATTTTGATGCTTTTTTGTTATCCTTTTTTTGCAGATCATTAGCGCTTTGCTCCATCTGCTTATCAATATCCTGCGTTTCTTTTTCAGGGTTTTGATAGTCGGATTTTCGCTCGGCCTCGTCGTTGGTTTTCTTTAACTCGTCAAATCCTTTTTTTACATCCTGAAAATCCTGTTTCAGTTTATCTTGTTGCTGCTGCAGATTTTTCTGATCAGCCCCTTGTTGCTGCGTTTGCTCGGAAAGTTTTTGCTGCTCATCTGCCAATTTGTTTAGCTGATCGAGGTTTTGGTTCAGCTTCTGCTCAAACTCCAGTTTTTTATATAACTCCAGCACCCTGTCCAGTTCTTTTTTCAGCGATTTATTATCCATCTGCATTTTGGATAACTCATCGCGGGTGGCATCTTTTTGCTGCTCATTTAATAATTGCTGGAGGTTTTGAAGCAGGTCTTTTGTTTTTTGATCAAGCACGTTGTTAAACAGGTCTTCAATCTGTTTTTGCTTGGCCATGATCTCTTCGCTTTGCTGCTGGGTTTCCTGGCGGTTGTAAAGGTTTTTCTGGTTATCAGCCTGGATATCTTTTACCAAATCTTCCAGGTCTTTGCGTTTCTGCATCAGGTCTTCAACCTGTTTCTTTTCGTCAAAACTCAGATTGTTTTTATTGAGCAGGGCTTGATTTAGCTTTTGGGCGTCACGCTCGACCTGCCCGGCCAGCTTAATGGCCGATTGCATTTTTTCTTTGATGGCTTTGCTGCCGGCGTTCAGCTGCTGCTCTATTTCTTTACTATCAGGCACGTTTAGGGTGCGTTTGGTGGTGCGGGCTGTTTTGGCACCGTTTACCCCATCATTATCGGCAACCTCAAAATAGTAGCTTACATGATCGCCGGGGCTGATGCCCATATCCTTCAGGTTCCAATAGTAAAAAAAGTCGGCTTGGGTTTGAGCCAGATCAGCGTTCACTTTTTTGGTGAACTCTTTTGCTTTATTGTTGCCGTTAGCCTCGATGGTATAATGAAAAGTGAGTGATGAAAAGCCATGATCGTCCTGAATTTTCCCGTTAAAATAAAAAGCTTTCATGCTTACCGAATCCGGTTTTTCCTCTACCGAAATAGCCGGGGCCTCGTCAGTGATCACATTAATACGGTAAGTAGCCGAATCGCTATGGCTTACCGATGTGTTAAGTGGCAATAGTTTATATACCGAATTTTTCAGGATGCGTTCTTTCAATTCAAACTCATTCTCTTTTGCAGGAACCGCTTTCCGGCTTTGACCGTTAATATCAAATTGCAGCGATTCAGCATATTGTGTATGCAGGTGCCAGTTAACAACCGTACCGGCCGGGATAGTCAGATCACCGGCATTCAGCAAGGTTTCATTTTTTTTATGCAGATAGGCCGGGTAAGCCAGATCAACATCAAAGTGTAACAAAGCCGGCTTCTGATTAACTTTTATCTCATACACAGCCGAGCTAAAACCATTGCCGGATAACTTGAATTTAGTATTCTGCTGCAGGTTGCTGAACTGATAGTGGAACTTGCTGATATTTTCCTTATCGAGCTTAAAAGTATTATTCTCTGTTTCTACATAAACATCGGCCGGTAGCTTATCGCCTTCCAGTTTCAGATCGAGCTTCAGATAATCCCCCTGCACAACCGAAAGCGTTTTGTTCATCACCACAAATTTAAAAGGAGCGGCGGGCACAAAATATTCGTTATGCCTGATGAGCCTTTTGGTACTTTCGGTTAAAACGGATGGTGCCGCAAAAGCAATAATAATAATCACGCCCAACGGACCAAGCACCCATTTCAGGTATTTAGTGTTTTCTTTTAAGTTGATGGCCGACGGGAAGCTAACTGGTTTAAGCGCTTCTATTTTTTGATCGATACTGGCTTCTATTAACGCGCGATGATTTTCATCGGCTGCGGCGAGTTTTTTTAGTTGAAGCGTATTGAGCAGTTTATCATTAACATCATGAAAATGCTTACCGATGATCTCGGCAGCGTCATCATGCGTTAAGGTTTTGCCTAATTTAAGCCAGGCCAATAATGAAGGTAGCACCAGCCAGCAAATCAGTACAGTATTGAGCAGAATGAAAAAGTAAAATAGGATGGTGCGTAAAAGGATACTGAAATTGCCAAAGTATTCGCTAAGGGTAACAACTACGTAAGCCGAAAATAAGCCGGCACCTAAAAATATTAACCCACGCAGAAAATTATTGAAATAATACTTCCGGGTGAAAGTATTTATTTTGCCGAGCAAAAGTTCATAATTTTCAGTTGGGGTCATACTGCAGGTTGATCAATGGCACATAACTTCCTTTAAACGCAAAAGAAGCCAATCTTATACATACAACTGGTTTAAGTTAAAAAATTAAAGCAATAATAATTAAAATAGTATTCACTTTAACTTTATATTGATAAGTACCGGTTTTCAGGTATGTATTTCTTCCTCAACATCAACGGGTTGCAGTTCGTGCAGCCAGATGCCGATGATGCCGGTAATGGCATAAGGGAAAATAATAACCGCTATTGATGTTACCGATGGGCGGCCTTTTTCTAACATCAATTCAAAAAACGCGAGGATGAGGATAGCGAATATAGCCGAGGTAAGCGCCTGTTTTACGTATTGCGGCCCATGCTTTTTTAACAGCGATGAAACCGAGATCCAGAATATGACGGCAAACGGTATGGTAAGCAACAGCACTATATCGGCAGCCATGATATAATCTTTTCTGATCTCATCTATCAAACTGATCTGCGGATCGTGAATCATTAACCAGGATAAGGCCAAGTGCAATAGAGGGGCTACGATCACCATCAGTAGCCAAACTTTTAAACTGTATAAAAACGATGTGTTCATAATTTATCCGATAGGTGAAATAATCTATTATTTACAACGAGTAAGCTTTTCTGAGCAATAGCATTGATTATGATAACGGCTTATTGGTAATACAAGTTAAATAACCGGCACCGAAAACGTTATTAAATTAACATTTTTTAACATTAAGCTGATTTTAAAAACATCAATAGCACAAATCTACCCAGGCAACTTTTTTGTTACAACGTAGCTGCTATTCATTTTCTTATCAACTTTGAGGTAATTATTGCGTTTGATACTCAACGTGGCCGGATTAAAAATTAAATATTGCCTTTGTATTGCAGTGCTGATGTTGGCGCTGAAGCCGTTTATTGGCTTTAGCTATTACGAGCAGCTCAAATCCGAAACCAGTATGACCATATTGATCAAGGCTTTTAGCAAACGCAAACAGGAATTTAACGAAACCAGCGAATCGCACCCGGATTACGTACGGCAACGTTTGGCCAATCCCATTGTGCCTTTGCTGTTGTTATTTTCATCGTTACTGAATATTATTTTCCCATTTACTTTCGGCAACTACAAAAAGCCGAAAGGTATTTTTTCTGATAGTCCGGCTTCGGTTGTTGATGGTTCTCTCCCATTGTACTTGCTATCGGGCAAGCTTACTATCTGATCTTCTTTTTCGCTTACACCATCCTGCTTTTGCTTACGCGAAGATTGTTAGGGCTTTTATTGCCTGATCCGTCATTGCGAGGTACGAAGCAATCCCAAACTATACAGGTCGGATTTGCATAGCGGCTCTGTAAATCGGGGATTGCTTCGTACCTCGCAATGACGGGTGGAGGAGTAATTGCCACAACCCCATCCTTCCTTCCCGTAAGCCCCTCAACCCGTTTTCTTAATTTTTAAATCATTCATCAAACATAAGATGCAACATCTTAACAGGTATTTGTGCATAGTACTGTTACTGCTAACGGCCGGTAACGTATCTGCGCAGCAAAATATACCACCGCTTACGTTAAAAACGCTTTTAAGCAAAATTGGCAATACCGCCCCCTCCTTAATTACCGATTCGGCGGCTATTGGCATTAAACAGGCCCAGGCCGTTGAGGCCCGTAACAACTGGTTACCCAACCTTAAACTAAACTACCAGGCCGATGTGGGTACCAACAACAACACCGCCGGGCCGTACTTTGGCTTCGGCATTATCCCCTCCAACTCGCGCGGGGTGCGTACCGAAAGCAAAACCAGCGCGGTACTCACCAACCTTGGCATTGCCGCCCTTGATTGGGAGGTGTACAATTTCGGCGCTTATGGGGCGCAGAATAAAGTAGCAGGATCGGAAGTGCAGCTGGCACAGGATCAGTTTCAGCAATCAAAATATCAGCTGCAAACCTATGCTATAGGTTATTACCTGCAATTGCTGCGCCTGCAGGATTATATCAGCATACAGCAAAAAAACATTCGCCGTAATGAGGAGATCGTAAGGTCAATCCGGTCGCTGGCCAAAAGTGGTGTAAGGCCGGGCGTTGATACCAGTATTACTGAGGCCGAGCTATCCAAAGCTCGCCTGAATAATATAGAACTGGATAACCAGCTTAAACAGGTGCAGTTGCGCTTGGCCCAGATGAGCGGCTTACCGGCAGATAATATCGTTCCGGATACTACCATCGAAACCCGGTTAACGGCATCGGTATTGTTGCCCGCTATTTCGGATGCGGATACTACCAACCATCCGCTTATTAACTACTACAAATCGCTGCTGCAAAACAGCCTTGCGCAGGAAAACCTGGTTAAAAAGCAGTACAACCCTAAAATATCACTCGAGGCCGCAGCCTGGGGCCGAGGATCGAGTGTGGATGCCAATGATCGCTTCAACAGCCTATCCAGCGGCTGGGGGTTCGACCGGAATAACTATTTGGTGGGCATCGGCATCTCGTACAACCTGTTTGATATCAGGCGGAGGCATTTAAAATTAACTACCCAAAGGGCCGCTATTGATTACGCCCAAAAGCAACTGAACGAGCAAAAATCGCTGTTGGCCTTAGGCATCAGCCAGGCCGATGTTGAACTGAACACGGCACGCGCCCGCCTTAAGGAGATCCCCAACCAGTTAAGGGCCGCCGATGCCGGTTATCGCCAAAAACTATCGTTGTACAAAAACGGGTTAACGGATATCATCGACCTGAATGCCGCCCTCAACATCCTTTACCGTGCCGAAACCGATTATGTGCAGGCTCGGTATGCGTTTTCGAGCGCGCTTTTCCAGAAAGCATTGAGCGGCAACGAGGTGAACACTGTTTTAAACCTTTTAAACTAAAATCGAACACTATGTCAATGGTCACATCCGCGCTTAAAAGGCCTATCACAACGGTGGTTATCACCCTCAGCCTTTTAATTTTTGCCGTACTTGCCGCAATCAACATCCCCATAGATATTTTTCCGCAGCTTAACCTGCCTACTATTTATGTAATCGAATCGTACGGGGGCATGTCGCCCCAACAAATGGAGGGGTTTTTCAGTACCCGTTTGCAGGATCAGTTCCTGTATGTAAACGGCATTAAAAACATCAGCAGTAAAAACATCCAGGGGCTTACCTTAATCAAGCTTTCGTTTTATGAAAGCACTAACATGGCCGAGGCCAGCGCCCAGGTAGCCTTACAGGTAAACCGTGCGCAAAGCTTTTTCCCTCCTGGCGCATTGCCGCCGCAGGTGGTGAGGTTTGATGCCTCGTCGTTACCGGTTGGGCAGCTGGTGTTTGATAGTAAAACCGCCAGCCTGAAGGATATTTATGATATGGCGGCCACCCGCATCAGGCCTATGTTTGCCACCATTCCGGGCTTATCGGCACCGCCGCCGTTTGGTTCTAACGCCAGATCGATTATCCTGAGTATCGACCCAAGTAAACTGCGGAGCTATAACCTTACGCCCGATGAGGTAGTTGAGGCCCTATCCAAATTCAATACCATGGCACCATCCGGCAATTTAAGGCTTGATAATACCATCTACCTAACCACATTAAACTCGCTCATCCGCAACAGCGAAAATTTTGGCAATATCCCGGTGATCACCAAAAACGGCGTGCCTATCTACATTAAAGATATAGCCCGGGTAAGCGACGGTACCGATGTTACGGTTGATTACGCCCTCATTAACGGCAAGCGCTCGGTGTACATCCCGGTAGTTAAAACCGCCGATGCATCTACCTGGACGGTGGTACAAACCCTGAAAAGCAAACTGCCCGAAATGCAGAACCTGCTGCCCGATGATGTGAAGATCTCGTACGAGTTTGACCAATCTATATTCGTAGTAAACTCGGTAAAAAGCCTGATGACCGAGGGCGGCCTCGGCGCTTTACTCACCGGCTTAATGGTACTGCTGTTTCTGCGCGACTGGCGAAGCAGCCTCATCGTGGTAATTACCATCCCGGTATCTATCCTCATCGGTGTGTTATTATTAAGCCTCTTCGGCCAAACCATCAATATCATGACTTTGAGCGGCCTGGCTTTGGCCATAGGTATTTTGGTGGACCAGGCCACGGTAACCATCGAGAATATTCACCAGCACCTGGAGATGGGCAAATCTAAGCGGCAGGCTATTTTTGATGCCTGCGAGGAGATCGCGTTTCCTTTGTTGCTGATCCTGCTTTGTATCCTGGCCGTATTCGCGCCATCGTTTATGATGAATGGCGTGCCGAAGGCGATGTTTTTGCCGCTGTCCATGTCGATAGGTTTAACCATGATCGTATCGTACGTGATAGCGCAAACTTTGGTGCCTATTATGAGCAACTGGCTCATCAAAGCCGAGCAATACCAGCATTATCACCACGGGGAAGTACACGCCCATGCCGGCGAAGCTTTAGATCGCCCCGAAGAACAACAAGTAAACGATCACCTGAAAAATGAGCAGGAACACCCTGAAAAGAACGACCTGTTTGAGCGCGTAAAAATGGGCTACATGAAAATCATCAGCCGGTGGATGGGGCGCAAAAAAACTATCATACTGGTTTACCTTATTGGTGTAATTGGTTTGGCGGCTGTTGGTTTTGTGGTGATAGGAAAAGATATGATGCCTAAGCTTAATAACGGCCAGTTCCAGGTGCGGATTAAAGAACCCGAGGGCACCCGTTTGGAGCGTACCGAAGATAAATTTAAACAGGTGCTTACTATCATCGATAAAACGGTGAACCACCATGTTGAAATTTCGTCGGGTTATATTGGCCTTATCCCCAGCAGCTTTGGCAGCAGTAATCTGTATGTGTTTAATACCGGAACGCATGAGGCCGTTTTGCAGGTTAACCTTGATGAAAACTATAAGGTAAACATGGATGAGCTAAAGGATGCCCTGCGCAAAAACATAGCGCATGAGATGCCCGAAATGAGCATCAGCTTTGAACCTATCGACATGACTGAGAAGATCATGAGCCAGGGTGCATCTACCCCTATCCAGGTGCAGGTGGCCGGCAAAAGCATGCAGCAGATCCAGGAGTATAGTAACAAGGTGCTAAGCCGTTTAAAACAGATCACTTACCTGCGCGATGTGCAGATAGATCAGCCGCAGCGCTTCCCGGTGGTATCTATTACTTTGGATAGGCTGAAGGTATCGCAGCTGGGCCTTAATATTAAAGATATTGCCCGCTCGGTTACGGCAAGTACCTCATCAAGCCGCTTCACCGAAAAAAACCTGTGGCTGGATGATAAATCGGCCTATACCTACCAGGTGCAGGTACAGGTGCCCGAGTACGTGATGAACACTATGGACGAGCTGAAGGAGATCCCGCTGGTGAAAGGCCAGAGCAGCCCTACCCTTGCCGATGTGGCCGAATTTAAAACAGAATATGCCCCCGGCGAATATGACCGCAGCGGTCCGCGGAGGTTTTTGACCGTGAGCGCCAACATTTATAAAAAAGATCTGGGTACGGCTACTTCGGCGGTACAAAAAGCACTGGCCGAGGTGGGCGATCCACCAAAAGGTTTAATAGCCGAGGTAAAAGGGATGTCGAGCTTGTTGGTTGAAACTTTAACCAGTTTGCAAAACGGTTTGGCCTTTGCCATTTTGGTGATCTTTTTATTGCTGGCAGCCAATTACCAATCGTTTAAAGTTTCGCTTACGGTACTATCTACCGTGCCCGCGGTTATTTTGGGGTCCATCACGGCGCTGCTCATTTGCGGGTCTACACTTAACCTGCAATCGTATATGGGGATGATCATGTCTACCGGGGTATCGGTGGCCAACGCCATTTTGATCGTTACCAATGCCGAGAAACTCCGGCTTGAATACCGCGATGCTACCCGCGCCTCTGTAACCAGTGCATCCATCAGGCTGCGCCCCATACTAATGACCAGTTTGGCCATGATTGCCGGGATGATCCCGATGGCATCGGGCATGGGCGAATCGGGCGAACAAACCGCGCCGCTTGGCCGCGCGGTTATTGGCGGTTTGCTGGCCTCTACCCTGGCGGCCTTATTGATCCTGCCGCTGGTATTTGCATGGGTACAGGAAAAAACTACCTACCAATCGCCATCATTAATGCCCGACGAACAACTAAAAGAAGAAACCACAGAAAGCACCCTCACCATAGTATAATCATGAAAACCAAACATATCATCATTCCCGCCTTTATTGCCTGCTTTTTCGCGGCATGCGGGGGCAACCAAAAACCGGTAGACCTTACCGAAAATAAATCCCCATCGGGCAAAAAATATCCTTTAAGCACCGTTAACGAAAAGGCGCTATCCAGCTCGGCCCGCCTGCCGGGGCAGCTGAAGCCTTTTAACGAGGTAAACATTTTTCCGCGGGTTAACGGCTTTGTAAAAGACTTACGTGTAGATCGTGGTTCGATAGTGAAAAAAGGCGAACTGCTGCTTACCCTCGAAGCGCCCGAAATGGAATCACAATTCCAGGCTGCCAACTCCCGCTTTTTACAGGCACAGGAAACTGCCAATGCCAGTAAAGAAAAATACAACCGACTGAAACAGGCCGCCGCCGAACCCGGCTCGGTATCCCCCCTCGACCTTGACAATGCCAGCGCCCGTATGCGGGCCGACAATGCCATTGCCGAAGCCGAACGCGCCAACATGGCCTCGGTAAAAACCATGCAGGGCTACCTTAACGTGTATGCCCCTTTTGATGGCATGATAGTGCAGCGTAACGTATCGCCCGGGGCATTAGTAGCCCCCGGCAAAGCGGCAGATATCCCGATGCTGATACTGCAGGATACCCGCAAGCTGCGCCTTGAAGTGGCCATCCCCGAAAACTATGTAGATAAGGTTGACCTGAAACAACCCGTTACTTTCACCTTTAACGCCATGCCCGGCTCACAGCAAACAGCCAGGATCAGTCGCTCGGCCAACGCGCTGGGTAGCATGCGATCTGAAGCGATAGAGATCGACGTTGAAAACAAAAACAACAACCTGAAACCAGGCATGTACGCCGAAGTAAAGATCCCGATGCTCTCAGGCGCGAAATCATTACTGGTGCCCAACACGGCCATCGTACGCTCTACCGAGCGGGAGTATGTGGTGGTGGTTGAAGCCGGCAAAGCCAAACTGGTTGATGTAAAGGAAGGGCTAAGCACTCACGATTCGACCGAGGTTTTTGGCGGGTTGAAGCCTAATGAGAAGATCATTACGCAGGCGAGTGATGCTATTAGGGATGGAGATGAGATAGAGTAACCCTATCATTTTTTGTCATTCTGAGGAACGAAGGATCTTTTGCAACATGCATAACGGATATGCTAAGCGAAGAAGATCCTTCGTTCCTCAGAATGACAATTTTGAGAAGCTCCCTTATACTTGCTGTTCTTGATGGATATGGTGTAGTATACCTTTCGCGCATTTGTTATTGTTACACAAGTACCATTATCAGCGCTTATTTATAACTTTATCTTTATGCGCCCGATATTATTTCGTGATGAGATCAAAGTGAAAAAAGTGCTGTTGTATCATCTCTATATAGCACTCCTTGCATTGTTACCTTTTTTTACAGCGATGCTGGCAGGCTTTATAGGCAAATGCCTTAACTGTAACATCAACGAGGCCGGAACAGACCAATGTGTAAGAGCAGGCATCGCTTTCGGGAACGTGCTTAATCCCTTGGCAGTTACAGGGTGGCTATTAGTCATTACCCTTCCCATAGGTGTAATTGCTACTGTAATATTGATAATTATTGCTGTACATGATACTATTTATCATACCAGGCGTTAATTATTAAAAACCTCCTATTCACAAATGAAAACCCTGTTAACCATCTGCATTTTAATCCTATCTCTTTATACTATAAATGCCAAAGCACAATCTGTAAGCAAAAAAAAGGAAATTGCCACTTTACCAGATTCACTCCCCCAATTTCCGGGTGGCTTAGATAGCTCAGGTTCTTTCCTGAAAAGAAACCTCCGTTGGCCGGAACCTTATATCGATGTTCAGGGTCGCGTGATAGTTAAATTTATTGTAGCCAAAAACGGCAGGATCATTAAGCCGGAAGTGATACGCCCGTTATATACAACTTTTGATGCAGAAGCCTTGCGGGTAGTGCGGTTGATGCCGGCTTGGGTACCCGCAAGGCTTAATGGTAAAGCGATTGATAAGGAATATTCTTTGCCGATAAGTTTTACTTTGGCGGAGGATTAACCCCGGACATTACACCATAAGCCAAGGTATCACTTTCAAAATACTATATTAGCTGTTATCAAACATCGGTTTAAAATGCAATGCGATTTTTATCAGAAAAGGTTATTTGATCAACGATGGTTTAACCTAACAGACAACGGGCTGCACGTTAAGTATAAGCGATTTTTCAGAACCCACGAATATGAGCTTAAATTTGAACACATGGGTACAAGAGTAATTGAGTCACATAACGATGTTAGGGGTTTCTTGACTGCTTCTGTCATTTTGACCCTTATCTCGATATTTCTGTTTGCCGACAGATTATCGGGCGGAGATGTAGAAACAGGGGCCGAATTATTTTATTTGCTTCCAGGTATCTCTTTTGCTGTCGCTTACTTTGTCACCTATAAAAAATCGTATTATTTAGTTAAATCCAATAATACCAATGCTGTCGAATTTCTTTACAACAGGCCATCAAAACAGCAATTAGGCGATTTTGTAAATCATGTGAGATTTAAAAGGAAAGAGCATCTTATGGAACTTTATGGTCAGCTTAATTTCAACTTAAGCTATGAACTCCAATATAACAACCTAACATGGCTGTTAGAGAATGACGTTTTAACTAAAGCGGAATATGATGAAAAAGTGATCTTGTTGAACAAATCGATGCCTATAACCACACCTATTAAAGGATTTGAATTTGGAATTAATTAATTACCGAACAACCTTAAAGCAAGCTTGAATTTAATGAGATGTTTAATACACATCATTTTGATTTTATACCGCAACAATTATATTTGCAACCCGGCTATACATTAATTCGGGATGTAGCGTAGCCCGGTATCGCGCCAGCATGGGGTGCTGGAGGTCGTGGGTTCGAATCCCGCCATCCCGACTTGAAAATCAAGGACTTACGATTGAAAAATCTAAGTCCTTTTTTCTTGGGTCTAACATAGGTCCAACACTTTACGTAGGTTTATATTTCTTTTTTTAAGTCAAAAAAATCATTTTAATTACTTCTTTGAAATAAGTTAATTGGAGCGATCAAAACGGCTATCAAATATTAATCGCACGGAACTAGCACGCACTTGTAACTTCGAATAAGTGTTAAGTAGGCATTTGTTTAAGCATTGTATCTAAATGAACCTAACCAATGGATGACCATTTTAAGTGTACAGTCGATAATAAATAGTTATCTATTGTCGAAAAGGCTCTGTTTGGGTTCGGTGAATAGATACTTGATGTTCAGATCGTCTAAATTGTTGTGGTTAGATTATTACTTATCTTTATTTTTTTAAAGTTAACCAATTATAAATTAATTATATTTAACTCAACCTAAAACTTAACTAATGAACCAATATATTAAGGGCGCGACATGGCGAATATGGGATTTACAAATTCAAACCATTTTAGATGACAGATATGAGTCTTTAAGTAAATATTATACACAGTTTAAACAGGCCGATCCCGATAAATGGCAAACATATGTAGACAAAGTTGGAGGCGAAGCCAACGCGTTACTTTTTGATTCCAAAGAATACTTTGGTGATGCAAGGATTGCTAAAAAAGAAAGGTGTGTTAATTATGTGAGAAATACTTTCGCCTTCATAGATACCTATAAACCTCATCTAGCCTTAATTGGAATAACGGATCACAATTACCATGATGACACACTCATAGATGAATTTATAAACTACTCGGCTACTAGTACATGTAAAGTTTTAAGTGGCGTTGAAATCAATGTCGGCGGAATTCATGTGCTCGCCTATTTCAACAATCCGCCATATGGGAAAGGTACTTTTTCGGAAGGAATTAAGACTTTTCTATCCAAAATTGATATTGATTCGCCAACTACCGGTGGAGTACTGACATTATCAAATCAGTCGCCAATGACTGTTATGGATGAGATATTACAATCGGGCGGCGTATTTATTTTTCCTCATTGTAACTCAAATAATGGCCTATTCCAGGAGAGAGGAAAAACCGATCGAACTCACCTTTCTAATATATTTAATTACATACCTTCAATTATACTGCAGGGGAATAGTAAGGACAGTATAAGCAAAGTCGCACAGTATATCGACTCTCAACCTTTGCTTTTTAAATCGAAAACTATTTACACAACTGCCTCCGATGCAAGATGCCTCAAGGATTTTGGAAGTCCAGATAGAGATGGACATTTTTTGTGGATTAAAGCCGATCCAACGTTTGAAGGATTCAAGCAAATAATTTTTGAACCATTTTCAAGAGTTAGAATTGATAAAGAAAAGCCTGAAGTCAAAAACGATTACCTTGTTATTGATAAAGTCAGATTTATGGGCAGTTCTTCGTCAGATGCATTCCCGAAGAATTATATTGAAATAAATGATAAACTCAATGGTATAATAGGCGGCAAGTCATCTGGGAAATCGATCTTGTTGTATTATATCGCAAAAAGTATCGACCCTAACCAAGTACAACAAAAGATTTCAGATAGCAAATTAGAGATCGACTATGATTTTGAGCAAGATGCGGATTTTGATTTTGAAGTTATTTGGCAGGATGGTGCATCTTATAAATTAAAAGATGCGTCGACGGAAAAATCGCGACAAATTACCTACGTGCCACAAATGTACATTAATTATTTGGCCGAGAAAGGTGGTCAGCCAGAATTACGAAAACTCATTCAGGGAATCCTTGAACAAAAACCAGAATTTAAGACTTTATATGATGTTCAATCCAAAATTATTCAGGAAAATAAAATTACCCTTACGAGTGAATTAGAAACTTTTTATCAATTGGATGACGAAATTGAAAAGAACACAACTAGCATAAAATCTAAAGGGGATAAAAAGGCTCGACAGAACAATGTTGCTCAAAAAACTAAGGAAATAGATGAGCTAAGGAAACAATCTGGTTTTACAGAAGAAGAAGAACTTCGGTATCAAGAATTGAAATCTCAACAAAATGTTTTTACACGTAGATTTACTAATCTTTCGGCGCTGAAATCATTGTATGAAAAGGAATATCTCACACATTTGACAAACCTTAAAAACAGTTTAGGTCCGTCGTTAAATAACATTCATATAAATTCCATCGCAAAATTTTTGAGTAATCAATTTATCAGTGGGATGATCAGTAAAGATATTCTAGCTGACAATAAACGAATCAATGATGTTCTTGACGAATTGATCGCTAAAAATTCCGAAACTATACAACGAATTGACCAATGGCTTACCATAAATGAAGACAGATTAAGCTATTACCGAAACTTACTGGCCCCTTTTATTTCCAAAATTCATAACCAAGAAAAATTAGATGAATTAAACGAAGTAATATTAGCTGAGCAACTAATTCTGGACGAAATTGATGAATTAGAAACCGAACAAAAAACGCTTATTGATAATAAAGCCACTGCCAAGCAGGGGTTTTTAAAAGCTTATCAACGTATTTATGACAGCTATAAATCTATTGCTGATATGGTTAATTCAAATCCGTCATTTAGCGAAATCAGTGTAGATAAAGGAATTGTACTAAGCTGTAAAATAGGTTTTGACCGGAGAAAGCTTGGAGACACAGCTCTGAGCTTGCTAAATAATCAAGGCTATTTATCTGCGAAAACGGGCCCCTATATCGATACCGATAATAACTATATCTTCAAGCCCGCTGAACATCTAAAAAATCTGGAAGACCTTTTTGACAAAATTCAAAATTACAATGCTAATAATATCAAATTCAATAGGGGCGGAGATGTTCAGACTGTTTCAAAAAAATTATTTCAGGACTATTTTATTATTAGATACGAGTTATCTCAGAATGAGGAGAGCATTTTAAAAATGTCTCCAGGCAAAAAGGGAATGATATTGTTGTTCTTGATTCTCCACTTAAGTAATGCCGAATATCCAATTTTGGTTGATCAGCCGGAGGACAACTTGGATAATAGGACAGTTTATAAAGAATTAAAAGAATTTATAAAAGAAAAGAAAATTACCAGGCAAATAATCATTGTCACACATAATGCTAACCTCATCGTCCCTACTGACGCAGAAAATATAATTATTGCAAATCAAAAAGGTCAAGATAATAGTAAAGACAATGAAATCTACCAATTTGAATATGTTACCGGATCTCTTGAAAATTCATTCACGAATGCAGAAGCAATTGGAATTTTAAACCAGATGGGCATCAAAGAGCATGTTTGCGATATTTTAGAAGGTGGAGAGGACGCTTTTAAGGAGAGAGAATTAAAATATGGCTTAAAGAAATCCTAAACATTCTATTTAAATAATGACAAAAATTGATAATTCATTAAAGTTTGATGAACTGGAATTGGTCAAGTATTTGACTGGATTGAACAGTTCATTTCTTCCCGTCGTAACTGGTATTTACAACAATGTTAAGGATAGTTTAGACAATAGGATTCCGGCAATTTTTCCGAAATATACTCTGCATAATACAAGTCATTCGTTTCGTATAATCAACTATATGGCAAAGTTGGTTGCCAATATTACTGAGTTGTCTGAACTCGAAATAACCTTACTCATTTGTGCTGCGTTACTTCACGACGTAGGTATGGCCATAAGTGAAGCAGATATTGAACTCATTAAAAGAGACGACTTTCCGTTTTCAAATTTTAAGTATTCCACAATGTTGCGTTTAATGGACAACGACGATGTTGCAGCAATACAGGAATATGTGCGAAGAATACATGCTGACTTGTCAGGTAGATACATCAGAGAAAATCTAAAATCAATATTGGTTATTCCAGATTTGGCTAGTCTAGACTACACAGAAGAATTAGCGCTTATTTGCGAAAGCCATACTAAAGACTATGATTGGATAAAAGCACATTTAAACACCCATGATATTCGCGGTAACTATTCCTTCAATGCGCAATTTATTTCCTGCATTTTGAGATTAGGGGATATACTTGATATTGACGGAAATAGAACGCCATACAAGTTGTACGAGTTAATCGCTCCAAAAGGCAAGAGCGATGAAGAATGGAGACAACATTTCGTAATATTTAACAATGACAAGATTGTTGAAAATGAAAAAACGCATCAACGCAACATTGTTTTTCATGGCAAATCGAAAAACGCCGATATCCATCGCAAAATATTAACCTATATAGATTGGGTTGAAACAGAACTCGTAGGGGCCATTGCTTTAGTGTCATCGATGAAAAATCAGTATAACCTACCGTTCGATGAAAAACCCAAAGTAAACATTCAAACAGAAGGCTATACTTTTTCAGGTTACAAAATGACCTTAAAATTTGAAGCGATTAGCTCATTATTAATGGGAGAAAAGATTTATGGTAATAAATCTTTAGGCCTAAGAGAATTGATTCAAAATTCGTTGGATGCTTGTAGAATAAGACAGGAAAATGAAAAAATAGCTTTTGGTGATGATCCTTATGAACCAAGGGTCAGGGTAATTATAGATAAGGAAAAAAGCCAGGTTATTATTAAAGATAATGGAGTCGGCATGTCGATAGACATCATAAAGAACCACTTTCTAAACATTGGTGTCTCCTACTATCAATCATTTGAGTTTTTACTTAAAGACCTCGCTTATAAACCAATTGGGAACTATGGAATTGGCTTTCTATCATGTTTCATGCTCTCTGATAAAGTTACCGTGCGGACTAGGCATTACCAATCTAAATTTCAATATCTAATTCAATTAGAAAAAGGTAACGAATGGACATCTTTAACTGAAAAAGAAGATATTACATTCTTTGGAACTGAGGTTATCTTAAGTTATACTCCGTTCATCGGTGTATTTGAAAACCAGGTAGTTAAAGTTAAGGAGTTTCTAAGCAGATTCTTTTTAACTGACGGTATTAATTTTAAACTACTGGAGCAGCCTGAAACACAGTTTGATATAAAAAATGAATTATTTGACGGCACGCCTGCCGAAAAAGGCTTTATTAAAATTTGGCTTTCAGATTATTTAAATGATATTGAGGGTTATGCTCTCATTAGAAATAAAACGAATTTTATAACAAGCTTCAATGAAATTCCACTTGATGAAGAAATTTACCGTTATAATCCACCGAAAGAATATCCGGAAGAAAGTGAAGAAGAGGATGATATATTTACCCCAAAAAGAGAATGGTTGGTAAAAGTGAGTGATATTTCAGAAATTAATATCGACGACTATACGAATGTAGATGAGATCAAATATCTAACTATACCAATCATCGATTCTGACAATGACGAGGATTTTTCGAGTGGTATGAAATTTACTGGTGATGATACGAAGGAAGTAATAGAAAAGCTTGAAGACCAGCTTAATTGGATAACGATTTTAATACCTAAAGAATACCAGAAGAACTTACGTGAAGAAGAAATTACAAAAAGAAACGAATTTTTGGACAATGTAACTTTTGAAGATTTAGTAGATATTGGACAGCTATCTCGGTATCCAACTTATGTTTTTGTTGAAACTACCAAGTTATTTGAAGGTCGTAAAAACGAGCTTTATCTTCCTTTTGAAATAAGCCAGCGGCCCTATTGGTATTATTCATCCCCTTCCTCACCAAGAAAAGAGCTATTCATCAGGAATGTTTTAATAAAAGATTTCCATTTTAATTTACCCGTTACCGCCTCAGTTTTTGATATAGCTACAATTGTTACCAATATAAAATCGCGAAAGTTTATTCCAGATATATCTAGGAATAATATTGATAATGTAAGTGATCAAATGATTAATTATATAATTAGCAAAGCAATCCATCTCGGGGCCATTGATAAATTGGGCTATGAAACGGATGAACGGAAAACTCTTATAGCATTCGTGGAAAAATTTTATTCAAGTAAAACTGAGTTTGAGAAAGATTAATCAAATGCTTATTAACTCCCAAGAAATCGACTATAAGATAGACAGGCCCGAAATGTTTTCAAATGCTGAGAAACAATTGTTTTTAAAGCTGCTGATTAAACAAAATAAAGTTCGGAATCCGACACTTGAAAAAATAGCAAGGTGCAAGATATTAGGAATAGCTTCATTTCAGGAAGATGTAATTGCAATCGGAGCCATAAAGCCAAAAACTAAAAGTGATTTTCAAATCGCCAAAGCAAATATTCCAACTTTAAGTGAAAAGTTTGCTTGGGAAGTGGGCTACTTTTACACAGTTCCAAAATTTGAAGGAAATCGTATTTCATCTGGGATATTTGATAGACTACTTGAAGTGTATGGTGATGGTAATTTGATGGCTTCGACAGAAATTAGACGTGGGAATCGAATGTTTCAGATGCTCTTAAATAGGCAATTTAAACAGGCCGGAAGCATCTGGAACAGCGAGCTGAGTGAAAACAAGTTGCAGTTATTTTTGCGTCATTGAATTGGCTTAACTGCTCGGCCAAAACAACTTTTGTCATTCGGTTAATACTTGTATTATTTGTTTATTTATTTCATTTACAATACATGACCTTACTAGCAACCTGGATTGCATCAGATAACAAAAAGGAAGGGTTAAGGCACTCTTCAATTTATATTACAACGGATAGTCGCATCAGTTGGGAAAAAGGTAAGGTATTCGACGGCGGTCAAAAAGTTTTTGGCTCTAAATCTTCACCTGATATTTTCGGCTATGTAGGAGACGTTACATTTGCTAGTACCGTTATTAGTAAATTAAAAAACAGCGTTGATGATGGGTTAATATTTACCGGTGATATGATGCCCATGGATAAATTTGACCGTATCTTCAATTTTATTAGCTCTAATTTAAACTCTTACCCTCTTTCTAAAAGGAAAAATTTTGTCATAATTCATTGCACAAGAGCAGGGACCAAGTTTTTCTGCCATCGAATCGGTTGGAGTAAGATCTTGCAGTTTAATTGCCAAAGTGTTATTATTAATAATATCTCTGAACTTGTGATCGCAGAAGGAAGCGGTGCGGTCGCTTTCCGTACACTATATTATTCAAAATATGATCGACCTGAACATAATGATTATCGAACCAGTAGGGCAGTATTTCATTGTTTCACGGAAATATTGCAAAAGACAAAAGATTATACTGTTGGCGGTGCAGCGCAGGTAGTGGGATTGTACCGTTCAGGCAACGCCCGTTTCTTCGGGTTTATTCACGAAAACAAACGTTATTACCTAGGAGATGAAGTTAATTCTGAACAAAACCTTAACTTTGTCGAATGGCGCAATGAACGTTTTGAACGTTGTGCTCCAGAGAATATGAAATTAATAGTCGGCGCTCAACGCCAGCCTAAAACATAAAGAACCAGTCCCCTTCTCCCCACCATTATTCGAAGACTTTCGGGGAGGGCATAGGAAAGCCTGAAACCCGTTTAAGCGGGTTTCATTGGGGTGTTTTCGCAAGATTTCCCGGTAGTGTAATAGTGCACACTCGTTCTGGAACGAGAAGACCTGATGCAACTTCAGGCCGTTGCACCCTTGTCCAAAAAAATCTGAGTGTGCCAATAAAAAGAGGTAATTGCACACCTGTTCGACTGCGTTACCTTAAAAAAATTGTAACAATAAGCAATTAATTCAACACAGGATAACTGAACATTATCAGCGAATGCCACCATTACTAAACGTCTCTAAAATATCCTCGACGGTCTATGAAAGTCGTACTAGTACATATTTTATCCTTCATAAGCCGCAGCACACCGTTAATTTAAACATTGAAATTTTCTTACATTTGCTTAAACACTATATCTACCATGAGTACAGCTACCAACGAATCGAAAAACATTCATCATGGCCGCAATATAAAACGCTTTAGGGAAATGCTTGGTCTTAAACAGGAAGCGTTAGCTATCGAACTTGGAGACGATTGGAGCCAGAGAAGAGTTTCATTGCTTGAGGCCAAAGAAACCATTGAAGACGAAATACTGGCTCAAATTGCAGCTATTTTGAGAGTCCCTGTTGAAGCAATTAAGAATTTTGATGAGGAAAAAGCAATTTATAACATTCAGAATAATTACGAGGGGTCAAATAATCAAGGTGCCCAAAGTAGTTACAGTACGTTCAACTTTAATCCAATCGATAAGCTTATAGAACTCTTTGAAGAAAACAAACAACTTTATGAGCGTTTACTGGCAAGTGAGCGGGAAAAAGTAGAGTTATTGAAAAATAAGAGCTAAAAATGACCCAATCTAGCATCCTTGATACTTACCAAAACAGGATGAGCAATGTTGTCGCTGATCCTGAATTTAAATCTCTGGAAGAAAAATATCGGCCCTACTTAGACTTATATGGCATCCAAGATATTTTTGACGTTTTCGATGTCAAACAAGCACCTTCAGGTGAAGCCATTACAGGAAAACTGATTTGGCATTCGGAGTACGATCTGCCAATCGATCTTAAAAAAGATATCACCAAGATTTTCAATAATTACTTTGTTGACTAATCAACGAACGGAATAGTGCAGTATTTTCCTCGGCACACACCTACCACATTACCGCTTAAACAACCAGAAGCTTAAACAGCAAAATTGTCAAGGGCCGCGGTGGTAGCCGCGGTTTATTATACCCTTGACTGTTTTCCTGTGTCGCTAACTTTGTGACTGCGGTGTTGTGGTTGTTTATGCACGGCGGGAAGACAGGCGTGTATGAGGAACGAATACTTGCCTGTGCGCGTCAGCGAGACTGGCTGCGAAATGGAACCCGGCGCGTAGCGCGTGGTGCAATGCAGCAACCTGGCGCAGCTGAATGGCCTGTCTATCACAAACACGTCACTTACTTGCCTTCACTTTTTCCAGCTTTTTCTTAGCCTCCTTTTGATCCTTTTCTGCCTGTGCAGCTACGGCTTCGGCAGCAATTATCGCCTGCTGTTTTACCATTGCTTTTTCAGCCTTATCTATAAAGCCCCTCGGATCCTCCGCCAACTTGGTATCAATGGTCTTAGCAACCTTTGGATAAAGTGCCCTAACCATCCAGAAGTTATATGCTTCACGATTCAGGTCATCATTTTGATGATAGAGATATAAAGTACTGCCGAATGATCCGGCTGTTATTGTAAAACAAACAACAATGCCAACGATCAAATTACTCGACCAGGCACCTAAATGGTGACTGTTTTTCACACGAATGACTTTCGGTACTGTCGCTACTACGCCATTTAATTCATCGATCTGCTTCTGGATCTTTTGATCGTCATACCGCTTGTTGGCCATTTCAATTCGCGATGAGATCGTTTCCAATGTGCCCCGGTACTGTTCCAGAAAGCTTTTTAGAAACTCGGCCACACTGGTTTCCATCACACTGATCCTATCGGCAAAACCCTGGATCAGTTCTTCCATAATATTTACCTTTTCTTCTAATTCTTCGTTTTGCATAACAAATCGTTTTAAGGTTAATCTTAATTTTTATTCTTTTACCTGCTTATGCCCTGTGACTGGGAATCCTCCGCTTCGTGCTTCTTCCGTTTTCTGCGGGCGATATCCGCGTCACCCATTGGATCAGGAGGCCCGGCAACAAATTGTGGTTCCAGCAATACTTCCAATATCCCTTTACCCGCACTTGGGTTATGGCTGTATTCCGCCTGAATGCTCTGCCGGATTGACTCACGCAGCTGGTTAGCCACAAATGGTTGATTGGCTTCCCTTGCCGCATGATACTGCTGTACCTGTTGGTTCCGGTTTAAAGTCGCATCTATACGGACAAAGCTCAAGTTCCGGTCAATAGCGGAACCTTTCATTTCAATATTGCCCTTTTCAAAGGATATACCCTGCACTTCATTGGTACCGCTACGGAATTTATAAGCAATGGTAATTCCCTGCCTGGCAAGCTGCGCTTCCAACTGTTTCCAGTTCGTGGCCGTTTTCATGCCTGCTTTAATAGCATCGTATAATTCGTACCTAACCTTTTCCCTACCCTTTAACGCCTGGCGGTTCACCAGATCTTTTCCTTCACCGATATGATAGCCGTATTTCAGGGTGATCTCCTTACAGGCTTTGACATTTTTAGCAAAGTTATTTTTATCGCTAATGGTCTTGCCGTTATTATCCACCCGGTTGTAAACAATATGGAGATGCGGATGATCCCGGTCACTGTGACGAACGATCACATACTGTGTATTTCGGATACCTACTTTTTCCATGTATTCCCTTACCCGTTCCACCATGATATCATCGCTTAATTTGAGCAGGTCTTCCTTACTCCAGCTGAGTACCAGGTGCCCAACTGCTTTGCCAAGTTCGGGCCGCATTTTCCGTTGCAAATTAAAATCCTGAATGATGGAAGATGCGTTCTGCATGCGAACACCATCGGCTGATAAAATCTTGGCTTCCGGCTTATTCAACACATAGCGGATACAGCCGCCGAAGCTTTTCCCGATTATTGGTTTACCCATCATGGCTGCTAAGTTTTGTAATTAACCCGTCAACTTGTTTAAGGATGGTCTGGCACTTCATGGCAAGCGTAAACAGACCTGCCACATGAGCCAGGTGAGTAAGCTGGTTGAGGTTATTCGCTACCCCCGCCAGCATCCTGAACCAGCCGGTTTCCTCCGGGGTAAAGCGCGGAAAAACCCTGGCGTTTTTAGCGGCCCGCCGGAACCACTCACTGGGTTTCAGCCCGGCATTTTTTGCTCTCCCTTCGATCAGAATTTTTTCCGTTGGCGTTAAACGCACCATTAAAAAATCACTCCGCCTGATCGTCTTTTTGGGTCTGCCGGGGGTCCTCGCTTTTTTTATTGTTTTGTTTTCACTAGCTGTTAGCATGTGTTCATTTCATTTTTTGTTGCTATAAAAGTTCGACCAACGGGAGCGAGTCCCGAATCACCCCGTCGGGGTGATTTCGGGTTTTTGTGTAGCAAAAACATTAACTCGCTCCTTACAAATTCGAAAATGGGCCGGTGATATATCCAGCTATCTGTATATATGCCAATACCGCAAACCGGTATTGTAGCCCTTGCCAATAATTGACTTAGCGCCCAATTCCCCGGCTCCTTTCTTCCGGCGCTCTGCGCCGGATTTGAGTTTGTAAAGAAACCTGTCTTTGAGCAGCCAGATATTCATTTATGTCGTTAAAGCCCTTGTAAAAACCTGATGAATCGGTGAAGTTTACATCGGCTTCCTGCAACTTTTCAGCAGCTGCAATCCCGGCTTTGTCATGGTTGAGCATCAGAAAAACTTCCTGATAGTTTTTCAAAACAGGCACCGCTCTTTCAGCTAATGCAACAGAATTCAGGATGATAAAATCTGACTGGGATTGACCACCCTTCAGTTGCAGGAGCGAAAGGAAATCAATAAAACCTTCCAGCACGATGGCGGCTTTATGACTGCCGTCAATGATGGTAATGTCCTTGGGTGACGATGCACCTTTGAACCAGTTATTTCGCAGCTCGTAACCACCCGAACGATTGGCAAACCCAATAGCGAAATAGGGTTTGCCACTTATTGTAAAATCGACCTCTTTGCAATAGGTATTGGCAATGGCCGAATCAACCCCGCGCGTTTTCAGGTAAGTGATCAAAGCCGGATGTTCAAGCGCTTTCACACCGGTAATGATTACCGGATTATCCGACTGGGGTTCTACATTTCGCGAAGTTTGCTGATGAAAAGAAAAATCAGTATTGCCTTTATTCAAACGCTCCAAAAACTCCTCCACGGAACAATAGTGCATACGTATTCCCAGATCAATTAAATTACCTCCGGTACCTTCGCCAAAATCCATCCAGGCATTAAGCTTGGTATTTACTTTGAATGAAGCGGTCTTTTCTTCGCGCAGTGGTGATAAATACCAGTAATTATGACCTTTGATCCGTTGCGGCTGAATACCGCATTGCTCCAGGTAACTAATGATAGAGAGTTCTTTTGCTGTTTTACAGTTATATCGTGTCATGTTGTAAAATCTAAAGGTTTGTTATTAAATGATGCAGGTGCCAAACCATACGGGAGGGCTACCCTTACATTTATGATGAATGATGAGTTATAGCCGTAACTATTTATAAATAAATTATTTATACACTCATCATTCTCTCATCATGGTTTTCAGCTTTGATGAGTTTGCCCATCGCGCTCATCATTGCTCATCGTGCCTCATCAAACGATGATGAATGTGCAATACACTGAAAAGCAATTCAATGGCTGCGGACTTAGCCCGACTCATCAAACTTTTGCCGAAGCCACTCTTCCGTAATGGTATAGTACCTGCCTGTTTTGGCCACGGTTACCAATTCGTTGAGGTTATTATAACAATAGGTTGAATAGCTTAAACTATTGGGCACGGGGACAAGGCCCCACTCTTGCTGCATCAGCTGCGATACATCCTGTCGTGTCAGGCGCGGCATGCTTTTTTTAAGCAGGTCAAGGATATCCTTATTGGCAAAGCACATTTTCTGGCCTTGGTCATGCTCCTGGATCTCTTTGAACAATAACAACAGTTCGGTTTCCAGCCGGTTGCGGTTATTGCGCATCACACGCAATAAAGCATCCGTTCGGATCTGCTGCTCAGAAAACCACATGCGGGTGTTACCAACCGACACCGATAACGGCCGTTCCAACAGATGGAACAGAAAAGCGGGGATCTCCCCGATCATCTGTTCCAGAAGCCGGACATTCTCCTTTTCAAATACCGGTACTTTCCTTACCCAGTAGCGCGTTTCCGTCGGTTCAATGACAATAAAATTGTACTCGTTATTGGAACAAAGGATGAACTTGCCAAAGAATTCCGTTTCGCGCTTATCCTTGCTTTTGGCTTCCACTTTGGATACCTTGGCAGTGCTCAGATTCTTGATCTTTTCGGAATCCTCCTTTTTGTCCAGCAGCACTTCTTCCACCGCGATGATGAGCGTATTCATCCAGTCGGAATTGAATTGCGAACGAAAGTCATGGTTTCCGTTAAATGTCATATTGTTACCGAAGATAACTTTGAGCAGGTCTAGAAAAGTTGTCTTACCTGTTTTGCGTTCCTTAGATACCAGACAAAGAATAGGCAGCTTGATCACCGGCCGTGTATAGAGCAGGGATATATAATCCAGTCCCAGTTCATACTGCTCACCAAAGATGTGCTGCAGAAAGCCCAAAATGGTCTCGCAGGAGCCCGGCTCCGGTTTGAATTCCAAAGGGTGGTATCTGTTAAAATAATTGCCGATGGTTTCACGGTAATCGGTATGGCTTGGGACACAGCAATACGCATCGAACTTTCGGATCTTTTTGATCGCGTCCGCACTCAAATCCTTTTTGAGTGTTTCCGACGACCAAAGCAGCCAACCTTCGGTGTAGCCGCCGGCAACCATCGGTTGCCTAGTCCGCTTGTAATACGAGGTCTGCACACGGATGTAACTGCCCGATTGGTTTAAGGGAAAGAACTGATCAGCCATGACCGTACTTATTGCGCAACGGCCTGCTGGCCGCTGCCGATCCATGCCAATAGTTTTTTACGGGAGAAAAGCAGCTTGCCTTCCACTTTACAGAAAGGAATCTTTTTTCTTTTCACCAGCCCGTAGACTGATGTGACCTCGTACTTGATCAGTTCGGCAGCTTCCTTAGTGTCAAGCAAAGTATCATCCTCATCGTTCGGGCGGGGTGGTTTTAAGTGGACCGCGTTTCTGACAGAAGACTCAATGAGTTCCTGGAACTCCTGTGTCGATAGGGTTGTAAAAAATGTTGCGTTCATAAATTAAAAAATTTGATGAACACAAAAGAGTATGAAAATAACCCAACGTTAGTGAACGAAGTTGAACGTCGTTAAGATTTGAATATATAAGTAGGTACTTTCCTTAAGACTTCGTAGGCTTTTTTAGCATAGATTCCACCGCTTTTATGAACAAAGTCGATAGCGGAATCTTTCTTCTTGGTCATGTTTCGCTGGATGTCACCAACTGATTCATAGGTTTCAAAAGGAGAGAAGTTGGATTTGAGCAGTTCGCAATATTTCATCTGCGGTACCTTGAGATAGGTCGTATTGAGTTTATAGGTAGCGTGCATTAACAAGCATAAAAGATTCTGATAGCCAGGTGCCATTTGATAGAAATGTGCCCCATCGCTCACGGGCCAAATTTGTCCCTGGGTATCCAATTTAAAAAGCCGTCCCAGCAGCTCTTTGATATCGTCTTCGCTGTTAAAAACCTGCGGTACCTGCATAAGTTGGCATAGCTGTTCGTCCAGCAATGCGCACCAAAGATCGAATATATCGGTGGCTGGGTATCGTAAAGAAATATGATTATGAGAATCCGTCGCTGTGCCCTGTGCCGGTATTGGTTCCGGCGCAGATTCTACAAGTACTTCCTGTTCCCGTTTTACATAGGACTCAGGCATTTTGACAACAGGATAAACTTTGACTACAGGCGGCATTTGTTCTTTTTCCTTCAGATATTTCAGGTTGCTGTATTCCTGAAATCCTTTGACCAGTGATGCCTGAATGTAGCCCAAGGCATAAATTACCTCGGGAATAGCAAAGCCTTCAAAATATAGATTGGTATGGCAGTATGTAATAAACTCCCGAAGAGTCTGCTTTTTCTGCTCAATCTCCAGGGATAAAAAGGTTTGGCCGATCTCTTCATAGAAATGTGCCATCCCCCCCGTGTAGCCATTATAAAATATTTCAGCCAGTTCTCTGGTATATGCCTCTTCAATTGGCTTAATGTTGTTAACCAGTATCTTATTATCTTCCGGTATCGTATTTTTAAAAACCTTTAGTAAATTCGGTTCACTCATGTAAATTGATTTACCTTCACCCAGTTCGATCCGTTCAAAAGGAAAACTTCGGTTAAAGTTGAATTCAAAATCATCTGGTTCGAACAAGCCATCGGTCGATTCTAAAAATGGGTATTTGTTGTGGTTATCGGTATTGATACCCGCAATGGGATGAAATCCTTTAAGGTTTAAGAAATACATAGGCAACTTAAAAAATCAAACGCCAAAACCTAAAAAATAGTTTTAATTGATTTTTAAAGTAATGCAAAACGAATTAGCATTTACATTATGGCTTTCTTTAAGGCTAACTACTTGAGTGTTGTGAAATACTTATTAGCATATCAGTCAATCTAAATCTAACATTACTAACACCCTAAACTCTAATTAACATTCCCCAACTCTAATTAACAAATGTGCTCTAGGATGTTGTTAGCCTACATTTATATAACAATCTCTAATTAAAACTCTAATACATAATATTATCAAACCATCTACTATTAGAGATCCTGTTCCTCTAGTTACTTCTATAGCATCTATTATTTAAGTACCCACTGAGGTTTAGCATCATTACCCTTATTCTGAATCATGCTTTTCTTCCTCATCTCTGATATTAAGTT
Source organism: Mucilaginibacter sp. CAU 1740 (assembly GCF_039839285.1). Classification (NCBI taxonomy): domain Bacteria; kingdom Pseudomonadati; phylum Bacteroidota; class Sphingobacteriia; order Sphingobacteriales; family Sphingobacteriaceae; genus Mucilaginibacter; species Mucilaginibacter sp. CAU 1740. The sequence goes on along the minus strand of NZ_JBDOQS010000001.1, from coordinate 147,633 downwards.
ATTAATCTTAATTTTACGCTGATGGTCTTCCATCCATTCTGGTAGCTTGTTCCACAGCAACTCATCAATATCTTTCCGCTCCAGGCGCTTATGTTGCTTAATAGCCGCTATTATAAGTTCTATATAGTATCCTTTATCTAATGCCCGATTTTTTGAATATTCAGCTTTCTGACCGGTCTGGCCAGCCACATTTAATGAAATGTAGTAGTTGGGCTTTCGCCCTTCAATTAACTTTTTATTCCTTAAATGCTTTTCTTCTGGCAGAGTTAGCTTCTTTTTCTTTTGAACTTTATCAAGCAAAATGATCTCGTCAAGTGATAATTCTTTATGCTGGATTAAGACCCGGGCAAAATCCATATCCAAAACTTTACCTGTTATGGTAACCTTTACCTTATTTCCAGTAAGATCATAATCCGGCAAAGGAAATAACCGCTGCCGTTGAAAATTAAAAATCTTTTTTATTCCCCCACCAGCCGTATCAACCATTTTTAAATTAAACATAGCAGTGGCAAGAAATCTATTGCGATAGTGTTCTTCAGGAGCATCTTCTATTACTACTCTTTCAACAGAACCCGGAATAAAAGAACCGTAATTTGTAAATATCAGCTCTTCATCCTCAATTTCAATTACATTTATTCTACCACCCATCTTATAGTCCTGATGTGCAATACAGTTATTAAGAGCCTCTCGAATGCTGTACGGCTCATACCTTAATGTTTCTTCGGGGAATAGGGACGCTTCCGCAATATAACGGTATTTTAAATTTCTAATTTTGGCATACACCTTATCAATGGCCAGAATAAATGGACAGGTGAAGATTTCATAGTCCTTATCTTCATTATGCAAATCTTTTAAAACCCAACGAATTTTTATTTCAGCGGGGCTTAAAAAGTGTTCCGACTCTTCTTTTCCTAGTAATATAATAGCGGTGCGGGTAATTTGACCTTTTATTGTAATCTTAGCCTTGTTTAAAAAGGTAATAGTGTCCCAATTTGCCATATCTTGGGCTTTATCGGGAAACTTACTTTTATAATTTTGCCTCGCAACATCAATAGCTATAGGATCAAGATCATCCAAAGTCGCATCCTTGATAATACCAGCGCTCCAGTCAGTATATTGCAACTGCTTTCTGATACGCTCAATCTCTTCCAGATTCAATGGAGCCAGTTCTTCACCGTCTCTTCCATAATAGTGACCATCCCAGGCAACTGGTATTCCTTGCGGAGCTGCGGGAATTTGAAACATTATTACCCGTCCTTCAGGATAACTACATTCGTAAATATCAATAAATGTAATTCGGTTAGTTGTTTTATTGGCTATTTCGCCTTTTAAACTATCTAATGCCGCTCTTATTGTCCTGTAGTTCGACCCTACTATATTCTTTGATTTATCGGCAATTCCAAAAACAAGCCATGCATATGGTTTATTATGTAAATTGGCTTCATTGCTCAACGCTGAAAAATACTTGCCAATTTTTTCAAAATGGTAGTCTTTTTTTGCTTCTTTAAATTCAACAACCTCATTCTCAGATTGTGATCTCAGCTGTAAAAGAATTTCTGAAAGTTCAGGTTGGGTCATAGGAGAATATTAGTTAAAACTGAAATAATGCGGAACAAATACAAATGTACAATTTAAATAAACCCATTAATTCTGTCATCAAATAGAGGGTCGCCGATTTCATCTAAATAAATTTCTGTGGTCTTGGTACTATCATGACCTAAGGTTTTGCCAATCTCTTCTATTGATACCCCTTTCGCTTTTAGTGTTGTGGCATAAGTATGCCTGGCGACGTATGTAGTGATATTTTTTTGAATCTCAGCCTTTTCAGATATTGTTTTCAAATCTTGATTTACTCGTTTTAAAACTTTCATCCTCCTGTCCCTTTTTGAACTTACCGAAGCGTGCCTTTTATAAAGTATGGGAAAAATATAACCATCATCGCTATTTCCTTCCATTGTTTTATAATATGCTAATATCTTTAATGCTTCTGGATGCAATTTAAAATCAAACTGCTCCTTAGTCTTAGCTCTTATATAGTTAATATGGCCATCAATAATGTTTGTCCATTTTAAATTAGCCAAGTCTGTAAAATTTAGCCCTCTGCAATAATAGCTAAATAAGAAATAATTGCGTGAGTTTATTAGCTTATCATCATCGAGTTTAAGGCTGGCAATCTTTTGAAATTGCTCTTGAGTAATTGCCCGTTTTTTTGTTTTCGGATTGTTGTATTTGGAAAATGCAAAGTCTTTAAACGGGTAATGGCTTTCCTTACAATGCTTTTCCTTTATTGCATTACGCCACACAGTACGAAATGTTCGCAAATCAATGCTTCTGGTCGTTATAGCAATTTCTTTTCTAATCATCCAATCCTCAAACTTCCTAATAAAATTTAAATCAATATCTTCAAAAACTAAGTCTGTATCATTCATGTATTTCTTTAGCCTACTTTTTGTCATGACGTGCACAGAGGCGTACCCCAATCTTTCCATACTTTTAAGCCTTTCAATTTCATCATCGAAAAACTCTAATAATTTTTTTGAAAGGGTCTTTTGCGTTGCTCCTGTCAAACGGCTAACAATTTCTTTTATGGCACTAACTCGTGGTTGCTGATCGTCCTGAAGGCTTGCAAAATATAAGGTAGTTTTTACTTTAATGTTGTTTAACAAAGCATTGATAGGTTTATGATTAGGGTGGCTGGTATGGACAGATTGAGAACGGCTATCCCAGTTTTTTGATGAAGAAGATTTCTTAGTCGCAAGCTCGTAGTTACGCCTATTTTCTGTAATTCGGAAAACTATGGGATGCTCTCCATTAGCCAGCACTTTATTAATCCTTAAAATAATTTTGATGTTGATTGCCATAATTGGTCTAACATTTTCTATTTTCAACCTCTAAAACCACTATTAGTAAGCAAATTTAAGCCTTTTTAGGTAAAATTTAGGTCTAACATGGGTCTAACATTTTGATCTAATTTAGCCAAATTAAACTTAAAATACAACAAGAAAAAAATGCAAAAAGTGTGTTTTGAGTAAAATTAAGCGGTTTTTAACAACTTAAAAATCTAAGCATGAAAGCATGGGGTGCTGGAGGTCGTGGGTTCGAATCCCGCCATCCCGACTGAGAAGAAATAAAGCTCTTAAAGAATATATAGGAGCTTTATTTTTGTAATCTATTCCTCTGTTATTAGATTATCATTTTAAGACAATGTTTTCAATTTGAGAGCTAAAGTATCCCTTGAATGGATTTAGTTCAACCCTATCTACAGTAATACTTATTTCAATAAACTATTAATGATTGTATTGCATTCCAATTAAACTCAAACTAAACAATTCCACACAAACAAGGTTGTTCTGTAAAAACGGAACTACTTATGAGAAAATCTACCCTGCTATTACTTGCAGCTGTTGCATTTTATTCTGCCTGTAAAACAGATTCTATAAACCCCAATAACGGAAGCTCTTCATCGCGCAAAGTTGATACTTTGCAGGGGGCTATTACTGCAGATCTGGCGCTTGATGCCGGTAAGGATTATTATTTAAAAGGCCAGGTGTACGTTAAAAATAACGCTACGCTCAGCATCCCGGCCGGGGTAACCATATTTGCCGAAAAAACCGACGACCGCAGCAAAAAAACCGTACTGGTAATTACCCGCGGCGCTAAAATCAATATAGCCGGCACTGCCGATAAGCCGGTAGTATTCACTTCGGCAGCAAGCACCAAAGCTCCCGGCGATTGGGGTGCTATCGTTATCCTGGGCAGCGCGCCTACCAATACCGGCATGGGCAATGTGGCTGGTTTGGCGGTCAGTAACGATACCCAATACGGCGGCAACAACGCTACCGATAATTCGGGCAGTATCACGTATTTGCGCGTGGAGTACGCGGGCGGCATTAACCCGCCTGCCGAAGATGAGTGGATTGTTGATAAAGCCAGCGGACTGCTGCTGGCCAGCGTAGGCTCGGGCACCAAGGTTGATCATGTAATGGTAGAGCACTCTAACGATGACGCTTTTCAGTTTGTGGGCGGTACGATTAACGCCACCTACCTGCTGGCTTACAATAACGGCGATGATGATTTTGATTTCGACCTGGGTTATACCGGTCACCTGCAGTTTTTGGTGAGTTACCGAAGCGCGGCATCGTCGCAAGCTTTGAGGGCCAATGGCTTTGAAAGTTATAATGATGAGGTGCCTACGGCCAACGCGCCACTAACCCGTCCGGTGGTATCCAACATGACCATTATCGGCATCGAGGGCCTCCAATCACCAAAAACAAACCTTAACCAGGGCGTTTATATGCGGAAAGGCACAAGGCTGGCCATCCGCAATTCGATAGTGGCCGAATATCCTGAGGGCGCGTTTATGGTTTGTCCGCGTACACGACCGGTAATTTTAGCTAATGACAATGCCGAGTTCAGGAGCAACCTGGTACAATCAGATACCCTTGCCCGCACCTTCGCCCGCGACAGGGATTACGACGTAGTTGCCGATCCGGAACTTACCGTTTTCGAAACCAATTCGGTAAACAAAAACGTAGTATTAACCGCCTCGGCCGATTTTAAGCTGAAAGCCATGTACAACAACGGCGCACCCGATCTGAGCCTGGGCGATGGTTCGCCGGCCGCTTCGGGCAGCGATTTTTCCGGGGCCGATTTTAGCAACGCGTTCTTCAGCCAGGTTACCTATCGTGGTGCTATGGGCACCAGTAACTGGGCAGCGGCGAGTAATTGGGCGGTTTGGAAATAGGATCTGCTTTGATTTATATAGAGAAAGGTTTGGCTTAATGCCGAACCTTTTTTGTTAGCTGATGGGGAATCAACAGAATTTTTATACGAGTATTGGGGTAGCTTCAAATTTGGGTGGCGGCTGCAAGGCCAATTTATCCGGCTGGCAGTCCTGGCCCTCCCGTGATATGCTTGCCAGCTGCTCTTCAATAAGCTCCATGATCTCGTTATTTTCGTGTATGGCATTGGTAATGTAATCAATGGCCGATGGGCGGCTCAATTTTATAGCAAGGGCTTTCGACGCGTTTAATACCTGCCGCCACCGCATCGTGTCGGTTTTAAGTTGTGTAAAAACAAATTTGCCGCAGGTCATAATAATTAATTTTATATTCTATTACGATAATCATATCAAATGAGTTACGCTAAAACAAGCAAATTTTTCGAGCTGTCTATTTTTACCCGTGACTATCCTAAGGAAAAAGCCACCGGAGAGGGCACACAATTAATTTAAGATTATCTATCTTAGTTATATAAATTATCTTATGCCTAACCTTCATCTCATTTATGATTTTGCCAATGAATCGCTTCCTCAAATCTGGTTACCCCCTGTTGTATTCTTTATTGCTGGTTTAATTGTACTTATCTATCATTTAAATCTAAGCAAAGAAGAAGATGGTGTTCATGGTCCCTTTAAACCCATCTTCCCGGGGGCAGATTCAAAAGGGATAAATACTAAAACAAAGGGAATTGTATTTGGTGCGTTATTTACACTTATTGGATGTGTAGTACCTCTATTATTATATTTTAGCGAGGCCAAAATGTTTCAGTTTTATCAAAGGGTATGCAAAGATAAAAGCTATCAAACAGTACAAGGCAGGATAACACAATTTCATCATTCAAACAGCCCCTACCACGATACTGAACGGTTTTACATTGACGGGGTTTATTTTGAATTTAATGATAATACCCAAAACAGGGACGGATATAGCGTAGGAACTTTTAAATCTGATCCGCTAAAACAGGATCTTTTTGTAAGGATCTGTTATCTTGATGAAGGGAAACGAAAGGTTATACTAAAATTGGAAACCGAGTAACTAACTCACCCCTTTTATAAAAACTTCCGCATCGATCAAAAAAACCACCACACGCTGGAGCTAATGATAGTTTCGTTGCAATAAAAAATATCACAGGGCGATATTGACAACCGGTACCGCTCTCCTATCTTTAAAAAATGAAAATCCGGATAATCAGCGATCTGCACCAGGAGTTCGGCCTTACCGAAGTGGCCTTCGCAGGGGCCGATCTGGTGATAATGGCCGGCGATATTGATATTGGAACCAAAGGCATCGAGTGGATAAAAGCACGCGTAAAAACAATTCCGGTTATTTACATTTTGGGCAACCACGAGTATTACAAAGGAGCCTACCCTAAAACATTGCATAAAATAACCGAAGCTGCCGAAGGCTCAAATATTTTTGTGTTGGAGAACAAGGCCATTACCCTTGATGGCATAACGTTTCACGGCGCTACCCTTTGGACCAACTTCGAGCTATTTGGAAACCCGCGTGTAAGCGGTAGCATCTGCCAGGAAAAGATGAACGATTACAAACTCATCAGGCGGACGCCATCCTACTCCAAACTTCGCTCTATCGATACGTATAATATCCATCAGGCTTCAATAAAATGGTTAACCGAAAGTCTTGAAGCTTCATCAAGCAAACAAAACATTGTTATTACGCATCACGCGCCAAGTGCCCAATCCATCCCCGAAATTTATAAAAACGATGTGGTAAGCTCGGCCTACGCATCTGATCTGGAAGATTTTATTTTACAGCACCAGCCCGATTATTGGATCCATGGCCATATCCATAAAGCCCGCAGGTACCGGGTGGGCGAAACCGAAGTGATCTGCAACCCATACGGTTATATTCATGAAAAAGATGATGGGTTTGATCCCGATCTGCTGATAGAGGTTTGAGAATAGTATAATTTAACCTTCAATGCCTTTATCAGGAATTTCTCTGATGATTCCCGAAAACACGTAATCATCAAGCCTTCCATCCTGCGTTATCCTACCGGTTGATCGCAGCCAGATCAACTTTCCATCATTAAATCTTTTTTGGGTGTAAGTAAAGTCGTATTCTCCTCCATCGGCAATAGCGGCTTCAACATATTGGGCTATTTTATCCCTATACTCGTCAGTTACCTGGCCAAGGGCCGTCTCATAGGTGAGTGGCTCGTCACGGTCCCAGCCAAGTATTTCGGCAAAAATAGAGTTATAGCTAATGATCTTTTCTTTGGGATGGAATGACCATGTGCCAATATTTGCCGCGGTAACGGCCAATCGCAGCATCGATTCTGATTCTTCTAACTTTTTGCGGGCAATAACATGCTCGGTAATATCAACTGCTACAATATAAATGCTATCGGTAACGCCCTGCTGGTACTGAACCGGCTGATATACCATATCATAATAGCGCGGCTGGAAAACGCCGTTATAAACCAAAAAGGCACGTAGTTCAGTGTTAATATACGGCACGCCCGTTTCGCGAACTTCGCTTAATATCTCGATAAAAGGCTGCCCCTCCAATTCGGGCAATGCCACCGCCAATGGCTTATTAAGCACATCGTTGTTTTTGCCCCAATAATCAATTATTTTTTTGTTGGCAGTCTCTATGGTGTGTTCCGGGCCTCTCAATACAGCAATGGCTACGGGCGCATTATCTATTAATTTACGCTGCTTGGCTTCGCTCTCAAAAAGCTTTTTGGTGCGTTCAAAAACGCGGTTTTCCAGGTTTATATTAAGCTCTTCCAGCTGTTGTTTTGCATTGAGCAGGTCGCTATGGCTATCTGCCAATTTTTTATTGGCCGCGCTCAATTTCACATTGGTGGCTGCAAGGTTTTCGGTCATGGTAAGCTCTTTAATAATGGCTTCCTCAATGGCGTCCTGGTGCAAAACCTTATCTGTAATATTATGGGTATTAACCAAAAGGTAGCTGGCAAACCCATCATATATTACGGGCACAACTTTTATATCCCACCAACTCAGTTCGGATATATTGGGTATTGCCGACGGTATATTATAATGCAATGGCCCAACCTGCACTGCTTGTTGCGTATAAACGGCCTCATGAAAAGCCTCCAAAAGTAAAGTTGGTCCGCTGCCTCCTGCCTTTGCCGGATTAAATGCTTCCCATAAAGTAAGCCCCTTAACATCTCTTTTTTGTGTAAATGTTGCCTCCTGGTATGCCTGGTTATATGCAATTATTGTAAAATCGGGCGCATTGGTTTTAAAGATAACTGTAGGGATAGGCGTATCAAGCAATGCTGCAACCAACGGCTCATTAACCAAATTAGCAGCAACGTTAATATCAAACAAAGGTTTTGGCTGTGTTTTGCCAAATACTTCCCAACTTTCATATCCGCAGTAAACCGAAAGCGCATTCAAGGTGGCAAACGATGGACTAAACCGGCTAATTGCAAAGCCATAAACGCGCTTAAGCGTATTTTCGCTGATAGCAATTTGCGTTTTTTCCATTATCAAAAAAGATAATGTGCGGCATCCCGCAGGCGACATATTTTTAATGCCGGCCACAAACAGCGCTAACGCCTTTATCGCTTCGAGGTGACGAGGATTTACATTAAAGTTCATAGCGCTTGCATCGGCTCCTGAATCGATAAAAATTAAACTATGTTGGCTAATTTGTAGTATGGCTGGCTGGAAAGGGGGTAAAAGCCAACTGGTTTAGTATTTGCACTGCTATTGTTAAACAATATCTTGTTATATATGTTTTGGTTAAGTATCACTAAAAGAAGTAAGTGTAATGAATACATTAAGTTAAATGAGTGTATCTTTATCCGCTCAAAAATAAATCACAATAACAAGAACAGCAATACGTATAGCCGCTAATTATAAAGTTATTCCGGTTAAAAGCCCTCATGAAAGAACTATCTGGAGAAAAACATTTTTTATACTTCCTTAACCGGAATTATTACGCGGCCTCGCACGTTGCGGAGCGCCTTGACGACCTGGCAGACTTACCCTTGTTTGCCGACCTTAAAGTTATTGTAGCAGCCGCCATTAAATCGCTCGAGTTACAGCTTAGCGAAACCGATAATATATTTACTTTATTAAAAGCAGATCATTCTGCTTCAGATTGTGAAGCTACCATCTTTTTCATGGAAGGTACTTTTAGTACGATACAAAACCCGGAAAACACTGCACCTTATCTATCTCTGCTTGATTACGTATCCATTGCCGATGCTATTATGCACGAAAGCGCGGAATTGGCCGGGCTTTCACTGGCGCAACTACCCGGTTTAAGCTTGCCTAAGCTTCAGCTATACGATAGCCGTACCCTTGGTTCGTTAAAAACATTACTCGAAGAAACCTACATTGCTCTTTAAGGGATACCCTCTACATAAAAAACACATTGAACTTATGCCCGTCGGGGTCGGTAAATACAAAACCGTAGTAACCTTCGCCAAAGGCTTCGGGGTTTGACACCAATGTGCCGCCTGCCGGTTCAACTTCTTTGGCCCAGGTATCAACCTCCTCACGGCTTCGGGCCGAAATGGTGAATATGATCTCGTTACCAGCCTTAGTGTCCGCTACCTCACCTTTCATGCCCGGTTCAAGCAGTTCTTTCAAAAAGAAATGGATTATAAAATCCTCCTCTCCAAAAAAGAAACTGGTGAGTTGCCCTGATGCGCCGTTGGGCTTAAAGCCGAGTTGTTGGTAAAAGTGGGTGGTCCGTTCTAAATCCTGAACGCCGAAGTTTGCCCAGATCTTTTTTGGTTTCATAATATTGGTTTTTATGGTTGATGGATCACATTAGCGGCAAGGTAAACCAAAGGGTGCTCCCCTTTCCTAACTCGCTTATCACCCCTATTTCGCCGCCATGCTTGCGGATTATCTCGGCACAAATATACAGGCCGAGGCCTATGCCGGAGATATGCGTATCATGGTCGGCCCGGTAATACCTGTCAAAAATATGTTGCTGTTTATCCTCCGGGATGCCGGGGCCAAAATCTGTTACAGAGGTTTTTACCCGGGCCTCGTCTTTCTTTACATCGATAATGATCTCTTTTGAGTTTGGGGCATATTTAACCGCATTGTTTAGCAGGTTAACTATTACCTGGTCTATCAATTGTTCATCGGCGCAAATTTCCAAATTTTGGTTACCGGTAAGCGTAACAGCATGGGTTTCGGTTGTACGAAGGTGCTGACAGCAGTCGTCAATCAGCTCGGTAAGGTTAAATGTTGTTTTATGGATCTGGAACTGGCCCTGGCTTACCCGATTGGTGTTAAGCAACTTGTTAACCAGGTCGCTCAGTTTATCGAGGCTGCGGTTGGCTTGTTGGGTCATTTTTGCCTGCAGGCCGGCATCGGCAGGTATAAGCTTGCTTAAAATCTGCAACGATGCTTTGAGCGAAGTAATAGGTGTTTTAAGTTCATGACTGGCCACACTTATAAAATCATCCTTTTCGCGCAGGGTTTTAACGCGGTTGGTAACATCAGTAAACGTAACTATACAGCCCGAGATCTGTTCGTGGGCATCAATAAGCGGCGCCGCGTTTATGGAGATGTAGATCTTTTCACGATCTGAAAAAACGATGCCTATCTCCTGGTCATAAACCGACCTACCGGTTTGCAGCACAATGTGCATAGGGTGATCTTCCCGGGCTAACACTGACCCATCAAGGCGTTGGTTTTGCCATTTCACGTCGTTGTACTGCCTGTTGGTGAACTGCTCTTCGGTCATGCCCATTATCTTTTGGGCCATGGGATTGGCGTAGGTTGGCTGACCGGTGCAATTAACAATTACTACGCCTTCGGCCATGGTATCCAATATGCCCTGCAAGCGGCGTTCGTTAGCCCGAAGGTTCTCTTCCAAACTGGTCTTTTCTGTAATAATATCTTCCAGTTTCATACGGGCAAGCACCTGGTCGGTAACTTCAACGGCAAGGTCCATCACGCCAACAACTGTCCCGTTATCCAATAACGGCCTGTAGCTAAAATTGAAGTAACGGGTTTCGCTTATCCCATTTTTCATCATATTAACAGGCACCTCATTTCCATCCATGCCCTTACCTGTTCGGTAAACATTAAAGATGAGCTCTACGGCAGGTTGCCCCTTCAGTTCGGGCATGCTCTCTAATATTGGCCGGCCTATGATGGATGCATCTTTATGCAAAATTTCAAGGATAGGAGGATTGGCCAGTTCAATCACTAATTCCTGGCCCCGAAAAACCAAAATAGCCACCGGGGCTTGTTCAACCAGGCGTTTAAAATCCATTTCAGATTCCAGCAAACGGGTATTAAGCCGGGTGATGTTTTCGTTAGATGCCCTGAGGTTTTTGTTGATAGTGGATAAGTCGTCATTAACCTGCTGGATACGGTCGCTACTGGCCGATAGTTCTTCAATCAGTTCGTTCTCTCGTTTTTGTTTAATGTTGAGTTCCCGCTGGGTATGTACCCTGTCGCTTACATCGGTAGCAGTATGCAATATGGCTATGATCTTTTCCTCCGGGTCTCTAATCGCCCGGTATTCAAAATCAAAAAACGAGGTTTTCAGTTTCCCATTGATCAACAGGCTTGCCGGGCTATTTGTGGCTATAAAGGTTTCGCCCGTTTGCCAAACATTTTTTAGCAGATCCTTAAAGGGCTGGTCAATTACTTCGGGGATAGCATTTTCAAACGTTTTACCAATAACCGATCTGTCCTTACCCCATATAGCAAGCATAGCATCGTTTACAAAGCGTATGCGAAGGTCCGCGTTGTCATAAACAGCGGTTGCATCTTTTGATTGGGATAGGATATATAACAGGCCTTGGTCGGTTATCATCATTGGTTAACACCTAAAATGTGATTTTTGTTGGAGAAAAAAAGAATACACAACGGTTGTTAGAATATTTTTCAAGATCAATAACCCACTATCAGCTAAAATCTTACCTCTACTACAAAGTTTAGGCTATTCACTCCTTTTCAGCGTTTTTAATGGTATAAAATATACCCCTTTCGGCTTTGTTCTGTTTTGTACAATTTATGTAAAACAAGCTGAGATAAATTTGATGGTTCATCAAATCATCAACAAACATCTTAAATTTACTTTATGGATTTTCAGCAATTTACACCATCGGAGCTATTGAAGCCTTATGTAAGGCATTACTATCTCTTTCAGTCGGATGCTGATACCGAATTTGCCGATACTGTTTTCCCGAGCGGCGATATGGAAATGATCTTTAATTTAGGCAATGGTATTTGGGAAGCCTCTGTAGGCGATCAATATTACCGCACCCCCCCGGTTGAACTTTGGGGACAGATCACCCGGCCGCTTCCCATTAAATCAAAAGGAAAGCATAGCATGCTGGGGATTAAATTTTTCACCCATTCGGCAGCCTATTTCCTTGACGAGGAGATCACTATTTTTAATGATCGTGTTTATGACCTGTACGAGGTTATGGGCGCTCCCATAAAAACCTTGCACCAGCAATTGCTCGACACAAAACCGACCGAAGCGCGCATCAACCTTATCGAAAACTTTTTAATAAGACGGCTTATCAGCAACGAGCGGAGGCTATTTAAAATAGATAAGGTTGGCGATATGCTCAGCTCTATCAAAACCAACGCGGCCGATAGCAATCTTGGTATTGTTGCTAACAAGCATAATGTTACCCCACGATACCTGCACAAGCTTATCAACCAATACACCGGCCTTACGCCAACCGCATATAACAAGATCAACCGTTTTCAGCAAAGCCTTAAACTGATCTCGAAAGGGAGCCAGTCGCTTACTGCCATTGCCTACAGCAGCGGGTATTTTGATCAATCGCATTTCATCCGCGATTTTAAGGCATTTACCGGTATTACCCCATCCTCCTACCTGGATAATATCACCCCCGTAAACCAGCTTTTGATGCAATAATTTCAACTGTTCCTTTTTGTACAATTTCCGGCGGCTTTGCCAGGGTAATTTTGGTTCAAACAAAAACATCAATGTTATGAACCAGTTTCAAAAATTCAATCAATTACATCAGCAGGCCACACCTCTGTTGTTAGGGAATATCTGGGATTTGCCAAGCGCCAAAATGTTCGAGGCAGCGGGTTACCAGGCTATAGGTACATCAAGCCAGGCCCTTGCTTTAGCCAACGGATATGACGACGGCGAACAACTCCCCTTCGAGCGTTTGGTTGCTGTGGCCAAAAAAGTGGTGGAAACGGTAAATATCCCTTTCACTGTAGATATTGAAGGCGGATATGATCGTTCTGTTAAGGGTATCATCGCCAACATTCAAAAGCTGGCAGATGCAGGCGTTTCAGGTATCAATATTGAAGATACCGTTGCCGGCCAAACCCGCGAACTCCTGCCTGCCGATGATTTTGCAAAGACCATTACAGCAATTGCCGATCACCTTAGTCGCACTAACATCAAGCTGTTCCTCAACATCCGCACCGACGGCTTTTTGCTTGGTTTACCCAACGCCCTTGATGAAACACTCAGCCGCATTAAACTCTATGAAAACACCGGGGCTTCGGGAATATTTACGCCCTGCATAACAGCTCCTGATGATATTAAAGCCGTGGTAAACGCTACCGTCTTGCCGATCAACGTAATGTGCATGCCACAACTGCCCGGCTTTGATGAGCTGACGCAACTGGGCGTAAAACGGCTAAGCATGGGTGGCTTCCTCTTCAGCAAAGTTTATGAAGCTGCCGGCAAAGCAGCCACGCAAATGTTTAATGATAAAAACTTCGGTTTCTTATTTTCTTAAACAAGCATTCGGGGAGGCGCGATCAGGCGTCTCCACTTTTAAAAAAATCACAAAAAACATAAAATGAACCTACCAAAAACACCACAAGAAGCCCATGCAAGTTTAGCAGCGGCATTCAACACTAAAAACCTGCAAACTGTATTAAGCATGTACGATACCGAAGGCATTATGTTTCCCGAACCTGAAAAACCGGTTAGCGGCCTGCAAGGCTGGACTGATGCTGTATCCGGCATACTGGCCATCCCCGGCACTATGCAAATCAAAACTGTTTATTGCGCACAATCCGGTAATATAGCCGTTGGCCGCTCGGAGTGGAGTATCACCGATGGAAATGAAATCAAAGTAGCAGCAAAAGGCATTGAGGTAATGAAACAGCAGGCAGATGGAGGTTGGAAAATCATCATAGACCACGCCTTTGGGGCGGAGGGTTTTCTAACCGCAAAATAATAATCCGGTACCGGGTTAAGGGAGGGTTGTAGCTCTCCTTTAACCCTTTGTAAACATTACCTGCTTTCCCTCTGCTCAATCTTGACAATGATATCAATAACCCGATTAAGCATGTCTACATCTGCTTCTACGCTGGTCGATTTAAATTGCTCAGGATCCCGATTTACAAACCCTTCGGTCAACGTATATTTTCCATTAGCCAAAATCAGCCTTATTTTAAAAATGCAAACCCCTGTCCAGCTCCGGTGGAAGTACATCCACTGGTCTTTGATGTAAATAAACCATCTGTCGTCCATATCCCTTGGCCGATGGCCGGGTAGTAAATATTTAGATTCTTCGTCAGATAGGGTTCTATTTAATGCTAAACCTTCCTGTTGCTCTGGCAAAGGCATTGTTTTCCAATCGTTCTCATTTACAGGATCCATAAGTATTATTATAACTGCAAAATACAATTTTAGCCTAAAATTTGTGCTGAACAGATTTTAACACAGTCAATATTTATCAAGCTGATCAAGAAATTTTTCGGCATTCTGTAAATGCTCCTTCTGTTTCTCCGCAGGCATTTTATCAAATGTTTTCACAAGCATACCCAAACGCGGGTTTTGCTGAAAAAAATGGCGATGAACATGCATAAAACGCCAGAACAAACCGTCCCAGATATCCTGCCATGGGCCTTTTTTCCAATCGCCCATTTTTAGCAGGTAATTGCTGCCGCTAATGTAGGGCTTGGTAGTCATGAGGCCACCATCGGCAAATTGGGTCATGCCGTAGGTGTTGGGCACCATTACCCAATCGTAGCTATCCACATACATTTCCATAAACCAGCGGTACACATCATCGGGGTCAAACTCGCACAGTAAAAAGAAATTACCCATTACCATCAGGCGTTCAATATGATGGGTGTACCCGGTAGCCAGTGCTTTTTTGATCACCACATCAACCGGGTGTATGCCGGTACTACCTGTCCAAAACGAGCGAGGAATTTTCCGCTTAAAGCCCCAATAATTTTTGGTGCGTTGCTTTACTCCCTCGCGCTCATAAACAATATGGATAAACTCGCGCCAACCCATAATCTGCCGTATAAAACCTTCTAACGAGTTTAGCGGGATCTCCGCATCGGCAGCTATATCCAATGCCCTGTCAATTACCTGTTGCGGATTTAATAAACCGATATTAAGCATGGGGGTTAATACCGAATGATACAGGAAACTCTCATTGGCAACCATCGCATCTTCGTAAATGCCGAAGTTTTGAAGCCGCTGCTTCAAAAAATTATTCAGCCATTGTTCGGCTTCATGGTAGGTGGTTGGATAAAAACCGCCAAGGTTACCAAAAGGCGATGTCGTGGTACCGTAGTTGTTTGCGAAGCTTTTATCTACGTAATGCCGGGCTTCTTGTACGTATTTGTTTTCGGCAGGAACATCCAACAATGGCACAACGCCGTTTTTAGGAAACCTCAGTCGGTTTTCGCTATCATATGTCCATTTGCCGCCAATGGGTTTGCCATCCGGTTCCAGCAGAATGTTTCGTTGCTTGCGCTGGGCGGTGTAAAAATCTGTTTGGAAATAGGTTTTCTTTTTATCGAAGAAGCCAGCTACATCATCGGCGCTGTTTAAAAAATTGGGGCTGTGGTGTTTGCTAAGTGCGATATCGTGTTTGGCACAACTACTGTTGAGCCGGGCCTCGAGCCAGTTGTCGGCTGTATCAACATAATAGATTTGTTTGATGCCCTGTTTGGCAAGTGCGGATACAAGTTTTCGCACATCAGCAAGTGCATCATGGGCTTCAATATAATTTACATTGATATTTTTTGCTGATAACTCATCGGCATAAAATTTCATCGATGCCCGGTGTAGCACCAGTTTCTTTTTATTGAAGTTATAGTGGTTGAAAAATAAGGTTTCTTCAACCAGGTAAACCGGCCGGGATGGTTTTACCTGCGGATGATCCTTAAATAACTGATGTGGAAATATGAGCGTTACTCCGTTTTGATCCATGTATTAAACAATGCTTCACGATAAAATATGTTTTACTGTGAAGCATGAATAAGCTCAAGTTAAAACCTGGGATGTGAGTTGCTTTAAACCGCGGCCGGTTTTCGCTCTTCGCCGCCATAAATTTTAATGGCTTTGCTTAGCAGGTCTTCGGCAATATGATACTGCTCGGGGCAGTGGTCTTTATCCATTATTTTAAAGTCGCCCTCTTCATTTTTTTGCATGTGGAAGCGGAGGGTAACGCCCTCGTGCTGTACATACACCTGGAACAGCCTTACCTCGCGCACGTGCATGGTCACAAAATCAAACTCCGCGCCTTCTGCTTCAACCTTAAAATTTTTCATAGTGCAAATGTAAGTAACACGAATGCTTTTATTGTTAAGATAGATTAGATCGAATTACACGAATTTTAAACACCCAACACCGATGTTTGCGCATATTTGATTATTTTAGCCCAACCTTAATCACAAATTATTTATGCGGATCAAGCTCGTTATTATTTTATCTGTAGTTGTATTATTTGCCTCTTGTAAAAAAGATCCAGAAAGCGCCCGGATTATTGTGAACATAAAATCTGGCTCAGGCAGGAAAGTAAATGTATATATCTCCAAACTATCTGATCAAACTAAAATTTATCTCAGAAAAGATACACTTTCAGCCATAAGCGACGCCAACGGGCAACTTAGTTTTAAAGTTATCCCCAATAAAACCTACTATCTATATCACTATATAAGTGATGAACAAATTATTGCCCCTTCAGTTGCATCATTTATAAAAGCGGGCGTATTTAGCTCGGCTGAGGAAATCAATAATTGGCCAAGACAAACTCCTCCGGCAACTGTCGGCGGCATCCGATACCAGGATATCAATGGCGATGGTGCTATTGACCGGTACGACGAGGTACTAACCGTTACAGCTCCTGCCGCAGGCAAAACATTAAACATAGATTTCCCACTAATTGACCGTTAATTTGCCTAAGCAGTTAAACAAAGTCCTATATTCATTTTATTATGGATATAACCACCCTCTTTGTCATAACCATTTTTGTTTTCATCATAGCTTTCGCAGCTTTCAGGTTGTTTGATGTAAAAAAGAAAAAACAGAAACTGGAGCTGGAGCGCTCGGCCAGGATATTGGCGCTTTATAAAAAAGCAGAAAGTACGAAGGGCTTAACAGCCGATGATATACTGCCCTACGCGCAAAATGTGCTTACCCGCTACGATACTTTTTTGTACTTAAGGGAAGTTGATCAGCTCCATCTGTTTCCGGAAGAGTATAACACCCTCGTAAAAGGGGCCGAAAGTTCACTCGCAGTTTGGCTCGAGTTCCCTACAGAACTGGATGCCTGCCCCGATGAAATAGAATATATAAAACGTGTTACGATTGATTTTGACGGCCGCAATAATTTTATTCATTACGAGGTTTTTCAATACCGCGTTTATGCGCCACACTGGGCCAAAGGCAATAATTGGATATTAGGCATTGTGGGGCCATTTTTTGACGATAGTAAACCTTATGATTTCCCCGGGGCTACTTTTAGCAGGATAAGCAGTACGGTAGATAAAACCTCACCCGAAGAGGAAGTAATTTGGGTTCATCAAAATATTGCGATGCGGAGGCAATAGAAAAATTATTTGTTTTGTTAAATATTATTGGGTTTACTTATCCGTTTTAAACAGCAACCAACATGCCCAAACCTATGCCTCAATTACGCGTAATGCTCAGCAAATCTGTCATTCTTTTAATGGTCGGCTTTTTGGCTTTAAACACATCACAAGCCCAGGTAAAATTTCGGGGCGATATGGAAACCATCGACCCAGCCCGCCGGTTTCCTGCCGGATGGACATACCTTGCTGATGTTGCAGAGATATATAATTTCAAATTAGATAGCGGCATTAAACAAGAAGGTAAGTATTCCATATCCATCAGCAACAAGGGCAAGGATGTTGATATAGGAGCCTCAGGTTTTAATATCCCAGCAACATTTAAAGGAAAAGAAATTGAATTGCGCGGTTACCTGAAAACGGAAGATGTAGATGGCTGGGCAGGTTTCTGGCTACAGGTTGCCGGCACCGAAGCCGGCGACGATATGAGGAATCAAAAAATAAACGGCACCACCAACTTTACCGAATACAGCATTAAACTGCCTTATAACGATAAGATTGCCACCAAAATTACAGGCGGTGCACGCCTTATAGGTAAAGGAAAAATCTGGGTTGATAATGTGCGCCTTTATATCGACGGAAAACTGATAAATGAGGCTGCACCAAAGCAAATAGTATTGGCCAAAGCCGAGCAGGATACCGCTTTTAACAAAGGCTCGGGCATAAGTGATATTAAATTAACGCCGCGCAAACTGCTTAACTTAACTATGCTTGCACAGGTATGGGGTTTTATAAAGTATCACCATAGCGCGGTTTCGGTGGGTAATGTAAATATGGATGCCGAACTATTCCGGGTAATGCCGGGCGTGTTAAAAGCAAATGATAATGCCGCATTAAGTAAAGTGCTTGAACAATGGCTTGACAGGATTGGCACATTTAACCCCTGCACTACCTGTAAACCATACAGAGGCAACAACGAAAGTATATTGCCCGATTACGGAAACCTGTTTGATCGCTCTATACTAAGCCCTTCGCTTACTGCAAAACTTAGGAATGTGCTCAATTATCATGATGTTGAAAATTTTTACATCTCGTTCCCCAACGGGCCGGTTTTTGAACACGAACAGGGTTACGCGTTCATGAAATATCCGGATACGGGATTCAGGCTGCTTTGCCTTTTTAGGTATTGGAACATGATTCAATATTTTTACCCTTACCGCCACTTAACCGGCAATTGGAACAAAGTGCTGCCTCAATTCATCCCGCAGTTTATAAACGATGCCAACGCGCAGCAATATGTTTTAACCACGCTTGCCCTCATCTGCCAAATCCACGATACCCATGCCGATCTCTGGACCACGCCCGAACTTGAAGCTTATCGCGGTAAATACCTTACGCCCTTCATGACTAAATTTATACAAGGCAAATTGGTAATTACCGGTTATATCGCCGATAGTGCTATCATAAGTAAAAGCTTTAAAACTGGCGATGTTATTAAATCCATTAACGGCCAGCCTGTTGCCGCGCTCATCAAAAAATATTTACCCATAACTTCCGCTTCCAATTATCAAACCCAGCTGCGCGATATGCCTTTAAAATATTTGCTGCGCAGCAACAACCCCAACTTTAAAATAGGCATACAAAAACCCGGCATAGAGAAACAGGTTTCTGTACGCGGCATTATATCCAGCCACGCGAATTTTGAAAAATTAGCGGATAGCAATTACCAAAAGCCCGCCTATAAACTTATTAATAACAATATTGGCTATTTATACCCCGGCAGGTATCACAACCGGGATCTGCCTGTTATTAAACAAGTATTTAACGATACCAAAGGGATTATTATAGATATGCGTTGCTATCCATCAGAAACCGTTCCTTACTGGTTTATACCTGTTAGCAAAGCAAGTGTACGCCCTTTTGTTAAATTCAGAACGATGGGAATTTTGTCGCCCGGCTTAATGGAGGTTAGCGCCCCGCTCTTTATCCCTGTTGAAGATAACTACAAGGGCAAAGTTGTTGTTATTGTAAACGAAGCTACCCAAAGCGCGGCCGAATACACCACTATGGAGTTTCAAAGTTCACCGGATCTAAAGGTGATTGGCAGTATCACCGCGGGGGCCGATGGCGGCGTTGCTTCGATCCTGCTTCCCGGAGGCCTTCACACCGGCATATCCGGTTTAGGGGTGTTATATCCCGAAGGTACCGAAAGCCAGCAAAAAGGCGTGAAAATAGATGAACACATCGAACCAACCATCAAAGGCACCCGGGCGGGGCGTGACGAACTTTTGGAAAGGGCGATAACCATTATTAACGGCAAATAAAATCGTTTTATGTCATCGATACATTTAAAATCAATGCTTTATTATTTTGTGATATTCTCTTAACACCTGTTTGCAATAAAAAGCGTAATTTTAGGTCTTCTTACCACGGGTTGACTAACCGCAAAATTAATTTAATGGGTATGAATGCCATTCACAATAAAGATATTGGGACCAAGCAAAAAGCACTGGCCATTAATCTTAACCCCGAAATTTATGGCTCATTTGCTGAAATTGGAGCCGGACAAGACGTAGCAGCGAACTTTTTTAAAGCAGGGGCATCATCGGGCACCATTGCCAAAACCATGTCGGCCTATGATATGCTTTTTTCGGATGCCATTTACGGTGTACAGCAAGCGCGCAGGTATGTAAGCGAACCACGCCTAATGGCTATGCTGAGCCACGAATACGGCCTCATTATAGAACGTCTTGGCGCGCAGCGCGGGGATACGTCTACTTTTTTTGCTTTCGCAGATACCATATCGGCACTTAACTATAATAAAACCAACGAAGGCCACGGCTGGATGGGCGTACGCTTTCAGCAGGAACCTAACGGGCAGTATAATGATGTGATCATCCACGTTAAGTTGTTGGATAATGACAACAATCTGCAGCAGCAGGCGGCAGGCATTTTGGGTGTAAACTTGATGTACGCCTGTTTTTACTATAACGAGATCCCGCCTGTTTTCCTGCTTTCGCTGATGGACAACCTCTCGCGCGACAGGATCCAGATTGATATGATCCGCTTTGAAGGGCCAAGCTTTACCAAAGTTGACAACCGCTTAATGAGCCTTCACCTGGTAAAATATGGCTTTTCGGATGCAGCGTTGTTCGGGCCCGATGGCAAAAACCAGCAACCATCCGAAGCATTGTATAAAAAACATTTGGTGATGGTGCGCGGTCGTTTCCGTCCGGTTATCAATGTACATATGGATATGCTGAACACTGGCGTAAAGCAGTTTTTGCAGGAGCCAGATGTGGATAAAGACAATGTAGTGGTAGTTACCGAGCTTACCTTGCAATCCCTAAAAGAGCGCAATGCCGATAGCAATGCCGATATCGACGAAAAAGACTTCCTTGATCGTGTAGATATCCTTTGCTCGCTGGGTCAAACGGTAATGATCTCCAATTTCCATGAGTATTATAAGCTGGTGGCCTATCTATCTAAGATCACCAAACTAAAAATGGGCGTGGTTTTAGGCTTCCCTAACCTCGAGTACATATTTTCGGAAGAACATTACAAAGAACTTCCCGGTGGCATTCTCGAATCGTTCGCTACGCTGTTTAGCCGCAAGGTGAAGCTTTTCATTTATCCAACCCTGCGCGATGGCGTGATCTGGAACTGTTTACGTTTTTATCTGCCTGCTCACCTTATCGACTTGTACCGATACCTGATAGCCAACAATAAAATTGAAGATATCAGGCACTACAACGAAAATAACCTGAATGTTGATACCGACAACGTGCTTCAACTCATTAAACAAGGCGCAGGCGGCTGGGAACAATTTGTACCACCCGAAGTAGCAACCATTATTAAAGAACGCTGTCTGTTTGGCTACGCCTGCGAATCGCCGGAAGTTTTGGCCCAACAAAAGCTGGCTGCGGAGAAAGAAGCAGATCCGAGGACGGAGATAGATATCGCTTAAAGTATCAACCATAAAAAAACGGCGTGATGAACTATCTTCATCACGCCGTTTTCTATTTTAAACCTTTTTTATTAGGGCATCACCGATGGTTTTTGCCCTAATATATATGCTATCCTTTCCCCCTGTCCCAAAGTGTCTTTAGGCGAGGCCAGCTCCTTTCCTTCCAAACGGCTATAATCCAATGTCCCGGTGGTACTGGTTTTTAATACCTCAACAGATTGCACCGTTGAAGGGATCTTAGCACCAAACCAGTGATCATCTTCTTGTTGTTTCCAGGTAACCAGCGTAAATACTTCATCAGCGCTTGTGGTTTTATTTGCGTCGATGGCTGATTTCAGTGCAGCATCGTTGCCATAAAGCGTACTTGCTGTACCTTTGGTTTTGTTAACAAAGGATGTGATCACTTTAAGCCCATCCAGGTTATATTTTGGCGATGCCGGGAGCGCGGCATCGGTATTAAATAATTTAACAGGTTTGTTGTTTGAGCAGGCGGCCAGCAATAAAGCGCATCCACCTAAAAATATATGTAATGCTTTCATGGGTTTAGTGTTTAATGGGTTGGGTAAATACAAAATCTTCGTTGGCTAATGGTTTATGGCAGCTTACGCATTCTTTAGCAAAAAGCACGTTTGCACCTCCATAGGGAACCATTTTAGGTGTTCTGAACCGGGCCCAACCCCAACCCGCGGTCGATGCGTATTTTTTATCGTCTTTGATCATGTATTCCACCTGTTTAAATTCGCCGGTGCGGGTAGTACCATCTTTATCCTGCAATTGCGCCCAGGCTACTTTTGCAAAAATGGCGCCGTTTGGCCATGGGTGGATATTGTTTTCTTTGATGGCTTTAACCGCAACATCATTGCCGAAAATTACCCTTAAGGTGTTGTTATCCTCGCGGTCGGTTGTGCTGATGGGTTGCCAGTTTTTGTAATCGGGAATGTAGGCGATGCCGTTAGCTGCAACGGGCAGTTTTGCAAACTCGGTCGATTTACCTTGCCAGTGCTGATATTGCCTGTCGGCCGTGTTAATGGCAGCGGTATCGGCAGGTTTGCTATGGATCATGCTTGCCAGGTAGTTTTTCAATACACTGATATCAGTAGGCGATAATTTAGCTTCGGTATGTACCGCGGTATAACTTGGCAAAGGCATAGCACCCGCCAGCACCTGGTTTATCGATTCCCATAGTTTAGCTTTCTGGTCGCCGGGAGCAAGTTTGTTCCATTCCGAAAAATTTAGCCCCGCGCGGCCATCTTTAATATGATCGGCCACACCCCAGTAAACCGGCGCTATTTTATCATACCACCGCAAATTGGTTTGGTTGGAATGGCAATCATAGCAAGCCCTTTGTATAATGGCCTTCACATCGGCCGGGGCATTGAAATCGCCCGTTACTGGTGGGTTGGGAACATCGGGGCGCACAAACTGGATGCTTATAAAGCCCACAAGCAATATTAAAATGATGATAAACGCTTTTCGCTGGTATAACGGTTTTCTGTTGGTTTTCATGGCCCTTTCGGTTTTGTGATACAAAGAAAAGTACAATACATAACAACGACTACTCCAATTAGTTGAGCAGGGAAAAACAATCGGTAAAGAGGGAAAAAAGGAAGTTGAGTTTACAAAACCGAATAGTTTTTCGCTGTTTTTTGATTTGCTGTAGACGACTTGTTCTCGGCTACAAATATTAAATTAGCTTAGCTCCACAAGGGCAGTTATTCGCTATGAAAACAAAAGCTTTTATTATTCTTTCACTCATCATAAGCTACGCCGTTAAAGTGCACGCACAATCCAACTTCAACAAAGTTGACACCTGGCTAAAAGATAATGCTCCCGAAATGGGCGGCCGGGTTGTGCTGATTGTTTATAAAGGTGGCAAGCTGTTTTACAACCATACCGAAAACAACATGAGCATCAAACAAAAATTTGTTACCCGTATGATAGCCCATAAACAAGGTAAAAAAGCCGATCTGGATGATTTTAACAGCACATCAAAAATAGCTATAGCCAGTTGCAGCAAATGGCTTAGCGCAGCATTGGTAATGACTTTTGTTGATGAAGGCAAATTGAAACTTACTGATACGGTTGGCAAATACATTCCCGTATTATCGCAGCATGGTAAGGGGATGATCACCATTGGTCAATGCCTATCGCACCAAACCGGGATCAAAACACCTCCATTAAAAGAAAGCCTGGAAGATGTGCGGCAGGATAACTCAATGGATGATGCCATGGCCGATATTGCTGCCCTGCCCATGGAGGGCACGCCCGGCAAAGTATTTCACTACAGCAATGCCGGGCTGCAAATTGCCGGAGCCATCCTCGAAAAAATAAGCGGCAAAAGTTTCGAAACTCTGTTTGCGGAGCGCATTGCCCAGCCGCTTGGCATGAAGAATACCGATTTTGGCCAGGCCAAAGTAGCCTTACCGGCAGGCGGCGCTTACAGTTCGCCCGAAGATTATATAAACTTTTTAACCATGATCATGAACCGGGGCGTATTTAACGACAAACGTATTTTAAGCGAAAACAGCATAACCCAAATGCAGGTAAACCGTATCACACCCGATGTTAAAATAGCCTACTCCCCTGCCGAGGCTGGCGGATTGGGTTATGGCTACGGCGAGTGGGTGTTTGATGCGCATACGGTAAGCAGTCCGGGGTTGTTTGGGAGTTTTCCGTGGATAGATAAGGATAAGCATTACGCGGCCTTTATGCTTTGCTATTATATAAAAAGCGACGGCCGCCAGCAGCGTTACAAGGAACTGAAGCAATTGGTGGATGAAGCAGTGAAATAGTATTTTTGCCCCATGAAGCTGTACATCAAAAACATGGTTTGCCGTCGCTGTAAAATAATGGTGAAAAGCGAACTTGAAAAGGCTGGCTTACATCCACTCAGCATTGAGCTGGGCGAAGTAGAGCTGGAGCAAGTCCCGGCCGATGGTCAGCTTAAACAGCTAAGCTCATCATTAAACGAGCTGGGCTTCGAACTGATTGATGATCAAAAAAGCCGCCTCATTGAGCAGATCAAAACTTTAATTATTGAACAGGTGCATTATGCCGATGGGCAATCACCATTAAAACTTTCGGCGGTACTTACTTCAAAACTTAATTACGATTATGGATATCTCAGCAACCTGTTCTCTGCTGTTGAGGGTACTACAATCGAAAAATATCATATAGCACAAAGGGTTGAAAAGGTGAAGGAGCTATTGGTTTATAATGAACTGAGCCTTTCGGAAATTGCTTTTCAACTGGGATATAGCAGCGTTGCTTATTTGTCCAGCCAGTTTAAGCAGGTTACGGGGTTAACGCCATCGGCATTTAAAGCTTTGCAGGGAAGTAAGCGGAAGAATTTGGAGGATATATAAATATTGACACTAATTAATTTCTACACTAATTTTCTCGAATTAAAAACGAATTACACGAATGCTGCTTCAAAATTAATTCGTGTAATTCGATTAAATTCTGATCAACACGCTGAGCATTCGTGTCAATTCGATTAAATTCTAATCAACCTGCCAAGCATTCGTGCCAACATGTAAATCTTATAAATCATACCCATAATCCTGTAACATCTACCTCCCCATCCCGCGGTAATTTTGTATCAACAAACAATAAAATTACCATGACACATACTTATAACATCAGCGGGATGACCTGTACCGGTTGTCTCGCCAAAGTTCAGGGGCTTTTACAACAGGTTGCCAACGTTGAGAAAGTTGATATTTCACAGGCCGAAGGAACAGCTGATATCACCATGAAAAAACATGTGGCCACCGCCGATCTGCAACAGGCCCTGGCCGCCTATCCTAAATACCAGCTTAGCGAAGCTGAAAACCATCACCACCAGATGAGCGCAGCCCTCACTACCGATGAAGAAAACCGTACCTGGATACAAACCTATAAACCTATCCTGCTCATTTTTGGTTATCTTTTGGCAGCCTCACTAATAGCGGGTTACCATAGCGGCTTCAGCATCATGACCATGATGCGTGTTTTTATGAGCGGTTTTTTTCTGGTTTTCTCCTTTTTTAAACTGCTGGATATCCGGGGCTTTGCCGATAGTTACAGTATGTATGATATTGTTGCCAAACGTTGGAAAGAATGGGGTTTTGTGTATGTTTTTGTTGAGTTGGGTTTAGGGATAGCCTTCGCGCTTGACCTTGCTCCGGTTATTATTAATGCCATAATGGTGGGGGTAATGAGCATCAGCCTGGTTGGTGTATTACAAAGCGTGTTTAACAAAAGGCAGATCCGTTGCGCGTGCTTGGGGGCTGTGTTTAATTTGCCAATGAGTACGGTTACTATTATTGAGGATGGGTTGATGATTGTAATGGGGATTGTGATGTTAGGATTGATGTAAAACCGGCAAGCAGGAAAATCTTAAATCATATATTTGATTATGAAAATTTTCCTGCCTGTTACGCTTATTGCTTTCATCACTATAACGCTCATCACCATGCAAAACCACGCCGCTTCGGATGGCATGAGCAACTATGGATTTCCTAAAACATTTTACAGCTTTACATCAGGCAAAACAATTTATAGCTATGGTGTAACCTATCACTTTTTAATAATTAATTTTTTGATAGATATTGTTTTCGCCATGATTTTTGGCTTAATAGCAGTTGCTTTCATCAACAGAAAAAAGAAATTAAAACGTGTTTCGTCGTAACAGCATGAAAAATATCCAGGATTACAGCGTGTTCCGGCTTGAAGATTATTTCAATATTACAAACCGGGGGTTCTATATCATAGGTGAAATAGTTACAGGCGAGATACATATCGGAGATTCGGCGCTTATTATAAGCGGCCTATATCCGTTACAAATATAGAGTCCGTTAGAAAAAAATCCTTTTCAGCCTTTCGTAGCATTTCAACTCGCCAGCGAGTCCGAAGTGATTAGAACAGAACTTACTAAGCTAAAAGGTAAAGAACTTTTGATTGAAAAAGCTATCACATCCTAAATCGCAGCGCCACCGATCTCCCCAATGCCTGGGCAAATTCGGGCTCGATTATAGGGCCTTCACCGGCTTGGATCCAAACGCGACGGGCATCTTTTTGCAGGATGATCTTCTCGCCATTTAATAAAATTTCAAGTTCGCTGGTGGCAGGGGTAATTGGCGAGGTATTGAGTTGATACACATAATCGGTATCGTTAAAGGTTATTCTTAGTGGCAGTCCCATCTTTATCTTCTCTGGCAGTAAACATACGCAACCCTTGTTTCAAAAGCAACCTATAACGGCCGATCTATCTACGAGCAGACATAAAAAACTAATCTACAGGCAATTAAATTAAAAATACTTTATGCTGCAAGTTGATACTCTATAGTTCTGATCAGGCTGTTCATGCCGAAAGGTTTATATAAAATACCATTGGGCGCGCACTTTTCGTCGGGATAAAGGGCCACTACATCTTCATTTTCCGAGCAGATAATTACCGGCAAGTTGCGGGTGGCTACGTTAAGTTTCAGCAGTCGGCAAACCTCATGGCTATCCAAAGCAGGTTGCCAAGTATCAAGGATCACGAGATCTGGGCGGGATGATTTAATATGGTCGAATACCTTTTCGGGGTATATGGATGATACAACTTCGTATCCGTAATTGTAAAGGATGTAGGTCATAACCTCTATCATCAGCTCGTTGTCTTCCAGTATCAATATTTTCTTGGTCATGATTATGTCCTCCTTTCTAAACGTGCGTATTGCAAAGTGCATGCCATTGATTAACTTACAGTTAAGCACAGGGAGGAGACACTGACCGGGATGTCCTGTTTTGCCGAATTTTTGTAATGATATTTTAACAATTATCCATAAAATGTATAATCACAATTGAACTGTTTTACTACATTTGGTTCCAGTAAACAGTTTTAGCGGCCCGGAAAATGGATAGTATCAATATTAAAAAACTCGCGAAGGAGCTCAACATATCCACATCAACGGTATCGAGAGCTTTTAACGGAAATACTGATATTAATAAGGATACCAAAGAGCGGATCCTGGCCTACGCCAAACAGCATAATTACTTGCCCAACCACTACGCCAGCAACCTGCGCGATAAAAAAACCAAAACGCTTGCTGTTATCGTTCCCGAAATTGCTAACGACTTTTTTTCGCAGGCCATTAATGGCATTGAAGAGGTTGCCCGCAAAAAAGGTTTCTATATTTTGCTTTACCGTACCGATGATGTTTTTGAAAAAGAAGTATCGTTTGTAAACTACCTGAACAATGGCAAGGCCGATGGTATTATCATGTCGGTATCTGGCGAGGCCAGCGATCACAATTATCTACGCCAGTTGGAACAGAAACATATTCCGGTAGTATTTTTCGATAGGGTTTATGAAGATATCGATGCGGCCAAAGTAACCACTAATGATTATGATGCCAGCTTTTCGGCTACGGAACATCTCATTAAAACAGGCTGCAAAAAAATAGCTTACCTGGTGGTAAACAAAAGCATTTCGATAGGTAAAGTGCGGATGCAAGGTTACCTGAACGCGCTTGCCAAACACAAGGTGCCTTTTGACGATGCGTTGGTGATTGATTGCAGCAACGACGAAAAGGTAAACTACAAGATCCTGAAAAAAGTACTGCAGGAAGTTAAGCCCGATGGTATTTTCAGCTCGGTAGAGCGTTTGGCCTTTGCTACTTACTACGTTTGTAACGATCTGGGCATTTCCATCCCGAACGATTTAAAGGTGATCAGCTTCTCGAGCCTGCGGGTGGCCCCACTGTTGGCCCCTGCCCTCTCAACCATAACCCAACCAGCTTATGAAATGGGCGTTAAAGCTGCTACGCTATTGTTTGAAGCCCTGGAAAATAACGGCAATGGTGTGGCAAAAAAAGAGCACGTATTAAAATCGAAGCTTTATCTCAGGAAATCTTCGATTGGAGAATAGTTTTTTGGTGAGTAGAGAATGGTTGATTGGGTGAATAGTTGCGTTGATTCATTAACTAAACCACTCACCTAATCAACTCAATCAACCATTCACCTAAAAATTAAGCTTCAATAAACAATTCGCTTAACGGGCGGCGTACCTTGATCATTTTGCTGTAAGCATCGTCTTCGGCACGGAAACCTACGGCTGCAATTACCGAAGTGGTTAAACCTTGTTCTTTCAAACCAAGGATTTCATCAAATTTTTCAGCATCAAAACCTTCCATTGGGGCGGCATCAACACCAATTTCAGCAGCTTCTGATAATAGAACACCTAAAGCAATGTAAGCCTGTTTGTGCGACCAAGCTACTTTTTGCTCGTTGGTACGGCTGGCCAATGTGCCTAATACCATTTGCTCGTAACCGGCAAGGGTTTCGCGGGCAATGCCACGGGTTGAAGCAACCAGATCGATAAATCTTTTACCGAAATCCTCATCAAGGTTGGTTAATGAAGCGAATACAAATAAAGCCGATGAATCAGTGATCTGTGCCTGATCATAACCTACCGCGCGTAGTTTTTGTTTAGTTTCAGCATCCTGAACTACAATTACTTTGTATGATTGCAGGCCTAATGATGATGGTGCCAACTGGATAGCTGTTTTCAATGAATCCAATTGTGCTGCATTTATTTTTTTGCTGGGATCGAATTTTTTTACTGCCGATCTCCATTGTAATTTTTCTACTAATGACATGATTGTTATCTTTGTTGTTTTGTTGAAACAAATTTAGATGTTTAAACATTTAATTTCGTCATGGAATTGTAGAGAGATAAAACCAAAATATGCTGCGTTCTTAGCGCATAGAGGTAGTTCTGAGATTATCGTATCAACATGGAACCCGGCTTTTCCTTCTGTTTAACACGAAAGTGCTCCCGTTAAATTTAAAAACACAAATTAATTTTTCGCCATGCCTGATAGGTGCATTACTCATTGAACCTTCCTGTTGAATGGCTTCGCCGTTTTCATCTACTTCCTTGCCCGGATTGCAACTGCATCCCCCCTCATCCAAATCGCTGGGGGTATGATCAATACGGAGGGTTTTGGTTTTTACATCCTAGCTTATTCCCTTATCATCGTCATCTTCTCTAAACCTGCTCTGTATTGAAAAGGAAAAATCGAGTATAGTTTCTCCTCTGTCAAAATAACCTAATTCAGCATATTCAATTCTACATGTAGAACAGCCTATAACACCGCCCATAAACAAATACTTTGTGCCTTTTGCGGTATGGATAGCTGTTATTCTCGAGAACCCATCAATGTTAAACGCGGGCTTGCTTATGCTGTCATGCTCGGCAATTAACTGCTCGGGATAATAATTATAAATTTTTCCATCGTCGGCACGATAGTGTATCCATGATAAATTACTTTGATAAGTGCCACCCGTATTTTCGGGTAATGTGATATTAAAAACTTTTTTATTGTCTGATACTACAATTTCAATATGCAGGATATCGCCAAGTTGATAGTTTTTGATGGCTGGATGATTTAATACGCCCTTGAACAAATCATAAATAACAAATTGACAGGTGGAAGCTAAACTCGATCCCGATATATGCTCCTCATTTTGCGCAACCAGGCTGTCTCTGTCGGCCGTTGATAATTTGAACTTTGCTAACTCGGCCTTAGTATAATCATAATTTACAGCGATTGAATCATAAAGGTCTAAACGCAGGTTCAACTCATCAACTAATTTTTTGAGGTCTGGCTCAACGATCGTTACTTTTTTAACAGAATCTTGAATAACCACAGCTTTGGGTTTAACCGTTTTGGAAACAGGTTTTGATTTATGCCGCTGCGAACACCCAGCTATTATAGCCGCCAAGCCCAATAAAACGAAAAGAAACCTTGTTTTTATTTTCATGAAAAGTTTAAGTTTTGAGCTAAGGTATAACCTTATATTTTAAAACAAAAAGACCTTTCTAAGATATTAGGTATCGTTGCTGTCACAAGTTCGGCGTTGCAGAATGCGTGATGCTCATATGTACACATTTTCAACTCTGGGGGTTAAGTTTCCAACTTAACCAATTATTACCACGGGTTACGCTACGCTAAACCCGCGGCAGTTAAGAGAAATACAAAAGGGGCTTTCGCCCCTTTAATCGCCTTACGGCATCTTATCCTTCAATTCTTTTTCTTTCTCCTTCTCTTCATCCTTCAACCGCCGTTTTTCCTGCCGTACATCCTTTCGGGTTTTGCCACCTGTGGTATCCACCGCGTCTATCCTGATTTTATACTCAGCTTTCAGGGCTTCTATTTGTGCCTTGATCTGGTCTTTCAGGTTCTCTTCTTTTTGTTTCAGCTTCTCTTCGGCCTTTTGCTCGGTGGTGTCTTTTTTACCGAACAAGCGTTGGAAAAAGTTTGGTTTTTTTGCCGGCTCTTCTACAACCGGTAAAATGCTATCGTCATCGGCACCTCCCTGTTTCATTAGACTATCGGCGGTGGCGGTATCAACGGGTGCGATTTGGCGGCGCAGGCTTTCTTTCAGCCGCACATCGTAAAAGCCGTAGGCATTGGTATCGCGGGCGGTATAGCCCTTCATGGCCATCAGCTTGCCTATCAGGTTAAAGTAGCCATGCAGTCCCGGTCGCAGGGTCCCGTCTGGCTGGAAGGCGTACAAGCCTCCCTTAGGGTACGGTACAATGCTGGCCAGGTAAATGGCTTCACCAATGTTAAGCTCAGATGGCGCTTTGCCAAAGTAGTAGTGCGATGCCTCGGCAATACCGTAAATACCGCGGCCCCATTCAATAATGTTGAAGTAAACTTCCAGCATGCGGTCTTTGGTCATGATGCGGTTGTTCTCGATCAACCAAACTATCATGATCTCCTCTATTTTACGGGCCAGTGTTTTTTCGCGGCTCAGGTAGGCGTTTTTAACCAACTGTTGCGACAGCCCGCTACCGCCACGTTTATATTTCTTTGTCTTGAAATCGGTAGCTATCGATTTGCGGATAGCCTCCATCACAAAACCGTGGTTGGTATAAAATGATGGGTCTTCGGCAGTCATTACCGCGTATTTTAAGTTTGGCGAGATCTGGCTTAGCGGGGTAAACTCCGGGTTATCCGGGCCTATCAGGTGCGGTGCCATCGGCTTGCCATTTTCATATGGCGTGTACACGAACGGGCTGTTTAACTTAGTCAGATCGGTGCGGCCAAATTTCAGGATCTTGAAGTTTTCTTTATCCAGGCCCGAATCGAATACAAGGTCATCAGGTTTACTGGTATCCATGAAAAAGTTCATGTGGTAGTTCAGCTTGCCAGCCACCTGGATGCCATCCAACGCGTCGAACATCCCCGAAGGGAAAGAATCAAATACATCGGGTGCATTTTGCCAGCCGGTGTTAATTTTCAGTTCGTAAATTTTGGTTGGGTTAAGCGTGTATTTGATGTAAGGATGCGCGGTTAGTTTTTTGATGTGGATAAGCGATGTGCTATCAATAGCTACATAATTTGTACCTACGCTCAGGTCAGCATCGATAGAGGCCGATGGGAAAACAATATCTGTTGATGAAATACCCGGATGATGGATCAACAAATTTTTAACCGACCATGAGCCGGAAATTTTGGTTTCGCCGCTGCTGTGATCTTCTTTAGTGAGTTTGGTTTGCAGTGTATCGAAGTTCAGTTTCAGATGAAGCTTCTTTTCGATGAGTGGGAACTCCACTTTTTTGTTATCTGCATAAAGCATTACATCAATGTCTTTATCTGATGGATGCATTTTACCGGCAAAGTGCCAGGTAGCCTCGCCATCATTAACTTTAATGGTTGATGTTAGTTGCCCGTCTTTGATCAGTGCGGTTTGAGCCTGTAGCTTGATCTGGTCGCTGTCGCTTTTAAAGCTGATGGTAAAATTATTGAGCGAAAGGTTATCCGGAATTTTGTAAAGCACCTGGTTAACCAGGTTATCGGCCAGCGCGCTCAGGTCGGCCTTGTTGCCGGTGGCGGTGGTATCCTTTTTCTTTTTAAACAGAAAATCGAAGTTTTTTACGCCCTTGTTATTGATGAGGTGGATGAATCCGTCCTCCAGCGTTACATCGGATAGTTTTACCTCGCCTAAAAGCAATGGCATAACACGTACACTAACCGCGAAGTTTTTGATGCTCAATAAGCTGTCGCGGCCTTCGGGCACAATGCTTACGTCCGAAAACGAAACGGTGCTTAGTCCTGTAAATTTGGCCGAGCCTATTTTTACATCTAAATTATACTCGTTTTTGGCTTTTAACTTAGCTTTGTCAATGGCTTTTTCAAGCAGGGCTTCGCGCTTTGAGTAGGCAATAAATCCGCCGATTAGCAGAATAAGAATTAAGGGAACAAGGATGTATGCGGCTATGCGTATATATTTAGGATTAAGGCGCTTCATTTGTCAATTTTATCCAAAACTAAAC
Source organism: Mucilaginibacter sp. CAU 1740 (assembly GCF_039839285.1). Taxonomy (NCBI): domain Bacteria; kingdom Pseudomonadati; phylum Bacteroidota; class Sphingobacteriia; order Sphingobacteriales; family Sphingobacteriaceae; genus Mucilaginibacter; species Mucilaginibacter sp. CAU 1740. The sequence continues at coordinate 114,810 of NZ_JBDOQS010000001.1, read as the reverse complement.
TAAATCTTATCCCCTGCAAACGGATGTTTAATCAAATTGTTTCTAAGCAAAGCCAATCAACGCCCGGTTTTCATAAATTTGCCTCATATTATGACAATTACTAAAGAACAAGTATTACAAGCACTGGGCAATGTTGAAGAGCCGGACCTGAAAAAAGACCTGGTTACCCTCAACATGATCCAGGATATCCATATCGATGGCAACAACGTAAGCTTCTCGGTCATCCTCACCACACCGGCTTGCCCGCTGAAGGCCATGATCGAAAATGCCTGCCGTAATGCCATCCTGCATTTTGTGAGCAAAGAAGCCGTTATCAATATCAACATGACTTCGCGCGTAACCACACAAAAAAACACCGGCGTTCCGGGCGTTAAAAATATTATCGCGGTAGCATCGGGTAAAGGCGGTGTAGGTAAATCAACGGTAGCGGTTAACCTGGCTTTGGCATTGGCAAAAACCGGAGCAAAAGTGGGTATGATAGATGCTGATATTTACGGTCCGTCAATCCCTATTATGTTTGGTTTAGAAGGCGCACGCCCAATGGCCACGCAAGAGAACGGCAAAACCCGTATCGAGCCTATTGAAAAATATGGTATCAAGCTATTGTCGATAGGTTTCTTTACCGATCCTAACCAGCCTGTGCCATGGCGCGGACCAATGGTATCAACCGCTGTAAAACAATTGTTCAACGATGCCGATTGGGGCGAGTTGGATTACCTGGTAGTGGATCTGCCACCGGGCACCGGCGATATCCATATCACTGTAACGCAAAGCTTCCCTGTAACAGGCGCAGTTATTGTAACCACCCCGCAGAATGTGGCCTTGGCCGATGCTAAAAAAGGTGTAGGCATGTTCATGATGCCGGCCATCAATGTACCGATATTAGGAGTGGTTGAAAATATGTCGTACTTTACCCCTGCCGAGCTGCCGGAAAATAAATATTATATATTTGGAAAAGGCGGCGGCCGTAAATTTGCCGAGATCCTTGAGGTTCCGTTTTTAGGCGAGATCCCGTTGATAAAAGGCATCAGCGATTCGGGTGATGCAGGTATGCCTACTGTGCTTGAGGAAGATGGCCCGATGACGACTGCTTTTGTCGCGATGGCACAGCGTGTTGCACAACAGGTGGCCATATCAAACGCTAAGGCTTTGAGTGCCGAAAATGTTGTAAATAATTAATAACTTTACATATCGTTATAAATTAATAAAAATGAGTTTATTAAGTCAGGTCGAGTCAGCATTAGATACCATCCGTCCGTATCTGGAAGCTGATGGTGGGAATGTTTCTGTTGAGGAGATAACCCCTGAAGGTGTAGTTAAATTAAAATTATTGGGTTCGTGCGGATCGTGCCCAATGAGTATCATGACCCTTAAAGCAGGTATTGAGCAGGCCATTAAAAAAGCTGTGCCCGAGGTTACCGCTATCGAAGCAATTAACCTAACGGATATTGATGATCCGAACGCGGTACTGCCCGAAAACCTGCGCTAATGTTAAGAATTGTTAAATACAATGCTTAATTACGCGCTATAAGGTAATTTTGATAAAGATTGAAAACTATTTTAGCATCCATGGCGTAATATATACCGGAGCTAAGTAGTTAATACTGTTATGAAATATTTAGTTGGCTTATTATTACTGTTCGTTTCGATAGGTGCTTTCGCTCAAAAAAGCGATAACAGGCCTATTGTGCAATTTACAGGCATAGTACGCAATGCCGATAGTACCAAGGTTACCATCCCCTATGTAACCATTACCAATCTATCGGCCAATAAGGTTGTAAATACCAGTAATTACAGGGGCTATTTTTCGTTTGTGGCGCACGAGCAGGATACCCTGCGCTTTAGCTGTGTAGGTTACGGCCAAATGCTGGTGGTGATTCCATCAAATGTGCCAAGCAAAAGCTACACTACCGAGGTAGCCTTAAAAGCGCAGATCATTAACCTGCCTACATTCCACGTATTTCCATGGGCTACTACCGATGAGTTTAAGAAAGATTTCCTGACCATTAAACTGGCTGATGACGACCTGGAAATTGCCCGTAAAAATATCAGCAAAGCAACGTTGTCGGCTTTATACAATACGTTGCCACGTAACGCTCAGGAAATCCAGTCGGCCAATGCGCAGGCTATGCATACCAGCATCCTTAACCAGCATTCGCTTACTCCTAACCCACTGCTTAACCCATTTGCATGGGGTAGTTTGATCAAGACTATTTCTGACGCGGATAGTAAAAAGTAAATTTTTCCTTCCTCTTTATTATTTCAGCACGCAAAGGCGCGGAGGCGCAAAGCTTTTAGAGCTTATGGTCGGTGTTTTCACCGCACCACTCTTATGCTGTCGGTTAACATCCACAATTAAACATTTACTATTAAATCATGTGGTACGGTGAAAACACCGACCACAGGCTGAATTATATTCTTATTGTTGCGTGATTATGCCTTACAATATGTCATTGCGAGGTACGAAGCAATCGCATGCTATACAGGGCGAAGATGCTTTGCTTTCGTGCGATTGCCGCGCTACGCTCGCAATGACATGTTTTTACAAATAGATTAAATCGCCTCAAAATCCATCACCTCCCCCTCAAACATCTCCAACTCCTGCTGATTATGGCTCACTATCAAAGTGGTCACCCCCAACTCCACCAAAACTGATTTCAGCTCCCCTATCAATTCCATCTTCATCTTACTATCCAATGCCGAAAATGGCTCATCCATCAAAAGCACCTTAGGCTTAATGGCCAGCGCCCTTAAAATAGCTAACCGCTGCTGTTGCCCGCCCGAGAGATGATCTGGTTTATGCGTACTTAAAGTGTCCAGCTTACCTAAATACAGCAATCGCTTAATCCATTCAGCTTCCTTAGTGGCATACTGCAAATGCTCAACAACCGTCATGTTAGGGAATAGCGCATAGTTTTGAAATACAAAGCCGGTGTTTCTTCTTTGTGGCGATAGATCGATCTTGCGGGACGAATCGTACCAGGGCAATCCATTAACCATAATCTCGCCTTTATCGGGATTAGCAAGCCCGGCAATCAATTTCAACAATGTGGTTTTACCCGAGCCGGATGGGCCGTAAATTTTGGTAATACCACCACGTGGAAAAGTCCGGTCGATTTTAAGCACCTGCTGCCCGTTATAGGCCTTTAGCTTTTTTTCGATATTGATCCTGATCATGCCAAGGGGCTTTTTGCCTGGTAACGGTTAAACACAAATACACCTATCACCAGCACAAATGTGATGGCAAATAAAATCAACGAGTAATTATTGGCCGATGCGTAGTCCATTTTCTCAACCGAATCATAAACCGCTATCGACGCCACCCGCGTGACGCCGGGAATATTTCCGCCTATCATCAGTACTACGCCAAACTCACCCAAAGTATGGGCAAAAGTTAAAACAGCGGCGGTAAATAATGATGGTTTGATGTTGGGCAATAATACATACCAGAAGGTTTGCCAACGGCTTTTGCCTAAAGTATATGATGCTTCGGCCAGAGAAGAGGGTAATTGTTGCAAAGCCGATTTAACCGGGCCTATCATAAAGGGCATGCTGTATATAACCGATGCAAGAATCAACCCCGGAAAAGAAAAAACCAGCTGAACATCAAAGGTATCGTGCAGCCATTTTCCAAAAGCATGCTGCGGACTAAAAGCCAACAGCAAATAAAATCCCAACACCGAGGGCGGCAACACCAACGGCATGGTAATGATAGCTTCGATAATGATTTTAATAAATGCTCTGCCCCTGGATAGCCACCAGGCAAAAGGCAGCCCGATAAGCAGCAGTAGCACCGTAGTGATGCCGGCCAATTTTAAGGTGAGCCATATGGGCGATAGGTCCATCTTTTAAAAATACTAATTATTGTATGCGGTAGCCGTAAGCTTTAAAAATAGTTTTTGCTGCCGGGCTTAGTATGTACTTGTAAAATTTTTCGGCATCGGCGTTGGTGGCGCCGTGTTTCAGTATCACCATACCTTGTAAAATAGGTTCGTATGTTTTAGGGTCGATAACTTTATAGTACAAGGGCGATTTATTGCCCACCTCCTTAACCAGCGATTGCGTGGTAAAACCAACATCAACCACCCCTGTAGTGATGTAGGTGTTTACCTGCGAAATGCTTTCGCCATAAACGGTTTTTGGTTTTACATCGTCCAGGATGCCTTTATCGGTTAATGATTGTTCGGCGGCTTTACCATAAGGCGCGATGGCCGGGTTGGCGATGGCTACCTTTTTTATCCGGGCGCTTAACAGCAGTCTCTCCCAGTTATCAAAACCTATATTTTGTGTGCTGCAAATGATCAGGCTACCCGAGGCATAGACCACAGGCTTTTGTTTGGCGAAACCATTTTTAAAAAGCGTTTCCGGGAAATCCATATCGGCAGACAAAAACACATCGAAGGGTGCGCCGTTACTGATCTGCGCTACCAGCTTGCCCGATGAACCGATAACCGGATCAATGCCGATACCTGTTTTCTGCTTAAAATCTTTCTGTAAAACTTCCATCACCGGTTGCAGGTTGGCAGCCGCCGCCACTTTAATATTTTGGGCAAAAGCAGGGTATCGACCCGCAAAAAGCAGCGCGATGAAAAAAAATATCATTTTTTTTAGCCTGCTATTGTATTGTTCGTTTTTCATGGGCTTAAGGGTTTTTCGGCTTAATGGCCTCCGTTTAGTTTGGTATTGAAGCGTATCATAATTTACCAAAACATGGGTTTTGATACTGTTACACCACAAAAACACACTTGTTATAGCCGTAACCGCTTTATATATTAGTGATGTTAAGCTATCAAATAAACCAAATTTTAACAAAAATAAGGCTTTTAAACCGTCATAAGTTTAGCGGCTTTTATACCCCATCATGAAAAAGAATTTTACGCACGCGCTGTTGGCAACATGTATTACATTAGGAGTTTTTAGCGGGCAGGCCTGCGGTAAAAAATCAACCGCTACACCCACTAACCCAACAACGCCAACCAAACCAGTCGATCCGCCGGTAACGCCAACCACAAGCGATGTGGCCATGTGGCTTACCACTGCCGATCAAAGCGTTGCTTTCACTAAACAAACTACCCCTATTAATTTCAGCACAGCTGCCGGTACCGGTACAACTATTAACGTTGATGCCGGTACCACCTACCAAACTATTGATGGTTTTGGTTTTTGCCTTACCGGTGGCAGCGCCAGCGTTATTAATGCCATGTCGGCGCAGAAGAAAGATGATCTGTTAAAAGACCTTTTTTCTACCGATGATAACCATATCGGTATCAGCTACCTCCGCATCAGCATCGGCGCGTCTGACTTGAGCGCTACTGATTATACCTATGATGAAGTTTTACCAGGCCAAACAGATGTCGACCTGAAAAACTTTTCTATCGATGTAGAAAAAACAGACCTACTTCCTATCCTTAAAAAGATCCTCGCCATTAATCCAAACATTAAAATATTAGGCAGCCCATGGACGGCCCCTACCTGGATGAAGCTTAACACCCTTGGCTTTAACGGCTTTAAAGGCGGTACCCTTAACCCTGCTTACTACGATGCTTACGCCAAATACTTTGTAAAATACATCCAGGCCATGAAAGCCGAAGGTATTACCATTGATGCAGTTACCCCGCAAAATGAGCCGCTTAATGCTTATAACAACCCGGCCATGTACATGGAATCTGCCGATCAGGCCAATTTTGTTCAGAATCTTGGTGCTGCTTTTAAAACTGCCGGCTTAAATACCAAAATTATTGTTTGGGATCATAATGCTGATAACACTCAATATCCGCTGGATATTTTTAAAAACGCATCGGCCAGCGCTTATGTTGATGGTTCGGCATTTCACCTGTATAACGGTGATATCAATGCGCTTCAAGCTGTACATGATGCCTATCCTGCTAAAAACCTGTACTTCACCGAACAATATACCCCGGCAAATGGCGGCTTCGGCGGCGATTTAAACTGGCACGTTACCAACCTTATTGTAGGTGCAACCCGCAACTGGTGCCGCAATGTACTGGAATGGAACCTCGCTACCGATCCTAACTACGGTCCGCATACCGATGGTGGCTGCGATGTATGTAAAGGGGCTTTAACTATCAATTCAGCATCGGATGTTACACGCAATGTATCTTATTACATTATAGCACATGCATCCAAATTTGTACGTCCGGGTGCGGTTCGGATTTCATCTACCGCGGTTAGCACATTGCCTAACGTGGCCTTTAAAAATACCGATGGCAGTAAGGTGCTCATTGTACTAAACTCAAGCGGAAGTCAGCAAACCTTTAATTTTAAGATAGATGGAAAATCGGCTAACAGTACTTTAGCTGGTGGTGCGGTGGCCACTTACGTATGGAAATAACCGTATTTTAACCAAAACTTACTATAAATTAGCATTTTAAATAACTGTATAACATACTTTTAATAGGAATAGAAAAATAAATATATTATAATTGTATCCGGCCTGACGCTAACCAAACAACCATTTCTTTCGCGCCTGCAATGAAACCATCATTGCAGGTGCGAAAAACATCCACCTGCCGAGCCTATGTTTAAACTTGTACTAAGGTATCTTGTAGTTGTTGTTACCCTCTTTTTATGCCCCGCAACAGGTATAAAAGCTCAAACTACCGTACAAATAAACGACAATGTAAACCAGCGCATTTTTGAATATAAGCAGATTGTTTATTTTGAAGATACCACAAGCAAACTCGGTCTGGATGGTATTCATGCAATCTATATAGCCGGCAAATTTCAACCCAACCACGAACCTACCCCTGTAACACGCCATAACAATTCGGCTTATTGGTATCGCATTAAAATTGGCAAGGCTAATCCTACCAATAACAATTGGATTCTCGAGTTTTTTGATCAAACCATCGATAGTATTACGGTCTATTCGCCATTTGGCGAAACTTATAAAGCCGCCTCATTTGGCAGCAACCATCCCTTTGCCGACCGCTTTTATCGCCATAAAAATTTCAGCGTTAACATTAACAGCAACCACGGACCCGATGATGTGTATTATATCCGCGTAAAAGCCAACCACTCGGTAAACGTAATTATGGTGATGCGCACCGTGAGCCGTTTTATTGGTTACGCGTTGGATGAGTATTTCTTTTTCGGCGTGTTTTACGGCATGATCCTGGTTTTTGGCCTCTATAATTTCATGATGTTCATTGCCATGCGTCAGGTGCAGTACCTGTATTACATCATTTACAACCTCAGCATCGGTTTGTACGAGATGTGTGTGGATGGCATTGCCTATCAATACATCTGGCCAAATAATCCGGGTTTTAATAACTATGCCTATGGCATAGCCCTTTTTGCAGCGAGTATTTTCGCTATCCTGTTTGCGCAAAAACTGCTCAATTTAAAAGTGAACGCGCCGCGGCTTAACAAAGTAATTCAGGGCGTTATCGTTTTCAGGTGTGTTTATTTCCTGGCCTGCCTTACCAATATGGCCTGGTTCAACTACAAGATCATCGAGTTTTTGCCACTCTGTATCTCTTTTTACGCCGGTTGCTATGTGCTGATAAAAGGTTATAAACCGGCCCGCTTTTTTGTTATCGGCTATAGTTTTTTGCTCACCGGTTTTGTAATTAAAACCTGTATAGCGCTAAACATTTGGTGGCTGCCCGTTACCGAGTTTGATTACTATAGCCTTAGCCTATGCTTTATTATGGAAATGCTATTCATCTCTTTCGCCATTGGCGATAAGGTGCGCATCCTTAAAAAAGAAAAAGACGACGCGCAGCTCAGCACCATAGAGCAAATGAAACAGAACGAGGAACTAAAAGATACCCTAAACCGTAGCCTCGAAGTCCAGGTACAGGAACGCACCCGCGAACTGGTTGAAAAATCGACCATGATAGCCGAGCAAAACGAAGAACTAAAATCGGTTAACGAACTGCTACAACAGCAAGCCGAAGAGATCTCGCGCATGAATGTACTGCTGGAAAAAGATAACATCATCCTTCACAACGATATCGAAAAAGTAACCCACGACAGGGTGATGCTTACGGAGGTCGATTTTGAAGAGTTTAGCCGTATTTATCCCGACAGAGAAACCTGCTTCAAATTCTTGTCCGACCTGAAATGGGAACATGGCTATGCCTGCCGCAAATGCAGCAATACCCACTATGGCAGCGGGCACCTCCCCTACAGTCGCCGGTGTTCAAAATGCGGGTATGAGGAATCGGTGATCGCTTATACCATTTTGCAAAACACCCGGATCCCTATCAACAAAGCGTTTTACATGATCTTCCTGATGTACTCAACCAAAGGCAAGATCTCATCGCATAAACTTTCTGAAATACTATCCATCCGCCAAAGTACCTGCTGGGCTTATAGTTCGCGTATTAAAAAGGTGATGGAGCTGCGTAAAAAAGAAATTAAAAACGCTGGGGATAAGGGATGGAGTAAGTTGGTGATTGATAATAGCACGAATGTCTGAGCTGGCGGATAATATTTAAACGAATTTCACGAATTGATTTTTCGGTAATGATATGGGCGTTCCCGTTAATTAACGGGCGGGCTATACGCTCATACGCCTGCAGGCATTACGCGCAGGCCGGTATCCGCTCCTATCCCTAACGCAAAAGTTGTCTGAACTCGAATTTGGGGGAATTAAGGAATAAACAGAATGCTAAGCAAATTCAAAAAATTCTTATAATTCCCCCAAATTCGAGTTCAGACAAAAATCAAATACTCCCCAAATCCCGGTTCAGACATCAGCGAAATCAACGTAATCAAAAAAACAATCAACGGTTCTCTTCGTGTACCCCATACACCTATCCCCGCAACTATATTTTATAACTTTTTTTACTTACAATTAATTGCGAAGTAAGCGTATCAGTAAAAAAATTTAATTGCAACAAAAACGCTACACACTTTATTTAAACCTGTTTTTTGGTTTTTATGGCCTGTGATGGAAGCGTATTAAATTCTACATAATACACTATAAATCAATTATTTATGAACATTTATTTTGTTTGTTACGTTTAAATTGATGTAGATTTGTGATAACCAATATTAAACTATAAATAAACTAACCTGCTGAAAAACCATCTCGTTTGGGTGTGATCCAATTCCCTTGCTAACGGGTGTAATTAAGCTACAGTTAAATACATTAAAACATGTTTTTAATTGTGGGCAGGTGACCTATGCTATAATTTTTTGCGCATCAAATCAATCAACTAAATAACAACCAAATGAAAATCAATTACAAAACCAAATGGCTGGCGGCCGCTATCATGCTGTCGGCTTTGTTTTTCTATTCCTGTAAAAAGAATGTAAGCCAAGGCGGCGAGGCCCCTGACCAAAAATCGGGCGGAACCGTAGCCCGAGCTGCTAACGAAGTGGTAAACGCCTGGTTAACTACCGGCGACAAGTCAAACCTGCTTCAGCCGCAAACCAGTTTCAACTTCGCTGCAGATGCAGGTACCAACGCCACTACGGTAACTGTGGATGAAAACCAAACTTTTCAAGGTATTGATGGCTTTGGTTTTACCTTAACCGGTGGCAGTGCGGGCTTGCTTAACGGCCTGGGCAGTAACCAAACCAGTGTATTGAACGAGCTTTTTGGTACCGGCACCAACCAGATCGGGATCAGTTATGTGCGCATCAGCATCGGTGCTTCCGACCTCAGCGCCAATGATTTTACCTACAACCAAACTTCGGGCGACTTTAACATGAACAACTTCAGCATCAGTGCCGAAAACCAGGATCTGCTGCCGATATTGAAAAAGATCATCGCCATTAATCCATCTATAAAAATACTGGCCACCCCATGGACGGCCCCTACCTGGATGAAGGTGAACACCACGGGTAATAATGGTTACACCGGCGGTAGTCTCAATACCGCAGCAGGTTACTATGATGCCTATGCCCGCTATTTTGTAAAATACCTACAGGCCATGCAGGCGCAAGGCATAACCATTGATGCCGTAACTCCTCAAAACGAACCACTTAACCCATACAATAACCCAAGTATGGTGATGCAACCTAACGAACAGGCCAACTTTATTAAAAATAACCTCGGTCCGCAGTTAAGGGCGGCTGGTTTTCAAACCAAGATCATCGCCTATGATCATAACACCGATAGGATCGATTATCCTGAAACCGTACTGGCCGATGGCGGTGCCAATCCTTATGTAGACGGCTCGGCCTTTCACCTTTATTCGGGTACTATTGATAAGTTAAGTGATGTACACACCGCTTACCCGAGCAAAAACGTTTACTTTACCGAGCAATGGGTGGGCGCGCCAAGCAACTTCGGCGGAGATCTGTCATGGCATGTAGGCACGCTCATCATCGGCGCTACCCGTAACTGGAGCCGTAACGTATTGGAGTGGAACCTTGCTGCCGATCCTAACAATAATCCGCATACCAACGGCGGTTGCAGCACCTGCTTAGGCGGTATTACAGTTAGTGGTACTTCTATTACCCGTAACGTGGGCTATTACATTATTGGCCATGCTTCAAAATTTGTGAGGCCTGGAGCTGTGCGGATCTCTTCAAATATTTCGGGAAGTATTCAAAACGTGGCGTTTAAAAACTCTGATGGCAGTAAAGTGCTTATCGCGTTAAATAACGGCTCATCAAGCAGCACTTTTAAAGTAAAATGGGGTGCGGAATCATTCACCTATACCCTTGCTGCGGGCGCTGTAGTAACCTTTAAATGGACAGGCACACAATCAACCGGTGGTGGAACAGGAACCGGCGCACCTATCGGCTCTGTTATCACCCTTAAAGGATTTAATAATCAATACGTAAGCGGCGAAAACGGCACTCAGGCCATGAATTGTAACCGAGCTACCACATCGGCATGGGAACAATTTACCGTGGTTGATGCCGGTGCCGGTAAGATCTCATTAAGGAGCATGAATAAATATGTTTCTTCAGAAAACGGCACGCAAGCCATCACCTGTAGCCGCGCTACCGCCGGCGACTGGGAAAAATTTGACTGGATCCCCACCACTGATGGTAAAGTGACTTTACGCGGCAATAACGGCAAATACATCTCAAGCGAGAACGGCACCCAGGCCATGACCTGTACCCGGGCAACCCCATCGGGCTGGGAAGCTTTTGGCGTAAACCAATAACACCTGAAAACCAATTATTTATTTACCAAATAACACTATTATGAAACAACTTTTAACTATCGCAAAGGTTGCCATCGCGGCATCCTCCCTGCTGCTTCTTTTTTCATCATGTAGTAAAGACCTCAACAAACCATCACCTTCCATTAAAACTGATGCAGTTGCTTCCGGTTCAAGCACCACGCCAAGGGCTGGTACATTACTCTGGAGCGATGAGTTTAACGGTACAAGCGTTAACACCGCCAACTGGAATATTGACGTAGGTAACCCCAACGTTAATAACGAAAAAGAATACTACCAGGCGGCAAATGCCACGGTATCGGGCGGTTTCCTAACTATTACCGCGCGCAAGCAATCAGTCGGAGGTCAGCCTTATACATCGGCCAAATTGACTACTGCCGGTAAGTATCAGCCAACATCAGGTCGTATTGAAGCCAGTATTAAACTGCCTGCGGTGCAGGGTACCTGGCCTGCTTTCTGGATGTTAGGTGCCAACATTGGTTCGGTAGGCTGGCCACAGTGCGGTGAGATCGATATTATGGAGCAAACAAATACTTCTAACACCATTCTGGGTACTATGCACTGGAATAGCAATGGCCACGTGCAATATGGCGGCAGCACTACCACTACTCCCACTGCCTTCCATACTTATGCCGTTGAATGGGATGCTAACTCTATCCGCTGGTATGTAGATAATACCTTGTATGTAACCGGCAACATTGCCAACAACATCAATAACACCGGAGCGTTCCATAATCCGTTCTTCATTATTCTTAACCTGGCCATCGGTGGCGATTTGCCTGGTAATACCATTAATGATGCAGCACTGCCTTGCAACATGGTAGTTGATTACGTAAGGGTGTATGACCTATCGGGTACCAGCAATCCAAGCAACCCTCCTATCGGTCAAACCGTTACCTTAAAAGGTTTCAATAATCAATACGTTAGTGGCGAAAATGGTACACAAGCCATGAACTGTAACCGTCCTACAGCTTCGGCCTGGGAGCAGTTTACCATTGTTGATGCAGGCGGCGGCAAAGTGGCTTTACGCAGTATGAACAAATACGTATCGTCAGAAAATGGTACACAAGCCATTACCTGTAACCGTACCACAATAAGCGATTGGGAAAAATTTGACTGGGTGCCTACAACCGATGGTAAAGTAACCTTCAGGGGCAATAACGGCAAATTCATCTCAAGCGAAAACGGTACACAACCCATGACCTGCACCCGTGCTACAGCATCGGGCTGGGAAGCGTTTGGTATTAACCAATAATTTAAAATGATATATTTAGCCTGCTCTTGTTGCAAGGGCAGGCTTCCTTTTTACACCTACTTATGAAAAAATTTATTGGCTTTTGCTTTTTACTGACGATACCGGCTGCGCGGCTGTTTGCACAATCGGCAGATCATAAAGTTCAGATCGATGTTACCGATGGCTATCAGCGCGAAATTTTTCACTGGTCGATAGCCGGTAACAACAGCGGGCAAAATCCAAACATTTTTTCTGAATTAAAATGGACAAAACTGGGCGGGCAAAACGCAGCCGCTTCCCTACAATGGAACGTGTACCAAAAATTTGTTTTTTATGCCGATTATACCCGGCAGTTCATCACATCGGGTACAGTAAATGATTCGGATTACAGCGGTGATAACCGTACCAGTAACACCTATAACGAAACTTTTGATGCCGGAAAGGGCCATACACAAGGATGGGCTGTAGGTGCAGGTTACAAACTGATCAACAACAATTTATTTAGCTTTACCCCCTACGCTGGTTATAGCGATAACCGCCAATCATTATTTTTATACGGCAGTGCCAATCGCTTTCCGGATTTAAACAGCAGTTACTCAACTATTTGGAAAGGCGTTTTTATCAAAGCCATAGCCTCATTAAAACTTATTGAGCAATTACATTTTAATGCTGATGTTACCTATAACCAGGTAAGTTACAACGCTCAGGGCAACTGGAACCTGATCACTACCTTTCAGCACCCGGTTAGCTACAGGCATCATGCCAATGGTTACGGGCTTAATTTGGCAGGACGGTTTGTTTATGATATCACTAAAAATATTGGGTTACAAGCAGGTGCAGGTTATTTGCACTGGCAAACCGGTAATGGTACCGATGAGCTTTATCTTACGAGTGGCGAGATTGATAAAACTCAGATGAATGGGGCGTATAGGAATGGATTTAGGGTGTTTGGAGGATTGAAGGTTTCGTTGTAAGCCAAGATTACCACAAACAACATTTGGTTCCAATCGAATATGTTAAGAGCAAGATATCAAACGTGTCATTGCGAGCGCAGCGCGGCAACCGCATACTATACAGGGCGGTTATGCTTCCGTGCGATTGCTTCGACGTCCCCCCTCGCAATGACATAAGGGGCGTTTATATCTCACTACAAATCGTCATAAAACCATCATTCATTGAGCTGATTATTACTTAGTTTAGTTAACGATAAACCATCGTTAAACCCGGTAATTCCCATCTTCAATGAATAAAATTTTGCTTTCCGCATTTTTTGTGTGCTTTTCAGCGTCTATATCGATAGCACAAACGTCAAAAAACTATCACGTAAAATCGCCAGATGGTAAGGTTGACTTGAGCATAACAACCGGCAATAATATTCAATGGTCGGTGAAGCACGAAAGTACTGACATCATCACACCATCGGCTATCTCCCTAACACTTCAAAATGGGGAAGTACTGGGCAAATCACCTGTTGTAAAAAGCACAAAAATCTCGTCAAAAGATGAATACTTCAACACCCCTATTTATAAAAAAGATAAGGTTCATGACCAATACAATCAGTTAACCATCAGTTTTAAAGGAGATTATGGGTTAATATTCAGGGCTTATAATGACGGTGTGGCCTATCACTTCACTACTCAAAAAAAGAATGACATCACCATTATGAACGAAGAGGCCGGTTTTAATTTTAAGGCCGATGATAAAGCCTGGCTCCCATTTGTAAATGATTATCGCAATAAAGATAAATGGACAACATCCTTCGAGGCTTTGTACGGTAACCTTAAACTATCCGAAGTAACTAAAGATAGCCTGGCATTTTTACCGGTCTTGGTTGACGTAGGCGAGGGTAAAAAAGCGGCGATTCTCGAGGCCGATCTGCAGGACTATCCGGGAATGTACTTAACCGGCAACGGCCACAGTTTGCAGGGTGCATTTGCCAAATACCCCGCCGTAGAAACCACCGGAGGGTACGCCAATATGAACTATGTGGTTAATGGCCGGACCGATTATATTGCCAAAACAAAAGGCACACGTAGTTTCCCATGGCGGGTTGTGGTTATCAGTACAGATGATAAACAACTGGCTAACAATGATATGGTTCAAAAAATAGCCGAACCATCCAGGGTTAAAGATCTGTCATGGATCAAACCAGGCAAAGTGGCCTGGGACTGGTGGAACGATTGGAATATTACCCACGTTGATTTTAAGGCGGGTATCAATAACCCTACTTATAAATACTATATAGATTTTGCGTCGGCCAATAAAGTGGAATATGTGGTGTTAGATGAAGGCTGGTCGAACATTGTTGATCTGAACCAGATCTCTCCGGATATCAATCTTTCCGAGCTGATAGCTTATGCCAACCAGAAAAACGTAGGCCTTATTTTATGGACAAGCTGGTATGCCCTCACCCGCCAAACCGACGCGGCAATGGCAAAATTCTCGGCAATGGGCATTAAAGGTTTTAAGATAGATTTTATTGATCGCGATGATCAGAAAATGGTTTCATCATTATATGATATCGCCCAAAAAGCCGCCGATCATCATTTAATTGTTGATTATCACGGCATGTACAAGCCGAGCGGAATCCAACGTATTTTTCCAAACATCCTTAACTTTGAAGGAGTTAAAGGTTTAGAGAATGTAAAATGGGGAGTTAAAGATCATCCCGGTTATGATGTAAGCATCCCATTTATCCGCATGTTATCCGGACCCATGGATTATACGCCCGGTGCTATGCGCAATGCCAGCAAAGCCAACTTCCGCCCGGTAAATGGTAACCCCATGAGCCAGGGAACCCGCTGCCACCAGCTCGCCATGTACACCATATTTGAGGCTCCGCTGCAAATGATGGCCGATAATCCCACAACCTATCAAAAAGAACAGGAAAGCACAGATTTTATAGCCGCTGTGCCCACAACTTTTGACGAAACCGTAGCCATTAGCGGAAAAGTTGGCGAGTACGTAGCCCTTGCCCGCCGAAAAGGTTCCACGTGGCACATTGGCGCGATGACCAATTGGGATGCACGGGAAATGACTATTGATCTTTCGTTTTTAGGTGAGGGTATTTATAAAGCGGTGATTTTTGAAGATGGTTTGAATGCAGACAGGGATGGTACTGATTATAAACGTACTGTGGTTAATCTTACTTCAAAAGATAAATTGAATATTAAACTGGCTTCGGGCGGGGGTTGGGCGGCGATGTTGGAGAAGGTTAATTAAATAACTAATTAACAATCAAATAATTATAAAATAAATTTGTCATTTCGATAGAGCAGCGAAGGAAGCGGGCGTAGGGGCGAAAGAGAAATATTGTACGCCCCGCAAAGCGGCTATGGTTTTGTTAAAGCAGGGCGTACAAGATTTCTCCTCACGGCCTCTTCACAATGCCCCTTACTTGTTCGTCGAAATGACAAAATTAATTATTATCCTTCTGCTTATCAGCCGCTTCTTTAGCGGCTTTTTCTTTTTGCTTTTGTACCTCTTTAGCAGCCTTCTCTTTATCTTCCTGAATTTTCTCCTGAGCTTTCTTAATGCTATCCTGCCGTTTTTGCTCCATCTTTTTTTTCTTATTAAAGAAACCTCTCAACAAAAAGTTATGCTGCGCGGCGGTTAAGTCTTCATTTAGCGTATTGGTAGTTCTATGAACATTTTTTATGGTACTACGGGCCTGTTGTACGGTACCTTCAAGGTCGCGGGCCATTTTATCATCGTTAAGCAGTCGGCCTATGCTGCCTTTACCGTTATTTATCTTACCAACTATCCCGTTAAGACTGGTAGTTAATGCTTCGGCATTATCGGCAACCCGGGTTAGTTTATTGATGATTTTATCTACATCAACCGGGTTTATCGAACTTAACCTTCCTCCATCTTCAATCTCTTCATGGCTTACAATGCCTCCCGGTGCAATTACAACAAGCTTATCTCCCATCAAACCATCACTGCCAATGCTTAGCTTAGCATCTTTCTTGATGAATTTTTTAACGCTTTTATTAAGGGTCAAGTCAACCCGTACCGAGCTATCAGTTACAATGTTGATAGATTGTACCACACCCACATTAATCCCCGCGAAACGCACATTATTACCCACCTGCAAACCGCTTACATTTTTAAACCGGCCATACACGTAGAACGTTGAATTAAACAGACTTTTTTGATTGCCTATTAAAAATATACCTACCAACAGCACTGCCAACCCTAAAAAGGTGAACAGGCCTATCTTTATTTTTTGGGATGATGTGGTTTTCATGATGGTTGGTTAAAAAATGATCTGACCATTTCATTGTCTGATTTTTCGAGTTCTTTGTATGAACCTTCGGCTATATACCCGCCCTCGTCCATTACCAGGATGCGGTCGGCAGTGATGCGGGCGCATTCCATATCGTGGGTAATGATGATGGATGATATTTCGTATTTGCGTTGCAGGCGGTTGATGAGTTCGCTGATCTCGCGTGAGGTGATGGGATCCAAGCCTGTAGTTGGCTCATCGTACAACATGATCTCCGGGTTAACTATGAGCGTACGGGCCAGACCTACCCTTTTACGCATCCCACCTGATAAATAAGATGGCATTTTATCAATCGCATCCAGCAAACCAACCGCATCCAATACACCTTCTACTTTTTTATCTATCTCCTTTTTATCCTTTAGCTTTAAAACCCTCGTTAACGGAAATTCAAGATTTTCCCTCACCGTCATCGAATCATATAGCGCACCTCCCTGGAAAAGGAAGCCTATCTTCATTCTAAGCTGTTTAAGATCATCATCGCTCATGGCGGTAACATCCTCACCAAAAACTTCCAGCGTACCGGCATCGGGCTGTAACATACCCACAACACATTGAATGGTTACTGATTTTCCCTGTCCTGATTTTCCCAACACCACAATGTTCTCCCCCCTCTTTAAATCGAAACTGATATTTTTAAGCACCTGCTTTTTACCGAAGGATTTTTTGATGCTTTTGGCATGGATCACCACCTCGGGCTTGGTTTCAGGTGCTTCCTGTTTTGGTTCGATATGTTCGTCTGGCCCTTTCATCTTATTTATAAAACAGCAAACTGGTTATCTGAACAGCAATGGCATCAATAATAAAGATCCACAGTGAAGCAGTTACCACTGCCGAATTAGCAGCAATCCCCACACTCTCAGTACCTTTATTGGAGTGGTATCCTTTATAACATCCCACAAAACCCACCGCGAAACCAAACAACACAGTTTTAACTACGGCTGGCAGCAAATCGGTAAAATCTAACGAGGCTATACATTTATTAAAGTAGAGGGAAAAACTAATGCTATCAGTAAGATTCAGCGCCAGGAAACCACCAAGCAAACCGATAGCATCGCCAATAATTGCCAATAAAGGGATCATAAAGCTGGTGGCCAATATCCGGGTAACTACCAGGTATTGTACCGGGTTAGCGCCAGATACTTCCATGGCGTCAATCTGCTCGGTAACTTTCATACTACCCAACTCGGCACCAATACTTGAAGCTATTTTACCGGCGCAGATAATAGCGGTAATTACAGGCCCAATCTCTCTCACCAGGGCTACCGAAAGTGTTTTAGGTAACATACTTTCAGCACCAAGCGAGATAAGCGATGGCCTAAGCTGTAAAATAAGCACCATCCCCATAATGAATGATGTAATGCCTACCAGCATCATTGATCGGTATCCTATCTCATAACATTGCCTCACAAACTCCGACCATTCAAAGCCACCGGCAAATATGTTGCGGAAAAATCTTGAAAAGAACAGCACATAGTCACCTATGCTTTCCATCCATTTTCGCCATCCGCTTAGTTCCTGTTGTGCATCCATCTAAGTGATCTTAAATAATTGTTAACAACAACCAAGCTGCGCCCGGTTGTTTTGAACTCTAATAAAATTCACTTAACGGGTTTTAGGTAGTACTGATTACGACATCGGTACGTCAATGATTAGGAAACGGGATGGCTCTTCGATTATAATTGCAAGTGAATCTGTATCATAAACGCCAAGCGCATCTTTTTTGTTTAAAAGCTGGTTGTTTATTTTAGCCACTCCATCCAAAACAAATACATAAACCCCATTACCAGGAGTTTTGATGGTATAATCAATAGTTTGCCCGGCTTCAAACTCACCTATCGAAAATGTGGCATCCTGGTTTATCCAAAGTGTATCTTCACCTTTTTGTGGCGAGATCAAGGTAGTAAGCTCATTCAATTTAAATTTATCCGCAAAACTCATCTGATCATATCTTGGTTGGATATCCCTTTGTTTTGGATAAAGCCAAATTTGTAAAGTATTCGCCTCTTCCTTGTGAGATGCATTATATTCAGAATGATATACACCTGTCCCGGCCGACATAACCTGTACTTCACCGGCCTTTACTACACCTGTGTTGCCCATGCTATCTTTATGCTCCAAACCTCCTTTTAAAGGTATGGTGATGATCTCCATATTATCGTGCGGGTGGCTACCAAAGCCCCTGCCGGCAGCAATAATATCGTCATTTAAAACTCTCAAAACACCGAAATTCATTTTTTCGGGATTGTAGTACGATGCAAAGCTGAACGAGAAATTCGCTTTTAACCAACCTATATCATTTTGGCCGCGTTCTGCAGCGGGATAAAATATCGCTTTCATGTTATTTTATATTATATGTTTAAACACACAATATTTATTCCACAATTTAATAATGCTTATTTTTGCGAAAAATCAATAAGTAATGGCCAAAAAAGCTGTATTAGCAGGCGCGAGCGGACTTATTGGCAGTCACCTCCTGCAAATTTTATTAGAACAAGCCTATTATGATGAAGTAGTGATCCTGGTAAGGAAAACGTTACCGCTTCAGCATCATAAATTAAAGCAGCTTGTGGTAGATTTTGATCAACTCCAATCGTATGCTGAAGAGTTGAAAGGTGATGTTGTGTTTTCCTGTTTGGGATCAACAAAGAAAAAAACGCCCGATTTAGCGCTTTACCGCAAGATTGATCACGATTATCCGTTATTAATGGCGCAAATAGCTAAGCAAAACGGCATTGAGCAATATCACCTGGTATCGTCGATAGGGGCTAATAAAAATTCGTCGATGTTTTATCCTAAACTGAAAGGTGAAACCGAAGCGGATATCACCACTGTAGGCATACCGGCATTACATATTTACAGGCCATCATTCCTGGCAGGTGACAGGGGAGAGAAAAGACCGATGGAAAAATTTTGGGTAGTAGTAATGAAACTGCTTACACCATTATTTATTGGCGGCTGGAAAAAGTATCGTGCCATAAAGGGCGCTACTGTTGCCATGGCCATGTATAAACAATCATTAAAAAAAGCGACTGGTGTATTTGTGTACGAGTCGGATAAAATAGAACAAATATCGTGAGTACTTATCTATCTGCCGAGAACCTTGGCCACCAATTTCATGACAACTGGTTATTTAAAAATGTAACCATTGGTATTAACCGCGGCCGCAAGGTTGCCCTTGTAGGCGTTAACGGTGCCGGCAAATCAACCCTGTTAAAAATACTGGGTGGTACTATTAAACCTACCGAAGGTAAAGTAGTGCAAGCCCGCGATTTGAATATGGGCTACCTGGAGCAGGATCCAAACTTTAAAAATGCTGTAACTATCAGCGATTATATTTTTCATGCCGATGATGTACAGCAACAGCTAATCCGCAGGTATGAAGAATTAATGGAGAATGAGCCTGACAATGCCAAAGCCATTGAAAAGATAATGGAAGAGATGAGCGAGGTTGATGCCTGGGAGTATGAGTACAAGATCAAAACCATTTTAGGCCGTTTAGATATCCACCACCTCAATCAAAAGATCACTACCCTATCGG
Organism: Mucilaginibacter sp. CAU 1740; assembly: GCF_039839285.1. Lineage (NCBI taxonomy): Bacteria > Pseudomonadati > Bacteroidota > Sphingobacteriia > Sphingobacteriales > Sphingobacteriaceae > Mucilaginibacter > Mucilaginibacter sp. CAU 1740. The sequence goes on along the minus strand of NZ_JBDOQS010000001.1, from coordinate 94,636 downwards.
GCGGTCAAAAGAAACGTTTGGCCTTAGCCAAGCTGCTTATTGAGGATCCCGAGGTTTATATACTGGATGAGCCCACCAACCACCTGGATATCGACACCATAGAGTGGCTGGAGAAACTGTTGACCGAGGGCAATAAAACTATATTGATGGTTACGCACGACAGGTATTTTCTGGATAACGTATGTAACGAGATTTTAGAAATTGATCGTGGTAAAATTCAACCCTACAATGGCAGTTACGGTTATTACCTCGAAAAGAAAGCCGAACGTGAAGCAGCCGACGAAGCAGCATTTCAAAAAAACTCCAACCTGTTAAGGAAAGAGTTGGAATGGATGCGTCGCCAGCCACAGGCACGTGGCACCAAATCAAAAGCCCGTATCGATGCTTATTATGATCTGGAAGAGAAGACCAAAAACGGAGGTGCGCGTGATAAAGTTGAGCTGAGTGTTAAAACAGCACGCCAGGGCAACAAGATCATGGAGATGGATAACCTTTACAAATCATTTAATGGCAATACCTATATAGATAACTTCAGCTATATATTTAAAAAAGGCGACAGGATTGGCTTAGCGGGTAAAAATGGTAGCGGTAAATCAACTCTGTTAAATATCATTACTGGCGCATTACAGCCCGATAAAGGAACTGTAGTAAAAGGAGAAACTACTGTAATAGGATACTTTCACCAATCTGGTATCACCTTTAAAGAGGATGAACGTGTAATTGATATAGTAAAGAACGTAGCAGAGTTTATTACCATGGCCGATGGTAAAACAATTTCGGCTTCTGCCCTGCTTACGCTATTCCTCTTCCCTCCTGCCAAGCAATACGGCTTTATATCGAAACTAAGCGGTGGCGAAAAGAAACGTTTACAGTTGATGAGCATCCTGATGAAGAACCCCAACTTCCTGATACTGGATGAGCCTACCAACGATTTGGATATTGATACCCTAAACGTACTGGAAGAGTTTTTAACCAACTACGGCGGCGTATTAATGATGGTATCGCACGATAGGTATTTACTGGACAAGCTAACCGACCAGCTTTTCATTATGGAAGAGAAAGGCCATGTACGCATATTTAATGGTAACTATTCGTCATATCGTTTAGAACTGGAAGAAGCAAAACAACAGGCTAAAAAACCTGCTCCTGTAGTGCAACAAGCTGCTCCTGCTGCCAAGAAAAGCAAATTAAGTTTTAAAGAAGCAAAGGAATTAGAAGGCATAGAAGGCGAGATAAACACCATTGAAGCCAATATTAAAGATAAAAATGAACAACTGAATGCTACAGGTATCGACCCTAAAAAGCTTGATGAAATATTAAAGCAAATAGATGTTTTGAATAAACAATTGGACGATAAAAGTGCCCGTTGGATGGAACTAACCGAATTAAACGAAGGATAATGAAAACCTCAGATATTATAGCTACAACAGGTGTTATCATTCTACTAATAGCCTTCCTGTTGAATTTAGCAGGTAAATTATCGGCACAAAGCAAGGTTTATAGCTTAATGAACTTTATAGGAGCAGGCACATGTGGCTATGCTTCGTATATGATAAGCTTCTACCCTTTTGTAGTATTGGAGAGCATCTGGGCAATTGTAGCTTTAATATCATTATTCAGGGTTCCACGTGGAACATCTGTTTAGATAAGGTAATTTTGTAGGCTATGTCTGAAGTTCTAAGTAGGAAGTCGAAAGTTTTCACAAAACGATTATCAGATCCATATAAAGCTAACGTTCCACGTGGAACGTTTAAAAAACAGAGTATTTAGCTTACCTAAATAAAAGCCTTAAAACTCACAAATAAGAATTGTAAATAACGTTCCACGTGGAACAAGTCTTTAATAAACGTATAACACAAGCCTAATTCAGACTTAAAACTTACGACTCGAGACTTACCAAAAAGGGAACAAGGAGGATAAAATGTTTAAGAAATATAATGTTATTGTAGTTGGTGCTGGTCATGCGGGCTGTGAAGCTGCCGCTGCTGCTGCTAACTTAGGTTCGTCAGTTTTGCTGATAACCATGAATATGGGTACTATTGCTCAGATGAGCTGCAACCCTGCTATGGGCGGTGTAGCCAAGGGCCAGATAGTACGTGAGGTGGATGCTTTGGGAGGATATTCGGGCATTATAACTGATAAAACATCTATCCAATTCCGGATGCTAAACCAATCAAAAGGCCCGGCTATGTGGAGCCCACGTGCGCAAAGTGACAGGATGAGGTTTGCAGAAGAGTGGCGATTGGCATTGGAAGCAACCCCTAATGTTGATTTTTGGCAGGATACTGTTACCTCTCTATTGGTAAAAAACAATACAGTTTGTGGCGTTCGTACATCTATAGGTATCGAAATTGAGGCTGATGCTGTAGTATTAACCAATGGTACTTTCCTAAATGGTGTGATCCATATCGGAGAGAAAAGGTTTGGCGGAGGCCGCACCGGAGAGAAAGCAGCTACAGGTTTAACCGAGCAATTGGTTGAATTAGGCTTTGAAGCAGGTAGGATGAAGACCGGTACCCCACCCCGTGTAGATGGCCGAAGCCTTAATTATAGCCTGATGGAGGAACAATGGGGCGACCCTGTAAGAGGCAAATTCTCTTACACAGATGTACCGATGATTGAAGAGCAACGTTGCTGCTGGATCACCTATACCAATACGGATGTACACGAAACCTTGAAAGAAGGCTTCGAAAAATCACCAATGTTTACCGGTAGAATTAAAGGTTTAGGTCCGCGCTATTGCCCGTCTATCGAAGATAAAATTAACCGCTTTGCCGAACGTGACCGTCACCAGATTTTCGTTGAACCGGAAGGTTTGAATACCGTTGAGATCTATGTAAATGGTTTCTCTACTTCTCTACCCGAGGATGTACAATACAAAGCACTCACCAAAATTCCGGGATTTGAGAATGCCAAAATGTTCAGGCCAGGTTACGCTATTGAGTACGATTTCTTCCCGCCTACTCAATTGAGTTTAACTTTAGAGACTAAACAGATCAGAAATCTTTACTTCGCGGGCCAGATCAATGGTACTACCGGGTATGAAGAAGCAGCATCACAAGGTTTCATTGCGGGTATCAATGCGCACCAAAAAATCAATGATAAACATGAGCTGATCCTTAAAAGATCAGAATCATACATCGGCGTTTTGATTGATGACCTGGTAACCAAAGGCACCGAAGAACCATACCGCATGTTCACTTCACGAGCGGAACACCGTTTGTTACTTCGCCAGGATAATGCCGATATCAGGCTCTCCCCTATTGGTCATGAGTTGGGATTGATCAATGATGAACGTTTAGAAAAGGTAAATCAAAAGGTAAAAAACTCGGATGATATTGTAGCTTATACCAAAAGTAAATCTATCGATCCATCTACCGTGAACGGGTTGCTGGAAGAGTTAGGTACAAGCGCTCTTACCCAAAGCAATAAACTATTCAATTTATTAAGCAGGCCGCAGGTAACTTTTGAAGATCTGAAAAAAGCCGATGCACCATTAGCCGAACTACTATCGGCCTATGATAAAGAAACTATTGAGCAGGCTGAAATAAAAATTAAATATGAGAGTTATTTCATCAAGGAAATGGAGATAGTAGACAAGATGAAAAAAATGGAAGACCGCGAGATCAATCCAAATTTTGATTACCACACTTTGGTGTCGTTATCAAAAGAGGCCCGCGAAAAATTGATGCGTATCAAACCACGCACTTTAGGCCAGGCATCACGCATTTCGGGCGTTTCACCCTCGGATATTTCTGTTTTGATGGTTCACGTGTCAAGATAATTCATAAATAACTGGTAATTAGATAATTATAAAAAGTCTTATTAAATCAATTATTTCAAAATTTTAATATTACTGTTCATAAAAACATAAAAATCGCTTATATCGCCTAAAAACCATGTTAAACACAAAACCGGCTATTTTTTACAAAAATTACTTACTGATTTTTATCGTTTTGTTCATTTTAGGCTGTGCGGCCCAACAACCACCCCAAGGAGGCCCGCGCGACCAGACTCCACCAAAATTGGTGAAGGCAATTCCGGCAAATAAAACCCGGAATTTTAACGCCAAAGAAATCGACCTGGAATTTGACGAGTTTATCAAACTCACCAACGCTTACCAGGAAATCAGTATGAGCCCGGCGATGGAAAAGCAACCGGAGTATTCGTCTAACAAACGAAAACTAAAAGTTGAGTTTAAAGATACGCTCCAAAAAAACACAACGTATGTGATCAGTTTCGGCAAGTCGATCCAGGATGTGAACGAAAGTAATATTCTTAAAAATTTCACTTACGTTTTTTCTACCGGTAACCACATCGATTCATTAAGTATGTCGGGTAGGGTAACCAACACCCTCACCCAGGAAAAAGAGAAAGATGTATTGGTATTTATTTTCCCGGTTAAGCAGGATACCCTATTCGGAAAAAAGAAGCCGGCAATTTTCGCCCTAACGGATTCATCCGGAAATTTCGCATTGAACAATTTGCGTGAAGATGATTATCGTATCTACGCATTGAAAGAAGCAAGCCCGAATAAAATATTTGATAACGATAATGAGTTGATCGCTTTCCAGAAAAAAGTAGTTCACCTTAAATCGGATACCTCAAATATCCAACTTAATTTATTTAAGCAAGATGCAGATAAATTCAGGGTATCTGAAAAACGTTTTGACCAGGATGGAAAACTTCAATTGATATTTAACCGTGGATTGATCCAGCCCGGTATTAAAGTAATTTACCCAGCTAATATCGACGAGCGAAAGCAGGTTACCTACACGCCTAATAACGATACCGCTTCGGTTTATTTGCGCAACATGAATTTCGATTCTATCCGTGTAGCCATATATGAAAAAGGAAAAGCTATTGATACCATTTATCAGCTTAAACGGAAAAATGAAAGCTTTACGCGCATACTTACAGCCGGGTACAACCTTGGTAACGATAGTAAATTAAAACCCGGTACAGACCTTAAAATAACGGCAAATATCCCTATCGAAAACTTCGATCAATCATTAATTACTTTAAATGAAGACTCGGTAGCTACAAGCGATTTCACCATCCAAAAGGATACCGGTAATTACAAAGTGCTCAATTTAAAATATCGATGGCGGGAACAAAGCAGGTATGAACTGATTTTAAATGAAGGCGCTTTGACGGATGTTTACGGCGATAAAAATAAACGGCTTCCGGGAAAAAAATTCCAGATCAATAAAATAGAAAATTATAGTCAGCTTACAGCCAAAATAACTTTACCGGCCGATACCGGTAAAGCCTACGTAGTTGAGCTTTTGAGTGAAGACAAAAAGAAGATCCAGAGTAATCCGATAACCAAAAGCGGTTCGATAGTTTATAAAGGTATCCTGGCAGCCAAATACTATATCAGGGTTATTTACGATGATAATAAAAATGGTAAATGGGATAGCGGCAATGTAAAACAACGCCGCCAGCCAGAGCAAATATGGTTGAATGAAAAGCTCATTACCCTAAGGCCCAATTGGGAAGCAGAAGAGCCTATAACGGTGCCAAAGGAGCCAATTACTCCTTAAACCAACCGGAGTACATAATATAATTTTGAGGTAGTTGCTTCAACATAGCCCTTTGCTCTTCAGTAAGGGGCTTTATTTTTTTAGCAGGGATACCGGCGTATAAATAGCCCGATTCGCAAATGGTATTTTCCAATACAACAGCACCTGCAGCAATGATCACAAACTCGTTTACAACCGCGTGATCCATCACAATGGCACCCATCCCTACCAATGTATGGTCATGCAAAGTGCAGCCGTGCACAAGCGCATTATGGCCTATAGATACCTGGTTGCCAATATTAGTTGCGGCTTTTAAATAAGTGGCATGAATTACCGCGCCATCCTGAATATTAGTGTTATTGCCTATTTTAATATAATGCACATCACCACGAATTACGGCATTAAACCAAACCGAACAATTATCGCCCATCACCACATCCCCTACTATGGTGCAGTTTTCGGCAATAAAACAATCATTACCCCAAACCGGGCTTTTATCTTTTACAGGTAATATTAATGGCATGACTTAAATTTAAAACTAAATCCGAAATCGAAATTCTGAAATCCGAAATTTTAATTATGTTTGAGTACAAAATAAGCGAAAATAGCTCAGTCGGTAGAGCGTCAGTTTCCCAAACTGAAGGCCGCGGGTTCGAATCCCGTTTTTCGCTCTCTTAAGTTACTACCAAAACTTCCACCAACTTTTAATCTCGCCTTTGGCATTATTCATAGTCCAATAACTTTCGTCGAATGGCTCTTTGGTAAAATCCTTTGTAAGCTGATGACCATATACGTAAATAGAATCCTCTTCACCATTTTTAAATCTCTTCATTACTCGTTGTACCGGAAAAATAACTCCGCCATCAGGTAGGGTAACCGACATAGTAACTTCGCCATCGGCGGCTTCATCATCTGTAAATAAAACAGCATCGGGAACCTGCTTCATAATAGTCTCAATAATATAAGATCCTATCGAAAATACCGTACTACCTAATTTATTAGTCAATCGTCCTCCACGTTTGGCTTTTCCGGGAGTAGAATTTCTATTGAAAAATTTATCTATCTCAATAAAACTTTTAATAGAGTAATCAAGTGTTAAACCATCAGCTGCAAAAGCTTTAACGATCCAATCAGATTGAGTTTTAATATCTTCTTTAAGAGTTCCCATAAATGGTTTATATATACAGCAAGATATATAAATTATGTGTACTAAAACACCGTATCCCTCACTTCAGCAGCGTGCTCCGGATAATCCGTAGTATAATGTAGTCCCCTACTCTCCTTACGTAACATAGCTGATTTTACTACAATAAACGATACCTGGATCAAATTACGCAGCTCGCAAAGTTTTACTGAAAGTTTGGTTTTCTTGTAAAAATCCTCCGTCTCTTCATATAACAATTTCAACCTGCGCAAGGCCCTATCCAACCTAAAATCTGAACGCACAATACCCACATAGTCATTCATCAATTTTTGCATTTCGCGAACGTTGTGGGTTACAAGGATATCTTCATTAGAGAGCTGTACACCCTTCTCATCCCAATCCGGGATGTTATCAGGGATCACATTATTCTCGAAATTTTTTATAGCGTCTTCATAAATTCTATGTGCGAAAACCAAAGCCTCCAACAATGAATTTGAAGCCAAACGGTTAGCACCATGCAATCCTGTTGATGAACATTCGCCGCAGGCATATAACCTTAATATAGATGACTGGCCAACGTGATCAACCAAAATACCACCACACATATAATGACAGGCCGGCGCAACGGGGATCATATCTTTGGTCATATCAATACCTATCTCTAAACATTTAGCATAAATATTAGGGAAATGATTCAGGATATCTTTTTTACTGCGGTGCCTTACATCTAAATAAACATAATCTTCGCCAGATTTTTTGATCTCGGCATCAATAGCTCTTGCCGTAATATCACGTGGCGCTAACGATTTACGCTCATCGTACTCGTGCATAAACTCTTCGCCATTCGTACGTTTCAAAACACCGCCGAAACCACGTACAGCTTCCGAAATTAAAAATGAAGGATATTCACCTGGATTATATAATGCCGTAGGATGGAATTGCATAAACTCCATATTACGCACTTTACCTTTTGCGCGGTACACCATCGCTATACCATCACCGGTTGCAATGGTTGGGTTTGTAGTAACCGCGTAAATATGCCCGGCACCACCGGCAGCCATTACTGTTACTTTAGATAGGATCTTCTCAACAATTTTTGTTTCCGTATTAAAAGCATAAATACCAAAACATGTAATATCAGTACTTGATTTACCTACCAGCTGGCCCAAATGGTGCTGGGTGATCAAATCGACAGCGAAATAATGCGTAAGTATCTCAATATTAGGGTTTTTATGAATTTCTTCTAAAAGTGAACGCTCTATCTCCCAGCCAGTTACATCTTTATAATGTAATACGCGGAACTCGGAATGGCCACCCTCTTTGGCAAGGTCATAAACACCTTCATTTGTCTTGTCGAAATTGGTTCCGTATTCAATAATTTCGTTAATCCGTTCCGGACCTTCTTTAACAACGGCTTCAACAACTTCTCGGTCGCAAAGGCCATCACCACTTATTAAGGTATCCTGGATATGCTTTTCAAACGAATCTTCTTTTTTATCCACAACTACAGCTACCCCACCCTGGGCGTACTTAGTGTTCGATTCATCTTCGTTAGATTTTGTAACTATCAGAACCTTACCATGCTTCGCCGCTTTGAGCGCGAAACTTAAACCGGCAATGCCTGAACCCACTACGAGGAAATCAACAGATCGGGTCATGTTTTATATGAAATGTGTGTAAAAGTAGTACTAATGTTAATAACAGCTGTAAAACCTGTTAAGTTTATGTAAAGAAAAACTTAAAAATAGATTTGAATGTGTATAACTCCTGTTTAAGCGTCGAATATCAATATTTTTTGAGCGACTTTTACGACACTTTAGTCATAAAGCTAACATTTTCCCCACCCGCTAATTTTTAACATAAAACTTTTTTAAATAAAAATTGATTGTCACAGATATCTAAAAATCAGCATACTTTTTGGTGGAAAAATGTTTATATGTGTTAATAAGTTGTGAAAACTAATTTATAAAAGAAAAATTAGAGCGACTTTTGCACAATACCAACACCATAACAAACAATAGTTTTCTTTTATTTAAAAAGTAGTTGTTATTAATTGAATTGTGGAAATGAATACCTTCGAAGAAATTAATCTGAAAGGATACGTGGATGAAGAGATCGACCCAACGCTTGATCTTTTCGCCGAAATCGAAAAATTAAAAAAGCAAAAGAACGCGGTGATCCTGGCGCACTATTACCAGGATGGCGACATTCAGGATATTGCCGATTACATTGGTGATAGTTTGGGCCTGTCGCAGCAAGCCGCGAAAACTGATGCCGACATTATTGTTTTTGCTGGTGTGCATTTCATGGCCGAAACAGCCAAGATCCTGTCGCCAACAAAAAAGGTTTTACTGCCGGATATGAAGGCAGGTTGTTCATTAGCAGATAGTTGCCCTCCTCACTTGTTTAAAAAGTTTAAGGAAAACTATCCCGATCACCTGGTGATCACGTATGTAAACTGCACGGCCGAACTGAAAGCTTTAACCGATATTGTGTGTACATCAAGCAACGCGGTGCAGATTGTGGAGAGCTTACCGAAAGATCAGAAGATCATTTTCGGTCCTGATAAAAACCTTGGCGCGTATGTGGCCAAGAAAACCGGTCGTGACCTGGTATTGTGGAATGGTGCCTGTATGGTGCATGAGATATTTTCGAGAGAAAAGATCACCAAACTTAAAGAGCGTCATCCCGGTGCAAAACTGTTGGCGCACCCTGAATGCGAGGACGTTATACTGGAAATGGCCGATTATGTTGGTTCGACAACCGGTATTTTGAAATACGCCGGCAGTCGCCAGGAAAAGGAATTTATTGTTGCAACAGAATCGGGCATATTGCACCAGATGCAGAAGGAAAACCCGGATAAAATATTTATCCCGGCACCTCCAAACAACAACTGTGCATGTAACGATTGCCCGCACATGAAACGTAACACGCTGGAAAAGTTATACCTGTGTTTGAAAAATGAAACACCAGAGGTAACCGTACCAGAACATATCATCGAGAAAGCTGTAAAGCCTATCGAGCGAATGCTGGAGATTTCGGCGCAATTAGGGCTGTAGTTCTTTTTGTTTTTTGGGATTACACCGATTGAGGATTGATTACACCGATTTTTTGATTGGTTGGATGGTCTTGATCGGTAAGTTATGAACCTGGTAATTGTGGAAAACTGACAGGTGGTTTTTGGAGGGTATTTTTGGTAGAAAAGTACCTTGAGGCTCTTAAAAGGCTAAAAATCGCCAAAAATTTTTCCGCCTTTGGCGGATATAATGGTGACAGGTTGCGGCCCGGATTTTTGAGTTATCCACAATGTTGTTAAAAAGTACAAGGGGGGCTTAAGCAGTAAACTGCAAAGTGCTTCGATATATTTGCAGCCCTCTTTTGGGGGTAGCAATTGATTTTAGTTGGAAACAGCTAAAAATCTCAAAAAAATTTTCCCGCCTTCGGCGGAATATTTGATACCGGGTTGCGGCCCGAAAATTTATAAATGAAAAGCTTTTAAAAGTCTTCCTTCGGGAGATTTAAGGGAAACTATATGTTTGAAAATCAGGATAGGACTAATTTAGAGGAACTTGGCGAATTTGGCCTGATCGGTCATCTCACCAAAAACATCAAGCTTACCAACGAGAGCAGCAACAAAGGCGTTGGCGATGACGCTGCCGTGCTGGATTTTTCCGGCAAAAAAACGTTGATTAGCACCGATATGCTTTTGGAAGGTATTCATTTTGATTTGGCCTATACGCCGCTTAAGCACCTGGGGTACAAAGCTATACAGGTAAACCTGAGCGATATTTATGCGATGAACGGTATCGCATCGCAGGTTACGGTTTCTATCGGTATGTCGAGCAAGTTTCCGTTGGAAGCTATTGAAGAACTTTACCAGGGAATTTACATCGCCTGCGAAAAATACAATGTGGATTTGATTGGTGGTGATACCACTGCGTCGAAACAAGGTTTGGTAATCAGTGTAACTTCCATAGGATATGCTGATGAAGCCGATATTGTTTACCGCAATGGTGCAGAAGAGGGTGACCTGATCTGTGTGTCTGGTGATCTGGGTGGTGCTTATACCGGGTTGCAATTGCTGGAACGCGAGAAATTGATCTACCTCGAAAATCCTAATATTCAGCCAGATCTGGAAGGCAAAGATTACATAGTTGAGCGTCAGTTAAAACCGGAGGCCCGTCGTGATGTGATAGAATTGCTGAAAAGTATTGAGGTAAAACCAACTTCGATGATCGATGTGTCGGATGGTTTGGCTTCAGAGCTTTTGCATATCTGCAAGCAAAGTAACAAAGGCTGTAACCTGTACGAAGAAAAGATCCCGCTCGATCCGATGACTTTTGAAACGGCCCGGGAGTTTAACCTCGACCCTACCGTTTGCGCTTTAAGCGGCGGCGAGGATTACGAATTGCTGTTCACCGTGAAACAGGCCGATTATGATAAGATTAAATTTAAAATGGATATCAGCATTATCGGTTATATAACTGAAGCTTCGGCTGGTTGCAATTTGGTTACTAAAAGCGGTACTGTGCATGAGTTGAAAGCGCAAGGATGGAACGCGTTTAAAAAGTCAGAATAAATGCTGCAGGATATTTTTGATAAATTTTACCTGAATAACCATCCGGACGGTAAGCCACCGGTGGGTTTTGTTAAAGGGATCCTGATACTTTACCTGGCACTGATTATTCAAACAGCAAATAATTATCTGGGTGGGTTTAATATTTCAGCTATTTTATTCTTCTTCCTGGTTGGTGGCTTTTTAATATTTGCCACAGGGGAAGGCAGAAAATGGGCTAAATCTATTCTTTCTGTATTGATATTACTGAATGTGTTGCTGTTAGGATGGTCGGTGTTGTATGCATTAGGTATTTTGCACGAAACAAAGGATGCTAAAAAGCAGCTCCAAATGCCGGTTTATTTGATCATTTTAACCCTTGCCGAAATGGGTTTTGAGTTGTGGGGCTGGGCATTGATGATCAATAAAGAGGCCGATTGGTGGTTTAGCAGGAAAAAATAAAAGTAAATAAAACTCGTATTTGTAATTAAACCTAAATCTTTTAAATGAAGACTTACATTATCTCTTGCTTTTTGTTGTTCACGGCAACTTATGGTTTTGCTCAAAAATCAGTTGTTTTTAAAGTTAAATATAAACCCTCCCATACTTACCATCTTATAATAAAAACGGATCTTGATATGGAGATGGATGCCACCGGCGATGAAGCAAGTTTGGCCGAAATAAGGAAGAGTACCAAATTGCCGATGACTATAGCCGGGCATAATATCCAGAATTTGGATATGGTTACGGAAAATTCCAGAAATGATAATTCATTTCCATTTACAATGACCCTACCAGTAACTGAGTCAGTAATGACTTTGAATGGGCAAAAGATGGATACGCCTCATCCTTTAGATGGACAAACCATTTACGGTATAGGATCTGCCGAGGGAAAGTTACATGTTGATTCGGTATCCGGGAAAAATGGTGATGAAAAGATAAGATCGCTGGTTACTGCTATGATCAATAATATCAGCAGCACGATACAATTTCCGGATAAGCCGATGAAAATTGGCGAGACATTTTTGCAGGAGATGCCTGTGGCCTTGCCTATACCCGGTTTTTCTAATATTAAAATGAATATTAAACTTGTTTACAAGCTTTTATCAGTTGATAATGACATCGCCAATTTTGATATTGATCAATCTATGTCGATGGATTTAAAAACAATCCAAAACGGAGCCGAAATTACCGTAAGCGGAGAAGGAAAAGGAACTGGCAAACTTGCTTACAGCATTAAAAATAATTACATGAGTAGCATGAACTCAAATATGAATTTTAATTTTAATTTGGGAATGCAGGGCATAACGTTTAAGGCGAAATCAGCAGGTATTTCATCCTATGTTGCAGAGGTTAAAAAGCGATAATTACTCATCGCCAATAAATTTCTGGTCGATTTGCTTATCAGCCTTAGCACCCAATTTTTTGATCTTTTCTGCAGTTGTAGTAAGGTTGCCCCTACCCTCCGACAGTTTGTTGATTGCATTATTATAGGCCGATTGCGTTTGGTTGATGTTTTTACCAATACTATCCATATCACCTAAAAAGCCAACAAACTTATCATACATATCGCCGCTTAAACGGGCAATTTCCAATACATTACGGTTTTGGCGTTCCTGCTTCCACATGCTGGCAATGGTGCGGAGGGTAGCCAATAATGTAGATGGACTAACAATAACCACTTTCCTGTCCCAGGCATAATTAAACAGTTCATTATCCAGCTGCACGGCTATGCTGAATGATGATTCTATCGGCACAAAAAGCAATACAAAATCTGGCGAATTGATCTTATACAGATCGTGATATTTTTTGGCTGATAAACCCGCCACGTGCCCGCGGATAGATTCGATATGTGCTTTGGCGAATAGCTTACGGTCATCTTCGGTATCGGCATTTACCAATTTTTCATAAGCTATTAATGAGACTTTCGAGTCGATAATCAGGTGTTTATCATCCGGCAGATCGATGATTACATCGGGTTGAAACCTCGTGCCATCGGTGGCCTGCATAGCTGCCTGGATGCGGTATTCCTGGTCTTTAACAAGTCCTGAACGTTCCAGCACCCGTTCCAAAATCATCTCACCCCAGTTACCCTGGCGTTTGTTATCTCCCTTTAATGCTTTGGTAAGATTTTGGGCTTCATCGCTGATCTGTTTGTTCAGGTCCATCAGCTGAGTGATCACCCCTTTCAGGGTGTTGCGCTCGGCAGCTTCCATATTGTAAACTTTCTCTACCTTATCCTCAAAAGCCTTTAGGTTTTCCTTCAGCGGATTGAGGATAACATCCAAATTACTACGGTTGATATCGGTAAACTCTTTAGATTTTTCTTTAAGCAGTTTTTCGGCCACATTTTCAAACTCTCTCTGAAATTGTGTGCGGATCTGCTCTATCTCGGTTTTCTGTTCCTGCAGTTTTTCCTGTTGCGATTTGTAGTAGGCGCGGGCATTTTCTAAGGATTTATTGGCTTCGGCCAGCTGGGTACGCTCGTATAAAAGTTCGTCAATGAGGCGGTTTTTTTCTTCCTTTAAAAAGTTGGTGATATTCTCTTTTTCGGCTGCTAAACCGGCTGACCTTTCTTCGGCTTTGGCGAGCGATATTTTAAGCAGATCGTGATCGGCACGTAAACGGTTCAGTTCTTCGGGCGAGATCAACTCGATAGCTTTTGGTTTTTTCAGGAATAAAAAAACAGCTATGAGCAGGATGATGAGGGAAACAACAACTAATACGATATCAATCATTTTTTGATAAAAATATTAGTAAAGTAAAGAATTAAAATTTATAAATGCTAATAAAATTAATATACAAGTGAGAGCCGGATGACATGGCAGACTTACGAAGTTTTTAAAACTTCGTAAGTCTTACCAGGCAATATAGAAAGTGCAATATTTTAGATATATCAATGCACCGGATGAACAGCCGAATCAGTATCACCATGAAGGCTTGTTGTATCCGACGAGTTAGGTGTTTCAGCACTGTTACCAGGTGCTGTACTTTTAGCCGAATCTGCAGGGCCGCCGCTGCCTTTGGCTGCGCTGGTATCGCTCTGCCTGTCTGTTTTTTTATCGTTGCTATGGCATGCACTCAAGGCAACAGAGGCTGCGAAAAATAAAATGATCAGTTTTTTCATGGGGAGTTTTTTTAATAAAAATAGCAAATGGAATAAGTTGTTTTAAGGCCTATTGTTTATTTACAATACTTTTTAATGTTATCTGGCGCGTATTTGTTGCCAAGCGCTAAAGCTTTATTAAAATCGGCACAGGCCCCGGTTTTATCATTAAGTAAATTTTTGGCCACGCCGCGGCTGTTATAGGCGTCGCTGTATTTTGGGTTAAATATAATTACCTGGTTGTAGTCTGTAATGGCACCTTTGTAATCATTTAAATTACGCTTGCACAGGCCGCGGTTATACAGTGCATCAACATATTTAGGGTCAATTTTTAAAGCTGAATTATAATCGTCGATAGCGCTTTTATAATCCTCCAGATCAAACTTTGCGTTTCCCCGTTTAAAGTAGCCATCAGCATCCTTCGGCTCTAATGCTATAAACCTGGTATAATCATCTACCGATGAATTAAAATCATTCAGGCCATCTTCGGCCAATCCGCGGTTATAATAAGGTAACGAATACGTACTATCTATAGCTATGGCTTTAGCGGCATCTTCCTTAGCTCCGTAATAATCTTCAAGATCTATTTTGGCAAGACTTCTGCTATTGTAGCCATCGGCTTCATTAGGTTTGAAATTGATGTAGACTGAAAAATCGGCTATCGCACCTTTATAATCGTCCAGATTTCTTTTGGAGTTTCCACGCGCGTAAAAAGCGTTGGAACGCTCCGGGTCGGCACCTATAACCAAATTCAGATCGGTAAGCGCGCTTTTATAATCGCCCGAAGCGTTTTTTGCTAAAGCCCGGTTATAATATGCATCGTATTCTTTCGGATCTAAGGCTATAGCTTTAGTATAGTCGGCGATAGCACCTTTATAATCTTCCAGGTGGCGTTTACAAATGCCGCGTTCTATAAAAGCATCGGGATCTTTGGGGTTTAGAAGGATAGCCTGGTTATAATCGGCCAGGGCGCCTTTATAATCTTCTTTAACACGTTTTGCCAATCCCCGATTATAAAAAGCATCGGTGTTTTTCGCTTTCAGAATAATGGCTTTGCTATAGTCGGCAATGGCTTTATCGTAATCTTCAAGTGCATAATAAGTTCGGCCGCGATCAAAAAAAGTCTCTTCCGTTTTTGAATCGATAGAGATACTTTTGGTAAGATCGGTTATCGCGTCTTTGTAGTTTTGAAGGTTGTAGTTGGCGACGCCTCGTTTATGATAATAATCGGCGCTGCCCGGATTTTGGGTGATGGCTTTGGTGTAATATTTCAGGCTGCTAACCTGCTTTAAACTATCGGCATTGTTTTGTGCTTCCGCAAATAAGGGGAAGAGCAGGGAAACTAAAAGCAGTTTTTTCATTGATGATAAGGATATAAAAACTGCCTAAAAGTAAGTTTTTATATCATCCTGCACAAAAAGGAAAGTACGGATTACTTCACCTTCTCTATCCTCAAGCCCACATCACTTATTTTATGTAATGGGTTATCGCGCATATTCTGCTCAATTTCGAAATGGTAAACTCCCTTTCCCGGGAAATGATATCCTTTACGTAACAATACCTGGTAGCTATATAAATTGCCCGATCCTTTACCCAGCCATTCGCCATCGGGATTGGCCAGTTTTACTTCAAATCGTGTAGTTTGTTTCTTTTTACCGGGAAGGGTTTGCGATACCAACACGAAAATATTGGAGTACTTATAATTGCCGGTAACGCGTAAATTCAGGTATTCATTATAAGCCGCCTGCTCATCATCAATTTTCACATCAAACTTTACCCTATTTACGTACGACCAGTTATGATCGGCAATTTCGGTGTTGTTATCAATAACGGCATTAGGATCGGTACAAGAACCGGCCAGCATTGTTAAAAGTAACAATGCTGCCGGGTAAAAGATATTTAAAGCCCGTTTCATTCAGATTTGGCGGGTGGGTTATTGTTGTTGTTATTGCGGTTAGGGTTATGCGGACGGTTTGGCCTGCGGCGCCTGTTATTATTGTTGCTACTGCCTTCACCTGGTTGTCTTGGTTCGCCTTGTGGCCTACCCTCTCCTTGTGGTTTTCCTTCTCCCTGTTGCCTTGGTTCCCCCTGCGGTTTACCTTCACCTTGTGGTCGTGGTTCTCCTTGAGGTTTGTTTTGCTGCGGAGGCCTGTTGCCTTGTTGCTGCGGCCTGTTTTGCTGCTGCGGGCGCTGGCCTTCAGGGCGTGGCTTTTGTTGTTGCCTGTCCTGCCCGGCATTATTACCACCTTGTTGTTGTTGCTGTGGGCGTTGCTGCTGGTTAGCGGGTTTACCCTCTGCCTGTTGCTGACCTTCGGGCCTTTGGCCGCCTTTATTGCGGTTTTTGTTGTTCTTCTTTTTATTGTTGTTACGGCGCTCATCCAAACGAGTAAGGCTATCCTGGCCAACTACGTTTTCGTAATCCAACACTTTTGCAGGTGCTGTTTCTACTTCTTCAATTTCGCCCAGGTCTTCAGGGATCACACCATCTTTATTCAACTGCTGAATTTCTTTAACCTTTGCAATTGGCAACGGGATCCAGTTTTCTTCCCTTGGGTAGCTAAACCACATGATCTTTTTAAAGATATCCGTTTTTTGTAAACGGGCATCTCCTTTTTCGGTGCGGAGAATGTTTACATTATCAGGGATGTGTTTAAGTGCATCCATGTAAGTGTCCAACTCATAGTTGAGGCAGCATTTAAGCTTACCACACTGGCCGGCCAGTTTCAGGGTATTTAATGAAAGGTTTTGATAACGTGCAGCTGAGGTTGATACCGTTTTAAAATCGGTAAGCCAGGTTGAACAGCAAAGTTCGCGACCGCATGAGCCGATACCACCTAAACGGCTTGCTTCCTGCCTCATGCCTATCTGCCTCATCTCGATGCGGATGCGAAATGTTTCGGCCATTTTTTTGATCAGTTCCCTGAAATCAACACGACCTTCGGCAGTATAATAAAAAGTAGCTTTGGTTTTATCGCCCTGGTAATCAACATCACTCAACTTCATGCTCAGGTTAAGATCAAGTGCCAGCTTGCGCGATTTATGCATGGTTTCCCATTCCATATCTTTTGCAGCTTTCCACTTATCTACATCGGCGACGGTAGCTTTGCGGTAGATCTTTTTTACCACATCGGCTTCCTTAACATGGCGTTTAACCATTTGCATGCGCACCAGTTCGCCGGTTAGCGAAACGTGACCAATGTCATATCCACCGGTAGTAGCTTCAACAGCAACAAGTTCGCCGGCTTCGAGATAAATATTATCGTTGTTTACAAAAAACTCCTTGCGCGAGCCTTTAAACTTTACTTCGATAACTTTAAACGGTTTATAGTTTGTCGGCATGTCCATATGCGACAGCCAATCGTAAACATCTAATTTGCTGCAACCATTAGTAAGGCAACTGCCGTTACTTTTGCAGCCCGCAGGCGAACATCCGCCACCTGTTGAGCAACTTCCACATCCCATAATTTAATTCGGCATATATTGATTCCCCGCGGGGACGTTTCTTGTAATTAACACTCTTATAATTTGTAAAGATACATCTAAAAATAAAATTTTTGGATTAGCGTTTCTCTCCACATGATAATGCGCTTTCTCCAGTTCGGTTATGATAGATTGTGCCTTGTCGATAGTAAGCACATTGCTCATTTTTTGCGCCGTGTCCAGTTCCTTTGCAGGTAAGTGAACCAGGTTGCCGGCACCG
This sequence comes from Mucilaginibacter sp. CAU 1740, assembly GCF_039839285.1. Taxonomy (NCBI): domain Bacteria; kingdom Pseudomonadati; phylum Bacteroidota; class Sphingobacteriia; order Sphingobacteriales; family Sphingobacteriaceae; genus Mucilaginibacter; species Mucilaginibacter sp. CAU 1740. Next base: position 76,606 of record NZ_JBDOQS010000001.1, on the reverse strand, counting down.
GCCAGCAGCAAACAACATTCACGAACGAAGCTTACGCCATAACGCAAAAAGTTTTTCTGGTTTTCGCGACCCATTTTTGCAAACTGATCAACAAAAGCCATTACCTCGAGACCTTTATTCCCGAAACAATAGCGCAACCATTGTACAAACAGCTCATGGTAACTTTTGTTGTCTTGCTGTAACATCGCCAACGCATCGGTCATGTTGCCGTTGCTTAAATAAGCTATTTCGGCTGCAGCTTCTTCAGTTTGATGATGGGCGGCTAATAAATGATCTTTTACCTCATCGTACGTTAATCCCGGGATTTTTACCAGTTGTGTACGCGAAAGGATGGTGTTCAGGATCTGATCCTGGTTTTGAGCTACTAATAAAAACAATGTATTAGGTTGTGGCTCTTCGATAATTTTAAGCAGCGAGTTTCCTTCTTTATCCAGGTATTCAGGCAGCCAAAGGATCAGGATTTTATATTCGGATTCGAATGGTTTGAAGCTGAGTTTTTTGATGATCTGGTGGCACTCGGCAATATTGATATTGGCCTGCTTGTTATCGGCATCCAGGTATCCGCGCCAGGTATCGAGGCTGATATATGGGTTGGCCAGCAGGGCATCGCGCCATTGCTCAATAAAAGTTAGCGCGGTATCATCCTTATGTTTAGCGAAGAAGGGGTATGAAAAATGCAGATCGGGATGGGCCAGTTTTTGGTACTTGCGGCATGATGAACATACCCCGCAAGAATCGCCGGGCTGTTTATCTTCGCAGGATAGGTATTGGGCATAGGCAACAGCAAGTGCCAAGCTACCTGAACCCTCGGGACCCAAAAATAACTGCGCGTGACTTACCCGGTTCTCGCTCACCGTGTTAAGTAAACATTGCTTTACTGCCTCCTGTCCTACTATTTCTTTAAACTGCATTTGGTGCAAAATAGGAATTAGATTTTAGAAGTGAGATATGAGATGTGAGATTTGAGACAGGAATGGCATAGTGGAATATAAAAACTCGTCATTGCGAGGAACGAAGCAATCGCACTGAAGCCGAGGGGTTATGCAAATCCGCCCTGTAAAGTCGGGGATTGCTTCGTTCCTCGCAATGACGGGTGGTAGAAGTGCTATCTTCAAAAAATCTCACATCTCCTATTCTCACATCCCCTATCTTTACCCCATGAGAGTAATGGCATTTGATTATGGAACCAAGCGCATAGGCATCGCGGTTACCGACCCTTTGCAGATCATCGCTACCGGGCTTGATAACATCCACCCAAACAACATCATCGAGTTTCTAAAAAAATACATGCAAACCGAACAGGTGGAACGTTTTATTGTAGGCGAACCAAAGCAAATGGATAACACCCCATCGCAATCGGCCCAGCATGTAAAAGGCTTTGTGAACCTGTTAAAGAAAACTTTCCCGGAGATGCCTATCGAAATGGTTGACGAGCGTTTCACCTCCAAAATGGCATCAGCAACTATTGCTCAAAGCGGCATGAACAAAAAGAACCGGCAGAACAAGGTACTTGTTGATACCATATCGGCCGTGATACTATTACAAAGCTGGATGGGCACCCGATTTTAATCTGCTTTGAAAACAGTCGTTTACAATTTGCCGACGAATACGCTGTAATTTATCGGCTGCTTTTTCCGTTACTTCCCTTTTATCTATAAAAAACAATAAAATGAGCTTTACTAAAACTTATACTGTAAAAGACGAACACATAGATGTTCAAAACATAATGGATGGCCTATATTATCCTTTTTATATGGAGTGGTGCCGTCATGATTTTATCCGCGAAGTGCTGGGCTTTGATTTTGAAGAGCAGGCGCATAAAGGGGTGAACATGGTACTTTCGGAATATTCGCTGAAGTTTGTGCGCTCGTTAAAGAGCGGTGATGAATTCACCGTTAGCTGTGAGTTGTTTGGCGATGCGAAAGGTTTGCCGAGGTTACATTTTAAGCAGACTATTACCTTTAAAGGTAAAGTGATGACTACCGGGGTATTTACGGGGACTTGTATTTCGGCGGGTGGAAGGCCTTATTTGCCGGAGGGGATTTTGGAGCAAATTAAAGACAAACCTGTTTTAGAGCAATAGACCATTTAACAAATCGGTTTAAAAATGACGAATAGAGGTAGTGTGACCATTTTCTCCATTCGGGGAAAATGGTGGCAAATCCTCATAAAATAAATAACAACCACGTCATTATAAGGTACGAAGCAATCCCCTACTTACAGAGAAACCTGCACAGCTGCTCTGCCGATCGGGGATTGCTTCATACCTCGCAATAGCGTTTTGGAGAGAATCGAGTTTGTACAACGAATGCTTTGAGTAAGCTAAAGCTTTGTTTATCAGCGCTAAATATCCTGAAATTCCCGCATAAAAATAAAATCCTTACATTTGCCCCCATGGATATTCTCCCTAATGCCCTACTGGCTTACTTAGATGACCATTGCGACCCCGAACCGGAAGCGCTGCAAAAGCTCAACCGCGAAACGCATATTAAAGTGCTGAAACCGCATATGTTATCGGGGCATTATCAGGGCCGTTTGCTTAGTTTTTTGAGCAAAATGGTACAGCCAAAACGCATTCTTGAGATAGGTACTTTCACCGGTTACTCGGCAATTTGTCTGGCCGAAGGATTGGCTGAAGATGGGATTCTTCACACCATCGAGGTTAACCGCGAAATGGAGGAGATCATCAATTCACACTTCAAACTAACAAATGTTGAAAATAAAATAAAGCTGCATTTTGGGCAGGCAGAGGCCGTTATTGCTGATTTACAGGAAGATATTTTCGATTTAGTGTTTATTGATGCTGATAAAAAGAATAATTATACCTACTTTCAATTAGTTTTTGACAAAGTCAGATCCGGAGGATTAATAATAATTGATAATGTTTTGTGGAAAGGAAAGGTGTACGGACCAGAAAAAGATGCCGACACTGAGGGGATTCGCAAACTAAATGACCAGATAGCTGTTGATAGCAGGATAGAAAAACTGATCCTGCCGGTACGTGACGGTTTACTGGTTATCAGAAAAAAATAAATTATGAAGAAAATCTTACTGATTACAACACTGTTGATCTCAACATTAGCTGCTTCAGCACAGAAAAATACCTCACAATCGTACATTGATAAATTCAAAGATGATGCCATTCGTATTATGCACGAAACCGGCATCCCGGCCAGCATCGTTTTAGGTGTAGCCATGCACGAGTCGGGCTGCGGCAACAGCACCATCGCTCAAAATCTTAATAATCAATTTGGAGTAAAGGGCTACAACACTGTAGTTTATACCAAACACAACAAAAAGGTTCGTACTTCATACAAACGTTACGATTCGGTTTTTGAATCGTTCCAGGATTTTGCCCGCATCATGACCGAGCGTAAACAGTTCAGCCACCTGGCCGACGCGCTTACCCACTACGATTACAAAGGTTGGGCAAAGGGCATTCAGCGTTCTGGCTATGCCGGTAGCCGCCGATGGGCTTCGCAGGTTTTAGGTATCATTAACCATTACAACCTGAACGAGCTGGACGAAAACCCGGCCACTCAAACCCAATTGGCCGACGCTACTACAACTAAAAAACAATAATTACGTTTATAAATCTTAATTTGGCCCTATTTATTTAAAAGCCACTACATAAGATTTAAGCATAATGCGAAAATTTATATACCTGTTTGCTGCCTTAGCCTGTTTTACATCGTGCTCTGCCCGTAAAAACTCTTCGTCGGTATCTGGCAGAGATGCCAGCCGCAATAACAAAAACATCCAAAAATCTAACAAGGATGCCGCCAACTACAAATCGTATTCATCGTTAGAATATATTGAGCGTTTTAAAGATATCGCCATACAGGAGATGAACCAATATGGTATCCCGGCCAGTATCACGCTTGGTCAGGGTTTATTTGAATCGGGTGCTGGTAACAGCGAACTGGCTAAATTTGCCAATAACCACTTCGGCATCAAATGTACTTCTGATTGGACAGGCAGAAAGTATTATAAAAACGACGACCAGGTAAACGATTGTTTCCGCGTTTATGATAACCCGGAAGATTCCTTCCGCGATCACTCGGCGTTCCTGAAACGTAAAAACTACGCCAAACTTTTCGAACTGGATAAAGACGATTATAAAGGCTGGGCCTATGGCTTGAAAAAAGCAGGCTATGCCACCAACCCTAAATATCCAGATCTGCTTATCGGCATCATCGAAAAATATAACCTCACCCAGTACGATCGTCCGGAAGGCGAAATAGCCAAAATTAAACGTGAAGACCGCGTACTAACCCAGATAAACAATACCATTAACACCCCTGCCCAGGATACCCTGAGCAAAACCCCGCCCGACGATAAGATCTACACCGTAAAACAGGGCGATACACTATACAACATTTCCAAACGTTTTGGAATTACAGTTGATGACCTAAAAGCCTTGAACAGCATGAGCGACAACGGCATAAAAATTGGTCAGAAGCTGGTAGTAGTGAAGTAGAAGGTTTAGAGGCAGGAAGCCAAGAGTCATGAAGCAAGAATAAGGAGATTGAATTTTCTTTCATTTTGTCTTGCATCTTGCCTCCTGATGTCTTGATTCTCTTCCCCGAATAGTTAATTGTTGTTAAATAAAATGATCACGCCGGGCATAACACTTAAATTTACAGCCTCCATGAAATTTTGGTTGCTGTTTATATGTTTTGCCCTCCCCTATGTGCCGGTTTTTGCCCAGCAAAAAACGGTTGACGGTGTTGTGTTTGATAAGGACAGTAAAGACCGTATTGCCAAAGTAAACGTACAGAACATTACCACCGGCAAATCCATCTATAATACCTTTAAAGGAGATTTTAAGATAGAGGCCCAGCCTGGAGATGTGCTCGTGTTTACTAAATTTGATCATCATCCAGATACCTTAAAAGTTCAAAATAATGATGGTTTAGTTGTTTACATGAAACCCAAGGCCATCCAGCTTAAAGAGGTGATTGTGCGCGATACCATGTTTAACCCCCAGAAGCAACTCGCCGCTACCAAAAACGACTACACAAAGATATTTGGTCCACTTAATAACCAGGATTTGCTAAGTTTTGGCCCAGGGGGCGCCGGTTTAAGTATTGATGCTATTTGGGGTGCATTAAGCCGTAGTGGCCGCAATGCCGCCCATTTGCGCGAAACCATCCAGAAAGATTATGAACAAAGCGTTATCGATTATCGCTTTAACCGTACCTATGTTGGTGCCATCACCAACTTGCAGGGCGAGCAGCTTACTAATTTTATGCTAAGGTACCGGCCTGGGTATTACACGGTAAAAACAGCCAGCGATTATGAGTTTATCGCTTCCATCAAAACAAACCTTAAACGGTTTTTGAGGTACAGCACTAAGCGCTCATATTCGCTTACTCCGCTTGTTACTCCATCGGATGATAAGCAGGATTTGGGTAAAGGCGATATCCCACAGTATTAATACAGAGAAACCGGGTTTAAAAATGTGTACAGAGGAAAAACGTACCAATAGAAATTTTCACACGAATTTTTGCGAATTATCGAATTACACGAATTTTTATTTGACCAGGATTTGAAATTCGTGTAATTCGATAAATTGTGACCTACTTGAAAGTAAATTCGTGTGAAAATTTCTTGATCACGCTTTATTTATATATGCATGTTATTTTAAAGGGATTTCCATAAATATAACAGCGCCTTCATTTTAGCATCCCACATTTTGAATATTTTTACAGCAAAATTTGCCAACCCGATTAAACCCACAGCCAACATTTTTGTTTATTGTAGGTAAAAAAGGAGATTTTTGCTTTAATTTGTTTACTATGTTAAAAACAAAACCGGTACTACTGTTAATTGCGGTATCTGTCACGTGCGTGCTATCTGCCAAAGCACAAACCGATACCTTGAAAAAAGACACTGTTAAAATTGACACTGCCATCCTTAACAAATACCGGATCGACTCCCGGAAAAACGCCATCCCAACCCGCTCAAGGCCCATCCAAATTCAGCGCGAACAGGTGCCTGTAAGCATGCTCGATTACAAGATCAATTACTGGAAAAAGGCAGTTACCTTCGGCTTAAACTTTAGCCAATCGGCTTTCAGTAATAACTATTCGGCTGGTGGTGTAAGTGCGGTGGCTTTGGGATCCAACTTTATTTACCATACCGAATACAACAAAGCGCCTTTCAGCTATGTATCCGAACTGAACCTTACCTATGGTGTGTCAAAAAACAAAGGCCAGGGCAAACGTAAAACCAACGACCGTATTTACTTCGATAATAAAGTAGCCTCGCAATTATCAAAAAGCTGGTACTTTTTCGGCGCGTTAACCTTCGAGTCGCAGTTTGATAAAGGTTATAACTACGTTGATCTGGGCAACGGTAGGTTTGATGCACAGTATATCTCCAACTTCATGTCGCCGGGCTATCTGACAGAATCTGTCGGTTTTGAGTATAAGCCAACCGGCTGGTTCGATTTGCGTTTAGGTACCGGTACCGCCCGTCAAACTTTTGTGTTGGATCATGATATTAAACGCTTTAAACCGGATAACTACGGTGTAGATACCCTGAAAACCGTAAAGAACGATCTGGCGTTTCAGGTGGTGGCGTTATTTGATAAGGACATTGCCAAAAACGTTCACCTCAATACCCGTTACGCGTTGTTCATTCCCTACGGCCAATCAATGAAGTATATTACTCATCGTGTTGATTTAACGCTCACCGCCAAAGTTAACAGGCTGATCAGCGCCACAGTAAACGGAACGTTTTTATACGACAGGCACACATCCGACCAGGCCCAGGGCTACGAAGGCATAGGCCTGGGGATGCTATACCGGTTCCCATAAACAAGATCATTTATAAAACACCAATACTTTCATTTTACGCTCGGCCTTGCTCAACACAAGGCCGAGCTTGTTTACAGACTGCATTATGCCTTCTTTAGTGCGCAGGTCTACAGTGGTTTTGATATCATATTTTCCGCTGAGTCCGGTTTCGTCAACTACCGGCAAATCAAACTCATTACTTAGGTAGTTTTTTGCAAAGTCTTCTACGGTTACTGCTATGCCATCATATCCATTCCCGTTAAAACTGTAGCTTGTTTTGTTTTGGGTAGATGTACTAAAAGCTTGTTTTTGTGCCGGATTTGTTTTTAGCACGTACACCGGAATCATTTTTTCACTGAGGCGGGCTTTTATGGGCAGGGATGTAAGGAGCTTTTTTTGTAAGATGCTGTACAGGCTATCTTTATCTTCGGGCTTAACAAGCAGATCGAGGCAGTAACGGCTCGCTTTGTTATCAAAGTCGCACACGGTTTTTTCATCAACCTCATAAATAACCTGCTTGCTTGAGGTGATATCGAAGGCATCTTTATATAAATACTCGGCGCAGGTATTGATATAACTTACCCGTCGGCCAGAATATGGCGGGTTTAAATAATGCCTGGCCATGGCTTGCTGACCTATCATATAACCGCGAATGGTAAAATTTTCGGCCATGGTGCTATCTACACCAAATACATCTTTACTGGTATTTACCGGCAACTCTTTTAGGTCGGCCGAAGATTTAACCGGTTTGCCGCTAAGCAGTTTATTCACCATGTGCTGATTTACGGAGTCGGTGTTTACAAGGGCCACTACCTGGTGCCGACTATTGATGATTGCGGCCTGCCCAACCGAGGTAAAACCGAATGCTTTATATAAATAAAACGAAGTATCACTGGCCAACCACAGTGTAGATGGCTTTTTGGCCAGGTATTTTTTCAGGCGATCAACCGGATCGTTTGAAACACCAATTATCTGTACGCGGCCTTCGTTGGCTTTCTGCAGTTTGGCCAGATTATCCATTTCTGGGATGCAGGGGCTGCACCAGGTTCCCCAAAAGTTTAAAATGTAAAAGCGGGGTTTCATAGCAGCGTTTAGGTTAACCTGCGAAACCGGGGCATTGATAATAGGTTTGATAACAATGGCAGGCATGGCATCGCCGGTTTTTAAACTGGATTGGGCTGAGGCAGAAAGGCAAAACGCCGATAAAATAATAACGAGGATCTTTTTCATTGCGGGGTATAGATTTTTATACCTGCAAAAGTGCCCAGTGGAAAAATAAAACTGTGTTATCGACTCGGTTAACTAACGTTATATTATGTTAACGGCAGGTGGCTTTTAAAACCGATGTTTTACATTTGATGATGCAGAAAAATGCCCGTGTAGTAATTGTTGTTTGCGCTATAGCAATAGCCATGGTACTGCTGCTGCAATTTTATTGGGTAAAAAACTACTACGCCGTTAACCAGGCCACTTTTGAAAAAGAAGTAAATATGGCTTTTGAAGACGCACTGAAAAAAGAGTTCAGCCTGCGTTGTGATACCATACAGATGCTTATTGCAAAACACCTGATGGATACCTCGGAGTTTAGGATAACCAGCAAATGGGATAGCACGAAGGACAGGCAGATCTATACCATAGCCAACGCACGCCGACCTAAAGATGCTTTTAACTTTTCGTCGGTAAGTTTCAGAGATATTAATAAAGCTGTGCTGCCCGGCGATACGGCTTTTAAATGGGTAATTGCCAAACGCTTTGCCTATAATATGCGCACAGAAGATCTTCAAAACCATATAGTTTACTACCGCACCCAGAACCTGGGTGCGTTTATGGTTGATGAGGTGAATAAATATGATTTCGACACACTTAGGTTAAGGCCGGTGCTTAAAAAGTATCTTGACGAGCGGGGCATTAATATTCCCTTCGGGTTTTATTTACGAGAGAGAGACAGCACTTTTAACAACAGTCATTTTGATAAAAAATTGCTGGATAAATTTCCCATCATCACCAAATCATATCCCACCTATAAACAGAACTCCAAACAGCAATTTGTACGGGCATTGTTCGGCAACCCCTTTACTTACGTGATAGCGCGGACGGGTTATATGTTTGCAGGTTCGATAATACTTATTGCGGTAGTGGCTTTTAGCCTGATCTATTTATTAAGGCTATTGTTGCGGGAGAAACGGCTGTCAGCCGTAAAAAATGATTTCATCGGTAACATTACCCATGAATTTAAAACGCCTATTGCCACGGCTTCGGCGGCTATCGAGGCGTTAAGTGGGTTTGGTGTACTTGATGATCCTGCCAGAACCCAACGCTACCTCTCCCATTCCAAAAATGAACTGGATAAATTATCTACTTTGGTAGATAAGGTATTGAGTATAGCCGTTTATGAAGATGGTGAATTTAATATCAAGCCCGAACCGCTCAATATCGATACAGAAATACAATCACTATTAGCCAACGCCACCGTTTTACCGGGTAACGAACTGCATTGGGTTTACAATAACAGCACAGGCGTATCTATCGTAAAAGCAGATAAGTTATATTTTCAGCATGCGATGAATAACATTATCGATAACGCGGTCAAATATTCAAAAGATGGAGATGTGAATATAAACATCCACATCAGCGTAAAAAACAACTTTCTGATCATATCCATAAAAGATGATGGCGTAGGCATAGCCGCCAACGACCTGCCCCTGGTTTTTGAAAAGTTTTACCGCGTACCAACCGGAATGCACAAAGTAAAAGGCCACGGCCTGGGGTTAAGCTATGTAAAAAGCATTGTAGAACGCCACGGCGGCTGGTGCAAAATTGAAAGCGAACCGGGTAAGGGGACAACATTAAACTTAGCATGGGCAATATGAACAAGGTTAAAGTCTTGCTGGTTGAAGATGAACCTGTACTGGCCGAAATTGTTCAGGAAAGCCTACAGTCGCGTGGCTTTGAGGTGGTTTTGGCGGATACAATTGCCGCTGCCCGAACAATATATTATGATAACAAGCCCGATATTATTGTGCTTGATGTAATGTTGCCGGATGGCAGCGGTTTTGATCTGGCCCGACAGATCAGGAATGTAGATACCGAACTGCCTGTAATATTTTTAACCTCCCGCTCATTACCGCAGGATGTAGTTGAAGGGTTTGAAAGTGGAGGCAATGATTATTTGAAAAAGCCATTCAGCTTGGAGGAACTGATCATCCGGATCCGCGCTTTGTTGAGTAAAAACCGCTTGGTAGTTAGTAAGCCAACCAATAACGGATTGACAGAAATTGGCAAGTACCAGTTTTTCTATCCACAAGGTGATCTGGTTTTTCAAGGCAACCGCCGGGCGCTTACCACCCGCGAAGGCGAGATCCTGAACCTGCTTATCATGAATAAAAATCAGCTATTGGATAGGAACGAGTTGTTATTAAACCTATGGCAAAACAACGATTATTTTAGCGGGCGCAGTTTGGATGTGTTCATCACCAAGCTTAGGCGGTATTTGAAGGACGATCCGTCGGTGAGTATTTTGAATATTCGTGGGCGGGGATATAAGTTGATATATTAGAAGTACGACGCCATGATTGTTTGGGGAAATGAGCGCAGGCCGCGTTAGGGATTGTAGTGAAAAGCCCACAGCGCGGGTTGGGATTGAGGGGCGGAAAAGCGAGGACTTGTAACGGAAAGCCCGGCCCGTTGGCTAACGGGAACGCCCATATTTGAACCGTTGATTAGAATGATTGCTTTGATTTCGCTGATCTTTTCCAATTAGACTTACGAAGTTTCTAAAACTTCGTAAGTCTTAGCTACCCTGCATCCCCTCCTATTAACCTTCGTATTATCCGATCTATTCGAAAAATTAGCGTGAAGTTTCTCATCCACTCTATAATAAATCATATCAAAACATCTATTCTGCCAACTAATTGAGTTAATATAGTTCAAAATCATACCTTTGTATCCTCATAAAAAAGATTAAAGTTTTTTAATATAATGTTTGAAAATCTTTCGGATAAACTCGACAGGGCGTTCAAGGTCCTGAAGGGTCAGGGAACTATTACAGAAATAAACGTGGCCGAAACCATGAAGGAGATCCGCAAGGCCCTTCTTGATGCCGACGTAAACTATAAAACCGCCAAAGCATTTACTGATGATGTGAGGCAAAAAGCGCTTGGTAATAACGTATTAACATCGATATCGCCAGGCCAATTGCTTACCAAGCTCATGAACGATGAGCTCACCGAGCTGATGGGCGGTACCACTGCCGATCTGAGCTTCCCGGCCACTCCTACCGTTATCCTGATTGCAGGTTTGAACGGTGCGGGTAAAACTACTTTTACCGGTAAGCTGGCCAACTACTTAAAAACACAACGCAATAAAAAGCCATTACTGGTTGCCGATGATATTTACCGCCCCGCGGCTATCGATCAGCTGGAAGTATTGGGCCAGCAGATAGGTGTACCTGTTTATGCCAACCGCGAATCGAAAGATCCCGTTGCTATTGCCCGCGAAGGTATAGCATTAGCTAAGCAGAACGGCCATAACGTGGTGATCATCGATACCGCCGGTCGTTTAGCTATCGACGAAGCCATGATGGTGGAGATTGAGCAGGTTAAATCGGCTGTTAAACCACACGAGATCCTGTTCGTTGTCGATTCGATGACTGGTCAGGATGCGGTGAACACGGCCAAGGTGTTTAACGATCGTTTGGACTTTACCGGTGTGGTATTAACCAAACTGGATGGTGATACCCGTGGCGGTGCAGCGTTATCTATCAAATCGGTAGTTAACAAGCCTATCAAATTTATAGGTACCGGCGAAAAGATGGAAGCGTTGGACGTTTTCCACCCCGATCGTATGGCATCGAGGATCCTGGGCATGGGCGACGTGGTTTCCCTGGTTGAACGCGCGCAACAGCAGTTTGACGAGAAAGAGGCTGCCGAACTCCAGAAAAAGATCCGTAAAAACAAGTTCGACTTCAACGACTTTTACGGCCAAATTCAGCAGATCAAAAAAATGGGTAATATGAAAGATCTGATGGGCATGATACCGGGCGTAGGCAAAATGATGAAGGACGTAGAGGTTGATGACAACGCTTTCAAAGCAATCGAGGCCATTATCCAATCCATGACCCCGTTTGAAAAAGAAAATCCTGAAACCATAAATCAAAGCCGTCGTACGCGTATTGCCAAAGGTTCGGGTACCGATATCAATGAAGTTAACCGCTTAATGAAGCAGTTTGACGATATGAAAAAGGTGATGAAGCAAATGAGCAACCCTGCAGCCATGGCCAACATGATGCGCAGGATGCCTAAAATGTAATATTATATCACATTATAAAAAAAACGCCGCTTGCCTAAATAAGCGGCGTTTTTTTATAAAATAGGTAAAGTCAGCATATGCCTCTCAATAAAAGGGTTATATTTAAGATATGAAATACAACCTATCCCTTATATTGATATTTATTAGTGTAAAACTTTTTGCACAAACTACCCAGATTACTAAATCAGATGAGAAACTGCGGATAAGGCAAAAAATAACCGTACTTAAATCGGACAAGAAAATATGGGACGGTAAATACACCGAATACGATTTTTATAACAACAAACTCCTTTGCGAAGGATATTATAAAAATAACTTGAAAGATAGCACCTGGAAGTATTTCAGTTACACACAACGATTGGCCGAAATAGGAAACTATAAAGCGGATAAGCGCATAGGTGCCTGGAATGCCTATAACTATAAAGGCGAGTTGGAATTGCAGTATGATTATGATAGCGATAGCTTGATATTTTATAAGCCAACAAACAGGGATAGTATTCAAACGGAATATCATTTAATAAACGGTAAGGATACCTCTGTAGTAACTGTTGATCGGGGGCCAATTTTTCTGGATGGCTCAGTCGCTATGGGAAAGCCAATGATCTCTACAATCAGATATCCGGCAGAAGCAAGAAATCAGCACATACAGGGAACGGTAATAGTAGCATTTAAAATAAATCTGGACGGGACCGCGAGCGGCTACCGGGTTGTACAGTCCTTAGGCTACGGCTGCGACGAAGAGGCGCTTAACGCAATAAAGCGAATTAGTGGCCAATGGCTTCCAGCTATCTATCAGGGAAAACAGGTTGTGGTTGAAAAGGAGTTGCCGGTTAGCTTTACACTTGACTATTAACTAAGAATAGTGCAAGCGTAGTTTTTGGGCTTGAAAGATAATTTGCGTCAATCCATGATGAACAAAATGAACACATGTACAATTTATGATACACAATTTCACACCTTCTGTGTGTAAAAGTCATGAAATTGTCATGAACAGGGCGATGGCACTGGGTTTGATTAGCTACTGATATGAAAGGGATTTGCTTATGGCGATCCTAATATATTAGTAACTAAATATTTGACCATGAAAAGTTTAATTAAACCGGTATTATTTACCGCGGCGTTATTTGCCTTTAAAGTTAGTTCGGCACAGGTTAATATCGGTGCAACTACCGCAACCAAAATAGCTACAAAAGTGGCAACCCCAACAGTTAACGCGGCTTCCATCGCCCAAAAGGCAGTTAACACTACTTCAACAGTAACCAACCAGGCGGCTACGCAGGCTCAAAATGTGGCAGCACGTACGGCAGCACAAACACAAGCCAGCACCAACCAGGCTGTGGCTGGTACCGCGGTTAACCAGGCAGCTAATGTAAACAGCAACGTTGCTTCAACTGTAAATGCTACAGCTGGCTCAACTGCCGCGCAGGCTGGTATCAATAGCACAACAAATGCTACAGGTAATATCAACACAACCGCCGTAAGCGCAACAGGCGAAAAAGCCCTAACTACAACCGAAGGTGTTGCAGCTAACACATCCGAAAAAGTGAGCAACAATGCCGCGGCTTTACGTGCCGGTGCTACTACCACTGCGGGCAATACAGCTGTTGCTGCGGGTAATGGGATTGATAACGTTAGCAAAAATGTAAGTGTAACATCGTCAGGTAACCTGAACAGCACAAGCAATACTGCGGTTAGCGCTAAAAGCCTAAGGTCGGCAGTTTCAAATAGCGGTGCTTCAAACACTGCGGTTAAAGCAGGTAAAAAAACGGTAACTGTTAAAACCTCGGGAAGTAGTGCCTCTAAATTGAGCGCTACCAAACAGTAATAGCATTTAACATATATCAAATCAAAAAGGCCGGTTACGGCCTTTTTGATTATCCGGACATTTTTCAGATCATTTCCCCTTGCCATGAAAAAACTTAAACTTATCCTGTTGCTGGCTTTGGCTGGCCCTGCAGCATTCGCCCAACAAAAAGCAGATACCGTTACTAAAACCAAAGAGATTTTTGTGAACGCGGGTGTTCAATATCTTTCAAACTTAACTTATGCCGGCCGGCGCGATGAAAGCAGCGTACCGGTGCTCCTCCCCTCGTTTACATTGGTTAGTAAGCACGGAATATTTGTGAGCGCTATCGGCTATTTTGATTTAAACGGAGCAAAATCCGGTACCGAGGGGTTGAGTGTTACGCCGGGTTATGTGTTTGCCTTTGATGCTAAACGGTATTATGGCGGGAATGTATCGGCTACTAAATATTTCATCACCGGTAGCAGCCCAATTATCCTATCTTCTTTCAATGCCACATTAGATGGCCAGTTATACGCCAACCCCAATGATATTGTAAAACTAACAGCCGGCATCAGCTATCGTTTCAATAAAAACAATAGTAATGACGTAGTTAATACCGCCGAGCTATCTAAAGAGATCTTCGCGCTTAAAACCGGGGCCGATAAAAAGAGCGGATTGAAAGTTACCCCTACGGCCACGCTGTATGCCGGTACGCAATCGTTCTATCAAACGTACTATACCGAATCGCAGGTTAGCCGCTCGGTCGATGTTCCGCAGAAACAAACACCTATCAATGTTTTGTTCCCTAATCAGCCTAAACAAACCATCATTACCCAAACGGTAACTCAGCAAAACCAGCGCGAAGTGAGGCAGTACAAACTGTTGGCCTTTAGCGGTTCGTTGCCGGTAACTTATAATATTAATAAAGTGCAGATCCTGTTTACCCCCTACCTTATCAAACCTTTTAACCAGGTTGATTATGTGAGCAATACCAAAATGAACGGGCTTTACTTTTTATTTACCACAGGTGTTAATGTAACGTTTTAGCTATTTGAAAAAATATAGTAGAGCATATGGAGTGTCGGCACTAATAAAAGCCTGTTTTTGTTAGCTTTGTTGTTGAATAATACAATTTTTGAGGAAGCTATGCGCAGGATTTTTTCAGTTCTTTTATCGTTACCAACTTTTTTTACCATTCCCGTTTTCGCCCAGGTACCCGGTGCCTCTATTGATGTTAAGCACTATACCTTTAACATTAAACTTAACGATGCCGATAATAATATTGAAGGCAAAGCCACAGTTACCGCCAGGTTTTTAACTAATGCAAATTCTGTTAACCTCGACCTGGTAAAAAAGAATGCCCAGGGAAAAGGTATGCTGGTATCGGCAGTAACTGAAAACGGAAAGCCGGTAAAGTTTACCCAGGATGATGAGCAGCTGAAAATAAACGTAAACGCCTATAAAGGAAATACCCGCGATTATACAATTACTTACAGCGGTATCCCGGCCGATGGATTGATCATATCAACCAATGCCTTCGGTCACCGTACTTTTTTTGGCGATAACTGGCCAAACCGTGCGCACAACTGGATCCCCTGCGTTGATAATATAGCCGATAAAGCCCCGGTTGATTTTGTGGTTACCGCTCCCGATCATTACGAAGTAGTATCAAACGGATTGAAAACCGAAGAAAAAAACCTCCCCGGCAAATTAAAACTAACCCACTGGGTTGAAACCGTTGCCCTGCCAACCAAGGTAATGGTAATTGGCGTGGCCGAGTTTGCTATTGACCACCCCGGCGATGTTAACGGGATCCCGGTGTTTACCTACGTTTTTCCGGAAAGCAAAGAAGTTGGATTTAAAAGCTATGCTGTAGCGAAAGATATCCTCCCCTACTTTATTAAAAATGTTGGCCCTTACAGCTACGAAAAACTGGCCAACGTACAATCAAAAACCATTTTTGGCGGCATGGAAAATGCCAGTGCTATATTCTATTTTGAAGAATCGGTTAATGCGCCCGGAATAGAAGAGTTAATGGCACACGAAATTGCCCACCAATGGTTTGGAGATGGCGCAAGCGAAAAGAGCTTTGGTCATCTTTGGTTAAGCGAAGGTTTCGCCACATACATGACCAGCCTCTACCTCGAAAATAAATACGGTGTTGATACGCTGAAGAAAAGGCTTTCGGCCGATAGAAGAAAAGTGATCGCTTTTGAAAAAGCCCGTTTAACGCCCGTAGTTGATACTGCGGTTAAATCCAATTATATGCAATTGCTTAACGCCAATAGCTATGAAAAAGGCAATTGGGTACTGCATATGCTAAGGCGCAAATTGGGTGATGATATTTTTTGGAAAGGTGTACGTAACTACTACGCCAAATACCAGGGCGGGAACGCCAATACCGACGACCTGCGCCGCGTAATGGAACAAACCAGCGGTAAAGATCTGAAACAGTTTTTTACCCAGTGGCTGCGTACTGCAGGCCATCCCAAACTGGCCGTTAAATGGACCTGGGACGATAAAGAAAGCAACTTAACCATCAACGTATTGCAAAACCAGGATTTTGTTTACCATTTTCCGTTAGAGGTTTCTGTTGATGGACAGATAATAACCATTCAGGTAAAGGAGAAATCGGCAACGCTACACTATAAATTGAAAGCGAAACCGGCGGATGTTAAAATAGATCCGAACGTGAATTTGCTGGCAACGTTTGATGAGGAGATGTAATTATCAGAATCAGAATTTACAGAATTTGAGAATGAGCAGAATGTATGCTGTAAATACTATAATTCTGTAAATTCTGATCCTAACGTTTTTCTTACTTCGTACTCAACTTGTTAAACTTAATACTGTAAGTAACCAAAAAGTAACGGTTCAGGGTATTGTTCTGCGAATCGGTTATCGAGTTGGTGCCTGTATAGCGATATATGCTCACGTTTTGATCAAACAAGTCATATACGGTAAATTTAAGTTCGCCCCTATCCTTTTTAAACATATTTATAGCCAGCGAAGTGCTGATCACGTTTACCCCTTTCTTTAAGCCAGGCGCTATTTGGGTGTTGTAGTAAAAATCCTGTTTGGTCTCCCAGGTTATGTTGTGCACGGGCCTTACTACCAGGTTATTGTTAAGGTTAAAGTTGCCGGTATGTACTTTCTTGAAATCGTCGTAATTGTATTTGGTATCGTTTACGCTGTAACCGGCACCCAGGTTTAAAGTAACTTTCTGTTTCCAGTCAAAATAAACGTTTTCATAAAGGCCTTTGCTAAAGGTGTTCTGCCAGCCTTCAACATTGTTAAGCAGGTTAAGGGTTTGATTGTAATATCCATAAACCGACGAAGTGAAATAGATCTGCCAGTCTTTCATCTTCCTGAAACGCTTATTGAACCCAATATTCAGGTTATAGCTTGGCCTGCCATCGCGGTTAACCACCGTTGCCGTCTGTGATCCGTCCGACCGAATGATCTGCTGATTTATCGACATGTTTTTTTGCTTGTACATACTGCTATAAAGCCAAACACTTATCTGGCTTTGGGTGGTATAAAGGCGATAATTCAGGTTATACGAATCGTTAATGGCTGGTTTTAAATTGGGATTGCCTGTAAACGTGTACAGCGGGCTATAAACAATAGTAATAGGTTGCAAACTTGATATAGATGGCTGGTTTACTCCCCTATCATAACTAATGGATAACCTGTCGGTTTCAAAGCGGATGGTTGGCAACAGGAAAAAGTAGTTTTGATTAAGCCTGCTGCTTACAAAGTTGTTATTAATTTGTTGCCATTGGGTATTAAGTCCAGCTATTATCTGCGTGTTTTTACCAAGCTCATAGGTAAGCCCAGGCTTAACGTTCTCAGTCCACTGATCGCGTTTCAGGTCTGAGCTCTGATTTACCAGCAATGAGTCAAATTGGTTTTTTTTGATATCGTAGGTAAAAAGCTGGTCGCTGCTTTTGTTATAGGCGTTTGATGTGGTGATATCAAGCGTAAGTTTTTTAGTAACCGGGTAACGGTAGCTCAGATCAATATTGCCCGAAACATTGTTGTTGGTACGGCTTGAACGGCGGTGCAGGCTATCGGATAGGTTTACGTGCTGGTAATTGAGCACATCATTGTTATTAAACGAGGTGCTTTTACCCGGATTGATTTGCAGGTTGTTTGATATATTGAACGATTCGCCTTTGTGCTTCCGTGAACGCTTATGAAAATAAAAACTCTGCCGGTACTGGGTTGAACGGCCGTCGCCATAGCTACTACCAACAGATTTGTTTACCGGCATATCAAAGTTGTTGTGCGCATCACCAAACGAGCTGGAATTATTATTGTTGGAGTTTAAGCTTAACGATGGGTTGAACCGCAACTGGCGAACCGTATCCGGCTGCCACTCAACCAAGCCGCTCACAGTATGGCTGGAGTTGCTCGAGGTGCGGTTATTGGTTGAGTTGCTTAACAACGTGGTATCGCCCAAAAACTGCTGCTGATAGTTTGATGAGTTATTGATGTTATTGCGTTGCGTATAAAAGTACTGCAGGTTAAGCTTCAGCTTTTTGCCATAGTTTTGATTAAGGTTAAAACCGCCCGATGTGATTTTTTCTATCCCTCCCCAACTGCGGCCGAAATTTTGACGGCCATTAAATGAGGTATTCCCTCCGCTGCGGTCAAAGCCCCCTTCCGAGTAAATTTCCTGGTTCGAAAAACCGGTATGGTTCAGGTTGTTGCTCAGCCCAATTACGCTTAATTGCAAAGTGTCCCTGAACATGTTGAACAAGCCGCCGGTTTCATACCTATCGCGCGAGCCGGCACCGGCAAACACTTTACCGAAAATGCTACGCTTAATGGCTTTTTTTAGTTTGATGTTGATGATCTTGGGTACTTTGGTTTCACTGATGAGGTGGTCCGGGTCGTTCTCCCGGTCGTCATAAACCTGTATCTGAGCCACAATATCGGCATCGAGATTTTTGGTAGCTATTTTAGGGTCAGTGCCAAAAAACTGCTTGCCATCAATAAGCAGTTTGCTTACGTCTTTTCCGTTAACGGTTATGGTACCATCGCCATCGATCTGTATGCCGGGAAGTTTTTTTAGCAGCTCTTCCAAAGCAGCATTCGGGCGGGTTTTAAAGGCGGCAGCATCAAACTCAATAGTATCTTTCTTTACTTTAACAGGTATGCGCTCGGCCCGCACTATCACCTCGCTTAGCATTTTACTGTTCAGGGAGATATTGCCGATATCCAAAACTTCGGCTTTTTTAAAATTAAACTGGCGGATATAAGTTTTATAGCCTGCGTACGAGATCACCAGTTTAACCGGCTTTTCGGATGGGAGGCGCAGCAACTCAAACTCGCCGGTTTTTTTGCTTAACGTGTAAGCAATAAGCGATGAATCTTTAACATCCACCATGGCAACGGTACTTAGCTCGAGCGGTTGTTTGCTAACAGAATCAATTACGCGGCCTTTAATAGTGGCGCGATTTTGTGCGTAACTAACAGAAAACAGGCAAAAAAGTATTAGTGAGATAAAGGTTGTCTTCATTCAAAGGTTTAGGTGTTCGGACTTGTAAGGTAAAAAGTATTGTAGGTATAGATGTAGGGCCGGTGTACGTGTAGATACTTATATCATAGGGTTTGGTAGGGTTTGGCGTTAGTATTTTGTTAGTTTTTTATTGTGATCGATGGCTTCGACAAAGATCTGCAACAAAGGTTTAATGCATCAAAAACTGCCACCCTACTAAACCACTACACTTATATCCCCGGCAGAGGAATGAGATGCCGTAAATTCGATCCTATAACAGCAAATAATTATAAATATTGCTTGCTATGTGCAAAAATGCCTCAGAATAGCGGCATTTTAATGTTTGTAACATTTGTTTTACTTAAACCGTGGCGGGCAATGCCTGCTGGCCGGGTTGTACCAATTGTACCGAGCGTTCAATGCTGTTTAAAAAACCGTTGTTACCGCCGGGTGTTAAAGTAACTAATACCTTGCCTGTTTGGGGGGCCTCGTTTTTGTAACTATGTAATATCCCTTTCGGAATAAACAAACTCGCGCCTTTAATGGCATTGTAATATCGGCCTCCTGCGAAGAAGCGGAACGAGCCTTCAGCAACATAAACCACTTTATCGTGATTGTTGCAAAGGTTTAACGCTACTCCTGCAGTATAGGGAATGTGTTGTTCAATAATGCTTATATTGCCTCCATCAACTTTTTTATTGAAGATGATATTCATGCTGATTTTCAGGGCTTCAGCATCAGTATCCGGGTGTTTGGTTATATTAATTGTGTTCATAAGGTTGTGTAATGCTGGTATAGACGGCACTGATTATAAGAATGTTACACCCGAAATGAATTTTATATAGGTGTTTAACCAAATAATTGTTCAAAAAAGCCCCGAAAATCTTGCGTTATCACAATAAAATTTTGCAGATTGCGTTTTTAAACTAATATTGTACAAGTAATAGTATACTGTACCGAATTAATTACCTTAAACCATAACATTATGAAGGCAGCAGAAACCTACAAATCCATCTACGTAACGTTTTACAGGTGGAATGTTAAAAATTTTGGTCATGGCGGTTTGCCAAAGGCTAACTCCCTTTTTGGTGCCAGCTTTTTAATGATCGTTTTACTGGCTGTTTTAACTACAGCAGCCCAGTTATTTTTAAATACAGGCTGGTTTGAGGTTAGCCCAACATCGGTATTAATGATATTGTTTGGGGCTACCGGTGCGCTGGTGCTTAATTATTTTGTGTTGCTAAACAGCCGTTTCTTCAAAAAAATTAATGTTGCTTTTGAGCGGATCAGCAAACATAACCCTAATACCTGGTGTGTGATGCTGATGATCTGCGTTATTGTTACCAGCGGATTTTTATTGTTTATTTCGGAAGCCGGTGTGTTTTTGAGATAAGATTTTGATAGATTATTGAATATATGAAACCCGCTTGTTTAGGCGGGTTTTTTATTGGAGAAAGATCATTAAAATGACAAGGAACAAAATTGGATTTATTGCTATAGTATTACTTTTTTCAGCTTGTGGGAGGGAAAGCCGCGATATCTTTCCGAGAATGAGCGATCATTTCGATGATGTTAAAGTAAATAATGCATTCTTCTTCATAAAGTCATTTGGACTTTCTTCTACTCCTACATTGATAAATGGAATCGATTATTGGCTGCTTAAAAATAACGATGACTCATATTTTAGGATGAAGGGTTATCTCAGACGGTTAAACGATTCTGTGATGGTTATTCCAAGTGATTATAATAAAGAAATTCGAGAAGAAAAGCTTTTTGATTTTAGTAATAATAGAGGGAAAGCCTGGAAGGTAACTTTAAAGACCAACAAATATTATAATAGTGGCGATTCAATTCAACTTTTTAACATTCAAAAGTCTGTGGGAGATACCTTGTTTATATATAAACTTAGATCGTTTGTTTTTTATAAAAAGAGCCAAAGGGAGGAACATTATGGCCCGACGTTTCAGTTGGAAGTATCACGGAAACATGGTATTGTCAGTATTACTAAGTTAAAAGAGCAGGGAATCGACTTCGATTACAGGGTGACGCTTTACCCTAAGCAGGTATTTATAAATCAAGATAATGGATTAGTTGATTTATAGCACCGCAAGGCTGTGCATTGTGGTTAACGCGCGGGTAATGTATATGCAGCTCGGGATGTTATTTTCCCTTATTGTCTCCCTCCCCTCTTCCCCACCTCATCAAAAATCCATATTTTCGCTCCAATTAAACTTTTATCACTGTGTTGGTTAAAACCTTTGGAAGCGCGGTTTATGGCATTCAGGCTATTACAATAACCGTAGAAGTAAATATTGCATCAGGTACAAAATATTTTATAGTGGGGCTTCCTGACGTTGCCGTTAAGGAGAGTTATTTCAGGATTGAATCGGCACTAAAAAATTGTGGTTTCCGGATGCCGCGCCAGCAGGTGGTAGTTAATATGGCCCCCGCCGATATCAAAAAAGAAGGTTCATCGTACGATTTAACCATTGCAACCGGCGTACTTGCCGCTTCAAGCCAGATAGAGGCAGAAACGCTTGATCAATACATCATCATGGGCGAGCTTTCGCTCGACGGAAGTTTACAACCCATCAAGGGCGCTTTGCCCATAGCTATCCAGGCGCGGAAAGACGGTTTTAAAGGTTTTATCCTCCCCAAACAAAACGCCCGCGAAGCGGCCATTGTAAATGATCTGGAAGTTTACGGCGTTGAAAGCATTACCGATGTGGTTGGCTTTTTTAACGGCACAGCCACACTCAAGCCCGAAGTAGTAAATACCCGCGAAGAGTTTTATGATAGCCTCTGCAATTATGATAGCGATTTTAGCGAGGTAAAGGGCCAGGAAAATATTAAACGCGCGCTGGAAATTGCCGCGGCAGGCGGGCATAACGTAATATTGATCGGTCCGCCGGGGGCTGGCAAAACTATGCTGGCCCGGAGGTTGCCGTCTATATTGCCCCCTTTAAGTTTATATGAAGCGTTAGAAACTACCAAGATCCATTCGGTTGCAGGTAAACTTTCGGCGGCGGATGCTTTGGTTACCGTTAGGCCGTTCAGGAGTCCTCACCACACTATATCGGATGTTGCTTTGGTTGGCGGCGGCAGCAACCCTGCACCCGGCGAGATCTCGCTGGCCCATAACGGCGTTTTGTTTTTAGATGAATTGCCTGAGTTTAAACGCAGCGCCCTTGAGGTAATGCGCCAACCGTTGGAAGAGCGACGCGTAACCATATCCCGTGCAAAGTTCACGGTTGATTACCCAAGCAGTTTTATGCTGGTGGCCAGTATGAACCCTTGCCCATGCGGCTACTACAATCATCCCGAAAAAGAATGTATCTGTCCGCCGGGCATGGTGCAGAAATACCTGAGTAAAATTTCTGGTCCGCTGTTGGACAGGATCGACCTGCATGTGGAAGTAACGCCGGTTAATTTTAGTGAACTATCATCAGATCGTGCTGCCGAAAAAAGTGAACTGATCCGCGAGCGGGTAATTAAAGCCCGCGAGGTGCAGGTACAGCGCTTCGGTGATCGCCCCGACTTGCATGCCAACGCCCAAATGACATCGCAAATGGTGCGCGAACAGTGTAAAATTGATATGGCCGGACAAGCACTGCTTAAAAAAGCGATGGAAAAATTGGGCCTATCGGCAAGGGCGTACGACAGGATCTTGAAGGTATCCCGCACCATTGCCGATCTGGCCGGAAGCGAGGATATTAAACTGGAGCACCTGGCAGAGGCTATCCATTTCAGGAGTTTGGATAGAGAGGGCTGGGCTGGTTAAATTAAGATTCAGTAAAGCTAAAATACGTAGCAATGAACACCTGGCTCGATTATGTTTTTTACCGGACCGCGCAGTTGTTTTATAAACGAGGTGGACGAAGAGGGCTTCCTGGCGTTATGGCTATTTCTCTGTCGCAATCATTTTTATTAATGACAGTAGCTGTGCTTTTAAAAAATCAGTTTATTGAAAAAACAATAAGGGGCCAATATGAAGATCAAATCGAATTTGTTCTCATTATTCTTAGTCTTTTGGTTTCTTATTTTAACTATCGTAAATACGATGGGAGGTACAATAAATTAAGGTTTGAGATGAAAGATGAAGCCTCGCTCAGAAGGCTTTTTAAAGGTATTTTGGTGCTGGTTTCTTTAATCATTCCACCTATTATATTTACCATAGTTAGTAAGTATACGCATTGAACGGATGAAGTATCACGCAAAGAGATCATAGTACACACTCACATAAACCTAAACAATGGAAGCAAAAACCCCCTCAATGATCTATCGAATTATATTGATATCGGCTTGTTTGTTGGCATTTGGATATGAACCAATAAAAGAGTATTGGGTAAAAAGCTGTCAGGATAAAAAATATGGCTTATCGTATAACGGGAAAAGAAAATCGTTAGGTATCCCCGCAATTCCCAACCATTGGCACATTAAGGAACGTAACCTCGATTTTATTTGGTGGACAGGTGATGAAAACGTAATAGGCCATAAAAGGAAATCGGTAGTTTTTTCAGGGTGCGATATTGAGGCGGAATATGATGTATATACACTTCCGAAGCAAAACGGACAGGGCAGATGGATCGAGATAGAATATAACTATCCTACTAAAAGAAGAAAAGATTCGGTGGTTTATACCTATCAGATTGAACACGACGCAAAGCAGATTTCAAGAAAGATGGTTGATAGTATATTGAACGCAGATAAGATCAATAAAGATTACTAATGTTTTGTTCCTGCGCGTGTGTTTGATATTAAATTTTGATTGTTTAATTTATTCAAAATTTTATTCTGTTTTTGTTTGATTTTATTTTGATTGTTTTTACCTTGTGCAGGTGAACCTATCTAAAACAAATCAATGAATACCTTAAGCAAAATTTTATTGTCCGCGGAATTTATAACCGCTCCTTTATTTCTCCTGGCCCAAACCAATACTGCCGAACAAATTAAACAAGTTGAGAACAACCTTTTTGGCCGGGTACAAATTGCCGGCGAAAAACCATGGAACCTGGCCGACAGAATGGCTTTCTATAAAATTCCGGGCTTGAGCATCGCTGTGATCCAAAACCATAAAATTGTTTGGGCGAAGGGTTACGGTTTTGCCAACGACAGCGCAAAAACGCCGGTAACGGCTCAAACACTTTTCCAGGCGGCATCTATCAGTAAATCACTAAATGCGGTTGGTGTACTTAAGCTGGTACAGGATAAAAAGCTTGATCTGGATGCAGATATCGACACCTACTTAACCTCGTGGAAGTTCCCTTATGATAGCGTTTCCAAAGGTAAAAAGATCACTACATCCAATTTGCTAAGCCATAGCGCGGGGCTTAATGTACACGGTTTTGGTGGCTATGAGCCAGGCGCTCCCTTGCCCACTATTGTGCAGGTGCTTAATGGAGAAAAGCCGGCCAATACGCCGCGGATCCATTCGGTTACCGCGCCAGGTTTAAACTATCAGTATTCGGGCGGTGGTATTACCGTTTCGCAACTGATGGTGATGGATATTACCCATCTGCCCTACGCCGATTATATGAAAAAGGAAGTGCTTAAACCATTAGGCATGAACAGCAGTACCTATGCGCAACCGGCAACCGATGTTGACAAAGCGCTGTTAGCTACAGCTTATAATGAAGACGGCAAACCTATCAGGGGCAATTACCATATCTACCCGGAACAAGCGGCCGCCGGTTTGTGGACAACCCCGACAGATCTGGCCAAATACATCATCGCTATGCAACAGGCATATGAAGGCAAATCAAGCAAAGTATTAAACCAGGCGACAGTAAAACAAATGTTTACCGTGCATGCCGGTAATGATGTAGGCCTCGGTGTGTTTATCAGCAAGCCCGATAGCGTTTTTTATTTTAGCCATGATGGTGCCAACGCCGGTTTTCGTGCCCGCTACGTTGGTAGCTTTGAAGGCGGAAGCGGTGTAGTGGTAATGGTGAACAGCAACAACGATGGCGTTATCAGCGAATTGATCAACAGTGTAGCAAAAGTTTATGGTTTTAAAGGCTTATATCATCCCAACATAAAAACACTTGTAACGGTACCTGCCGACGTATTGAAAACCTATACCGGCAAATTTTTGATAGGCCCGCCGCGTACTTTAACCATTAGCGAAGATGCCGGGCATCTGTTCGCCCAGGCCATCGGGGATATTAAACGTGAGCTTTACCCGCAAGCGGCAAACCATTTCTTTTTCCGCGATCTGCCCTACGAACTGGAATTTACTAAAGATGTCGATGGCAAACAGCATTTGATATTTTATGGTGACGGCGGGAAGATGGAATTGAAGCGGGCCGAATAACCGTGCCCGTTAAAAAATGTTAAATAAGCCGGTTTCAATATCATGAAACTGGCTTTATCCGTTTGATAGCTGTAAATTAAGCCATCAAACCTTTATCATGCGGTTGAAATATCTTCTACTGTTGCTCATCATATCTGTATGTGTTATTCCGGCTAAAGCGCAGGATAGAAATGCTATGTTTCGTGCAGCCGATTCTTTATTCGCCATAAAAAAATATAAAAAGGCGGCCAAGCTTTACACCGTTTTGCGCGCTAATGCTAACGGAATCATGGATACCACGCATCTTTATAACGCCGCCGCCTGCTGGGCCGCGCTGAACGGGCGCGATAGTGCCTACCGCTACCTGGAGCTACTGAGCAAACGAAGATTTAAAAATTACGATAAGCTTGCCACCGAACCACTTTTTAGAAAATATCAGCGCGAAGCACGTTGGGAAGTATTAAAGGATGCAGTAATCCATAACCGCACGCAGTTAATTGAGCCGGTAGCTATCGAGTTTTCGCAAATGCTGAAGGAGTACCAAGCAAACTATGATAAATACATAACACTGCTTAACAAACACGGGCAAAACTCGGCAGCGGTAAAGGACTTTAAAGAACATCTGCACGAAACGGATTCCCTTAATTTTATTAAGGTATCATCTATTGTTAATACCTACGGATGGAGGGGGAAAACATACTTTGGCCGTGATGCCGCTGAAGCCCTAATTATTGTTTTAATGCATGCTGATATCGCCGGGCAAAAAAAATATTTTTCGATAGTACGCAATGCCACCCTCGAAGGCGCTTTACCTGCCGAAGGCTTTGCCATAATAGCAGATAATATCGCCCTGAACGAAAACAATACGCAGATATACGGAACGCACGTACAACAGGCCAATGATGGCCAATACCAAAGCTTCGCCATAGCCGATGAGGCCGGTGTTGACGCCCGAAGAGAGGAAATAGGCCTTTGTTCGCTTGCTATTTATCTGCACAATTTTAAGCCGGATAGCAGATCGTACTATCTGGTAAAATAATAGCACCAATGTGTTGCTGATTTACTGTTTGCTGGTGCACGCCTGTGGCGTGTACCCCATTAAGCGTAGCAAACTAAACGAGCATAGCACAAGCTCATCACTATGGATATTATTCTATCAAAAGCTTAGAAAAAGCAAGGCCCCCTGTTGCTCCCTATCGCGAATTTATTTACCCTGCCGTGCGAGTGATCGCAGTGGCTGTGGTTGCGGTAAGTTTTTTGGTTTGATGGCTGGCAGTTTACGGGTGCTGCAGGAATAGTTTCAGTCTTATCAGGCTGACTAACTATGGTAGTTTGTTTTTTCATAACGACTCCTCCTTAGTTTAGATCATGTAGATAATTGGTATAATAAATTTAAGTATAAGCTTATTGATTTACAATAGATTGTAAAGAAAAAATAAAATAAAAATGCGTCATTGCGAGGTACGAAGCAATCGCGGACTATACAGGGCGGACCTGCCTCCGTGCAATTGCTTCGTGCCTCGTAATGACGCCTTATTTATGGCTCTACAATAGCCTCACTATTAGTTTACTTCCCTTTCCAAAACTGCAGGTAATGTAAATTATATCCGCCATTATCGGCCTGTACTTTTATTCTATTAGCACCAGCCTTCAGCACGATGTTTTTAACAGCGATAACCTGCCACTTTTTTAATCCACCGGTGTTTGGCACTGCTTCTTCCTTTGCCTGGGTAGTGTTATTAACCAATACCGATAGCTTGGCATCATCGGTAGACGAAGCAATTTTTAGGCTGATGGAGTAAACGCCGGGAGTTTTAACAAAAACGGTGTACTGTGTCCACTCGCCGGTTTCAATATGGTCAACATAGTAGCTGTTGTATTGGGTCGAGTCTTTAGTAATGTCCACACCATCATTGCGGTAAACATGGCCGCGGTTGCCTACGCCCGGTTTGCCAGATGTGTGGTAATCGGCAGTATCGGTATCAAAATAAGCTGATCCGTTGCGCCCCAGATCATAGTCAACAGCGTTAATAATAGTGCCGTTGCCTATTTTATTAGCTTTAAACGGCTTGGTAGCTGCCGAGTGCGGCTGACGGAAAATAGCATCGATCACATCATGGTGTATAATGGTGTTTTCCAGTTTAGCATAGGTGGCTAACTCTAAAGTTCCGCTGTAGACATTGCTTTCTTTTGGTTTGTGGCGGCCAGTGTTCATGTATTTAGCCACATCATCGTAGTTTAGGTTGGATACAATTTCCATAGGGTTGTTGATGCCCAGCTTTTTAAGCGGCCACAAGCTCCAGCCAATGTTGTTGCGCTCCAATAAGCCGATAGCCTGGCTTATCCATGTGTTAGAGTTTTCGCCGGTTTCGCCAAGCCATACGGGGATGTTGTACTGGTCGCGGGTTTTTACAATATGCTCTACCGATTTTTGATCGTTAAAGTTCCAGTATTTATGGAAGCTTAGCACCATGTTTTTATCCCATTGCGGCAATATGCCATTGTAGTTATTACCCCAGCCATTGCCCTCAATAATGATGATGTGCTTTTTATCCACCTCGCGGATGGCGGCGGTAATATCAACCATCAGTTTTCTTAATGGTGCATTGGTTTTTTCTTTCAAACCGTTCTTATCATTCTGCGGATCATCAAAACCCCAGTTCGGCTCATTGATGATATCATAAGCGCCAATGTAGGGTTCGTTTTTGTAGCGCTCGGCCAGTTTACGCCAAAGAGCGATGGTTTTGGCCTTGTTGGCTTCGCTATCCCAAAGCGATGGTTTGTCCGGGTCGCGGTCGGATATGTTAAGATCATTACCCTGGCCGCCTGGTGTGGCATGCAGATCAAGAATGAGATACATGTGGTTGGCTTTACACCAGGCCAGCAGGTCGTCGGTCATTTTAAAACCTTTTTCAATCCAGGTGTTTTGACCTGCAACCGGTTCTTTATCAACCGGCAGGGTGTACAGGTTGTAATGCATCGGCAGGCGGATGGAGTTAAAACCCCAGCGCTTCATCGAATCCACATCAATTTTGCGGGTATTGTTGGCCAGCCAGGTATCATAAAACTCCTTGGTTTCGGCCGGGCCCATCAGCTCCTCCAGGCGCTCGCGGATGCGATATTGGCGGCTGTCTTTATTAATGTGCAGCATATAGCCTTCCTGCAGCATCCATCCCCCTAAACCCATCCCACGCAGTAATACATTCTGCCCTTTTTCGTCGACTATTTTTTTGCCATCGGCCTTTAAAAAACCGGTTTGCGCGTTGCCCTTCAAACTGAATAATAAAGCAGGGGCTGCCGCCAGCAATGCCTTGGCTGCGGTGCTTAGTTTTATATTTTTTATTAATGCTGTTAACATGTTGTTTGCGTTTTTAAAATTTAGCCTTGCCGTTTTACTACCAGATGTATGTACCTACCGAACCTTTATCTAAAGTGGCCGCCAACACCTTACCATCGTATTTAATATTGAAGCTTTGAGCACTATCGCCGGTGTTGGCTACGATCAGTACTTTTTTACCATCGGGCGTTTTAAAGGCCACGTTGGGCAGGGCGTCCGAACTGTTTGAAGCGATCCTCACCGAACCAGGGCGTACAAATTTAGAAGCATGCGCTACCGAATAGTAAGCTACGTTTTTCTTCACCTCGTTTTTGTCAATAGTAACAGCACCCTGGCACATTGGGCAACCACCCCTATCGGTGTATGGTTTATATTCCGGGTCGGCGGCAAGGTTCCATTCCAGCACGTTGCGGCTCCAGTTGCGGGTAGCGCCTATGATGAGGCTTTTTACCGGCCAGGCGATGTTGATGGTGCTTTGATTTTCAGGTTCAACTGTCATCTGCTCGGTAAAGTAGATGTTTTTATCAGGATGGGCGTTGTGTACATCCGTTAAGGCCGAAATGTTGCCGCCATACAAATGGAAGCCTGAACCATCAATATATTTACGCGCTGCCGGATCGTTCAGGATAGAGATCGGGTAATCGGGCCTGTCGGCATTGTGATCATAAACAATAATTTTTGTTTTGATACCAGCGGCTTTAAATGCCGGGCCGAGGTTGTTTTTAATAAAATCACCTTCATCCGGCGCAGGCATCAGCAAGCTTGGGTTATTGCCGGGGTGCAGCGGTTCATTCTGAATGGTGATGGCGTCAATGATAATTCCGTTAGCTTTCATAGCCTGGATATATTTAACCAGATATTTGGCGTAAACTGCATAGCAATCAGCTTTTAAACGGCCACCTCGGGTATCGTTATTGGTTTTCATCCAGGCCGGTGGCGACCACGGTGAGCCTAATATTTTTATTGACGGGTTAATGGCCAGGATCTGTTTCATCACCGGGATCACATCCGTTTTATCCGGGCCGAGATCAAAATGTTTTAAAGTTGGGTCGGTTTGACCATTAGGCATGTCATCGTACGAGAAAACTTTTTCGTTCAGATCAGATGCGCCAATGCTTAGCCTCAGGTAGCTGATGCCAATATTATCGGCCGTAACAGCAAAAAGGTTTTTAAGCAATGCAGCACGGCTGTCGGCACTCATCCTGATGATGTGCATGGCACTGCCACCTGTTAACGCGAAGCCAAATCCGTCTATCGCCTGGTAACGCGGCTTATCTTCTACAGTAATGGTTGTACCGTTTTCCTTGCCGGTTTTAAATACAAGGTTGGTTTTCTGCTCTTGAAAAAGCACCGACCTATCGGCTTTGGTGAGCCATAAAGCGGCCTTCGTTGTTTGCGCGCTTACCGGTGCAAGCGATGCTAAAAGCAGGCTGCCCAATAAAATCGATTTGATTTGCGTGTTCATGAAATATAATTTACAGGTGTATTTGTTGGTATGATCTGAGTTTAATACAGGCTTTGTGAATTGGATTGGTAAAAGTATTAACGTTTTCAACAAAAAGCAGTAATTAATCGGTTACAAACGTGCAGATGAGGGCTTGTAGTAGTTAAGAAGTGGTAGTTTTTGCAAACAACAGCACAACTTTTGCGTTTAAAATGTTGTTTAAACACGTTTAATTTACCTTTCAATTTAAAACATTTGTTTTTATGAAAACATGTTTATAAATTCGGGTTCAACTATCTCATGAGCACTCTACAAAAGAAGATCATCATCTTTGATGATGACGAAGACATCCTATCTATTTGCAGTTATATTTTAGAAGAACAAGGATGGGAAGTGCATACCTACAACGATTGCAATAACATCGAAGAAAAAGTATCAGCCATTTTGCCAGATGTGATCATGATGGATAACTGGATCCCCGATTCGGGAGGCATCATAGCTACGCAAACCCTCAAAAAGAACGATACACTAAAGGATATCCCGGTTATCTACTTCTCAGCCAACAGCGATATCCAGATCCTGGCCAGCCATGCCGGCGCCCAAACCTATTTAGCCAAACCTTTTGATCTGGACGATCTGGAGAAGGTAATTAATAGGGTTATTGCGGCGTAAGAGAAACTTAAAAATCGACGCCTGTTTTCTTAACTTGGCATTATTAAAAGCGGGCGTATCGCTCTTGATGACAATGTGTTTTAAACATGTCATTGCGAGGTACGAAGCAATCGCACGGAAGCATGGCCGCCCTTTATAGTATGCGATTGCCACGTCGCCCCCAAGCCCTACCTTTGCCCGCTCCTCGCAATGACATGGCGGAGTATGCACGATTGTTGCGTTCATTTTTAGCCTAATTAATTTTTATGGTGTTCCCTGCGGGCCGGGCTTTCCGCTCATACTACACAAGGCCTTAGCCACAGGGCCGGTATCCGCTGCAATCCCTAACACGTGTATCATCTTTGCATCATACAAAAACAAAGAAGGCCTTCTGCATTCCCGCAAAAAGCCCCTCTGTTTGTTATATATGCTTTATCTTTAATCAGGTAATTAAAACGCACCTGGTCCGCCCGGACCACCACCACCAGGGCCTCCACCCGGACCGCCTGGGCCACCGCCATCGCGGTTAAACCTGCGCTGGCCAGGTTCTTGTGATGGTGCCTTGCCTGCAAATTTTTGCAAACGCAGAGTAAAGCTCAACAGGTAGTAACGCCCCAGTTTATTCACATTTGATTGTGTGGTGATGTTACCGTTAACTACCGAAGTGTACCCGGTGTTTTGGTTAAAC
This sequence comes from Mucilaginibacter sp. CAU 1740, assembly GCF_039839285.1. Taxonomy (NCBI): domain Bacteria; kingdom Pseudomonadati; phylum Bacteroidota; class Sphingobacteriia; order Sphingobacteriales; family Sphingobacteriaceae; genus Mucilaginibacter; species Mucilaginibacter sp. CAU 1740. The sequence continues at coordinate 44,792 of NZ_JBDOQS010000001.1, read as the reverse complement.
ATATCATACGCCGCTAAACGGACGGTTGCGCGATGATCTTTCAAAAAGCGGCGCTCAACGTAGGCATTTAAAATGTTAGGGTTTTTGATCTCCAGGCTGCTGGCGTAACCGTAGTTCACTGTACGGGTGAAGTCGTAGCTCAATGTCCAGTCTTTCCAGAAATAGTTTTTTCCGGCCAGTCCCATATTTAAGGTGCGGAAGTTCGAGCTGCCGTCAATCAATTCGGTATGTACGGTATTGGTGGTTTTGTTAATGCCGTAGCTGCTGCTGGCTTCGGCATCAATAACATCAACAATATTTACCCTGAATTTTAGGCCCGGGGTAAAGTTGAGGTTTTTTGATATGTTTTTAAGCGCGGTAGCCGAAGCTGCTACATTGTTGCTATCAATACTGTTTGAAAACGCGATGTTATTAGTGTAGCTAAGCGCACCATTAAATTGCAGAGTGAATTTACGCTCGGCCCACGGTTTTGCGTAAGTAATGTTGGCTCCGCCAGTATAATACCCATCGGCATTTAGGTATGTTGTTAGGTTGGTGCTTTGCAGGTTTTTTAATGAAGGGTCTGCCGCTAAAGCCGCCGCGCTAAACTTACGTGGGTAGGTAATGGTATTTTGAACTATTTTATTTTGGGTAGCAGTAAAATTTAAATTGGTGAAAAAGATATCACCGGTTTGGAAACTGAAGTTATTGTACCTTAAAGTAAAGTTATTGGCAAACTCTGGTTTCAGGTTAGGATTACCCTTTACAGGATAAAGCGCGTTCGAGAAATCGATAACCGGCTGTAACTGGCTAAATGATGGTTGGTTGCTGGCTCCGTTGTAATTGAAGTTTAAGCCTTTTCCCCTCGAAAAATTGTAGGTGAAACGCGCTGTTGGAACAACATTAAAAGTAGTTACATGGGTAGCCGAGTCATTTTTAAGGTTAAGACCGTTTAATGTGGCCGGCTGTACGCCAATACCCATGGTGAAATTATATTTCTTCTCAACAAAGCGATAGTTCAACCCTACCTTGTTTGTAGTGAAGTTGTATTTGTAGTTGTTACTCAGCAAATCGTAGTTATTAAAAGTATTTGCAGCGCTGAGTGTATCTGTTTCCTTATCGCTTCTAGTTGATGAGCGGTTGAAAGCATAGTTTAATTCAAGGTAACCGTTTTTGCTTATCGGCTCCAGGTACGACATATTTGTACCTACACTGGTAACTCGGCTATTGGTAAAGATCTGCTGGTTTTCGGGCGCTGTATGCGGTGCGCCGTCGGCGTACTGATAAGTTGGATTATCAAACTGCGTGGTTTTTGATGAGTTGGCGCTCACATTGATGCTGAAGTTACGGCCATGTGCGTTAAAGCGGTGGTTATACAATACGTTAATACCGTAGTTTGGTGAGGTTCCGTCGCTGTGCGATAATGATGTATAAGCCTGATCTTGCAAGCCTCCAACGGTTGATGATACCGCCTCGTTGGCGTTGGTGTTAGTGCTCGAGTAGCTAAAATTAGGGGTTATTTTAAAATAGTTAATGGTATCAGGCTTCCACTCAACGTTGAAGGTGAAGCGATGGTTGATCGGATTGTCTGTCTGGTCGCTTTTTTGGTTACTTACACTTGGGGTTTGGAAGTTGTTGGTTTGGATAGACGAACTGATGGTGTGCGTAGTATTATCGGTAAAGCTGTAGCTTCCGTAAACCGAAACGGTTTTACCCCATTGGTCGCGATAGTTGGCTCCTATGTTATGTGCATTGGTAATACCGTTGGCACTGGTTGTTGAACCGCTGGATCCGCCACGTAAGGCGTTACCACGACCGCCGCCCCCACCGCCGAAACCGCCGCCTCCCCCACTTGTTGGCGAGCCATAGGTAAATGTATTTACGTTGGTGTTATTAATTGTTCCTAAAACTGCTATTTGCTGGTCGTTATTAAAATTAAAAAACTTCAGATCGCCCAGATAACGGTTAGCGTTAGATACGCCTGGATCTTTAGGTAAATAATCGTTACCATCAGCAGCCGTTGCCTGACCAAAGTAGCCATGGTTTTTATCCTTGCGGATGGTAATGTTCAGGATCTTGTCCGGTTCGCCGGTTTTAACGCCGGTAAGGTTGGCCTGGTCGCCGTAATCATCAATTACCTGGATACTTTCTACCACATCAGCAGGCAGGTTTTTGGTCGCGGTTTTAACGTCCCCGCCAAAAAAATCCTTGCCGTTAACACGCACTTTGGTAACTGATTTACCTTGCGCGGTTACGTTGCCGTCTTTATCCACATCAACGCCGGGTAGTTTTTTCAATACATCTTCAACCGGGGCGTTTTCGCGTACCGGGTAGGCGCTTACTTTATATTCGGTAGTATCTTCCTTTAAAACAACCGGGTTAACACCAACAATGGTAACCTGGTTTAGCATATTGGTTTCGGCCTGCATTACAATAGCACCCAGATCAACCGGTTGGGTGCCGGCATCAAGCGTGTAGTGTTTTTTGATAGATGTAAAACCGATAGATGAAATGGTAAGCGTTAGTTTATTGCCTTTAACAACCGGAAACGAGAATTTTCCGTTGATATCGGCTATGGCTATGGTGCTATCGCCCGATGTTGAAACCAGCTTAACACTGCTGCCTGGGAGCGATAGTTTGGTAGAATCGACAATAGTTCCCTTTACTTCCCTGCCCGTTTGCGCGTGAGATGCGAAGGCAAGAAAAAAGGTAAAACTCAAAATAAGGAGAAGGGCTTTCATAAATGTTTTTTCAGCGTACAATTTGTTGTGTTTTGGGTATTAGACGTATTTGAACCGCAAATGTTCAACTTAAAATGTATATATAGCTTAATCAATATATGATTGTTACATTTTAAGCTCGTAAAGGCCTATCAATCATATTATTGTTACATGTAATAAGTGATTTTAGTAGCCAAATTTCATCTGTTTTTCATCAACCGGCAATTCCATAAAGGATTGGCCATTTAATCAAGGATCTTTTACGTTATAAGCTGCAACAATTGGCTTGTTTATCTCGTAAATAATAATCGATAACGGTAAAACGTTAAATAACTCACACCAGTAATAAACTATTGTTTAAAAACTATTGATGTAATGGTAACATTGTGGCATGAATTTTCGTTATACTTAATCAAACATTAACCTATGAACAAAATTAGCAACTCGCTGCACACAAAAGTGCACAAGTGGATCGACGCGATCGGTTTCAGGCTAAATGCCTCACAAACTAATGGCAGAAGCCATATAACCACTAATCATTATTTTTTTGAAACGTTTAACTTTTTCGAAAAATCGAAAAAAGGACATCCTGAATACACCAAAATTTTATGTTTTGATGCCTATGGCGAAAAGATAAATGTGAAATCGCTGCTTGATTTGCAAGTCGCTTTTTTTGAAAATATCAGCCAGTTGAAGTAGGCTTTTGCTTCACATCATAATAACATTTCGTTCCAGCCTGTGGTCGGTGTTTTCACCGCACCATATGATTTGTTTATCGTGAGGTTAATTGAAGGAACAGGGCCAAGGGAGAGTGGTGCGGTGAAAACACCGACCACAAGCTGAATCTTATACGCCGTGCTAATCAATCATGCTTATAGGGTTCAGGGTGTACAAGATTTCTTTCGCCCTCACGCTCTTTCCTCCTCCGCTCCATCGAAATGACATATAGGATTTAAAGCGGATTCGTTTTCAAATAAAAAATCCTGCCCCAAAAATGAGGCAGGATTCTAAAATCATCCGAAACTTCAGTTCAGATTAAAAATCGAAAGTTGTTTTTGGCCAGCAATTAGTGCTGCCTGCTTTCGGATCTAAATTATTTGGTACCGGAGTGGTAATGCCCCTCATCATCATGCCGTTAATATTAACAACCGGACGGGTTGGATTAAGTGCTTCCTTGATCCTTAAACGTAAGTCGGCGTAGTGTGCCGAGGTAATAGCGTCACCGCCTTTTGGCAAACCAGCATCAATTTTCCTCAACTCAATACGTACCATAGGTCTGATATCAGACATGGCAATGTTTATAGGTGTTAAGCCCCAATTGGCCAGTGCCGCCGCCGGAATACCCTGGTACGAAGGACTCGCATCAAGGCTTAACAACGTTTTAAGGTAGTCAACATAGGTACGTTGTAGGCTGCGTTTGTAGCTGTCAGGAGTACCTGCTCCGAATATACCGGTGTGCAAATCAGTAAATAACTCAGCTACGGTGTAAGCATTTTTACCGTTTTTGGCTTCGTTATCATACATACGGGCCAACCTTGATGGGTTTATCTCGTTTGCTAACAACGATGCCTGCATTGATTTGATGCGGTTAATCACTACACCGTTATCAAACTTAGCCAGCTCTGGCTGGTTAATTAACCAAGTTGGAGTTTTGTACAATTGCTCGTTCAAAAATGCGGCTGCTTCATGCTGACGGGTTTTGGCTACGAAATCATACACAGCACCTTTCTGATCGTAAGTTTTAAAGTTTTCGTTCATCCCGCCAATGTTGGTGGTAACGTGGCCCATGTAACGGTAAAACTGACCAAGCACTTCGTTATAAAGTTCGCTCAGATCATCATAATCCTCATTTTTTTGGTACGACCATTTTTCGAGGTTAGGCAAAATACGTTTCAGGTTGGCAATACCGTAAGCGCTTGCTTTCATGGCATTGTCGCCTAAATCTTCGTTCTGCAAACGCGGATCGATAGAAGTGCCCTGGCGACCGAAGTAATATTTAGGGTCACCTGCGTGTTTATCAGTCCATTTGGCAAGGATCTCTTTTTCCTGCTCAGGTGTTTTATTGCCCGGGAACCAGCTGTACCCCCATTTGATCGACCAGTCATCATACTCGCCAATTTGCGGGTAAAGGTGGGTTACACCATCACCCGGTTGTGCGATATAGTTAAAACGGGCATAATCCATAATTGATGGAGCTGTGCCGTGTTTATCAGTAAATGATTTTGAGCGCAATGAATCAACCGGGTAAGCATAGCTCGAACCAAAGTTGTGCGGTAAACCAAGGGTGTGACCAATTTCATGCGATGATACAAAGCGGATCAGCTCACCCATTTGCTCATCAGTAAATTGAGCGTGGCGCGCGTTAGGGTTTACGGCGGCTGTTTGGATCAAATACCAATCGCGTAATAATTGCATAACGTTATGGTACCAGCCAACATGGCTTTCCAAAATCTCACCGCTGCGAGGATCGGAAACGTGTGGGCCGTAAGCGTTCTCCACATCCGATGCGAAATAACGGATCACCGCGTAACGTGCATCCTCAGTGCTAAACTCGGGATCTTCTTTTTTAGTAGGAGCTACTTTAGCAACAATAGCGTTTTTAAAACCAGCGGCCTCAAAAGCTTTTTGCCAATCGTTTACACCTGCAATAAGGTATGGTACCCATTTTTTAGGTGTTGCCGGATCTATGTAGTAAACAATTTGTTTTTTAGGTTCAACCAGTTGGCCGTTTGCGTAAGCAGCAGGATCTTTTGGTTCCAACTTCCAGCGATGAATGTAGGCGGTAACCAATGCTTTTTGCGCGTTGGTGCCGTAATCTGTTTGGCCCTGACCAAAAAAGCCAACCCTCGCATCCATAATCCTCGGTTTCATTGGCGTTTTAGGTAACAACAACATCGAGGTATTCAGCTCGAAAGTAATAGCACCTGTGCTGTTATCTGTTGGCGATTCGCCGGCGCGGTATGTTTTTAACGAGTGCGCTTCAATGTTTATCGGGAAGCTTTTAATGGTATCGATATATGAGCGCGAGTTATCAAGGCCCATTGTTTTGTAGGCTTTCTTGATCTCGTCAGATAAACCTATTGCCTGAGTATCGCCATTGTAAAAATCAGTAACATCAATTAAAACACCTGTGGTATCTTTATTAAATGCCTTAACCTCAAACGATGCCAGTACAGCATCAAGGTTTGAGTTTTTTACCGATTGGTACATATCGCTGGTACTATCGGCACGCATTGAAAAGCTTGGTACACGGATAAACACTTGCTTATCGTGGCGTTCCCATTTCCAAACCTGGTCGTTAATTTCTTCACCGCCATATTGCTGACCAAAAGTGCGCAGTCCACCCGGTGTTTTAACAAAACGGGTAACCACCAGCATTTCGCGGTTGTTTAATGAATCGGGAATTTCATAGTAGTACTTGCCATCAACCTTGTACAGGTTAAATAGGCCGCTATCTACTTTGGTTTTTGCCGGGATCAGGTCGCTGAATTTTTTGATGCCCTCTTTTTTTGGCGCACCGGTTGTGGCGGTAGTTACCGTTCCGGAGGCTGTTGTTGTGGTTTTTAGGGTTAGGGTTTGATTGGCGGCATGCTTTTTAGTAGCGCACGACCCCGCTAAAACTGCAAGCGCCAATACTGAACCGCGCATATAAATGCCCGGCAACGAATGTCTTTTCATTTATTAATAATAGTTAAAACGTAAACTTATATAAAAAAAGGCTTCTTTTTTTAGGATAAGACGTTTTATCAGCAAGAAAATTACAAGTATTATTAATTATATGCGACGTTTTAAAGTAAGTACCACTTTGTCAACCCGTTTTTCGTGGTAGACATCCAATAACAGGCTTCGGTCATCTTTGGATTTGAACATTTCGTCAATTTGTTGCAAAGTCATTTTTGATACAGGCTTAAAATTTATGGCAATGATCTCATCATCCCGTTCAAGGCCAACTTCATCGGCTGCCGAACCCGGTTCAACGCGGCTTATCACAATCCGGTCGTAATTATCGCCTGCGGCATAGTATTCCAGTCCGCTCATATCATGCTCAAAAGGTTCGTTATAGGTTGAGCCTTGTTTCAGGTACAGTACGCTATCCGGGTAGTCAAATATTACAGTGAATCTTTTCAAAATACCTGTGCCCAGGTTGCCATCGCGCTTTACCGATACGTTGCCTTGATTGTTGTCGTCATTAGGAAAGGAAGCAAGTACCTTTTTTATCCTGAATTTACCGAGATCAAACTCTTCAAGCCTGCTTATAAAACCATTAATTGGTCCGTTAAGGCCGATACCAAGATTGGCAGATGAGATGAATTTTTGAGGCAGCCCGTAGTTTTTGATGTATCGTTCGATAGATACAGGATGCCCGGCACCCAGATCAACCACCAGTTTGGTTTTAAATGGTGCTATGCCTGGCATAATAGCTTTTGCATCAATGTAGGGTTTCCTGTCTTCAATGCTCATAGGTATTTTGCTGCTGCGGCGCATGGGTTTCAGATCTTTTGGGCGGCAAACGGTAACTGTGCTGTCCTGAAAATCGATTTTTACAGCCATGTTATTAAAAAACTCATAACCAAGCAGGCCGTGTATAGGCATGCCCGCATATCCCGAAAGGTTAAAAACATCTTTTTTAAGTATGGCCGCGGCAATATCATAACTTACCAATCCCGGAATATCAACAGCTAAGTTAGAGGTAACATATGCTTCAGAATCTTCGCCCTCGCCAAGACCAGGTATTTTTAAGGTACGTTTGTTGGGAATGCTGATCGAATCGACTAATTTGGGATCGGTGATGATCATGAGGCCTACCCCGGTATCCAAAATAAAGTTAAAGGGGCCTTTATCGTTGATCTTGAGTTTGATGATCAAAAGGTTGCGCTCCAGCCTGAACGGGATATTCACCTTTTTTTTATTAACAGCAAGATCAAAGTACTGGGCCCTAACCGTATTGGCGAAGCAAAATGTTAATATAATTGCAAGCCACAATGCCCCGGATCGGCGTAAAATATAATATAGCTTGTGTAACAAAGTGGTTATAGTTGGTATATTAAATTTACGACATTTATTTGTTAAATAAATATTTTATTATGCGAAAACCAACTATTTCATTTCTGTTAATCATTTGTGTTTTAAGTGTATTCCATGATAGTATTTATGCCCGTTCGATAAAAAAAAGAAAGGTTAAAAAGCTTTTTAAGCACTCAAAAATTGTGAACGATCATTTTACGGGTTTCGCCCTGTATGATATCGACGAACAAAAAATGATCTATGAGCTTAATGCCGATAAATATTTTACTCCTGCATCCAACACCAAGCTTTTTACTTTTTATACCTGCCTCAAAATGCTGGGCGATAGTATCCCCGCCTTACGCTACCAAACCCGCGGCGATTCGCTAATATTTTGGGGAACCGGCGACCCATCTTTTTTACATAGTGATCTGAAAGGTGTAAGTGGTCTTAACTTTTTAAAAAGCAGTAATAAACAATTGTTTTATTCGCCCGGCAATTATACCGGCGAACTTTTTGGCCCCGGCTGGGGATGGGACGATTATAACGATTATTACCAGGCCGAAATAACCGCCCTCCCCATTGAAGATAACGTGGCCCAATTATATGCCGATCATGATGGCAACATGCAGGTAAAACCTTATTATTTAAAGCGGTTTTTAAATGCTGATATCAATTATCACCCCGCAAAGTTTAAAGTAAAACGCGACCTGTTAACCAATAACTTTATTTACCCTGCCGAGGAGATCCCACCGGGCTACAAGCAGGAAATTCCGTGGAAAACCAGTTTGCAACTCACCATGGCCTTGCTGCAGGATACTTTAAAAAAACAGGTATCATTATTGCAAACGCCAATGCCTGCCGATGTCAAAACTATTTACAACGCCAATGCCGATTCAGTTTATCGCCGTATGCTGCAACCGAGTGATAATTTTATTGCCGAACAGTTGCTGTTGGTATGCTCGTCGGTAAAGTTTGGAACGTTGAATATCGATTCGGTGATCAACTATGCCAAAGCTAATTTGCTGAATGATTTGCCGGATGCGCCACAATGGGTGGATGGCTCGGGCCTGTCGCGCTATAATTTATTTACACCGAGGGATATGGTGGCCTTGCTTTTGAAAATACACGATGAGGTTAAAGATGATAGCCTGCTACACAGTATGATGCCCATTGGCGGTGTGGCCGGTACTATTAAAAATGCTTACAAAACCGATAACGGGCAGCCCTTTGTTTGGGCAAAAACAGGCTCGTTAAGTAATAATCATAACCAAAGCGGTTACATCGTTACCAGGAAGGGCAAGCGGTTGGCCTTTGCGTTTATGAATAATAATTTTGTGAGGCCGAGTAGAGAAGTGCGGGATGAGATGGTGCGGATCATGACTTATATTCATGAGGAGTTTTAAGGGTGATAACTCTTCAACGAAATACCCCAATTGTCATTTCGACGAACGCGCGATGGACTGTGAATTGGGGTGAGGAGAAATCTTGTACGCCATGCAAGCCTCTTTGCACGGCGTACAAGATTTCTCTTTCGCCCCGACGCTCTATCCTCCCCCTGCTCTATCGAAATGACAATTTTTAAAGAAAGAGTTTAAAACTCCAACTCCAACAACACCGGGCAATGATCCGAATGCTTGGCCTCCGGTAAAATAGCCGCCCTGCGGATATTGGCCTCCAATGGCGTGCTGGCCATGGCATAATCAATACGCCAGCCTAAGTTTTTACCTCGTGCCCCGGCGCGAAAACTCCACCAGGTATAATTATGAGGTTCTTTATTAACGTGGCGGAAGGTATCTATAAAACCACCTTCAACAAAATTCTCCATCCATTCGCGCTCTTCGGGCAAAAAGCCTGATGAGTTGGCGTTTGATTTTGGGTTATGGATATCGATAGCCTTATGGCAGATATTATAATCGCCGCAAACTACCAGGTTTGGGATAGTTACTTTTAATAAAGTAAGGTATTTGCCAAACTCATCTAAAAAACGGTATTTAAAAACCTGGCGTTCATCGCCGCTCGAGCCTGATGGGAAGTATACACTCATCACCGATACCTCATCAAAATCAACCCGGATGCAACGGCCTTCACGGTCAAAATCTGGGATGCCGCAACCGTACTCAATATGTTTAGGAAGGATTTTGGTAAAAATGGCTGTGCCACTGTAGCCCTTTTTTTCGGCCGGGAACCAGTAGTGTTGGTAGCCCATAGCATCAACCAAACCAAGATCTGTCAGTACATCGGGTGTTGCTTTTATTTCCTGTAAACAAACAACATCGGCATCGGTAGCTTGTAGCCAGGCCAGCCAACCTTTGCTGATGGCCGAGCGGATGCCGTTAACATTATAAGTGATTATTTTCATGTGTCCCTACCCCTAAAAAGAGGCCTTTTTTTGCAATATTAATGAATATACCAACTGCCGCGGGTTTAGCGATAGCGTAACCCGTGGTTACAAACGGTGTAAGTTTATAACTTACACTCCTCTACGCTACCCATGCGCCCGTTTTTTTATTTTTTCTGCGGATAAAGTATTTTATCCAACTGCTTGCACTCCCGTTTGCTTAACAACTCTACAGTCATCGGCACATCAGCAAGCGGACGGTCGTTCCCGTCCTTTTTAACGGCGGCTATCCTATCTACCATATCAATGCCGGTAATTACCTCACCAAATACCGTGTAGTTTTGATCAAGATGCGGTACACCTCCTACTGTTTTATAATATTCACGCTGTGAAGCAGGAATCTTGCGACCCTTTAACCTTGTATTCTCCAAAGTGTCCAGCTTACCATCCGTAAAACGTTTACCTTCAGTAACGTAAAACTGGCAACCACTTGATGCCTTGGTAGGGTTTTCATCGCGGGCGGCAGCTAATACGCCGCGTTTGTGGAACAGGCTATCGCGAAATTCGGCAGGGACGGTATAACCCACATCGCCGTTACCCAACTCTGCACCGGGTTTTGCTTTTGCCGGATCTTTCGAATCCGGGTCGCCGCCCTGGATCATGAAGTTTTGGATTACCCTATGGAACAATGTGCCATTAAAAAAGCCTTTTTTTGTAAGCTTGATAAAGTTGTCGCGGTGCAAAGGAGTTTCGTTATACAAACGGATAATGCAATCGCCATAAGTAGTATGGATACGCACATACTGGTTTTTAGGCTTACTCGCAAAGGCGGCGGTGAGCGTTAATAATAGGATGCTTAAGGTAAAAAGTTTCTTCATATGGTTTTGTCTGAACCGTAATTTATCGAATTTATGAATTTTCGGAATTTTGTTGGAGAGGATTCGGCTTCTCCTGAACGCTTCAAAATCGGGTGTCATGCTGAGCGCGTCGAAGCATGGTGGGTGGGGCCTCTGCGCACGACTCTTCGACAAGCTCAGAGTGACAGGCTTGCCCACAGATACAACCACTCGTCTAATCAACCCAATCAACCATTCACCCAAACTTAAATAACCCCCAACTCCTCAAAATAAGCAATAATGAGCGATTTCATCGTCATCTCCTGCTCAAGCAAGGTGTAGTTTGGGATAACTTTAACGCGTTTCCAATGTGGCCAGCCATCCTGGTCAAGTCCTTCCAGTTCGTAAAAGCCCATCATGCTGAATAGCCGGCAGGTGGCAATATGCATCAGCTCTTCCTTTTGGCGTTTGCTGAACTTGCGTGGCCCCTGCCCCAATTCCTGCACTCCTATTAAAAACAGCATCACTTTAATGTCGGGCTTTTCGTTATCAAAATCCTCGGCAATATGTTGCTGTAATATGTCCCATTTTTTATTGATCTCGGCAGGTGTCATAGGTTGCAAAGATAGGTTGTTGGTCATTAAGTCATTTGGTCATTAGGTCATTTTTTCTTTTGAAGGGATATTTAAACCCGAGATCAGATACGCTATCCAATGACTTAATGACCCAATGAAACAATGACTCTTCAATATAATTGTTACAATGTTGCATTAATATTCCCGTTTTAATACTTACTTTTGCTTTATCCCGTTTAATAGGGTGTTGACTGTGAATAAAAAACGCCTACATATCGTATTCGCGTGGCTGCTACTGCTTAGCTTTGTAGTTGGGCAATACGCTGTTTATTCGCACCAGCACGCGCTTATTAAGGGAATTACCAAACACAGCCATATAGCCTCCGACAGGCAAACGGTTAAAGAAAAATGTTTACTGTGCGACGCCATGCAGCATACCGATGCCGTGGTTGTTACCAATAACTTATTTTTAATACCCCTCGTACCTTCTACCCATGTTTTTAAGCAAGGCGATTACAATTTTGTAAGCATCGCGCTTATCCTCGCGGCTGGCCGCGCACCTCCTGTGTTAGTTTAACTATCCTGTTTAAATTTTTCTGAATAACGCCACTCAAAGAGGGGGCATTTATCTATTTCTTAAGTTTTCGTCATGAAATTAAAGCTAATTAGCTTCGCTATATTATTGTTTTTGTCCGCTCAATTTGTCGCGCTTGCGGACGGCGCCACGCGTACCGTAAAAAATAAAGTTATTGAAGAGGCGGCCGGTACGCTTTCGGGTACTATAACCGATAAGGCCGATGGAAAACCAATTATTGGTGCAACTGTAAATATTCCCGATCTGCGTAAAGGAACTATTACCGATGTAAACGGTAAATACAGCTTCAGTACAGTACCCAAAGGTGTTTTCCTGGTGCAGGTTACTTATTTAGGTTACCTGACCGTTACCCAGAGGGTTGATTTTTCAAAAACAAACGTATATGATGTAAAAATGCAAACATCATCGCTCGAGGCAGGTGAGGTTGTAGTTACAGGGGTAAGCAAAGCCACCGAAATAAAACGTAGCCCGGTACCTATGCTGGCCGTTGGCAAAGCATATCTGGAGCAGCGTGCTGCATCGGGCAATGTTATTGACCAGATAGCTACATTGCCTGGTGTTAGCGCCGTTACTACTGGGCCTAATGTATCTAAACCATTTATCCATGGGTTGGGTTATAACCGGGTAATTACGTTACAAGATGGTATCCGCCAGGAAGGCCAGCAATGGGGCGATGAGCATGGTATTGAGGTTGATCAAAATTCGATAGACCGTGTTGAGGTGATCAAAGGTCCGGCAAGTTTAAGCTATGGTTCTGATGCGATAGGTGGTGTTGTAAACCTGATCTCACCGGCACCTGTTCCCGAAGGAAAAATATTAGGTTCGGTTCAGGGCTTATATGGTACCAACCAGGGCCTATATAATGGTTCGTTCAGGTTGCAGGGTAATCAAAACGGACTGGTTTGGGGTACCGTGGTATCGGCTAAAGGCAGCAAGGATTATCAAAACGAGCACGATGGTCGTGTATATGGAACCAACTACCGCGAAAAAGACGCCCGCGTAATGGTTGGCCTTAACAAATCGTGGGGATATTCATACCTGCATGCATCAGTGTTTGATGATGAACAATCCATTCCTGACGGTAGCCGTGATTCGATTACACGTAAGTTTACGCAGCAAGTTGTAGAAGACGGCGACGCTTTTAGACCTATTGTGCCAAACTCGGTTTTAAACTCCTATAAAATACCAACCCTGCATCAGCATGTACAACTTTACCGTATCTACAACAATAGTAATTTTATTTTAGGCAACGGTAACCTTGCGGTTAACCTGGGCTTCCAGTATAGCCACCGTCGCGAATACACGCACCCCGAGGATGGTGATATAGCCGGACTTAACCTGCACCTGGCTACCTATACTTATGATGTTAAATACAACTTTAATATAGGTAACGATTACGAAACAACCTTTGGCATTAACGGGCAGTATGGCAACAATACCATTGGCGATGCTACCGATTTTCCTATCCCTGCCTATCATCAATTTGATGTAGGTCCGTTTTTTGTGATCAAAAAGAGTTATGGTAAATTAGATGTTTCGGCAGGTGCAAGGTATGATACCCGTTCGTTCTCGAACGCTGCAGCTTATGTTGATACTTTGGGCGCCAAAGGATATCCGCAATTGTACACCGGCAGCAATCCAGAAACTGCAGCTAACGTTACCAAGCAGTTTGATGCCTTCAACAAACGCTTCAGCGGATTTTCGGGCAGCTTCGGCGCTACATATAATGTGTCTGACGCGTTCCTGATCAAGGGTAATATTTCACGCGGTTTCAGGGCACCAAGTATTGCCGAGATTTCGGCCAACGGCCCGGATCCAGGCTCGCAGATCTATCATATTGGCGATAAAAACTTTAAACCTGAGTTTAGCTTGCAGGAAGATATCGGTACGTTTTTAACACTGCCAAATATTTCGGCCAGTATTGAGGTATTTAATAATAACCTGAGTAACTACATTTATCAACAACAGGTTTTAGCTGCCGATGGCAGCCCGGTTTATACACAGGGTTATACAACTTTTACCTATGTGCAAAGCAGAGCACGCATTTATGGCGGCGAGGCAAGTGTTGATTTGCACCCAATTTCGTGGTTGCATTTTGAAAACGCGCTTAGCTTAACTTACGGCCAAAACAAAGGTAACGGTGGCCCAGTTGCGGATAGCCTGAAATACCTGCCATTTATACCACCGTTGCACCTTCACTCGGAGCTTCGCGGAACATTTAACGGAGGCTTCGGCAAGCTGAAAAGCCTGTACGCGTTTGTTGGCTTTGACCACTACAGTGCGCAAGACCGCTTCTTCGCCGCTTACGGAACTGAGACTTACACGGCAGGATACAATTTGCTAAGCGCTGGTTTTGGCGGCAACATTGTAAACAAGGCCGGTCAGCCGGTTATTAAGCTTTTTGTTGAAGGAACGAATCTTGCCAATGTTAACTATCAATCAAACATGAGCAGGCTTAAATATTTTGATAATCCTACTGTACCGGATGGCGTGCGCCCGGGTATCTTTAACATGGGCCGCAACATTAGCTTTAAAGTTGTTGTACCGTTTGGGTTTAACACCAACAAAAAATCCTGATCTGATTTAAGTTATATTATATAAAGAGCTTCGCCGTAAGGCGGGGCTTTTTTGTTGAAAGGAGGACTGGGCGGGCCTTCTCCTGTGAATATCATCGTCACCTCTCCGTCAAACTCCCCCTTTAGGGTTCCGGGGGGCAAACATTTCATCCTCCATCCTGTATTTTCCATATGCGTAAATTATTAACACTATTCATCATCCTATCGGTAAGTATAATCGCCCGTGCACAATCAGATACCCTATCCATTACGCTCGAAAACATAAAATACCCCTACCCGGTAGGTTTTCTGCCGGTAAAGATTGAAGGACAGGACCTGCGTATGGCCTATATGGATGTGAAGCCAGCCAATCCCAACGGCAAAACAGTGATGCTTTTTCACGGTAAAAACTTTGGCGGTTATTATTGGACAGATGTGATCCGGGCGATGACTAACAAAGGCTACCGCGTGGTGGTGCCCGATCAACTTGGCTTCGGCAAATCATCAAAGGCTTTTATTCATTACAGTTTTCATCAGCTGGCGCGGATAAATAAAACTTTGTTGGATAGCCTCGGCATACAAAAAATAACTTTGATGGGCCATTCGATGGGCGGGATGCTGGCTACCCGTTTTACATTGATGTATCCTGATAAGGTTGAAAAGCTGCTGTTAGAAGATCCCATCGGTTTAGAAGATTACCGCACTTTTGTTCCCTACAACAGTGCCGACGATGATTACAAAGCCGAACTGAAAACCAGTTTTGCCAGCGTAAAAAAATATTATGAAAACTCTTACTTCACCACCTGGAAGCCTGAATATGATTACCTCGTTAAAATAGGTGCAGGCGTAACTCAAAGTGCTGATTTTCCCCGGTACGCTAAAGTAGCGGCTCTCACTTTTGAGATGATCTATGAGCAACCGGTATGTTATGAGTTCGGGCTGATCAAAGTGTCAACGGTGCTGTTTACCGGTAAGGAAGATAAAACCATAGTTGGCAAAGCACTACTGAGCGACGAAGAAAAAGCCAAACACGGGCAATACAAAATATTAGGCCCTGAAACAGCTAAAAAGATTCCCGGCTGCAAATTGATAGAGTTTGACAATTGCGGGCACATTCCGCACATTGAAGCTAAGGAGCAATTTTTGAAAGCTTTGCTGGCTAATATTTAATTTGAGTATTTTTGAATAGATTAAATATATAAAAAACACGTCATTGCAAGGCACGAAGCAATCCCCGAGTAGCAGAGTAGCTGAGCAGATCCGCCCTGTATAGTTTGGGATTGCTTCGTACCTCGCAATGACGTAAGGAAATATTATCGTGCAACTATCAGTTAATACATTAGCCCAGCTACCGGAAGCCGCCAAAACCATCTTAGATAATTCGGCGGGGAATAAGATCTTTTTATTTTATGGCGATATGGGTGCCGGAAAAACTACGCTTATCAAAACCCTGTGCGAAGAAATGGGGATTGATGAACCAGCCACCAGTCCTACGTTTTCTATCGTTAATGAATACATCGGTAGGGATAGCCGGATTTTTCATTTCGATTTTTATCGCCTTAAAACACAAACCGAAGCTTTGGATATGGGCTATGAGGAATATTTTTACAGCGGAGCCTATTGCTTTATTGAATGGCCCGAAAAAATACCAGACCTGCTGCCCGATCATTATACAACCGTGAGTATCAAGGTTGGTGATGATAACTCAAGGCTCATCAGCATCCAAAACAATTAGTTCCATCATCCGGCTATTTTTAGTATCTTCATCAGCCTTTTAAAAAATACATCATGAGTTCAGGGATCATTAGCGGGTTTTCGGATATTGCCAAACAGGCAATGATGCAACCCCAGGAGTCGTTGCTTGAGGTAAAATCTAAGAAGAACAAATTATACATCGGCATCCCCAAAGAGGTTTCCTTCCAGGAAAACCGGGTGCCGTTAACCCCCCTTTCGGTAGCCTTGCTGGTTAATAACGGGCATGAGATATTGCTTGAAAGCAATGCCGGGCAGGCAGCCAATTTTTCGGATAAGGACTATGCCGATCAGGGTGGGCAGATCATTTACGATACCAAAAAAGTTTACGAGGCCGATATCATCATTAAAATAGCGCCGCCAACCCTGCAGGAAATTGAGTTGATGAAGCCGGGGCAGTTATTGATATCAACTCTGCAAATGGCAACGTTGAAAGCGGAAAGTATTCAGGCTTTAATGGCCAAGAAGATCACGGCGCTTAGTTTTGAGCATTTACGGGATGAGGGTAATATCCTTACTGTTGTACGTGCCATGAGCGAAATAGTAGGGGCTACATCCATCCTCATCGCCGCCGAATATCTGAGTAATGTTTTTGAAGGCAAAGGCCTGATGTTAGGCGGGATCACCGGTGTCCCTCCTACCGAAATTGTAATTTTAGGTGCTGGTACCGTAGGCGAATATGCTGCCCGTACGGCTATATCATTAGGTGCCGAAGTAAAAGTTTTCGATCCATCGATATATAAACTTCGTCGCTTGCAGAATAATATTGGTAGCCGGGTATTTACCTCGGTTGTGCAGCCTATTGTTTTAGAAAAAGCTATTACCACTTGCGATGTAGCCATTGGTGCCCTCCGTGCCGAAGATGGTCGCAGTCCATGTATTATTTCCGAAACAACGGTAAGCAACATGAAGCGCGATTCGGTGATCATCGACGTAAGTATCGACCAGGGCGGTTGCTTCGAAACATCCGAAGTAACTAACCATACCCACCCGGTTTTTCGCAAGTATGATGTGATCCATTATTGCGTGCCTAACATCGCCTCGCGCGTGGCCCGTACCGCAACTTACGCGCTTACCAATATCTTTGCACCTATTTTGCTGGATATTGGCGAGCATGGCGGTATCAAAAACGTGATCTGGGAAAAGTCAGGCGTACGTAATGCGGTTTATATTTACCAGGGACAACTCACCAATAAACACATCGGCGACAGGTTTTCCATTCCCTGCAAAGATCTCGACCTGCTCATCGTATCGCATCGTTAACGTATGAACAGGTATTTATTACTGTTAATATTGATTTTTTGTGGGATGGGTGTACAAGCCCAGCATTACAAATACATCGATAGTACAAAAATCAGCAATATTGCCCGGTATAAAGTACAGGTAAAGGCCAACCTGGATAAGCAGCTTGTCGAAATAAAAAAATATATCCCGCAAATTTCGCTGGATATCCGATACGCCACCACCAACAATTTTATGCACCGCCGCATGTACACTGTTGCCAAAGCATATGCCCGGCTGCCGGTAGTAAAAGCCCTGCAACAGGTTGAGGCTGAACTTAAGACTCAAAACTTAGGACTTAAAATTTACGATGCCTACCGCCCCTACTCTGTTACGGTAGATTTTTACGAAAAAACGCCCGATACCAATTTTGTGGCCAACCCGCGTTTAGGATCCAAGCACAACCGGGGCTGTGCAATCGACCTATCGTTGATCAACCTTAAAACAGGGAAAGAACTGGATATGCCTACACCTTTTGATAGTTTTAGCCGTAAAGCTTCGGCTAATTACCCCAACTTATCACCATTGCAGATCAGTAATCGCGAGTTGCTTAAAGCTGTAATGGCCAAATACGGCTTCAGGGTACTCTCTACTGAGTGGTGGCATTATGATTTTAATGGATGGGGCGACTATGAACTACTTGATGTGCCGTTGCAGAAACTTTGAATGACAATAACAGAACGATTAAAAGCGTAGGGCCGCGCGATTCCCTCCCTTGGGAGGGTGTAGTGAGGGGTTTATACGCCTCGCATATCCGTTAGCAAATCGTATAACCCCTCCCTGTCACTACACAGCCTATCGCGCCCCTCCCTCGGGAGGGAATGAAAAAAATCAATCTCTTAATCTGCAAAAGGCATCAATATTGCTTAACAATCAATAAAACATCATTAACACCCTATAAAAAGCAAGTATGAAGTTTTTCAGCAAGGACTACTTTAAACAATTATGGAAGATACTACTGGCTTCCTTTACCGGTTTCTCTAAGGATAATGGCTTAAAGCTGAGCGCCTCACTGGCCTATTATACCGTTTTTTCTATAGCCCCGCTGCTCATCATCGTAATGTCGGTAGCCGGGTTGGTATTTAAACAAGACGCGGTTACCAATAAACTTTACCCGGAAATTGTTAGATACGTTGGTCCGGAGCCGGCAGCTCAAATTCAGGATGCTTTGAAGCACCTCGCGCTTTCGGGTAAATCGGGCATGGCTGTAATAATAGGGGTTGGTACCCTGTTATTGGGTGCGAGCAGTATTTTTATCGAGATCCAGGATTCGCTTAATATTATCTGGAGAGTAAAAGCAAGGCCCAAAAGTGGCTGGTTGCAGTTGTTGAGGAATAGGTTTGTATCTTTTTCTTTGATCATTAGCCTTGGGTTTTTACTGTTGGCTTCATTGATTATAAATATCGTTATCCAGGCGATACAAGACCAAGTCCAGCGCTTTTTACCTGGTATCGACTCGGTAACGCAGATCTTGGTGAAAGGCCTTAACCTTGGTATCACCTTGGTGATCATCACAACGCTTTTTAGTATCATATTTAAATTTCTACCCGATGTAAGGATCAAATGGCGCGATGTGCGTAGTGGTTCGATTTTTACTGCTATCCTGTTTATGTTGGGGCAGTACATCATCGGTTTGTACATTCATTATACAGCTCAAGGCTCAGCTTACGGGGCTGCTGGTTCGATCATTGTTATTTTGGTTTGGATCTATTATACATCGGCCATATTATACATAGGTGCCGAGTTTACCCAGGTTTACGCCGAGGCCAGTGGTAGTCATATCGAACCGGCATCATACGCGGTGCACATCCAGCAAACCGAGGTTGAACATAAGGTAAGCGTATTGCCTGCGCAAAATCCGCAGTTGCAGGGTAATTTGAAAAAGGTGGAGGCGAAGCAGAAAGCCGAAGAGGCGAAGAAAGAGGAAGAGAAGAAGGGATAATATTTATATATAAAGGAAAACGCCATTGCAAATACAAATTTGCAATGGCGTTTTCCTTTATATCCAGACTTACGAAGTTTTTAAAACTTCGTAAGTCTTATTTAGGCCCGTAAGTAACGATAGGCACAATCATTTCCTCTAACGAAATACCCCCATGCTGGAAGGTCTCATTATAGAAATTAACAAAGTGGTTATAGTTATTCGGGTACACAAAGTAGCTATCCTCTTTAGCGAACACAAAGCTTGAGCTGATGTGCAACCTTGGCAACATGGCATCGTGCGGGTTGCGGATGTGGAATACCTCTTTAGCGTTATAGTTTAAGTTTTTACCTTGTTTATAGCGCAGGTTGGTGTTGGTATTACGATCACCTACAATTTTGCTTGGGTTTTTTACGCGGATGGTACCGTGATCGGTAGTGATCACTACGCGTACCTGTTTCTGGGCTAAAAACTTTAACAGATCAAACAGCGGCGAATGCTCGAACCACGATAGGGTTAACGAGCGATAAGCAGCATCATCACTTGCTAATTCTCGGATCATCTGCATATCTGTACGGGCATGTGATAGCATATCCACAAAGTTATACACCACTACGTTCAGCTCATTGTTCATGAGGTTGTTTACCGATTCGTTCAGTGCGCGGCCTTCGTCAATATTCAGAATTTTGTGGTATGAATGTTTGCAATCTTTACGGAGTACACGTTTCAAGTGATCGGCTAAAAACTCTGCTTCGTAAAGGTTTTTGCCGCCTTCATCTTCGTCATTTTGCCACATGCTCGGGTAGCGTTTTTCCATATCCAAAGGCATAAGGCCTGAGAAAATGGCGTTACGGGCGTATTGCGTTGCAGTAGGCAGGATGCTGTAATAAGTGTCCTCCTCTTCTAATCTAAAATATTCAGAAATGATCGGGTTTATGATCTTGAATTGATCATAACGCAGGTTATCAATCAAAATAAAGAAAACCGGGCCCTTGCCATCCAGCTTAGGGAATACCTTCTTTTTAAACAGCTGAATTGACGATGTTGGTGCCAGATCCGGGTTTTTGATCCAGTTTAAATAGTTGCGCTCCACAAACTTGCAAAACTGCATGTTAGCTTCGGCTTTTTGCAGGGTCAGGATCTCGTGCATACCGGCATCTTCGAGCTTTTCGAGTTCAAGCTCCCAGTAGATCAGTTTTTTATAAACATCAACCCATTCCTGGTGGCTCAGGTTGTCGTTAAGCGTCATGCCCAGGGTACGGAAATCCATCTGGTAGGCCATGGTAGTTTTCTCGGTAACCAGGCGTTTGTTTTCGGTAAGCTTTTTAATGGTAAGCAATATCTGCTTAGGGTGCACCGGCTTGATCAGGTAATCATCTATCTTCGAACCGATGGCATCTTCCATCAAATACTCTTCCTCGTTTTTGGTGATGAGTACGATAGGCACATCGTTATTGATGTTTTTGATCTGCTGCAGCGTTTCCAGACCGGTAATGCCGGGCATGTTCTCATCTAAAAAAACAAGATCGTAGTAGTTGCTCTTGAACGAATCGATGGCGTCGTAGCCATTGGTAACGGTGGTTACTTTATAGCCCTTTTCGCCTAAGAAAAGTATATGTGGTCGTAGCAGGTCAATTTCGTCATCGGCCCACAAAATGGTGGTGTCTTGCATGGTATATGTATATGTTAAGGTTG
The DNA here is from genome assembly GCF_039839285.1 of Mucilaginibacter sp. CAU 1740. Taxonomy (NCBI): domain Bacteria; kingdom Pseudomonadati; phylum Bacteroidota; class Sphingobacteriia; order Sphingobacteriales; family Sphingobacteriaceae; genus Mucilaginibacter; species Mucilaginibacter sp. CAU 1740. Next base: position 23,538 of record NZ_JBDOQS010000001.1, on the reverse strand, counting down.
TCTGAACTGGAATTTGGGGGAATTAAACGAATTTATCGAATTTTAGCTCATCTGGTGTACAGAAATCTGTCTTAAATTCTGGTAATTTTTTAATTCGAAAAATTCGAGTTCAGACAAATTCGAAAATTCTGATTCTGACATTAAACCCCAAAGAGAGGCTTTTGTTGTTACACAGTAAAGGTATTAACAAAATTTAACAAAGCTGATGGGGTTATTTTACCTTTGTTTTACATTTTTGCACTTATAACAGCAACATTGAATAAAAAGAAAATAATTAACGATCCGGTTTACGGCTTTATCACCATCCCAACCGAACTGATTTTCGATTTGATTGCACACCCGTATTTTCAACGGTTGCGGTATATCAAACAGTTGGGCATGACCCACCTGGTTTATCCCGGCGCTTTACATACCCGCTTTCATCACGCTTTAGGGGCCATGTATTTAATGGATACCGCGCTGGAAACCCTGCGCGGCAAGGGACATAATATTACCGCCGAAGAGGAAGAAGCCGTTACCATAGCCATTTTATTGCACGATATTGGCCACGGCCCGTTCTCGCATGCTTTAGAAAACACTATTATTGATGGCATAGCCCACGAAGATATTTCATCAATGCTGATGAACAAGCTTAACGATGAGTTTGAAGGTAAGCTTACCATGGCTATCAGCATTTTTAACGCTACTTATCCACGTAAATTTTTACACCACCTGGTATCGAGCCAACTGGATATGGACAGGTTGGATTACCTGAACCGTGATAGCTTTTTCACTGGCGTATCTGAAGGAGTGATCAGCTCAGAGCGTATTATCAAAATGCTGAACGTGAAGGACGATCATGTGGTGGTTGATGAAAAAGGTATTTACTCGATAGAGAAGTTTTTGATAGCCCGCCGCCTGATGTACTGGCAGGTATATCTGCATAAAACCGTAATTGCAGGCGAGGAAGTACTAACCAAGATCTTTAAACGCGGCCGTAAGCTGATTGCCGATGGCGAAGAATTATTTGCTACCCCTGCCCTAATGCACTTTTTAAAAAACCGCATCAGCCGTGATGCTTTTATGAACGAGGATCATCATTTGGAAACTTTTGCCAGTCTGGATGATACCGATATTATGGCTTCGGTAAAAGTATGGGCATCGCACCCGGATTTTGTGCTTTCAACACTTTGCAAAAACTTGGTACAGCGCAATTTGTTCAGGGTTGATATTACAAACGAGTGCCCGGATGAGGCTTTTGTAGAGCAATTGCGCCAAAAAGCCATTGAAAAATATGGTATCAGTTACGATGATGCGGCTGCGTATTTTGTGTTCACCACATCAATTCGTAATAATGCCTACAGCCCAGGTGATGGTAATATCGGCATATTGATGAAAAATGGACAGGTAAAGGATATAGCAGAGGCCAGCGATAATTCGAACCTGGTGGCATTGGCCAAAACGGTTAAGAAACATATATTATGTTATAATAAGGAGTTGTTGAATTAAGAGGTTTTTCACCGAATAGCTGTTATGGATAAATGTCTGGAATGTGCGTCGGCCGCGTTAGGGATTGTAGTGGAAAGCCCGCAGCGTGCGATGGAATTGCGGGGAGGAAAAGCGAGGACTTGGAGCGGAAAGCTCGGGCCGCAGGCAACGCCCATATTATTAATTGAATAACGAAAAATACAATTAATGATCAATAGCTTACAACCATATTATTATAGGGCACGAAGTAACCGCACTGATGCATGGTCTCTCTGTAGAGTATGCGATTGCCACGCTACGCTCGCAATGACATTTTAGGTACATTGATTTTAAAATAGAAAATAAATTTGCCATAACACGCAACAAATGAAGATACAATGAAAATCAAAACACTTTGAGCCTCAAAACTTTTTAACGTGTGTTCATAACTCATTAATAATTTGTTGCTTCAATTTTAACATTTAAATTTGCCCGATGCAATTTAGTGCTCAAGATATAGCGATGCTGCTTAACGGAACAGTTGAGGGTGATGCAGCAGTTACAGTAAGTGAGCTGGCTAAAATAGAAGAGGCCGGCGAAGGTTGTCTTTCTTTTTTATCCAACCCCAAGTACGAGCAGTATTTATATACTACCAATGCTTCTATCGTAATTATTAATAATAGCCAGGAATTAACCGGACCGGTAAAGGCCACGCTGATCCGTGTGGAGAACGCGTACAGTGCTTTTACCCTGGTGTTACAACAATACAATTCATTCCGCCTGAATAAAAAGGGAATTGAGCAGCCAAGCTTTATCCATCCATCAGCTAAAGTTGGTGCAGATGTTTATATCGGTGCCTTTGCCTATATTGGTCAGGATGTTAAAATTGGCGACAACTGCAAAATTTATCCTAACGTAAACATTGGCGATAATGTAACCCTCGGCAACAACGTAACGCTGTTTGCCGGAGCAACGGTTTATTTTGATTGTGTTATCGGCAATAATGTGATCATTCACTCGGGTGCGGTTATTGGCAGCGACGGTTTTGGTTTTGCCCCTAACCCGGACGGTTCATATGCTAAAATTCCACAGATTGGTAATGTAATTTTGGAGGATGATGTTGAAGTGGGATCAAATACCACTATCGACAGGGCCACTATGGGATCGACCATCGTGAGAAAAGGTGCTAAAATTGATAACCTGATCCAGATAGCGCATAATGTTGAGATTGGCGCGAATACGGTAATTGCCGCGCAATCGGGTATATCAGGAAGCACCAAAATTGGCGAGCGGGTGGTTATAGGCGGCCAGGTAGGCTTTGCCGGTCACCTTACTATTGCCAATGGCAACCAGTTTTCGGCGCAAACCGGTGTAAACGGTTCTATAACAGAAGAAGGTAAGGCGTGGGGAGGCTCTCCATATATGCCATATAAAGATTACCTTCGTGCCCACGCTAAGTTGCGTAAACTGCCTGAACTTGACAGAAAAGTTTACGAACTTGAAAAATTAATTGAAGAACTACGTAAAGGCACGGCGAAGGAATAGCCACCGCCTGTAAAATTAAATATGAACGTTAAACAAAGAACTATTAAAGCGCCGGTTTCGGTATCAGGAACAGGCTTGCACACCGGTCAGCGGGTTACCATGACCTTTAACCCAGCCCCTGAAAACCACGGTTACAAATTCAGGAGGATCGATATTCCCGGTGAGCCTATTATTGATGCCGATGTTGATAATGTTAGCGATACTTCGCGCGGAACATCTATCAGCCAGAACGGGGCTACGGTTAACACTGTAGAGCACGTGCTTGCGGCGTTAGTTGGCCTTGAGGTGGATAATGTGCTGATTGATATGGATGGTCCCGAAACCCCCATTATGGATGGCAGCTCGATACAATTTGTTGACGTAATTACCGAAACCGGCCTTGTTGAACAGGATGCCGATCGCGAGTATTATCATATACCATACAATATCCACTACTCTGAGCCTGACCGTAAGGTAGAGATGGTGGCCATGCCTTTAGATGATTACCGCTTTACCTGTATGGTTGATTATAACTCGCAGGTGTTGGGTAGCCAGCATGCAAGTATCTCAACCATTGGCGAGTTTAAAAAAGAGATCGCTTCGTGCCGTACCTTCTGCTTTTTGCACGAACTGGAAATGCTGTTAAAGCATGACCTGATTAAAGGCGGCGATCTGAACAATGCCATAGTAGTTGTTGATAAAGATGTTGACCAGGACGAGTTAAACCACCTGGCCAAACTATTTAACCGTAAAGATATCAGCGTCGCCCCGCAGGGTATCCTGAACAATATTGAGCTTCGCCACCAAAACGAGCCTGCACGCCACAAGCTGCTGGATATGATTGGCGATTTGGCTTTGGTAGGTGTGCCTTTGAAAGGTCATATCATGGCTGCAAGGCCGGGTCACGCTGCTAACGTTGCTTTTGCTAAAAAGATCAAAGCTTTAATTAAGAAAGAGAAAAGCCGCAAACAGGTAAAAACTTATGACCTGAACGCTAAGCCGCTTTTTGATACGGTTGATATTATGGGCATGCTGCCACACCGTCAGCCTTTCCTGATGATCGATAAGATATTGGAACTTACCAAAAGCCACGTTGTGGGAGCCAAAAACGTAACCATTAACGAGGAGTTTTTTAAAGGCCACTTCCCTGGCGCACCGATATTTCCGGGTGTGTTACAGATTGAAGGTATGGTACAAACCGGCGGGATATTGGTATTGAATACCGTTCCCGATCCTCAAAACTACCTTACCCTGTTCCTGAAAATTGAGAACGCCCGCTTTAAAAGCAAGGTAGTACCTGGTGATACCATTATTTACGTGTGCGACCTGATGGCCCCTATCCGCCGTGGTATTGCTACCATGAAGGGCGTAGGCATGGTAGGCGACCGTGTTGTTGTTGAAGCCGAACTGATGGCTCAAATTGTAAAAGTAAAAGAAACAGAAGCATGATCCAGCCATTAGCATACATACACCCGCAGGCCAAAATTGCCGATAACGTGGTAATTGAGCCTTTCGTAACCATCCACAAGGATGTTGAAATTGGCGAAGGCACCTGGATCGGCTCCAACTCCGTAATTATGGATGGTGCCCGCATCGGTAAAAATTGTCGTATTTTCCCCGGCGCGGTGGTATCTGCCCCGCCTCAGGATCTGAAATACAAAGGCGAGCAAAGTACAGTAACCATTGGCGATAACACCACCATCCGCGAATGCGTAACCCTTAACCGCGGTACTGCCCTCGATAAAAATACCACCACCATTGGCAGCAACTGCCTGTTGATGGCTTATGTACACGTAGCGCATGATTGCGTTATCGGTAACAACGTTATCGTTGCTAACGCAGTTCAATTGGCTGGTCACATTACGGTTTATGATTACGCCTTTATCGGCGGCTCATCTGCCGTACACCAATTTGTTGAAATTGGCGCACATAGCATGATCTCGGGTGGTTCGTTGGTGCGTAAGGATGTTCCTCCGTACACAAAGGCTGGCAGGGAGCCATTATCATATGTAGGGATCAACTCGGTAGGTTTACGCCGCAGAGGTTTCTCGGCGGCTTCTATTGCCGAGATCCAGGAGATTTACCGCATCATATTCCTTAAAAAATACAACGTAACCAAAGCCCTCGATATCATTGAAGCCGAGTTTACTCCAAGTGAAGAACGTGATGAGATCATTAACTTCCTCCAAAACTCGCAACGCGGTATCATGAAAGGGTTTGGGAATACCTGATAGTGTCAGAATCAGAATTTACAGGATTTTAGAATTTTCAGAATCCTGTAAGTTCTGATCTTGTTCTTTTTAATTCTGTTAATTCTCCCATTCTGAAAATTCTGATTCAGACAAAAATATGTTGACCATCACCCTCCAAAATATCGGCCGCCGCTTTAACCGCGACTGGATTTTTAAAGGAGTGGATTACACCTTTACTTCCGGGCAATCGTACGCCATACTCGGCCACAACGGTTCCGGGAAATCAACCCTGCTGCAGGTTTTAAATGGCAGCCTTACCCCTTCCGCAGGTAAAATTGATTTTGCCGATAACGGAACGGCTATTGAAATTGATAAGGTATTCAATTATCTAAGCCTTGCTGCGCCATATTTAGAGTTGATAGAAGAGTTTACGCTGAGCGAAATGATCGATTTTCACTTCAAGTTTAAAAGCTTTAAACCGGGGATGGATAAAGAGCAACTCATCGCTTTGCTAAACCTGCCCAAAAGCACCAACAAGCTCATCAAATATTTTTCGTCGGGCATGAAGCAGCGTCTTAAACTGGCTTTAGCTTTTTGTGCCGATACCCCCATGCTGATGCTGGATGAACCCACATCCAACCTCGATACGCAGGGCGTTGATTGGTACTTAAGCCTTGTACAACAATTTGCCGAAGGTCGCCTAACCATTGTATGCTCCAATCAAGAGCATGAATATGGTTTTTGCGAGCATAGGTTGAGTATTGTGGATTATAAGGGTTAGTGAGTGGTTGATTGGGTTGATTAGGTGAGAGGTTGGTTGTCGGCGAAAATAGTTGAAACTGCATAGGCCAATTACGAGGCACCTACGGAGCCAAAACAATGTCGTTCGTTTTGCTATAAACACGATACTCCTACGGAGTTGGGTTTTATGCAACATCACACCCCATAGGGGTTCCGTGTTTATAGAAAAACCAAGCGTAAACAAAGCGGCTCCATAGGAGCCTCGTGTAAACATTTGATAGGCTTTGAATGAAAAAGAGCTGCCATTAAAGCTCTAAAAGTTCCTTAATTTGATAAATTTCGGTTTAGAAAGACCAGTGATCTAACAACCCAACCATTCACCTAATCAACTCAATCAACCACTCACTCAATCTCCAATCAACCATTCACCTACATAACTACTTGTTTCTTTGACCTTAAGTAACTAAGTTTGCGCCTCAATATTATTTTATGGCTAAGGCATCAGACGTTAAAAATGGAAATATACTTCGCTTCAACGGCGAATTAGTTCAGGTAGAAGAGTTTTTACACCGTACCCCGGGCAACTTACGCGCGTTTTACCAGGCCCGTATGCGCAACGTTAAATCAGGCAAATTGGTTGAATACCGTTTCCGTACCGATGAAGAGGTTGATATAGCCCGCGTTGAAACTAACGATTACCAATATCTATATGATGATGGTGATTTTTTAGTAGTAATGGATAACACCACTTATGATCAGCATAACGTACCAAAAGCATTGTTTGGTCCGGCAGTTAAATTTTTGAAAGAAGGAATGAACGTGATCGTTGCTTTTGAAAGCGACGAGCCTATCATGGGTTCTATCCCTGGCTCTGCCGAGTTAGAGATCACTTACACCGAACCAGCTGTTAAAGGCGATACCTCAAGCGGCGCGTTAAAAAACGCGACTGTTGAAACCGGTGCCGAGATCCGCGTACCATTGTTCATCAACATTGGCGATAAAGTTAAAGTTGATACCGCGACAGGTTCATATGTTGAGCGTGTGAAAGGTTAATCCAGAGATCCCTAAAAGGGAGAAATATTTATAAATGAAAAGAGGCCGTATCGTAAAGATATGGCCTCTTTTCATTTATGTTAGATCGGATATAACCGCCGTTTGATTTAATGCATCTGTCATCCCAGTGTCAGGCTTGCTTTTTTTCGATATTCCCTTGTAAGAAAATGCGGCGCTTACCGACTAAGCCGAAAAAATCTTATAAGATGAATCTACTTAAAAATCTAAAATCAATTTTATTGGTGGTATTGGCACCAATAGCGTTAACGGCATGTAAAAAGGATAATAATAGCAGCACCGGTGCGCCTCAGCAAAACTCCATCACTGTGGAGAACGTACTGCAATCGCAGCCATTGGTTGAATCGGGTACCTTCCAGGAAACAGGAACCCCGGCATTGATCCAACCGGGGCAATCAACAACCATCACATTTTCGGCAGCAAAAGGTGAGGCCTTATCTTTCGCTACTATGTATGGTGCTTCTAACGATCTTTTCTTCGCGCCGTCAAATCCCGGCATCCAGGTTTATGATGGCAGCGGAAAACCCATCGAGGGCGATGTTTCTGACCAGGTAAAGCTGTGGGATAATGGCACCCGCGTTAATCAAAAACCAGGCGCTACTGTTAACCATCCCGGCGTAGCTGAATCTAAAAATATCACTGAAGTTGCCGGGACTGATGCCCAAGGGAATACCTATCTGGCCGCATCAAAACTGGTTAAAGCTACTTTAAAGTACAATGGCAGTTCTACCTTTACGTTAACCCTTCAAAATACTTCGGGCGGTACGGCTAACCAAACACCGCTTAGTCCGGGCGTATGGAGTGTTTCGTACATAGTTGGCGGAACATTGCAGGCCTCCAATCCATTATATACAACTGGTCAGCCTACAGCAAACGGTTTAACAAATATTGCCGAAGCCGGCGATAACAGCGCGTTAAGCACTTATGTTAAATCTATCACGGGTATCTTCACCCCGCTTTCGCCAATTTTGGTTGTGGTGTATAATGGTATCAATAACCCTATTTATAATGTTGGCCAGTTGGATGCCGGTAAAGGTTTAAAGCCGCTTGCACAACAAGGTAATGCTGATACGCTTGCAGCCTATCTGAAAACGGTTAAAGGCGTTAAGGCTGTTTATGTATTGCCTGCCCCAACTACTAAAGTATTGCTGCCTCAAATAGCCGGTAAACAAGGCGGCGTTGTATCACAACAACTAAGCGTAAATACCGGCGACCGCCTGGCTATTGCTACCATGTATGGATTCTCGAACGATTGGTTTTTTGCCTCTGCCGACAATGGCGTAGATGCAACCCAAAAAGGCGACATATCAAACACCATCAAATTATTTGATGATGGAACGGCGATCAACCAATTCCCCGGTGCTGGTTTAACGCAATTTAACCTCGCCGGTACGCCGCTGAAAGAAAGCAATCCTATTGGCGCAGTACCTAATCCCAACGGGTTCACTACCCTTCCCGACATCAATAAGATCATTAAAGTAACCCTTAAATAATAGCAAACAAAAAGAGGTTTTCGTACACGAAAACCTCTTTTTGTTTATATCTCCAGCATGCTCCAACATGTCATTGCGAGGCACGAAGCAATCGCATGCCATACATGGCGGACCTGCTTCCGTGCGATTGCTTCGTGCCTCGCAATGACATGATTTGTTAGGCCAAACGCTCCACTATCTCCTCCGCTGTCAACTTCTCCTGCTCACCACTGGTCATATCCTTGAAGCTCAATAACCCACTTTGGATTTCATCACCGCCAATCACCACCACATAAGGGATGTTTTTATTATTGGCATAATCCATCTGCTTTTTGATCTTGGCACCGGCAGGGTAAAGTTCGGCGTTGATATTATTGCGGCGCAACTGCATTAGCAAAGGCAATGCATAAAGCTCGCCTTCTTTATCAAAATTACAGAACAGCACTTTGGTGGTTTGGTTGCTATCGGCCGGGAAAAGGTTAAGCTCTTCCAGTACATCATAAATTCTATCGGCACCAAAGGAGATACCTGCACCGGTTAGCCCTTTTAAACCAAACATGCCGGTAAGGTCATCATAACGGCCGCCGCCGCCAATGCTGCCCATATTTACTTCGTTAGTTTTAACCTCGAATATGGCACCGGTATAATAATTTAAGCCGCGGGCCAGGGTAATATCAAGTTCCAGCTTGGCGGTTTGCAGCGGGCAGCGTTCAATATAACCGAAAACGGTTTCTATTTCATCACAGCCTTTTAAACCTATCTCTGAGGCTGCTAAAGCTTCACGGAGGCTGGCCAGCTTTTCGGTGTTGTTGCCCTCCAACAGTATCACCGGTTTCAGCTTGTCGATATCGGCATCTGTAAAACCTTTCTCAAGTAGCTCTTTTATTACGCCATCAAGGCCTATTTTATCCAGTTTATCTATCGCTACAGTCAAATCAATGATGTTATCAGCTTTGTCTATAACTTGTGCAATTCCAGATAGTATTTTTCTATTGTTGATTTTTATGCTGAAATCTTTAAGGCCGAGCTTGGTTAAAGCTTCGTCATATATCATCACAAATTCAGCCTCATTCAATAATGAATCGGAGCCAACTACGTCGGCATCACACTGGTAAAACTCGCGGTAACGGCCTCGTTGAGGGCGGTCTGCGCGCCAAACCGGTTGCACCTGGAAACGTTTGAACGGGAAAGTAATTTCGTTTTGGTGTTGTACAACGTAACGCGCGAATGGTACGGTGAGATCGTAGCGGAGGGCTTTTTCGGAAATCAAAGATGTTACCTTGCCAGGAGAAAGTTGTTTATTTAAAAACAATTCAAACTTTATTTCAGATCTAAATTTTATGTTTTTATTAATGGCTAATCCGAAAGATGCTTTGATTTCTTCAAATCTACGAGAGGGATCGTTGATTGATAAATAATATGCAATTCTTCTATTGCCATTATATTTAATTACGTTTTTCGTTTTACCAACAAGAAAAGTTACAAATGCTTCTTTTATGGAGATAATTAGTTCTTCTGTTTTTATTGCAGAAGAAAGTAACCTCGAATCAAGCGAATCGTATATTACTTGTCTTAAAAGAATTAACTTATTACTAAGAATATTCGAGTCTAATCTTGATACGCATAACGCAAAATCTATTGAAACATCTGTCAATAAAAATAATAGATCCGCATCAATCTTTGTTTGATTAACATTGGTGAAGAGTTTTTTTATTAAGCTTAGAGAGTAGTCACCACTGTCGAGTACTTTAAATATCAACTTGTCTCCTTCTTCGCCATATTTACCCATTAATGTAGATGAGTTTTCCATGGTGGGAGTTTCTATCTGCTGATAGCCGTATTTGCGAAAAACAGATTTAATCGTATCGAAAATATAATTGCGTCTCACCATTTGAGTGGGTGAAAAATCGCGAGTTCCTCTGGGTACCGACGGTTTAATGGAAACTAATGGTTTAATGGATGCCATGCGGCAAATGTACAAAAAAGCGGGTTATGCTTACTTTGTATGGCGGATACTTTACTTGCGGCAGCGATTAAAAAAGAGGGGCGGTTTCACATGCGAAACCGCCCCTCTTTTTTAATAAATCATGTCATTGCGAGGTGCGAAGCAATCGCATGCTATACAGGGCGGCTATGCTTCCGTGTGATTGCCACGCTGCGCTCGCAATGACATGAGATTAATGTTTATGCGCATTAAAACTCAACGTAGTAGCAAAGCCAATAGTCATATAAGCATAACTATCCTCAAAAAACTGATTATAATCATCCTGACCACGGTAACCTCCGCCCACCATAAGGGCTGCATCAGGCATAAACGGAAACTGGTAATAATATTTAAGGCTCACATTCAGGCGTTTTTTCAAATTAAAATGCGAGTAATCATCATACTTATCGGCAATGTAAGTAAAGTCGAAACGGATGCGCTGCCAGTTTTGATAAACCTTTTTGGTTTTATCTGTAGGATCAACCTCCGCTTTGGCGAAGTTGTACATGCGGCTACCATTAATACGTATAAAGCCGTAATGATCTTTCAATCCTTCAGATAAACCGAGGTTAAACAAGCCAGCATGAACTTCTAATCCTAAATTATCATAACGCTGAATGATCAGGTCTTTTTTATCGATGCGCTTGCCGTTGTAAAAAGTAAGCGTGTAAAAGTTGGTGGTGAACTTGCCGCTATCACGGTTAAAGCTGCCATCAGGATTAAGCGACGGTCCGCGCACCCCGTTTGAGTGGTGCGAATAGCCGAACGATAAAAACTGCGGTTTGTAAGTATCAGCATTAAGCCTGTAATAGAAGGTTAAACCCGGCATAAAGCTTGGCGACTTTACCGGTGCTCCTTGCGATGATAGTAAGCGGATTTTTACCCGAGCAGTAAATACAGCAAACAGCGGCGATTTAGGCGTACTGAACAAAACAAAGTTCGGGGCCAGATCTGCAGTTAACTGAGTTTTTATTTTGTTAAAGTAATCGTTACCACCTTCGGATACGCGCAGGTTTTGCCTGTAGATATCACCAAAAGCCTGGTTAACAAGGCGCTTTTTGATCAGGGCGCTGTCGGCGGAGGTATCTGCCGGTGTGGTTTCGTGTATGCTTGCTGAGGCTGAATTGTTGATGGTGATAAACATGGCCAACATGCAGATCGCTTTTAAAGCCGATTTGAAGCTGGTGCCGGTTATTTGAACTTTCTTCCCGAAAGCCCGTGATATTGAAGAAAAATTGATCAATGTGGTACGTATTATTTTGCCGATAGTGCTTGAATTATAGTTGTTTATATTCGCCTGTATCTGTTAAGATAAGGTTAACAATAACGGCGCAATATTACTTATTATAAGTTTTTTTTCAATTGCTGATGTGTCAGGGTTAAGTAAATGTATGGGATACTAAAACTCCCCTCTTGAGAGGGGGCGCGGTGGAGAGAGCATGAGCAGGGGCGTGTTATACAAGCGATAAGCTATGCGTGGGGTAACACACCCCTCCGCCCCTCTCAAGAGGGGAATCGCACGGGCCCTCGCTTTTTAACAGCTCAATATTTCTCAAAGCACACCTGCCTCCACCCCAAATTATCCATTGTAACCAAGCTTTTACCTCTAATTTAATGGCCTGATACTTTATTTTTGCGATAATCGTTTTAGCATTGAAAAAATGCCAATATATTTAACCGAAACTAAGTAAGCTTTTATTTATTATTGTAAATAAAACGTTTTACCAATTTGCCGCAATTAAACCATCGGCATTTTTGTAGATCATTACTTTACCTGAGAGAGAAGAAAACAATGAAACCAAAACGGGGCTATCTTAACCAACCAAAAAACTTATACCCGATAGCTCTGCCTACATTTAACAATTATAACTTATGAAAAAGATGATGCTTGGCCTGATGGCCATCCCCGCCTTTTGCCTGTCGGTATCGGCACAAACCAAACTGTTTGATGGCAAAACCACCAAAGGCTGGCACACTTATTTAAAGCAGGAAGTTACCGGCTGGAAAGTTGTTGACGGCGCGTTACAACTTGACCCTGCAGCTCAAGGCCATGGCGACCTGGTTACCGACGGCGAGTACGAAAACTACGAACTTACTTTAGAGTGGAACATCACCAAAGAAGGTAACAGCGGCATCATTTTCGGCGTACATGAAGATCCTCAGTTTGGCGCTACCTACCTAACCGGTATGGAAATGCAGGTATTGGATAACAAAGATGCCGAAGACAATAAAAAAGCAAACCATCTTGCTGGCTCATTATATGATATGATTGCCCCATCAAAAGATGTGTGCAAACCGGCCGGCGAGTGGAATAAAGTTAAACTGCGTAAAAAAGATGGTCAGCTTACTTTTTGGTTAAACGGCACCCAAATAGTTGATGTAAAAATGGGCAGCGACGAGTGGAACAAAGCATTGGCCGATAGCAAATTCAAAAACTGGAAAGGCTTTGCCCAATATCCTAAAGGCCACATCGCTTTGCAGGATCATGGTCACCTGGTGAGCTACCGTAACATTAAGCTGAAAGAGCTTTAATATTTTGATAAGCAGGGTGTGTAATAGCGCCCTGTTTAATATATTTACCCTAACTTAAATTATGTTTAAACGTGCTGCAAGGCATGTGCAATAATATCTCCTCCCAATACAAAGAAGATACTTTTGATACGATATGAGCGATCTGCAAATTAAAAAATCATCAACCACTTATGATGTGGTTATTGTTGGTTCGGGCGCGGGCGGCGGTATGGCCGGTTACGTGTTGGCCAATGCTGGCATTAAAGTTTTAATGCTTGAGGCCGGTGCTTACTTTGATCCCGCTAAAGATTCACAACAGTTAAAATGGCCATGGGAGTCTCCTCGCCGTGGCGCTGGTACAACTCGTCCGTTCGGCGATTTCGACGCCGCTTACGGTGGCTGGGAAATTGACGGCGAGCCTTACACTACTAAAGATAATACCGAGTTTTTCTGGTTCCGCTCGCGGATGCTGGGCGGCCGTACCAATCACTGGGGCCGTATCTCATTAAGGATGGGGCCGAAAGATTTTCAGGCCAAAGATGGCCTGACCGATGATTGGCCAATCACTTATGATGAGGTTAAACCATACTACGATAAGGTTGACCGCATGATTGGTGTTTATGGTACTAAAGAAAACCTGGAAAATGAACCGGACGGTATCTTCCTTCCTCCGCCAAAACCAAAACTTAATGAGCTGTACATTGTACAAGGCGCTCAAAAAGCGGGTGTAAAAATTATTCCTGGCCGTGGTTCGGTATTAACCGAAGCTTTACCGGGCAATAAAGATCGTGGCGCATGTTTCTTCTGCGGGCAGTGCGGCCGTAGCTGTAAAGTTTATGGCGATTTCTCGGCATCATCATGTTTGGTTATCCCGGCTATTAAAACCGGTAATTTAAAAGTGATCCCTAACGCCATGGTGCGCGAGGTGATCACCAATAAAGAAGGTATCGCTACCGGCGTATCTTATGTAAGCAAAGAGGATATGCAGGAGTACCAGGTAAACGCGAAAGTGGTTATCCTGGGTGCAAGCGCGGGCGAATCGGCAAGGATCCTGTTAAACTCAAAATCAGAAGCGCATCCGGGTGGTTTAGCTAACAGCAGTGGTGTTGTTGGTCGTTATTTGCATGATTCTACCGGCTCGAGCGCGGGTGGTTTCCTTCCGCAACTGATGGATCGCAAACGCTACAACGAAGATGGCGTAGGCAGTGTGCACATCTACTCGCCATGGTGGTTGGATAATAAAAAACTGGATTTCCCTCGTGGTTACCACATTGAGTACGGCGGCGGTTTCCATATGCCATCATACGGCATCGGTGGCGGCATCCAGAATATGAACGGCGCTGTTCCTGGTCGTGATGGTAAAATGAAAGATGGTGGTGGTTACGGTGCTTCGCTGAAAGATGACTACCGTCGTTTTTATGGTACGCAGTTCGGTATGGCCGGTCGTGGTACTGCCATTGCCCGTTATGATAACTATTGCGAGATCGACCCTAATGTGGTTGATAAATATGGTATCCCTGTATTGCGTTTCCACTACAAATGGGCTCCTGAAGAAATTAAACAGGCTAAGCACATGCAGGAAACCTTCCAGGAAATTATGCATAATATGGGTGGCGCAATTTTCGGTGGCCCGCAAGGCCCTGAAACCAATTACGGTTTAGAGGCTCCGGGTAAAATTATCCATGAGGTAGGTACTATCCGTATGGGTAACGATCCTAAAAAATCGGCCCTGAACAAATTTTGCCAGGCTCACGATTGTAAAAACCTGTTTGTAGTTGATGCCGCTCCGTTTGTACAGCAAGGCGATAAAAACGCAACCTGGACAATCCTTGCCCTATCTATGCGTACAGCAGAGTACATTTTACAGGAAAGAAAAAAATTAAACGTTTAACAAGCAATCCAATAACATATCATGAACAGACGTGACTCCCTTAAAGCATTAGGCTTTACCACACTATCGGCAGGATTATTACTGGAGGCCTGTAAAACCGATACTAAAAAAGGCGCAGAAGAAACAACCACAGCCGCCGCGGGCGACGAGGTTGGCCGTCAGCCATACGAGGTTGAGCGTGACAAAAAACTGCACGCCGAGAAATTTTTCACCGCCGCCGAAATGGCAACCATC
Organism: Mucilaginibacter sp. CAU 1740; assembly: GCF_039839285.1. NCBI lineage: Bacteria > Pseudomonadati > Bacteroidota > Sphingobacteriia > Sphingobacteriales > Sphingobacteriaceae > Mucilaginibacter > Mucilaginibacter sp. CAU 1740. Next base: position 8,472 of record NZ_JBDOQS010000001.1, on the reverse strand, counting down.
ACCGTATTGGCCGATATCATCATCCCTAAAGATGAAAAATCGGGCAGCGCATCAGATGCCAAGGTGCCTGATTTTATTGAGTTTATTGTAAAAGATATGCCAGATCATCAAACGCCTATGCGTGGTGGACTGCGCTGGCTCGATTTGCAATGCCTTAACCGCTTCGGTAAACCATTTACCGATTGTACTAAGGATCAACAAATTCAACTGATTGATATGATCGCTTACCCGGCTAAAGCTAAGCCAGAAATGGCACAAGGCGTAGCTTTCTTTAACCGTATGCGTGATTTAACCGCTTCTGGCTTTTTCACCAGCGAGATAGGTGTAAAAGACATCGGCTATGCTGGTAACCAACCAGGCAAATGGACAGGTGTTCCTGAAGATATCCTGAAACATTACGGAATGGAAAATGTGAAGGCATCGGCTTCGATGTAACAGATCGATCTGTATTTTTTTGATCAGATATTGTGAAAGGGGAATGGTTAGCTGTTCCCCTTTTATTTTGCCACAATCATAAGTGGACTCTTTTATTGATTTGGCATCTATTTACCCCGAATTGGAATTTAACAACCACCTGAAGGATAATATACTCCATTTTTTGGCCAATTTGCTAAACTTTTAAAGAGGCTTGTTAAGTTATTTTTGCTATTCGGGCTGTTGCTAAACTAAACAGAATAGCGGCATCCTGTACAAAAAATGCATCTGCCTGCTGTGAAATTATTTATCCGGGAACCAGCAATGTTAAATTGCTTTTAAGCTGAAAGCTTACGCGGATAATAAACAAGATGCAAGTAATCGTGAAAGTTCCGGACGATAACTTTACAGTAGCTTATTCATAAGCTATTTGCAAAATATTGTGTGCGAGTGGTACAATTATGCGGCAGAGGGCACTATTGTTTATATAAATGTTATTACCCCTAAATAATTAAAACAAATTGATAAAGCCGTTAACGATACACGAAAACTGTTACGAGGAAACTTGTATCGTTGGCCACCCGTAAGCCCCCATGCCATTTAGAACTACCGAAGTTTCCAACCCGCAATTTGAAAGTAACAATTTACGTTTTATAACAGTTAAAACCATTAACCTTAAAGGCCGGGGCGATATTTGCGTTTACGTGCCTAAAGGTGTGAGCAAAACCGAGACCTTGCCTATTGTAATATTATTACATGGCATGTACGGCAGCGCCTGGAGCTGGGCCATGAACGGCGGCGTGCACATCAAAACCCACGAGCTTATTGAAAAAGGCGAATTGCCTAAAATGATAATCGCCATGCCATCTGACGGGCTTTGGGGCGATGGTTCGGGCTATTTACCCCATAGTGGCCTTAATTTTGAAAAATGGATAGCTGAGGATGTGCAAACAGCAATGATAGAGAATATTACAGGTGCCAAACCCGAGTCGCCGTTGTTTATTGCCGGTGTATCTATGGGTGGTTTTGGCGCTTTGCGTATAGGTGCCAAGTATGGGCATAAATTTAAGGCGATAGCAGGCTTGTCGCCTATTACCAGTCTGCCGCAATTGAAGCTTTTTGCGGGTGAGCCTTTAAAAACCTACGCGCAGGATATTATAAGCGATGAAGATGTGTTAGCCACCTTTAAAAAATACCATGAACATTTGCCGCCCATAAGGATTGATTGCGGCACTAACGACCAGCTTATCAACTATAACCGCGATCTGCATAAAAAACTCGAGAAAGAAAAGATTCTGCATATATATGAAGAACATGTGGGCGGTCACGAGTGGTCGTACTGGGGCAAGCAAATTATATCAACTCTTAAATTTTTTGTAAGTAAGCTATAGTTTCTACGCAAATTAGCTTGCATCGTTCTTAGATGCTGTTTGAAAACGATTCAAAAGAATTGTTCTGTCTCCGAGCGTCATTGCGATGAATCCAGACTTACGAAGTTTTTAAAACTTCGTAAGTCTTACCTGCTTAGTCATAAGCATTCAGGTGCGTCGACTTTTACTTCCTTGTGATGACAGTTTTATATGTTTTCGTGTAATTCGATCATTCGAAATAATTCGTGTGGGAATTTCTTTCTCTGTCACACTATATAAAACACTTTCCGCCGCGCTAAACTAACAGTTGAATAATAATGTGCGATTATCATTATTTTGTCAGTTTTGATTAGTCGAACATACCATTATCACTATTGGCTACGTTAATCTACTTTGTAGGTTCACACCTGCAAAATAGTGATAAGGTTTAGGTTTAAAGTCCCCAAGCAGCGAGTGCAAGGGGACTTTTATTTTAAGCCTTTTTTAACCTCACAATATGCATCTTTCCCCCTACTTTAGCCTTTTGTTTTATACCGTAAATGAGCGATCTGAAAAAAGAACTACATCGGCTATGTATTAACTACGTGCGTAAAAGCATGGAAGCAGCCCAGGATGCTATAAACGATGCCCAGAAAGCATCAACCGATGATACCAAAAGCAGTGCCGGCGATAAGTACGAAACCAGCCGCGAAATGATGCAACAGGAAACCGACCGCAACATGGCGCAGCTTAATGAGGCTAATAAATTACTGGTGGCCCTTAATCGGATAAGCACTGTAGGTACATCGGAAAAAGCGGAGCCTGGAAGCGTGATATTAACCAGTAACGGTAATTTTTACCTCGCCATAAGCGCAGGTAGCCTTTTATTAGAGGGCAAAAATTATTTCGCGGTTTCACCGGCATCGCCGGTTGGAAATATGCTGAGTGGCAAAAAAGCAGGAGATGGATTTACATTGAATGGTAAAACTTACCAGATAGAATCGGTGATCTGATTATTGCAGGTAAACACAGCGCTTACCTGTGTGGAGCAAGGTGTTAGCTGGTTTGTAACGTTTTGGTGGTAAAAAAGCGGCTGCAGTCCGTGTTTCGGATATTTTTTACAAAAACATCATATTTTTAAAACAAATAATTTATGATTTTGTAATATATGATTGCTTTGCCCTCCTTTTTTCGTTAATATCAATAAAAATTAACTTTTTTTAAAAATAAAAGTACTCATTCACACAAACATGCAGTAATCATCAAATATCTATTACTATATTTGATGTTAACAAAACGTGGGTAGCTAACAAAACATACCCATTAAAAACTAAATATTAATGAACATATTCGTAGGAAGTCTTCCTTTTACTTTAGGGGAAGCCGATTTAAAACAGCTTTTCGAAGCTTATGGTGAAGTTAATTCCGTAAAAATTATTATTGACAGGGAATCAGGTAGAAGTAAAGGTTTCGGATTCATTGAAATGGAAGATGATGAGGCAGCACAACAAGCAATTAGCGGCCTAAACGGTTCTGAAGTTAAAGGAAGATCAATTGCAGTAAGCCAGGCAGAAGAGAAAAAACCAGGCGGCGATCGCAGAAGCAGCGGCGGTGGTTACGGTGGTGGCAACCGCGGTGGCGGTGGTTACGGCGGTGGCAACCGTGGTGGCGGCGGCGGCGGTTATTCACGTGATAACCGTGGCGGCGGCGGCAAAAGCTGGTAAAATATAATCGGATTAAAATACCGGTAGGTTAACTCCGGTATTTTAATTTGAACGTACGCTTGCATCTACCTTTTCAGAAAAACAATTCTTTTTAATCGGGTTAACCGCACCGGCGGAACTTCCTATGTTCAAAAAATAATTTTCTGAAGGCTTGTTTTTCTATTGCCGTATTTGAGGTAACCTTACTTCAAATACCGAACCCTCATTGGGTTTTGAATAGATATTTACTGAGCCATTTAACGTATCAATAAGATGTTTTACCAATGCGAGGCCGAAACCAAAACCGGCCTCGTTTGCTGTTCCTTCTGTTGAGGTGGCGTTCCCCTTCAGTATTTTTTCGATACCTTTTTCATCAATACCGGTTCCGTTATCCTTCACTATAATTTGAAGGGTACTATCGGTATCATTTATCTCCAGACTCAGTTCAACTTCAACATGACCGCCCGGAGGGGTAAATTTGATGGCGTTTGAAATAAGGTTGCCACTTATTTGCAGCAATTTATTTTTTGCCAGCGGAAGCCGTTCTGAGACTGCCGAAGTGCTAATTGTAAGCTGGATGCTTTTGTTGCGGGCTTGCGGTATAAACAAGCGCTCCAGCTTGTCTTTAAATACCAGCAAGGTAAATTCGTTGCTGGTTGTAGTGGGCGTCTGCTCCTTTTTATCAGCGCTTAGTATCTCATCGGCCAGATCAAGTATGGAGCGGCCGCTTTTATGGATCAGCTGCATAAATTCCAACACTTCTTCTATCTGGTTGTCTTCTCCCTGTTCGGCAATAAGCTGTGCCAGGCCTATAATGCCACTTAGTGGCCCGCGGATATCATGCGCAACCTTTTTCTGTGTTTCGTGAGCTTCAGTAAGTTTGTTTTTTAGCTTGTTGATCACTTTAATATCATTCAGCCTGCTCACAATTTCGTCGGCGATGATCTTTAATAGTTCAACTTTTTCGGGCGAGAGTTCCCTTGCGTTTTTATCCAGTACACATAGTGCGCCTATATTATGGTTGCTTTTTGTTTTTAGGGGGATGCCATAATAATACCTCAGCTTAGGCTCGTCGGTTACGTAAAATTTATCTTTAAAGCGTTCGTCGGTACGCAGGTCTTCCACCTCAAAATGCTCGCCGTTAATGATGGTGTATTGGCAAACAGAATCTTCGCGCGGCATTTGCTCAACTTCCAGTCCGTGGCCACTGATGCTCCATTGGGTAAACGAGTCGATGAGGTTTACCAGCGAGATCTCGGTACCGGCAACCTTAGCGGCCAGCTTGGCCAGGTCATTAAAGCTGTCTTTATGTTCGGTATAATCAAAATCGAATGTGGAGAGGGTTAACAGCCTATCCATCTCATTTTCGGGAACAGGAGGCGTTGATATCATGATATATTATGATTTATAATATATTATAAACGATGGTTTACTGGTTAAAGTTTCAAAAAGGTATAGAACAACCCATTATATAAAATATTTAACCGTTGCTTTCGCTTAAATCCTCTCAACAACAAGCATTCTGTTTTGGCTACACTATCTGCCGGTTGCATTAAATGATAATAAGAATTTTCACACGAATTGATTGTCCAGCTATCCAAATTACGCGAATATCTAAAGTGTGTGTGGCGCCAATTCGTGTAATTCGCTAATTCGTAAAAATTCGTATAGAAATTTCTAAGTCATCAACCCCAAAGCCTCCCCCAGTATTAATGCAATCCGATCAAGTTCGAAAGATTACTGTAAAAATTTCAGAACCAAATTACAAACAAGCAACGCCAACTTGCCCCGCCCCGTATTTTTAAATAAATTCGTAATAAATCAATCCTCATGAAAAAACTCATCTTACTAACATTAGCTTTAGGCATCAGCGCAGTTACATTCGCGCAGCGTAAAGTAGTTTGCTGCAGCAACCCATCATCAGCAACACAACAATTTGCTATGCTGGCTTCAAACCCGGCTTTCAAAATGTCGCACAAAAATCCGTTGCCTATACGTTTTCAAAGCAGCATCGGCGAATCCATCACTTACAAAACACCTGATGGTAAAGAGGCCACCGCCTTTTTTATGAAAGCAAAGAAGCCAACCAACAACTACCTGTTTGTAATACACGAGTGGTGGGGCCTTAACGATTATGTAAAAAAAGAATCGGAAAAATTGTACAACGACCTCGGCAACGTAAATATCATCGACCTTGACCTGTACGATGGTAAAGTTGCCACCACCCGCGAAGATGCCGGCAAATTTATGCAGGGCGTTAATGATGATCGTGCCCGCGCCATTGTAAACGGAGCTATCGCTTATGCCGGTGCAAAAGCCCATATCGCAACCATTGGTTGGTGCTTTGGTGGCGGTTGGAGTTTACAAACCAGTTTATTGGCAGGAAAAAAAGCAGTAGGCTGTGTAATGTACTACGGCATGCCCGAGCAAGATGTAGCTAAGCTTAAAACCCTTAATGCCGATGTGTTGGGCAACTTTGCCAATAAAGACCAATGGATCAACCCGAAGGTAGTGGCCAAATTTGAAACCGATATGAAGGCCGCCGGAAAGAAACTTTCGGTGCACCAATACGATGCCGATCATGGTTTTGCAAACCCAAGCAACCCTATTTATAATAGCGATGCAACCAAGGATGCATACACCAATACCCTCGCCTTTTTAAAAGCGCGCTTAAAGTGAACAAAAGGAATTATGTAACGTTATATGGGGCAGGCAAAACCTTGCCCCATTTTTTTGTAACATTGCATAAATTTTACCTGTTTGACAGCTTCTACCAAAAAGATAGTCTCCTACCTTTTAAAGGCGGGTATTTTGATTGTTGCCGGTTGGTTCATTTACCGCCAGTTCATCAAAAAAAATAACGACTTAAAGCAGTTTGAATACTTCGCATCGCACATAAGCACAACGCAGGTGGTTATTACCATGGGCCTAGTGGTGCTGCTTATGTTCCTGAACTGGTTTTTGGAGGCCCTCAAATGGCGTTATGTAACCAAAGCCCTCATCAATATTAGTTTGTGGGAGGCCGTCGAGGCTGTTTTTTGCGGCCTTACCTGGGCCGTTACCACGCCAAATCGTTTAGGTGAATATGGTGGTAGGGTTATGTTTTTGCCGCCCCGTAAGCGTGTGCCCGGCGTGTTTGCCATGGGCGTAGGTTCATTTAGCCAGGGATCGGTTACCAACGTATTGGGGGTAATTGCCATGGCCTGGTTTGTATTTAGCTACATCCATACTAATAACACATTGGCCTGGGCTATAACAACTGTTTGCGCTATAATTGTTGCTATACAGCTGGTATTGTATTTTCACATTAACTGGGTTGTAGGTTTTTTTGATAGGATCCCGTATATCAAAAAATATCATCGCTTTTTTGAGGTGATGGGGAGATACCATTTCCATGAGCTACTTACCATTATGGGCTTTAGTGTGGCCCGCTATGCCACATTCTCCTTTCAGTATTTTTTAGTGTTCAGGATGTTGGTGCCAAGCATGCCCGTTTTTGAGATGCTGATGATGTTGATGCTGTTTTTCCTGGTATCGTCGGCTATCCCTTCTTTAGATCTTTTTGATATCGGCGTGCGTGGTTTCACGGCCTCGCACCTATTTGTTTACATTACCGATCAAAATATTGCCGTAATTGCCGGGGTATCGTCAATATGGCTCATTAATTTATTTATTCCTGCTATTTTAGGTTCATTATTCGTTTTAAAACTCAAATTCTTTGATCGCGCTGATTAGTATCCTTTCTGTATTTTCCATTAGTTTATATGTGGTTTTGCTTATGTATTTACGTATAGGTTGGGCAAAGGCTACCCGCGGACCGGTGGCGGCACCTTCCTTCAAAACCCGTGTTACCGTAATGATAGCCGCCCGTAACGAGGAAGAAAGCATCGGCAAAACCATCAACGATCTGTTGGCTCAGGATTATCCTAAACATTTAATCGAGATAATCATTGTCGACGATCACTCAACAGATAATACAGCCAATATTATTAGAAGTTATGAAGCGCAAGGCGTAAAACTTTTACAACTTCAACTGGGCGACGCGCTGAACTCCTATAAAAAGAAAGCCATTGCCGAAGCGATAAAACTATCAACAGGCGATTTTTTGATGGCTACCGATGCCGATTGCCGCATGGGCACTTCATGGATCAGCACCGTGGTAGGATTTTACGAGCAAAACGATTTGGTGATGATCTCATCGCCAGTGACGTATTTCCAGGAGCAATCTGTATTTGAGCGCATGCAAACGCTCGATTTTTCATCGCTGATAGGCATGGGCGGCTCATTCATGACCAACGGCTTTGCCGCCACCTGCAATGGGGCTAATTTTGCATATCGTAAAGACGTGTTTTATGAGGTTGGCGGCTTTACCGGGATCGATGAGCTTGCATCAGGCGATGACGAGTTGCTGCTGCATAAAGTAGCGGTAAAATATCCTGGCAGGATAGCTTTTTTAAAACGCCGTGAAGCCATTGTTTACACGCATGCCAAACCAAACCTAAAGGAGTTTATGCAGCAAAGGCGCAGGTGGGCGTCGAAATCTACAAAATATAAAGATAAACGCATGGTGGCATTCGCACTTAGTGTGTGGCTGTGCAATTTTATGTTATTGTTCACCGCGGTGCTTGGCCTTTTCAATCTTTATTTTCTAAAGTTGTTTTTGATCACGATAGGTGTAAAATATATTATCGATCTGATATACATGACTCCGATCATGAATTTTTTAAAACGCCGCGAACTGTTGTGGTACGTGAGCTTTACCTTGCCTGCTAATATCATTTACTTTATCATCATAGGCTTTTTAGGCAAAAACAAAAAGTACGCCTGGAAGGGGAGGATGGTGAAGTAAAGCGGCGGTTACTCACCCCGACATCGCTTTGCTTGTCACCCCTCCTATGTTTGTTGTCAATTGATAAATTAGCAATCAAATAAAGTGAAAAGGGATGAGAGCAGATGGTCACCCCAACAACCATAAGGTATGTTCATAGAGAGATACTGCCTCATTT